>NZ_JBBMQL010000001.1:0-629811 GCF_038900015.1 Sulfitobacter sp. AS92
GGCCGCGACAGGCGCGGCCCGAACTGGCGTTAGATGCCTACGTCAATGATCGCACGGGCCAGAATAGGCACGCTGTTCTGGTTCAACCCTGCGATGTTCATGCGGCTGTCGCCGACCATATAGATACCATGTTTTTCGCGCAGCGCCTCTACTTTGTCCGGCGTAGTACCAAGGCGGGAGAACATGCCGCGGTGCTGAGCGAGAAAGCCAAAACGGTCCGACCCAGACAGGCGCTGCAATTCACCCGCCAGTTGCTCGCGCAGGGCCAGCATGGTGTTACGCACCTCTTCAAGCTCTGCTTTCCAATCGGCCTTGAGCTCAGCATCGGTCAGAATAGTCGACACGATCCGCGCGCCATGATCGGGCGGGAAGCTGTAGTTCTGGCGGTTAAGATACGCCAGCGTGGCCTGGTTCAGCCCCTGTGTGGCTTCAGAAGCGACCATCATCAAAATGCCGGTGCGCTCGCGGTAGATGCCGAAGTTCTTGGAACAGCTGGCCGCGATCAGGCATTCCGGCACGGAGGAGGCCACCTTGCGGGTTGCGGCGGCATCGGCCTCCAACCCATCGCCAAAGCCCTGATAAGCGATATCGATCATCGGGACGGCACCGGTGCTTTGCAGCACTTCGATCACCGCATCCCACTCGGCGCTGTTCAGGTTCGCGCCTGTTGGATTGTGACAGCAACCGTGCAGCAGCACCACATCGCCTTTCTTTGCGGTCTTGAGGTCTTCGATCATGCCGTCGAAATTCACGCCGCCGGTTTCACTGTCGAAATAGCGGTAATTCACCACTTCCATGCCCAGATAGGACAGGATCGACAGGTGGTTCGGCCATGTCGGGTCAGACACGAACACCCGCGCTTCGGGGTTGGCCATACGCACCAGTTCAAACGCCTGACGCACCGCACCGGTCCCGCCGGGGGTGGCGGCGGCGGCGATGGCGCCGCGCGGCACGGCATCGCCCAACACCAGCGCAGCCATCGCATCGGCATAGGCCGGATCGCCTGCCAGCCCGGTGTAAACCTTGGTGTCTTGGCTTTCCCAAATGCGCTGCTCGGCGGCTTTCACGGCGCGCATGATCGGGGTGTTGCCGCTGGCGTCTTTATAGACGCCGACGCCAAGGTCGATCTTCGTGTCGCGCGGGTCTTCGCGGTAGGCCTGTACAAGGGCGAGGATCTTGTCAGCGGGCTGGGCCTTGAGCGTCTCGAACATGGAATTCTCCGGTTGAATGTGATCAGAAAAAGGTTAGGCCGCGCCAGTGGCGACAGGCACGGTAGGGAACATGCCCCACTCCGCCCAGGAGCCATCATAGAGCGACCACTTGCGGTGGCCCGTCCGCTCCAGCGCCAGCGCCAGTACGGCGGCGGTGATGCCCGACCCGCAGGAGGTGATGACGGGTTTGGACAGGTTAATGCCTGCGGCCTCAAAGATGGCGCGGGTCTGTTCGGGGGTTTTCATCGTCTTGTCGTCGTTCAGCAGTTCGGTGAAGGGCACATTGCGCGCGCCGGGAATATGCCCCGCACGCAGCCCTGCACGCGGCTCGGGCGCGTCGCCACGGAAGCGAGCAGCGGCACGGGCGTCCACGATCTGCGGATCGCCGAGTTTCGAGGCATGGGCCACTTGGGTGACATCGCGGACCAGCTGATTCTGGAAGCGCACGGTCATATGGCGGTCACGCGGCACGGGCGGCATGTCCTCAGTCGGGCGATCCTCGGCCTGCCACTTCGGCAAACCGCCGTCGAGCACGGCAACATTTTCTTGTCCCATCAGACGGAAGAGCCACCAGACCCGCGCCGCCGACATCAGCCCGGCGCCATCATAGACCACCACCTGATGCCCATCGCCCACGCCCATAGCGCGCAGGCGCGACATGAATTTCTCGATCGGGGGGGCCATATGCGGCAGGTCGGAGCGCGCATCCGAGATATCGTCGATGTCAAAAAACCGCGCGCCGGGGATGTGCGCTGCGTCATACTCGGCCTTCGGATCGCGCCCGGCGTCGGGCAGATACCACGAGGCATCAAGGATGCGCAGGTCCGGGTCTTTCAGGTGCTGAGCCAACCAGTCGGTTGAAACCAATGTCTTGGGATCGTCGGCCATTGGGGCCTCCTTCGTCGCGGGCGTTGCCCTTGACTATAACCGGTAGGGGGTGCTGGCAAGTGGAAGGGGGCGGTGAGGGGCGTTGCCTGCCCCTGAGTTGGCGATGCTATGGGGTATTCATGCCACTTTATAGTTCAGGTTTGATGTGTGCTTGCGAAGGAGCACCCAGCCTCACCAAATCGCCTACCCTGGGGAGGGGCAGGCGATGGCCCGGCGCCTGCGGCTTGTCCCGGGCCTAGGGGGCTGCCTTACCCGTGGTCTTTCAACAACCGCTGCTTCTGGCGCGACCAATCGCGCTTGGCCGCCGTTTCGCGCTTGTCATGCAGCTTCTTACCCTTGGCCACGCCGATCTTGATCTTGGCCATGCCACGATGGTTGAAATACATCACCAAAGGCACCAACGTCATGCCTTTGCGCTGCGTGGCATTCCACAGATCGGCCAGTTGCTTGCGGCTGATCAACAGCTTACGGCGGCGGCGTTCCTCATGCTGGAAGGTCTTCGCCTGCCGGTAGGGTGCCACATAGGAGTTCACCAGCCACAGCTCGCCATCTTCCACGGCGGCATAGCTCTCGGCGATATTCGCCCCACCTTCGCGCAGAGATTTCACCTCGGATCCTTCAAGGATGATGCCGCATTCGATGTCTTCTTCGATAGCGTAATCAAACCGCGCGCGGCGGTTTTCGGCGATCACCTTGTAGTTCGGATCGGATTTGGAGCTGGTTTTGACCTGTGACATGCCAAAGCATGTAGAGCGCGACCCGCCCCGGTGCAAGATGCACCCGCTCAGTCACCCAGTTTGGCGTGAACCTCATCGAGATCGATCTCACCCACGGGCAGCTTATTGCCGGGATTGTCGAAGTCATATTTGAAGAGATCGAAGTCGCGTTTGTAGATCTCGCGCATCAGATGCATCGACAGATCGTCAAAGTAATCCTCGACCGGATGCGCCCGCTTAGGCCCGTGGCCCTCGCTTTCGTTGAACCGAGGGATCGCCGCCAGATCAACCCGATGCGGCGGCTCTACCGCGTCGAGCACCTGTTGCATGCCATCGTTAAACTGCTCGGTCCAAAAGATATTGTTGTAGGTGCCGCCATTAATGATGAAGGTGCTGACATGGCCCGACACCGCAGACCAGTGAATGTCCGGGTCCATCGGCCGCCGCCAACGAATGGTATCGCGCGCAAACAGCAAGAAGCGCCGGAAGCTGGCGATTTGGTCAAACTCCTGCTTGCCATCATCGCCGCCTACATCGATCCCGTATTTCTGCACCAACAGCGGCACCATGTTCCCACGATACCGCCGACCGTTACGCTGGATGCCGCAGATTTTGTCAAAGAAGGACGATAGAACCCGCGTGTATGGGTTGCGCACGCAGGTAAAGGCATAGGACTTGCGTGCCGTCACATTATCGGTGATCGGCCCCTGCGATGTATCCAAGGCCCATTTGTGGATACCTGCCTTGGCATCATGGATATCCCCATCAAAGAATTCGCCATGATCGGAATAATACATGATCTGGCCAATGGTCGAACAAGCGCATTTGGGCACCACGCGGTACACCATGCTTTCACTTTCCGTCATCCACGTTCCGGGAAAACCCATGCTTGTCCTGCCTCCTGCTGGCGCTGACTGTTTTGAGCAACAGTTTGGCCTTGCCGTAAAAAAGCAAAGAAATGCTGTTTATTCAATCAGTCTTCACTACTAACTAGGTAAACAATCCACGGTAAAGGGCCAGAGGTAGCGGGCCACGACAAGGGACATTCGGTATCCTGCATGGCGAAAATTGCCTATATCTTGTTGTGCCACAAGGATCCGGATGCCGTCATCCGGCAGGCCGAGCGACTGACTGCGGCGGGCGATTACATGGCGATCCATTTTGACGCCTCAGCCAGTGCCGCCGATTATGGACAGATTACCGCTGCCCTTGGCGACAATCCCAACGTCACCTTCCCGCGCAAACGTATCCGCTGCGGCTGGGGCGAATGGTCTTTGGTCCAGGCCACAATCGATACGCTCAAAGCCGCGATGGAAAGCTTTCCCCGCGCCACGCATTTCTATTTGATGTCCGGCGATTGCATGGCAATCAAATCCGCAGAATACGCGCACCAATTTCTTGACGAGAACGACACCGACTTTATCGAAAGCGTGGACTACTTCGAAAGCGATTGGATCAAAACCGGCTGGAAAGAAGAGCGGCTGATCTACCGCCATTGGTTCAACGAACGCACGCAGCGCAAGCGATTTTACGCGATGTTCGACGTTCAAAAACGCCTCGGCCTTACGCGCAAAATTCCCGCCGACCTACAGGTGCAGATCGGCAGCCAATGGTGGTGCCTGCGCCGCCGCACGGTCGAGGCGCTGATCGAATTCACCCGCAAGCGCCGCGATGTGATGCGGTTTTTCCGCAGCACGTGGATCCCGGATGAGACGTTCTTTCAAACCCTCGTGCGCCACCTCGTCCCAGAAGGGGAAATCTCCAACCGCAGCCTGACCTTCCTGCTGTTCACCGACTACGGCATGCCGGTCACTTTCTACAATGATCACTACGACCTGCTGCTAAGCCAAGATTACCTCTTCGCGCGCAAAATTAGCCCCGACGCGCTGGACCTCAAACGTCGTCTCGGCCTGCTCTATTCAGCCCGAGGCGTGCAGTTTCAGATCAGTAACGAAGGCGGCAGCCTGTTCAAGTTCCTTACCGCCCGTGGCCGCATTGGCCGCCGCTTTGCCACCCGTTTTTGGGAGACCGAAGCCAGCCTTGGCCGCGAGCGGGAACTCCTGATCGTCATCGCCAAGAAATGGCATGTGGCCAAACGGGTCTTGGAACGGATGCGGCAGGTAACCAATCTGCCCGCAATCGACTTTCTGTTTAGCGAGGAAGACACACCCCTGCCGGATCTCGGCGGCATCCAAACCACGCTTGGAAAACGCACCCGGCACCGGCGCGCGCTGATGCGGATGCTCTATGACTACTACGACAGTGAGCGGCTGATCGTCTGCATGGATACATCCAATCTCGACCTGCTGAATGATTTTGCCTCAGACCGCGCGCAAGTGCGCATGCTTGAGATTGAGTGTAGCCTGACGGATTCCTATCTGACCGGTCATGCCATGCGCATCGGGCTGGCCGGAGATCAAACGTCCCAAGAAACCCTGTCGCGCCTGCTGCCTACGATCCGAGGCGATATGCTGCACGAAACAGACCAAATTCGCGATGCCCAGTTTCAAAACTACACCCGCCTGTCTGAATTCGCCGACACGGATACAAATACCGCAGCACTGGCGCGCTTCCTCACCGTCAGCGACGATAAAGCCCGCGCGATAGCGCAGACTGACAACCTTTTCGCTGATTGACACGACCGCCCTCCCCTATGGAACAGCCTCGAGTGCCACGCGTTGAGCCGGGAACGCCGATACCGCATCTCATCAGCGGGTCGGCAGAACCACAACGCAACCAATGAGGTCTTCCAATGCCACATAAGTTCACCGCTATCGCCACATCTCTCCTGCTTGCCCCTGCGGCCCTCTTTGCCCAAGACACCGCATCGCAGACAAACCAGATCTCCATGTCCCAAGCGATTGAAGCCGCCCAAGGCAGCATCGATGGCGGCGTGCTGGAGGCCGAGATTGAAACCGAAGGCGACGCGCTGGTCTATGAGATCGACCTTGTCCGGGGCGACGCCGTCTATGAAGTCACCGTTAACGCTGCAACAGGTGAGGTACTCTCCCAATCTGAAGAAGAATTGACCAGCTTTCTAAGTGGTCTGTTCCAAGAGGATGAGCTACGCGCCGCCGGCGACTCCCGCGAAATGCTGATGAAAGCTCTGGCCGAGCTTGAGGGCCAAGAAGGCACCCAAATTGAAGAACTGTCGCTCGACGAAGAGGATGACCGCATGGTCTATGAAGTCGAACTGACCGATGCCAGTGGCGAACGCGAAGTGCTGATTGACGCAAGCACCGGCGAGATCACAAACGACGATTGATTCCGCTTTTTACGGTGCGGCTGGCCAACTAGCCGCACCGACCGCAATTGCACGCGCACCTCCCCCATTCATCCTTTCTTAAATACCGCTGCACAGCCTACGTTCCAAACACTTAACCAGCGGCCCTACTGCCGTCCTAGGGCTTTCCCCACCCACACACTCACCTAGCACCGTCGCCAGAGATCAGATCAACCGGATCGATCCCCCGCTTCTCCGCGCTGGCCCGAACGGCCTCTCGCAGTGCCGCGCTACGCTCAAGCAGGCGGCGAAAGCGATCTTCGTCCAATACCAAGAGGGTCGTAGGCGCGATGGCGCGGACATCCACCCGGCGCACCCGGTTGGTCAGGATGGCCATCTGCCCGAACATTTCGCCCCGACCCAGCCGCCATGTCTGGCCCGCGGTCTCCAATTCAACCGCACCCGACGCGATGAAAAACACACTGCGCGCCGGACTATCTTTGTGCAGAACCACGTCGCCAATATCGACATAGCGGGTTTTCAGCGACCGGCTGAGCCGCTTAAGAGCTGCTTGACCCAGATCGGTAAACAGAGGGAATTGCTCAATGAACGCCCCGCGCCGTACCGCAAGATCAAGCCCTGGCCGCCCTTCCGCCGCCATGCGCTGCGTCGCCAATTCCTGCATCAGCGCGGTATAGACCTCGGCTCCGAATAGGCCATCTTCGCGCATGAGGGTGTATTCGCGCTCTTCTAAACGCAGCGCGGTGCGACGAATGAAACGCCGTTCCAGTTCCTCAGCATAGCCGGGGTACTGCAACCGCAGCCCTTCAAGCGCGGTTTCGATCCCTTCGATACGACGCGCCAGCAGCTCGTGCAGCAGTTCCGCCACCCGGCGCCCGTGAATACGGCGAATGCGGCCGTCGATGAATGTCCCCAAGTCGCGCAAAATCAACCTTTGCGATAGCAGCATTTCAAACCGGTCTGCCGTCATCCGCGCCAGCGGGCCAGAGACACCATAGCGCCCGTGCAGCACCGCCGCCGCGCGAAATGTGCGCCCATAGGCCACGCTGCGCCGCGCGGCGCGTTGGTATCCGCTGCGGCCTTGGGTCCGCGCGCCTTCGATCAGCCGATCCGCGTCCGAGAGCACCAAATCAGCCATGCGCGCAGAAATCGTTCGCTCCCGCACCCGCGCAAGGATCGTGTCGCGCTCATGCCCGGCAAGGGCAATGAGCCCAAGCGCAATGCGGTCACGGTCGAGGATATCGGTCGCATCTTCAGCGGTTTTCACCGCCGTCTCAAGCCGCTCGCCAAACCTCTTGGCCTCGGAGCGGACAATATCGCGGTTAAGGTCGTAATTCTCGGTCGTTTGGGCCACGTCCTCGCGCACGGTCTGCAAGGCCACGGCGATGACCTGCCGTGACAGCGCATGGTCGATGGGCGAAAGCTGATCCAGCCCCAAGCGTCCAATGATCCAGCGCAGCGTGGTACCTTGGGCCAACAACGTAAACAGCGTGAATCCGGTGGCCAAGATACCCACGATCCGCTGAATGTCGTCCGGCACCCGCACGCTTTCCGTTACCGCCAGCGCCAG
Source organism: Sulfitobacter sp. AS92 (assembly GCF_038900015.1). NCBI lineage: Bacteria > Pseudomonadati > Pseudomonadota > Alphaproteobacteria > Rhodobacterales > Roseobacteraceae > Sulfitobacter > Sulfitobacter sp. AS92. Next base: position 7,630 of record NZ_JBBMQL010000001.1, read on the forward strand.
CGCCAGCGTGACCGCCCCACGCAGCCCACCCCAAAGAATCGCCGCGCGGTAGGGCCGCTCAACTGGCGGAGAAAGCTTTGCCGCGGTCAGCAAGGGTAGCAGACCAAAAAGGATCACCGCGCGTGCGAAAATCGCAGCCACCACAACCACGGCAATGAGGAAAAAGTCCTCTAGCCGGACTTCCTCCAGCAGACGCGGGATCAGCAGGGCGGCGAGGATAAAGATGAGCGCGCCCGCCCAATGCGCCAACACATCCCAAAGCTCGCGCAGGTTGGTCAGCGACTGCGGCGGCAGCCGTCCCGGCGCGGTCAGGTTCAGCGTCAGCCCTGCCGCGACCACGGCGATCACCCCAGACGCACCAACGCTTTGCTCCGCCACGATATAGGCCAGATAGGGCAGCGCGACTGAGATCGACTGCTGCGCCAGTTCGTGCCGTGCAAACAGCGCCATCACCCAAACCGCGATCCGCGCGCCCAGCCAGCCCACCAGCGCCCCGCCCGCGATCAACACCGGGAACTGCGCGAGGGCATTGCCCAGTTCCGGGTCGGGGATGCCCAGCATCACATAGCCCATGAAAAGGCCAAACAGCGCGATGGCCGCGGCATCATTCAGCAGGCTTTCGCCCTCAATGATCCGCGCCAACCGTCGCGGGGCCGAGATTGAGCGGAAGATCGAGACTACCGCTGAAGGGTCTGTCGTGGACACGATGGCCCCGATCAAAAGACAGGCCGCTAGTGGAATGGCGCTGACCCAGAAAAGCGCGTAGCCGATGCTGACCGTGGCCACCACTACAGCCACCACGGCCAGCACCAAAATCGGGACCCAGTCGTCGACCATGCGCCGCAGGTTCATCCCCAAGGTGGCCTGAAACAACAACGTCGGCAGGAAGACGTAAAGGAAGACGTTTGACCGGATTGGCAACCCCAGAATGGCCGCGGCCATTGGGTTGAGCGCATCGGTCAGATCCGTACGCAGCAGGAAGATCGCCGATGCGCCGATGAGGATCCCCACCACCGCAAGGATCACACTAAACGGCAGACGCAACCGCGCCGCCAACGGCTCGGCCAAACCGATAACCACAAAGAGCGACGCGATGATCGTGGTGACGAGGATGATGTCCATATAGGATGGAATACCAGAAATTTACCTGAAAGCGGGGCTGAACTTGCCCCACTCAGCGTTTGCGGTTCTTAGACGGTTACTTCCGCGCGCGGCGTTCCGCACGCCAGCGGGCAAAGCGGCCCCGGCGCGCAGCGATATCGTCTTCAATCGCCTCGATCCTTGGGTCAAGTCGCGCCCTGCGGAAGCGCCGCCAGCGCACCCAAATGGCATAAACCAGTGCCGCAAAGAGGATCAGAACGATGATGCTGACAAAGGGGATGCCCTTGCCTGCCGCTGGCCCCTCGACCGCGCGGAGCGAGATGGCATTGGGGTAGATCGATAAAAGTTCACTGCGCCAGCCATAGTGCTTGAGCGCGTAATACTGCGGTGCCCCGGTGGTGCTGCGCGCATCTGCGGCCTCAGCCTGAAGATTGGCGGTGTCGAATTTAAAATAGGGCGGCCAGCCCCAGCCGGTGTCTTCGTTGCGGTAAACCATGACATCGCCCTTGGCGCGGCGGGTCTGGATGAAAAAGACATCGCGGTTGACCGCCTGCCCGGCGCTGTCGGTCGAAGAGCCCGCCCAGAAAATCGAGCTCTTGCCGAAGTCGATCCGCTTTTCATAGGTGTCCGTGACCCGCACGATATCGGTCTGCGGCAGGGTATAGTGAAAGAACGCCCCCACCATCACCCAAATGGCCACCCAGAACACCCATTTGACGATTTTCATCTTCGGCCCTTTTCAATTAAGTCGCGCGGCCGAACAGGGGCCTTTCCCTCCCGACATAGTGCCTCTGCAGCACTGCGGCAAATGCCTTACGCCTCGGCGCATGGCATTTGTCGGGGCGCAAGCGATTTAGCTGCCCAAAAGTGCCTTGGTCAGGTCGCTATCGGCTTCGGCCAACGGGTCGATCACATCGAAATGATGCTTGCCCTCGGCCACCACCTGCTTCGCGCCCCAGCTACGGGCGAAATTCTCGGCTTGCTCAAGGAACACCGGCCGCTCGTCCGCGCCAACCCAAACGGTTACATCAACGCCATGTGGCGGGGTCATGTTTATCGGGCTTTCGGCGGCGGCTTCGGCTTCATCCAGACGCAGGGTGTTGTTCATCTCAGTCTCAAGCAGCGGCGCGAGGTCGGCCACTGGAGAGATAGGCACGATCCGCGTGATCCGGTCGCGCACGTCAGCGCCAAGCAGCAAAGGGTCGGTCATACGCGCCACCAAATGCCCGCCCGCCGAATGGCCCGCCAGGACGATTGTGCCCTGCGTCCGGTTCGCCACTTCGGTCAGCGCAGCGGCGATCTGCGTGGATATCTCCGAAATGCGCACATCGGGGCAGAGGTCATAAGACGGCATCGCCACAGCATAGCCCCGCGCCAAGGGTCCGGCGGCCAGATGCGACCAATAGCTCTTGTCGAACGCCTTCCAATAACCACCATGCACAAAGACCGCCGTGCCGCGCGACACGCCTTCGGGCTGGAACAGATCGAACTTCTGACGGTCCGAGGGGCCGTAGCGCACATTCAACTGCGCCCGCGCGCCAAGCGCGGCGCGAAATGCCTCTGCCTCCTTCTCCCAGCGGGGCGGAAAGCCGTCGGCCCCGTCGATATAAGCGCCATTGGCATAAGCGTCATCTAGCATCATTTGGGTCTCCCACCCCGGATTTGATCAAACTGAACTGGACAATCATACCTGTTGTTGCTTTGGAGGCTAGAGAGAATAGCGGAGAGATGACATGACTGATGCAAAGACGGATCTGAAATCACTACTCAAAGACCCCAGCCTGCTAGAAACCCGGGCCTATATCGGCGGCCAATGGGTTGATGGCGACGACGGTACATTCGATGTGACCAACCCCGCGCGGGGCGATGTTATCGCACAGGTCGCGAACCTGAGCCGCGCTCAGGTCGCGGGCGCGATCGCGCAGGCCGAAAAGGCGCAGAAGGAATGGGCAAGCTGGACCGGCAAAGAACGGGCTGGCATCATGCGCAAATGGTTCGACCTGATGATGGAGAACCAAGACGATCTGGGCACCATCCTGACCGCCGAGCAGGGCAAACCGCTGGCCGAAGCCAAGGGCGAAATCGCCTATGGCGCGTCCTTCATCGAATTCTTTGGCGAAGAGGCCAAGCGCGTCTACGGCGAGATGATCCCCGGCCACCAGCGCGACAAGCGCATCATGGTGATGAAGCAGCCCATCGGCGTGGCAGCCTCGATCACGCCGTGGAACTTCCCCAACGCGATGATCACCCGCAAGGCAGCCCCTGCGCTGGCGGCAGGCTGTTCCTTTGTGGCGCGCCCGGCGGCAGAGACACCACTCTCCGCCATCGTCATGGGCGTGCTGGCCGAACGTGCGGGCATCCCGGCTGGCGTGTTCAACGTAGTGCCGTCGTCGTCGTCGTCTGCCGTGGGCAAGGAGTTCTGCGAGAACCCCGCTGTGCGCAAGCTGACCTTCACCGGCTCTACCGAAGTGGGGCGCATCCTGCTGAAGCAGGCTGCCGATCAAGTGATGAAATGCTCCATGGAACTGGGCGGCAACGCGCCGTTCATCGTTTTTGATGATGCCGATCTTGATGCCGCCGTCGAAGGCGCGATCATGTGCAAGTTCCGCAACAACGGCCAGACCTGTGTCTGCGCCAACCGGATCTATGTGCAGGCGGGCGTCTATGACGAATTCGCGGCCAAGCTGAAAGACCGGGTGAGCAAGATGAAGGTCGGTGACGGCCTCGAAGAGGGCACAGACCTTGGCCCGCTCATCAACCCCGAAGCCTCCGACAAAGTGCGCGAACACATCAAGGACGCGGTCGACAACGGTGCCGAGATCATTCTGGGCAATGCCAAGGACGACATGGGCGGCAATTTCTTTGGCCCGACCATTGTCACTGGCGTGACGCAGGACATGAAGGTCGCCAAGGAAGAGACCTTTGGCCCTCTCGCCCCGCTGTTCAAATTTGATAGCGTAGATGACGTCATCGCCATGGCCAACGACACGATCTTTGGCCTCGCGTCCTATTTCTATGCCAAGGATCTGAGCCGCGTCTACAAAGTGGCCGAGGCGCTGGAATATGGCATCGTCGGCGTCAACACCGGCATCATCTCAACCGAGCTTGCCCCCTTTGGTGGGGTTAAACAGTCCGGCCTTGGCCGCGAAGGGTCTCACCACGGAATCGAAGATTACCTTGAGATGAAATACGTCTGCCTGTCGGTCTAAAACTTAAGACCAGCTGAAACAATTTAGGGCCGCCGGGGATCACCCCGCGCGGCCCTTTTTTCACACAGGCAGGGTGTCAGGGAACGGCACTGGGCAACATATACGGAAAAAGCCGACAGCGCTTTCACGCTGCCGGCCTCCGGGCGGGGGAGAGAAACGCCCTATCGGGGTGACCCGTCTTAGTTGGTCTGGGTCTGTGCCGTGCCGCCCGCAGTGGTCTGCTGGGTCAGTGCTGCGGCAAATTCTTCGCCAGTCATACCGATGGCAAGCTGGCCATCCGCGTCGACAACTTGGTCAATCTGCACGACCGCACGGTCACTGCCTGCTGCAAAGTCGTCGGCCAGATCAATCGAATAACGGACCGAGCCGTCATCTTGCGGTTCCGCGTTGGAAATTGTGCCGATCACAGTGTCATCCGAGGCCACAGCCACGGTGCTGCCATCAAACGCAATGTCCGCGTCCGTCTCAGCGTCTGTCGCGATTGTTTGGTCGGTCGACAGGGCACTATCTGCGCCCGCTGCGACATCCGCACCAGTCGCGGTGCCCGCCACATCGGCGCTCACACCTGCATTTACATCGGCGCCAGCGCCCACGTCAGCAGTCTGTGCCATTGCGGCAATCGGTGCAGCCATGAGGGCTGTGACAGCCGTGGTCATGGTCAGCTTGCGTAGGGAATTTGCATAGTTAGTCATGGTTCTTCCTTTCATTGCGCGTGCGGAACTTTGCACGCTGTTGCCCGGGCACGCCTGCCCGGTCCCCCACTCAACACCCCGCCCTGTCCTTGGTTTCGCCCCCAATATCGCGCAGCAGAAACATGCCGTTATGAGCCCCCTTCACCGGCAGATATCCTCCCACAGCGGGGCATACCGTTGCGCCGCGCCCAGCAAAAAAGGCCCGCTAGATAGCGGGCCTTTGTGCAGCTCAGAAATGGCTGGCCTTAGTTGACGGATTTGGCGTCAACTACGTCCTTTTCGATTGCCTTGACCTCAGAAGAGATCGCAATCTGACGCGGCTTCAAAGCTTCGGGCACCTGACGCTCAAGCTCGATATGCAGCATGCCGTCGGCATGTGCCGCACCGGTCACTTGAACGTGGTCAGCCAAATGGAAGCGACGCTCGAACGCGCGGGTGGCGATGCCACGGTGCAGATAGCTTTTGGCTTCGTTCTCATCTGCTTTGCGGGCCGAGACGATCAGAGCCTTCTCGCGCACTTCAACGCTCAGATCGCTGTCGGAGAAACCGGCGACGGCGATGGAAATGCGGTAAGCATCATTTTCTAGCTTTTCGATGTTATACGGGGGGTAGCTGGGGGTGGCCCCATCATTGGTCAAAACCCGGTCCATCATGTTGGCGATCTGATCAAAACCAACGCTGGAGCGGTAAAGGGGTGCGAAATCAAAGCTACGCATGTGTTCATCCTCATCTTTGAGCGATTGACATATCGGGCCTTCCACCATTGGACAGACCCGGTTTTTCAAGCGCCAAGGCCCTATTCAGGCACCTCGGCAAAGCTCATGTGGGATGGGTTCTGCGCGCTTTCAAGTCTTGGGGTCGCAGATTTAAGGCCGGATGAATTTCGCCCCGGTGCCGCGCTCTTCTCCGACCCGGATGCGTTTGCCTGCGGGGTTGGAATCCAGAAACACACCTTTGCCCGCCACCAGTTCCGCTTGCAACAACGCCAAGGGCGCGCCCAGAGCGGTACCGAGAGAGACCTGCGTGCCTTCGACCTCGGCCTTGGCCGACACGACTGAGACGATATGCGCCTCGCCCGCGACAATGCTAAAGATCGGCGCGCCGCTTGAGCCGAAATCGACCGAACAGGAGGTCACCAATACCCCTTCTTGCTGGGCCAGGACCTTGCATACCTCTTGCAGCGACGGCGCTTCGGCACGATCACGGGCGTAGCTGACCACGCCGACGCTATCGCCGGGGCGCGGGCGCGCGGCGGTGCCGAAGGGACGGATCGTGGTGTTGCGGATGGGGCGCGACAGTTCCAACAGCGCCAGGTCATTGCGCACCCGGCCCGAGGAAACCTCGCCGTCATAGACGTAATCGGGATGCACCACGGCGCGGCGAATATCGCGGTACGCCCCGGCGCGGCCATTGCGCCACCCGGCAAGGAACTGCACTTCGCCATGATCAATGCGGGCCTTGGTTTCGCGGTCGAAAAGACAATGCGCTGCGGTCAGGACAAGGCGCGGCGCGATAAGCGTGCCGGTGCAAAAGCCGGTGCCGCCGATGTCGAGCCGGCCCACAGCCTCCCAAGCGGCGGCGTCGACACCGTTGTCGAGCGCTTTGAGCGCGCTGTCTTGGGCCATTGCCGTCGTGGCGATGGTAAAGACGCCGAGAATAGCCGCCAACAATTGTCGCAAAATGCACCTCAAAACCATGTTCACATTGGCGGATATAGGGGAGTTGCGGCGAAAATACGGCGTAGGATTAACGCAAACGCGGCACTTGCGCGGGCGCGTCAGGGTCGCGGCTCAAGGCGGGCGGTTTCGGCCCGCCGCAGGCCCAATCCAGCAATTCGACGCTATGCACCACAGGCACCCCGGTGCCCGAGCCGATCTGCATCATGCACCCGATATTGCCCGCCGCGATGACATCCGGCGACTTCGCCTCCAACGTTTTGATCTTGCGCTCTTTCAGCTTTGCCGAAATCTCCGGCTGCATGAGGTTATACGTCCCTGCCGAGCCACAGCAGAGGTGGCTATCGGCAGGTTCCACCACCGTGAAGCCTGCCTGTTTCAGCAGCATTTTCGGCGTGGTCTTGATCTGCTGCCCGTGTTGCAGCGAACAGGCCGCGTGATAGGCCACGACCATGCCTTGCTCCGTAGGTTCGGCGAAGGGCAGGTCCAACTCCGCCAGCAATTCCGTCACATCCTTTGCCAAGGCCGAGACCCGTGCGGCATCCGCAGCCAGCGGGTCATTGCGGAACATATGGCCGTAATCCTTCACCGTGGTGCCGCAGCCCGAGGTGTTGATGGCGATCGCGTCTAGCCCTTTGCCGTCAATCTCGGCGCACCATGCGCGGATATTGCGTGCGGCATGGGCGTGGCTTTCATCGGTCTTGCCCATATGATGGGTCAGCGCCCCACAACAGGCCGCGCCTTCGGCAACCACCACCTCGCAGCCCGCACGGGTGAGCAGCCGGATCGTCGCGTCATTGATATCGGTGTTCAGCGCCTTTTGGGCGCAGCCGGTCATCAGGGCGACACGGCGCAGCGGTTTGCCCTGAGCCGGGAAGCTTTGCGGATCGTCATTGCGGCTGACCGGGGGGATCGTCTTTGGCGCCATCTCAAGCATGGCGCGCAGCCGGGCGTCGGGCATCAGCCGCGCGAAGGGCCGACCGATCTTGGCCCCCAACAGCGCCAATCGAAAGCGTGTCGGATAGGGCAATATCCGCGCCAGCATCCAACGCAGCGCGCGTTCCCCCATTGGCCGCTTGTACCGTTCCTCGATATAGCTGCGGGCGTGGTCGACCAGATGCATGTAATGCACGCCCGAGGGGCAGGTCGTCATACAGGCAAGGCAGGACAGACAGCGGTCGATGTGCAGGACTGTCTTTGGGTCCGGGTCGCGGTCGTTCTCCAGCATGTCCTTGATCAGATAGATGCGCCCGCGCGGGCTGTCCAACTCATCGCCCAAGACCTGATAGGTCGGGCAAGTCGCCGTGCAAAAGCCGCAGTGCACGCAGGCGCGCAGGATGTCATTGCTGCGCTGCGTGTCAGGATCCTGCAACTGTTCGGGGGTGAATGTGGTCTGCATGGATGCTCCGAAATTATGTGCTGCGCATGAGGTTCGCGAGGACGAGGCCGAACCAAGGAACCGTGGTGCCCACGGCCCCCAGAACCCCGCTCCACCGGCGCATGGCAGGGCGCGGGTCAGCGCGGCGAAGCGCTTGGACCACCAGCGCGATCACCGCGATCCAAGCGGACCAGAGCGCGAGGGCAACGGCCCCCAGCAACCACAGGCTGTCGGACCAAAAGCGCAAGAGGCCGTAGCGCAGGCCGATGGCGGTCAGAAAGGCGGCCAGAACCACGGCCCCCACCACACGGATGGCCCGCCGGGAGGGTGGCACGGCGATCAGCGCTTTGAACAGGAACGGGCCGATCAGAAAAACGATGAGAAAGACCAGCACCAATGTCATGTGGACAGCGCCAAGGCTTCGGCTTTGAAAATGCCGCGTGGGTCGAACTTGGCCCTGAGCCCTGCCGTTAGGCGCGCCACACCGGGTGCTTCGGGTTCCTGCCGGGGCAGAGCTTGCGCCGCCTCATCGGCCCGCAAGAGCGTCGCGTGACCGTCATAGCGGCCCAACCGGGCACGCAGGTCCGTGCCGGGGGCCATGCGCAGCCAGATCAGCCCCCCGGCCCAGTCATAAAGATGCGCCTCTGCCCCGGCCTTTGCCGCCAGCGCCGGTGCCTCAGTCGGACGGCAATGCACCCGCCAAACATCCCCCAGCGCCCCATGAAAGGCCGCCACATCACGCAGGTCGCGCCAGAGCGTGATGGATTGCTCCGCCGCGAGGCTCTCAAGCGCGGCACCGGTTGCCGAGAGCAGGTCCTTCAGCCGCCCGATGCGGTATGTGACTGAGGCCTCAAACCCCTCCAATCGTAGATACGTCCGGCGCTGCGCCGGATCATGGGCTGCTGCGGTGACCTCGAAAGGGCTGCGCATCGCCTGCGCCATGGCGGCGATGGCGGCAGGGTCGTCCAGATCAGAAAGCACAAGCGTCGCGCTGGTTTCCGGTTCGGGCAAAACCTTAAGCGACACTTCGGTCAACGCGCCCAATGTCCCGCGCGACCCGGCCAGCAGCTTGACCAGATCATAGCCGGTGACGTTTTTCATCACCCGGCCCCCGTTCTTGATAACGTACCCCTGCCCATCGACAAAACGCACGCCCAGCAGAAAATCCCGCGCAGCGCCGACGGCAAGCCGTCGCGGCCCGCTGACGTTGGCGGCAAAGACCCCACCGATGGTCGGCTCTCCGGTCGTGCCCATCAAGGCGCGATGATCCATCGGTTCAAAGGCCAGCCGCTGGCCTTCGGCGGCGAGGGCCGTTTCAATCTCTGCCACTGGCGTACCGGCCTGCGCCACCAGCGTCAGCGCGCCCGGCTCGTAAAGGTTAATGCCACGCAGTCCCGCAAGTGACAGCGCAGCACCCGGCCCGGCCATGCCCCGCGTATTCCCTCCGCGCAAAGACAACGGCCCCGCCGCCCCTTGGATTGCCTCAACCAGTTCGGCTTCGCTGGCAACCCTCACGCGGCCACCGACGTGCCGCGCCCGCGCCGCCCTTCTGTGACATCCAGCGGAAAGACCTTGGCGGGGTTGAGCAACCACAAAGGATCAAACACGTCCTTCACCGACAACTGCGCCTCCAGATCCGCCGGAGCATACTGCACATGCATCAGATCGCGCTTTTCGATGCCGACGCCATGCTCTCCGGTCAGACAGCCGCCGACCTCGACACAAAGCCGCAGGATATCCGCGCCAAAGACTTCGCATTTTTCCAGATCACCGGGTTTGTTGGCGTCAAACAGGATCAGCGGGTGCATATTGCCGTCGCCTGCATGGAAGACGTTGCCCACCTTAAGGCCATAGCTGTCCGACATCTCACCGATGCGCCGCAACACCATCGGCAGTTCGGTCACCGGGATCGTGCCATCAAGGCACATGTAATCGTTGATCTGCCCCATCGCGCCAAAGGCCGATTTGCGCCCGAGCCAAATGGCGGCGCTTTCTTCGGCGCTGGTGCTTTCGCGCAGTTCCACCGGGTTGTGCCGCTGCGCGATCTCTTTGATGAGCTGAAGCTGGTGGTCAATCTCGGCATCTGAGCCTTCGACTTCAACGATCAGCAGCGCCTCGCACATCGGGTATCCCGCATGGGCGAAGGCTTCGGTCGCCTCAATACAGGGGCGGTCCATGAATTCGATCGCAACGGGCAGAACCCCCGCTTTGATGATGTCACTGACGCAAGCCCCCGCCACGGCGTTGTCGTCAAACCCCATCAGCACGGGGCGCGCACCTTCGGGCTTGGGCAGGATGCGCAGGGTCGCTTCTGTCACTACGCCCAATTGCCCTTCAGAGCCGCAGATAACCCCCAGCAGATCAAGCCCGCCCGCATCCATATACCCGCCGCCGATCTCTACCACTTCGCCATCCATCATCACCATCGTAACGCCCAGCAGATTGTTCGTGGTGACCCCATATTTCAGGCAATGCGCCCCGCCAGAGTTCATCGCGATATTGCCCGCGATGGCGCAGGCCAACTGGCTGGAAGGGTCAGGGGCGTAGAAAAAGCCATCCTCCTCAACCGCGCCTGTCACGCTGAGATTGGTGCGCCCTGTCTGCACCCGCATCAGGCGGTTGTCATAATCGACCTCAAGCACTTCGGCCATCCGCGCCACGCCCAGCACCACGCTATCGGCGGTCGGCAACGCCCCACCGGCAAGCGATGTGCCCGACCCGCGCGGCACGACCGGAACGCCCTCCTCGTGGCAGATGCGCAGCACGGTCGAGACTTCTTCGGTGCTGGCAGGCAGGGTCACGGCGAGGGGCGGACATTTGTATGCAGTAAGCGCGTCGCATTCATAGGCGCGAGTCTCATGCACATCGTCAATCACGGCGGCCTGTGGCAAGACCGCGCGCAGCCGCGCGACGACATGCGCCTTGCGCGCAATGATCCCGGCATCGGGTGTTGGCATCTCCATTGCGGTCCTCCTCTTACCGTGCAGCATAGGCCTAGTGCTGCGGGTTTGACCAGTTTGCCGCGCCGCTTGTGCAATTGCACCACCAATTCGCGGCATCACGGTGAATTGTGAGGTCATCGCATTTGCCCACCTTGGAACCGCCAGCAAACACGCTATATTCAGTCTGTTATTTTAGGTGGTCCCACATGTTCAAACGTAGCCTCATCCTCGCCTCGCTGGCCTTTGCCACGCCGGCCCTGGCCGATCCGCCGTCGATTGTGAATGTCACGGTTGTGCAGCTTGGTGACCTTTGGAAGTTTGACGTAACCGTCCGCCATAATGACAGCGGTTGGGAGCATTATGCAGATGCTTGGCGTGTCCTTGGTCCTGATGGGGAACCGTTGGGCACGCGCAATCTGGCGCACCCCCATATCGAAGAGCAGCCGTTCACCCGCTCGCTATCCGGCGTGCGCATTCCCGACGGGGTAACCGAGGTGAGCATTCAGGCGCGCGATAGTCTGGATGGTTGGTCTTCGGATGTTGTCACGGTTCCGCTGCCCTAATCCATGCCGGGGTCACACCCGGTGGTAGGGTCCGCCCGATAGGATTGCCGCGGCACGGTAGAGCTGTTCAGCCAGCATGACCCGCACCAGCATATGCGGCCAGACCATCTTACCGAAAGACAGCGCATGATCCGCTTGAGCGCGCAGGCTGGGGTCAATGCCATCCGCCCCGCCGATAACAAAGGCCAAATCCCCACGTCCGGCATCACGCCATGTGCCAAGCCGTTCGGCAAAAGCAGGGGAGGTTTCGACTTTGCCGCGCTCATCCAACACGCAGATCACCGCACCTTGCGGGATCGCGCGCTGTAACAGGACAGCTTCGGCAGCCATGCCGCCGCCCTTTTTGTCTTCCATCTCAACCACGCGCGCAGGGCCAAGGCCCAGACCGCGCCCGGTCCGGTCGAACCGGGTGAGATAGTCATCGACAAGAGATTTTTCGGGACCGGCGCGAAGCCGGCCCATGGCGCAGATATGTACCCGCATGGCTTAGTCCCGCGAAAGCAGGATCAGTGCGGCATGACCGCAGCCGCGTCTTCGCCGCCCAGCCACATCTTTTCGAGTTGGTAGAACTCGCGGACTTCGGGGCGGAAAACATGCACGACAACGTCGCCTGTGTCGATCAAGACCCAGTCGCCGGTTTCGCGGCCTTCCATTTTGGACGTACGTCCGGTGGCGTCTTTGACGGCCTGTGCCAGCTTTTCCGCGATCGCCGAAACCTGCCGCGTGGAGCGGCCCGAGCAGATCACCATATAGTCGCCGATGGCCGTTTTGCCGCGCAGATCAATCTGCACGATGTCTTCGGCCTTGTCGTCATTCAGCGAGGAAAGGATAAGCGCCAGCAGGTCGTCGCTGGTTGCGATTTGCGAGGCGGCAGTCATTGCGGCCCCATGGTCAGCAGCCTGCGCTGCGTCAACGTTAAGAGACAGGACATTGTCCTCCTTCGTAATGCACCGCCAATGCTAAACGCTTGCCCCGGTGCCGAGCAGCCCCAATTTAGCGACCCAAGAGGCATTTTTCAATGGATCGCGTGTTTCCAGCGTTAACCGTGGCGCAAATCCCCGCTTAGTCGGGCATATCCCGCGCGGCCGAGGCACGCGAAAGGGCCAACTGACTGTCTTCGATGACTTTCACCTCGCGCTGCGGGAATGGGATGGAAATGTCGTTTTTTTTGAACGCATCCCAAAGCGCCAGATAGACATTGCCGCGAATGTTGGTCAGCCCGCCGGTCGGATCCTTGATCCAGAAGCGCAGAATGTAATCCACCGACGAATCGCCAAACCCGACGATATGGCAAACAGGCGCTTTGTAGCTCAGCACCCGATCAACCCCCTTGGCCGCATCAACCGCCAGTTTACGCACCACATGCGGATCGTCGGAATAGGCCGTGCCGAAATAGATATCGAGCCGGACGAAATCGTTGGAGTGGGACCAGTTCACCACCTGCCCGGTGATGAGGTCTTCGTTCGGGATCAGGTATTCTTTGCCGTCCCGCGTCACCACAGACGCATAGCGCGCGCCGAGCGTCTGGATCCAGCCGAAGGTCTCGCCCAGACTGATCACGTCGCCGGGCTTGATCGACTTATCCAGCAGAATGATCACGCCCGAGACGAGGTTCGACACCACCTTTTGCAGACCAAAACCAAGACCCACACCGATCGCACCCGACAGTACCGCAAGCCCGGTAAGGTCGATCCCCACGGCCCGCACGCCGATGAAGAACGCCAAACCATAGAGCAGGATCTGCACGCCCTTCACGGCCAGCACCTGCATAGAGGGGCTGATGTCTTCGTTCTTCCGGATCGTCGCGGCAGTGGTCGTGCTGACAAGTCGCGCCATGGTTAGCAGCGCGCCGACCACGACGAGCGCAGTCAACACGGTCATCACCGACAGGCGAAACTCTCCGATGGTCAGCGCAACGCCATCCAGAAACACCGCCACATCGTCTGCGACATTCAGCATGTAGAACGTGGCGTATATCCACAGACCCCATGTCACCATACGCCGCAGTGGGCGATTGCGCACCAGCCGCGCGGCAAAGGCGATGCCGACATAGATCGCCGCCAAGGTCGCCGCTAATCCGATGAGATAAGACCGCGACGGCCAAGTGACGTTCTGCATCACCTGATACAAAAGCCCCGCCAGCACCGCGAACCACATCAGCCCTAGCCGTCGCTTGACCTGAACCACGACCCGAAGCTGCCATTTAGACCACCCCTCACGAGAACGGACCCAGTTTTGCAGCATCACTCCGGTGACCCGATGCAAAATCCACGCCAAAGCCACCAGAGCCACCAAGATCAGGATCTGGTTCTGACGCCAGCCGGGGCTAAGGACACTTTCCCCGAAGCCAAGCACCCCATCGAACAATGCCTGTAGCGAAAGAAGGAAGTTCGAAAACGGGTGAGATTCAGGGATCATGTACGACCTTCGCAGCTAAGGAAGATCACGGTTGCACAGCCTCCCCTTCAGAGCAAGAACCGCAGCGCCGCCTGACCCGTTCGACACCCCACGATGCCACCTTGCGAGACTCGCCAAGGCTCTATATCCAGGGCCCCATGATACTGGTGTTTGACCTTTGCGACCGTGCGCGACTGCGCGAACGCTTTTTTGGCGCAACGCATAGCGTTCTTGCTCGGGCTTAAGCCGACCTTTAGCCACACCCTTAGCCATTCCAAACCACGGGAGAGGACCATCATGTCCCCCAAGACGCTTTACGATAAAATCTGGGACGCCCATGTCGTCCACGAAGCCGATGACGGCACCTGTTTGCTCTATATCGACCGTCATCTGGTCCACGAAGTGACCAGCCCGCAGGCCTTTGAAGGGCTGCGCATGTCGGGCCGCACCGTCCGCGCGCCAGACAAAACCATCGCTGTGCCAGACCACAACGTGCCGACGACCGAAGGCCGCGAAGACCCCGAGGCGATGACCGAGGACAGCCGCATTCAGGTTTCCGCGCTGGACACGAACGCCCGCGAGTTCGGCGTGCATTACTACCCGGTGTCGGACATCCGTCAGGGTATCGTGCATATCGTCGGCCCCGAACAGGGTTGGACCCTGCCCGGCATGACCGTCGTCTGCGGCGACAGCCACACCGCGACCCACGGCGCTTTTGGCGCACTGGCACATGGCATCGGCACATCCGAGGTCGAGCACGTCCTTGCCACCCAGACGCTGATCCAGCGCAAGGGCAAGAACATGAAGGTCGAAGTCACTGGCAAGCTGCGCCCCGGCGTCACGGCCAAAGACATCACCCTGTCGGTCATCGGCGCCACCGGAACGGCGGGCGGCACCGGCTATGTCATCGAATATTGCGGCGAAGCGATCCGCGATCTGTCGATGGAAGGCCGCATGACCGTCTGCAACATGGCGATCGAAGGCGGCGCGCGTGCAGGCCTTATCGCACCTGACGAAAAGACCTTTGAGTATTGCAAAGGCCGCCCCCACGCTCCGAAAGGCGCACAATGGGAAGCGGCGATGGACTGGTGGAAAACGCTCTACTCCGACGACGACGCGCATTTCGACAAGGTCGTCACGCTGAAGGGCGAAGACATCGCACCAGTTGTCACATGGGGCACCTCGCCCGAAGACGTGCTGCCGATCACGTCCGTGGTCCCTGCGCCCGAAGATTTCAAAGGCGGCAAGGTCGACGCGGTGAAACGCGCGCTTGAGTATATGGACCTGACACCCGGCCAGAAACTCAC
Source organism: Sulfitobacter sp. AS92 (assembly GCF_038900015.1). NCBI lineage: Bacteria > Pseudomonadati > Pseudomonadota > Alphaproteobacteria > Rhodobacterales > Roseobacteraceae > Sulfitobacter > Sulfitobacter sp. AS92. The sequence continues at coordinate 22,895 of NZ_JBBMQL010000001.1, forward strand.
CGACATTCAGATCGACACGGTATTCATCGGCTCCTGCACCAACGGCCGCATCGAAGACCTGCGCGCCGCTGCTGCGGTGCTGAAGGGCAAGAAGATCAAGGACGGTCTGCGTGCGATGGTCGTGCCGGGCTCAGGCCTTGTGCGCGCTCAGGCCGAGGAAGAAGGGCTGGCGGATATCTTCCGCGAGGCCGGTTTTGAATGGCGCCTCGCTGGTTGTTCGATGTGCTTGGCGATGAACCCCGACCAGCTCGCCCCCGGTGAACGCTGTGCGGCCACGTCAAACCGCAACTTCGAGGGGCGTCAGGGCTATAAAGGGCGGACACACCTCGTATCGCCCGGCATGGCTGCCGCCGCTGCCCTCACTGGCCATCTGACCGACGTGCGCGAATTGGCGTGACGGGGCGGGGCGGGCATACTTCCAGCGTTGCGTGGGGCTTAATCGGCCTTGCGCAACTCGCTGCCAGACTTCAGCACTTCGCTGCCGTCGTCCTGTTCGATCTTATAGGCCGGTTCGTCATCAGTTGCTTTGCGGGTCACCTCGCTGCCTTGCAGCTTCAGCGTGATCTTCTGCGTGTATTTCTTGACGATCTTGCCGGTCCCGGTGCCATTGCCCCAGTCCCATTCCACCTTCGTGCCTTCTCGATACGACATACTCTGAACTCCTAATGACCCAATTGCGATAAACGCGCGCAGCGCTGCCGCGGTTCCCGCATGACCCAAAGGACACCCCTATGGAAAAGTTTACAGAAATCACCGGCACCGCGGCCCCCATGCCGTTGGTGAACATCGACACCGACATGATCATCCCCAAAGTCTTTCTCAAAACGATCAAGCGCTCTGGCCTTGGCGTGAACCTGTTCGACGAAATGCGCTATGACCGCGAAGGCAACGAGATTCCCGATTTCGTGCTGAACCAGCCACAGTACCGCGATGCGCAGATCCTCGTGGCGGGCGACAACTTCGGCTGCGGCTCCTCGCGCGAACATGCGCCCTGGGCGATCAAAGATTTCGGCATCCGCTGCGTCATCGCGCCCAGCTTTGCCGATATCTTTCACAACAACTGCTTCAAGAACGGCATCCTGCCCATCGCCTTGCCGCAAGAACAGGTCGATGTGCTGATGAGGGATGCGGAAAAAGGCTCCAACGCGCGGATGACCATCGATCTCGAAGGTCAGACCGTAACGACCTCCGACGGTGAGAAATTTCCCTTCGAAGTAGACGCCTTTAAAAAGCATTGCCTGCTCAACGGCTTGGACGACATCGGCCTGACGCTTGAGAAGGGCACGGCGATCGATACCTATGAGGATTCGCTCAACCAGAGCCGTCCTTGGGTTTAATCGTTCACTTCTAAACTCAACTTGTGGGCGTAATTCGAGCGCCCACAAGATGTTGCGGCCCGCCATCAATCCGCCATGGAATTGATGCAAGAACGCACCACCCCTTCCCTCAAAATACCTCAGTATTCTGCTCTTCTTCACGCGAAGCCTTGAGGCGTCCGCAGAAAGAAGGCAAAAATTGGACAAGAATGAGGCAAGCCCCAGCAATCGGGGCCATCAAGTTGGGACAAGCACGCGGCAATGTATCGCGTCTGGCCAGTTTGGAAGGGCAGAGCAGTGATCGGACGTATGACAGGCGCGGCAACGCGTGGCCTATTGGTGGCGCTATTGATAGCCACACCTGCGCTCCTTTTGCCGGGCGCCGATGCGGAATCGAGCCAGATCACCCTGCTCCTCGCCATCGTCGCGGCGATCCTGACCTTTATGGAATACAACTCCCGCCAGCCCAGCATCGTCGAATTTCGCGATGCGCCGCCTTTCAATCGGCTGCGCTTCATGAGCTTAATCTTTACCATCGTCGTTCTATCTCTGATTGCGCGGGGCCAAGCTTCCCCGACCGTGCTCACCAGCACACTAACATCGCTCGGCACAATCTTGGGCAATGCGCTCGACTTCCCCTATTCTCCGGTGCGGCTGGTGGTGCTGATGATGCCCAGCGACGCGCCGTATGAAGCCGTCAACCTGATCCGCACAGCGGCGGGGCTGGCGTATCTTGTCTCGCTCATCGCACTGACGACCTTTGTGGTGCTGGTGCGCGTCATGGGCTGGCCCGCGCGCCAAGGCGCTTTCAACGTTTGGGTAAACCTGCCGCTCTTTGATCCAACCGCCGGAGGCGACGTGCTCTACCGCCTGCAACGCGACGCGCGGATCAACATCGCGCTTGGCTTTCTGTTGCCCTTCATCATCCCTGCAGTGGTCAAAGCCACCGCCGATCTGTTAGATCCAATCTCATTAAGCAATCCGCAAACCATGATCTGGACAATAAGCGCATGGGCTTTCCTTCCGGCCAGTATGATCATGCGGGGCATCGCCATGGGGCGCGTGGCCGAGATGATTCACGACAAACGCCGCCGCGCCTACGCCGAAGCGCATATGCAGGCCGCCTGATCCGCTTGCTGCTGCCAGCGCTGGTGCTGCTGCCAAATTTCGCGCAAGCCGAACCGCTGCGCATCGCCACCTTCAACACCGAATTATCGCGCAAAGGGCCGGGCATTCTGCTGCGGGATATCCTGCGCGGCGATGACCCAAGCATCGCTTCGGTCGTGCAAGCCATCACCGCCGCCAATCCCGACATCATCGTGCTGCAAGGCATCGACTACGATCTCGAACTCAGCGCCCTTAATGCCCTCGCCGATGCCCACACCGCCGCAGGCGCGCCCTACCCCCACCGCTTTGCCGCACCCCCCAACGCAGGCCGCCAAAGCGATGTAGATCTGAACGGTGACGGCAAGCTCGGTGGCCCGCGCGACGCCCAAGGCTATGGCCGTTTCTTTGGCCAAGGCGCCATGGCGATCCTCTCGCGCTATCCGATCCAAACAAAAAACCTACAGAACTTCAGCACCCTCATTTGGCGCGACCTCCCCGGCTCGCTCTACCCAATGATCGACGGCAAGCCCTTTGCCGGAGTCGAGGCCCACGCCACACAACGCCTCTCTTCCAACGGCCATTGGTCGCTCCCCATTCAATCACCGAACGGCCCCATCACCCTGCTGACCTACCATGCCACCCCGCCTGTCTTCGACGGCCCCGAAGACCGCAATGGCCGCCGCAACCACGACGAAACCACCTTCTGGGTCCACCACCTTGCCGGAAGCATCGGCACCCCGCCTACACATCCCTTCATCCTACTGGGCGATGCCAACCTCGACCCGATCCGCGGTGACGGGCGCGGCGAGGCCATTGCCGCCCTGCTGGCCCACCCATCCATACAAGACCCGCTGCCCGAACACCCCACAGTCAACTGGTCGCAAACCGGCCCGATGCGCGTCGACTACATCCTGCCCTCCCGAGACTGGAAAGTGGTCGACGCAGGCCTGATCTGGCCCAAGGGCGACGACGCCAGCCGCCATGCGCTGGTCTGGGTCGATCTCACCCGCTAGCGCACCCCTATCTTGACCCTTCGGAACCCGCAGGCTACCCCGTTTGCAACGGTATTTTCAGGAGTTTCCCATGGCCAACCCATCCTTGCTCATCCTCCCCGGCGACGGCATCGGCCCCGAGGTCATGGCGCAGGTCACGCGCATCATCGACTGGTTCGGCGAAAAGCGCGATCTGGCCTTCGATGTAGAGCATGATCTGGTCGGCGGTGCGGCCTATGACAAACACGGCACACCCCTGCACGATGACACAATGGCCCGCGCGCTCGAAGTCGATGCGGTGCTCTTGGGCGCCGTCGGCGGCCCGAAATACGACGATCTCGATTTCTCCGTGAAACCCGAGCGCGGCCTCTTGCGCCTGCGCAAAGAGATGGACCTCTTCTCCAACCTGCGCCCGGCACAATGCTTTGACGCGCTGGCCGATTTCTCCTCGCTGAAAAAAGACATCGTCGCCGGGCTCGACATCATGATCGTCCGCGAACTGACCTCTGGCGTTTACTTCGGCGAACCCCGCGGCATTTTTGAGGAAGGCAACGAACGCGTCGGCATCAACACACAGCGCTACACCGAAAGCGAGATCGAGCGCGTCGCCCGCTCCGCCTTTGAACTCGCCCGCCGCCGCAGCAGCAAAGTCTGCTCGATGGAAAAAGCCAACGTCATGGAAAGCGGCATCCTGTGGCGCGAAGTCACGCAGCGCGTCCGTGATGCCGAATACCCCGACATCGAACTTAGCCATATGTACGCCGACAATGGCGCGATGCAGCTGGTCCGCGCGCCCAAACAGTTCGACGTGATCGTCACCGACAACCTCTTTGGCGATATCCTCAGCGATTGTGCCGCTATGCTCACGGGCAGCCTCGGCATGCTGCCCTCCGCAAGCCTCGGCGCCCCCAATGCCGATGGCCGCCCCAAAGCCCTCTACGAGCCCGTTCACGGCTCCGCGCCCGACATCGCGGGCCAAGGCAAAGCCAACCCAATCGCGTGCATCCTCAGCTTCGCCATGGCGCTGCGCTATTCTTTCGACCAAGGCGAAGAAGCCGCCCGTCTGGAAAAGGCTGTTGAGACAGCCCTCGCCGATGGTGCCCGCACCCCAGACCTGATGGGCCCCGAAGACGGCACCCCCATCACCACCAAAGAAATGGGCGACGCGATCCTCAAAGCGCTCGACGCGAGCCTTTAACAAAGGCGGCGGGGTTTTTATGCCCCGCCCCACTCCCCTTCATCCTTTCTTAAATACCCGCGGGGAAGCAGCCAGAGGCTGCTGGGGCAGCGCCCCATCTTCGCCCCGCTTCCCCCAGCATATTGCCAAATCCATCTAGTTGAACAATTGCCAATTCCGCGAAGCTCAGCTATGCGCCGCCCATCGGTCGGGCTGTAGCGCAGCCTGGTAGCGCACCTGCTTCGGGAGCAGGGGGTCGGAGGTTCGAATCCTCTCAGCCCGACCAGATACCCCCCTGATCGCACGCTACACCTGCGCCCCAAATCACCCCGGAACTGCTTAGCCGTAGACCTTGATCAGCATCCAGGTCCCCATGACAACCATCATGACATTCTCGGTAAGCGAGACAAACCCCAGCGGCACATTGCTCGACCCGCCGACACAGGCACACTTAAGCTCGCGCTTGTCGATATAGACCGCTTTGATCACCGACACCGCGCCGATCCCGCCGATAACAAGTGCGACAGGGGCCGACAGCCACGTCAGCGCGCCTGCAGTCATCAAGATACCTGCCAAAGCCTCGCCAAATGGATAGACCTTTCCATAGGGCACCCAACGCTGCGCCAGCAGGTCATAGTTTAAAAACATTGTCGAAAAACTCTCGATGTCCTGCAGCTTTTGCACAGCAAGGAAACACATCGAGATCGAGATGAACCATTCAAACGCGCGCAGCGTAAGGATGTTTCCGAAGGCGTACCAAGACAAGCCCAGAGCCATAAGGAAAGCCACACCGAAGATCGCGATTACGGGCTGATAGCTTGTGTCTGATTGCTCATCTTTGGGTTTATCCAAGTCAAAGTGTACGCGAAGATCATCGTACCCGCCGATCCGCTCACCGTCGATAAAGGTCTGCGGTGTGGTTTCGACCCCTTCTTTCGCCATGAAGGCATCTGTCTGCTCACGGGTGGTGAGGTGATTGTCATCGACGTTATAGCCCTGCCGTTCTAGCAGGTCTTTCGATTTCAATCCGTAGGGGCAGAGGTGCTGTTCCATCACCATACGGTACAGGGTTGCGGTCTTGCCATGTCCATCGGCCATCATATTCTCCAATTCTCGCGTTCGGGGTAGCGCTCTTGGAGAAGAAACAGGTTTCCAGCGCGGGAGAGTTCCGTAAATCGCGAAATTAGTCCCACAGGAGAACAGATTGCCTAGAGATCGTGCGCAACGACAGGCGCGGCTGTCACAACCAATCTCAAGCAGTGTCGCCCAAATGGCCGGATGGGATCGTGACCGTCCAAGTCAGTGTATCTTCGCTGGTTTCAGTCGTTGCGGCCCCGTCGACCATGGCAGGCGCCAGCACCGAAAGAACTTTACTGCCAAAGCCTGACGCTTTGTTAAGGGAAGGATCAAGTGTGATCCCCGTTTCCCGCCATTGAAAGCGCAATCCACCCGTTTCTTCGCGCGACCAGCGACATTCGATATGTCCGCGTCCATCGCTCATGACACCGTATTTGGTGGAATTGGTCGCAAGCTCGTGCAGCGCCATACCGATCAGCTGCAAAGCCTGCGGGCCCAGTGAAACTGAAGGGCCAGCTACATGAACCACTTCGCCCTGCCCGAACGAGAAGGGATCCAACTGAGCCCGGACCAGTTGTTTAAGATCGACAGACGACCACCCCCCATCGACCAGCAAATCGGTCGAACGGGCCAGCGCCTGAATGCGGTCACCGAAGGACTTGTTGAACTCTATCATCGACGTGGCGGAATTGGCAGTTTGGCGCTGCATCGCCGTGACCAAAGACAGCATGTTCTTTGCGCGGTGAATGACCTCCCGAGACACCAGGTCGCGCACCTCCTCGGCCTTGCGTGTGGCTGTCACATCATGGTGAATGTTAGAGATTGAGACGATGTCCCCCGACAGCGTTCTGATAGGCGTACAGGCAACGGTCACGTAACGCTTCGTGCCATCTTTGGCGACGCGTACCGCATCGAACTGACGCAGATTGCCCGCTATGATCTGATCCCGGTACTCAAAAACGCTCGTTGACCAATCCGCCGGATAGAGTAATTCAACGGACTGGCCCAAAGCCTCTTGCTCAGTATAGCCGTAAAGATGCTCAGCGGCCGGGTTCCAGCTGATGATGCGGCCATCCAGATCATAGGTCAGGATCGCTTCGCCCGTGGTGGCGACCAGTGCTGCGAATGTCTCGGCCTGCACATGGGCCCGTTCAATATCGTCATGGGCCATGCGCCGTGTTGTCACGTTGCGGTGCTGAAGCAGCAAGCAAGGCGCGCCCTGTATCGTCATCCGGTTGGCATTCAGTTGAAACCAGCGCCGCACGCCCGGCCCATCGCAGGGATATTCCCCCTCATAGGAAGCACCTGTTTTCAAAGCTTTTTTAAGTCCGTCCAAGACGGCTTCGGCCTGTACCACAGTATCCATTACCGCCGCAGTGCAGATGTCGAAATAATTGGCCCCCACGTAATGCGACCCACTGTCACCGTCGTTTTCTTCGCAAAAGAGTTTCCATGCTGTATTGACGGCCACAATTCTGCCTGTGGCGTCAAGAATGACCACTTCGTCGGTCATCGCCTCAATCAGTTCGAAATGGCTGGCGTCGAGCGTTACGCTCTGAGGGCTTATCAACATATCAACACAATAGCGCAGTTCCGAGACCTGCAAAAGTTAACTTAGGTTTAATTGTTAAAGGCCCATTCGTCGTTTGAGGGGGTACTGTCGGCACTTTCCGCGCCATGGCTGCGATCCCGTAGTCGGTCCTTGCCGGTTGCCCGAATGCACGATCGCACAGCTCTCCCGTACCGCCATCCAAAATCGGTCATGGCGCGACTGAGCTGCGGCAGCTCGTTTATCTTAGATCAGCGGACTAAACTCCCTTCCTGCCCAGCACTTCCCACAAAACCGTGTGGTTTTAGTCACAATTTCTTTAGCAAGTGCCTTCTTCCTTGAACCTACAGCGGGGACAGGCCGTTAGTCTTTCATACACGCAGATGCTTCTGCCTTTTGGCAGCGACGCAATTACGGAGCGAATACATGCTGACACGACGACATTTCATCCAGACAACCACCGCGCTGTTTTCCAGTGCCATCGCCACGCCCCTAATGGCGCGCACCCGTCCAACAGGTGCCGAAAAGGCTTCTTGGGACGCGCAGGTCACTCCCGCGGGTTTTGATCCGGCCACAAGCAATCCGTGGGGCGTGCATCCGCGCTTTTTGCCGCAGCGTGTTGTCGCAAACGACAGCCTGCGCGTTGGAGATGTGCATGTGGATGCCGTCGCCCGCTATGTCTACCACATCGAAGAGGGTGGCACCGCGATGCGCTATGGTGTCGCGATTGCGCGTGGGAACCTCTATGAGCCGGGCACTTATACCATCAAACGCAAGGTGGAATGGCCGCATTGGACGCCCACCCAGAATATGATCAAGCGCGACCCCGAGCTTTATGCCGGCCTTCAAGACGGTGTTGACCCCGGTCCAGAAAACCCGCTCGGCTCACGCGCGCTCTATCTATTCCAAGGCAACCGCGATACATATCTGCGCATTCATGGCACGCCTGAGCCGCGCAGCATCGGCGGCCGAGCAAGCTCGGGCTGTGTTCGGATGATCATGGCGCATATCAATCAGCTTTACCCGAATGTTCGGACCGGCTCGACGGCCTATCTCTATTCGGCAGAAGAAAGCGTTGTCGCACGTAGCTAAACTGCGACGAAAGACGGGGACCGCCTTACAGCGGTCCCCTTTAATTTTTTAGGCTTGGCTTCTGGTGCAGATCGGATTGCCGCCCACCGCGCGCAGCGGCACGAGTGTCGTCTCAACCGGACCATTATGCTGGTACCAAAAACAACCATCTTCGGGCAACAAACGCGCTGTTGTCAGATCTTGGTTTGGCGCAGCAAGGCGCACCACAGACTCCGGCAGGTTGCCAACCCGAGTAGAGTTGCTCTGCGGCGCTGTTGCGGGTACCGTACATCCGGCGACGGCCAGTAAGGCCGCCCCGATTACAAATGTTCCTGTCTTCATCAAAGTCTCTGCCATTCCTAATTATATCGCGGGCAATCTGACAGACCGGGTGGGGATTTCAAGCGCCAAGGGCGGCTTATATGCTGGTTGAGACATCACGTAAGCCACATTTGTACCGGCAAAAGTGGATGTCTGCGCAAACTTTTTTTGATCTCTTTTCCATCGTCGATGGGCCGGCCTTGCTCCGCGCTCTATGCGGGCTGGACCGACAACCTATCATCCACCGTCTGCGACAAAACCTGCCTTCTCAATCGCTGCAATTGCGCAAGCCTCGTCGTTGTCTGAATTATCTCCCGTAATGCCAACCGATCCCAAAATGACACCATCCTTTTTGACCAGTACACCGCCGGCAACCGGCACCAGTGAGCCGTTCGATAGCGCATTCATTGCCTGGATGAAAAACGGTTCCGCCTTAGCTCTTTCGAAAAGCGCCCGCGATCCCAACCCCATTGCCACTGCTCCCCGCGCTTTGCCTTGCGCAATATCCGGTCTCAAATTGCTGGTTCCGTCTTCCCTTGCAAGCGCCACCAAATAACCACCGCTGTCCAATACAGCGATCGTCAATGGCTTCAGGTCGTTCGATTTGCGCCATTCAAGGCAATTTTTTATGATGGCTTGCGCCTGATCGAGGCTGAGGTTCATGGGATTTTCCTGTCATGTGTACATTGATATGCGGATTGGCAGCGTAGGGTCGCGCATCCATTGGCTATCCTTTCGTGCGCGCCGAGGTCAGCATGATGTAGTGGCCGCAACCACTGCCTGTGACTGTATTAGGGCATCTATTTTTGCGCTGTCGAACCCGAGTTCGGACAAAACTTCTCTTGTGTGCTCTCCCAACAGCGGGGACGCGCGTTCGACGCTGCCGGGGGTTCGACTGAATTTTACCGGCTGCCCCAAGGTTTCAACCCTTCCGGCTGTGGGGTGATCCAATTCAACGATCATGTCGCGCGCGCGCGCCTGTGGATCCGCGTGCATCTGCAGGATGTCGTTGACGGGTCCGGCCGGCAGCGCCGCCTTTTCCATGCGATCCAACCAGGTTTCAGTTGTCTCCTGTGAAAGGTATCCGTTTAAGATTTCGACCAGCGCAGGCAGATTGCGTATGCGATCGGCATTCGACGCGAACCTGGCATCGTCATTTAGCTCCGGTGCGCCGATCACCCTCAGAAACCGCTCCCAGTTGCTCTGATTTGCGGCCCCTACATTTATCCAGCCGTCGCTGGTCTGAAACGCCTGGTACGGTGCGTTAAGGGGATGCGCAGATCCAAGCGGCTCAGGCTTCTTGCCGGTGGCAAAAGCGATTGCGGACTGCCAGTAGGTTTGAACGATCGCTGCCTCGAACAGGGAGGTGTCTACCTTTTGGCCGAGCCCTGTCTGCAACACGTTGGCATAGGCCGCGCTGATTCCCATAGCCGCCAAGATGCCTGCGTTGATATCAGAAATCGGCGCGGCGACCTTGACTGGCGGACGTCCGGGCGCTTCTCCAGTAATTGACATCAGGCCAGCCATGCCTTGCGCAATCAGATCGAAGCCTCCGCGGTCGGCATAGGGGCCAGTGCGACCGAACCCCGAAATCTCACAATAGATCAGACGCGGATTCACTTTTGCCAGCTCTTCGTATGAGAGGCCCAGCTTTTCCATAGTGCCTTTACGGTAGTTCTCTATTACCACGTTGGCTTCGGCCAGTAGTCGACGTAAGACCTCAAGCGCTTCGGGATCTTTGAGATTGAGGGCGATGCCGCGTTTGTTGCGATTCATCATCATGTAAGCGGCCGCTTCGCCTCCGATTTCCGGAGGTACAAACCTTCGGCTGTCGTCCCCAGTCGGTTTTTCGACCTTGATCACGTCGGCGCCCATATCGGCCAGCATCATGCCGCATACCGGCCCTGCCATGATATGCGCCAGCTCGATAACGCGTAGCCCCTTGAGCGGTCCTGATGAGGTGCTCATTTGCCGGTCCACTCAGGTTTGCGCTTGCCCAAGAAAGCCTCAAGGCCGGTGCGGAAATCGTCGCTCATGTAGCACATGGTGATGAGGTCGGAATCGTCAACTTTTGTGGCCGCGCGGGTGCGGCGCATGGCCTCCTTGGTGGCGCGCAAGGTCAGGGGGGCCATCGACCCCACGTGGTCAGCAAGTGCTTTCGCCCGCGCCATCAAGCTGGCCTCGTCGGGCAGGACTTCACTGACAAGCCCGACACGCAGCGCCTCGTCCGCCTCAATCAGGCGCGCCGTGAATATGAGCTCACGAACCCGCCCTGCCCCAATCAGCTCGGACAGTCGCGCAAGGTTGCCCGCTGCGAGGCAATTGCCAAGCGTGCGTGCGATGGGAAAGCCGTATTTAAGGCTGGCCGACGCGATCCGGATGTCACAGGCCGCCGCGATGGAACCGCCACCGCCGGTGCACGCGCCATTGATTGCGGCGATTGTCGGCACAAGACAGCGTTCCACTGCCTCCAGAACGGCATCGATCCGGTTTTCATAATCCAGCGCGTCTTGTGCCGTGTCGAAAGCGCGGAACTGGGTCATATCGGTGCCTGCTGCAAAGGCCTTGCCCCCTGCCCCGGAGATGACCACGGCGCGCACCGTGCCATCGGTTGGCAAGTCCGAGCAAAGGGAGGCGAGGCGTTCGTACATCGCAAAAGTAAGCGCGTTTCGAGCCTCCGGACGCTCAAATGTAATCCAGAGTACCCCATCGCGGAGGTCTTCAGACAGGTCGGGCGTTTCAGAATTCATCGGTAGAAATACTCCACAAGGAACATTGGGACCGCAGGGACATAGGTGCAGATCATCAGGACCGCCAAGAGCACACCGACGAACCAGATGTTGACCTTGGACACTTCCCAGATGTTTGCGCGGGCCACCGAACAGGCGGTGATTAGCACAGATGCCACTGGCGGTGTCTGTTGGCCGATGGCGAGGTTAAGGGTCACGACCAGCCCGAAATGCACCGGGTCGATCCCCGCAGCCGTAATCAGCGGTATGACAATTGGAATGACGAGGATAATCGCAGCAGCGGAGTGCAAAAAGAAGCCGATAATCAAGAAGAAGAAATTCAGGATCAGCAGGATCGCCCATTGCTGGGTTGTCACCGAAAGGATGCTTTCGGCAAGTTGCTGCGGTATCTGCGCGCGGGTCAGGAAGCCCCCCATGAGTACCGAAGCCGCAACCAAAAGCATCACGACTGCCGTTTGCATGCCACCGTCCAACATAGCGCGGCGCAGATGGCGGATGTTGAGATTGCCATACCAAGCCGACACGGCGAGCGAAGCGATGACAGCCAGCCCCGCGGCTTCGGTCGCAGTGACAAAGCCGCCAAAGATACCGCCGAGGATGATCACTGGCAGCGTAAACGCCGGCAAAGCGTCCATAAAGGTTTCGCGCAGGCGCGCCATTTTGAACGCGTCTTCGGTTGGAAAGTTGTAGCGCTTTGCGAAAACATAAGCGACGAACATCAAACCGCCGGCACCCAGCAGGCCCGGCACCAGTCCGGCAACGAAGAGCTGTTCTACAGAGGTGTTCGCAGAGGCCGCGTAAAGGATCATCGGGATCGACGGGGGAATAATGATGGCAAGCGAGGCAGAAGAAGACGTAACGGCGGCCGAGAATTCCTTGCTGTAGCCGCGCTTTTTCATCTGCGGGATCAGGATCGAACCCATCGCCGCAACGTCTGCGACAGCCGAGCCGGAAATCTCCGCGAAAAACAGCGACACACCGATGTTGACCATTGCCAGCCCGCCGCGGATAAAACCAATGATCGCAGATACGAAGTTGATCAGCCGGTCGGTGATGCCACCGGCGTTCATGATTGCACCAGCAAGGACAAACATCGGGATCGCGATCAGCGAAAACTTCGTCGATCCGTCGTACATGTCGAGCGCGATCGTCACCAGACTACCCGACCCTTCGGTGGCAAGCAGGCCAAGCACGCCGCACATGGCAAGCGCGACCGCAATCGGAATATTGATGCAGATCATCAGCAGCATCGCCAAGAAAATGGCACCCATTAGCATCAGACGCGATCCTTGTTCTTTTCAAGTTCGGTTTCGACTTCTTCCTCGATTTCTGCGTGTTCGAGCGAAATCCCGTCAGAAGTCAGCTTGAGATAGGCAGGCAGGCTGAGCAGCTGTCCCAGCATGAAGAGGATGGCACCGATCGGGATGACCGACTGCGTGAATTGAACCGGCACCCACCGGAGCGAGACCAGCGTGTCACCCGCCAGCACCTCAAGCACCTGAAATCCCGCGCGCGCCATCAGGAAAAAGAACGTCAGCACGATCACTTCGCCCGCCAGAAGCGCCGCGATCCGCAGGCCCTGCGGCAGCGCAAGCAGCACTGTATCAAAACCGATATGGCGCCGGTGTAGGGCGGCAAGTGCACTGCCGTAGTAGGTGATCCATGCCAACATGATGGCCGCGATCTCGTCATACCAAGAGAAACTTTCGCCCATTAGCCGGGCGATCACGGCTACACTGACGACCACGGTCAGCAGTATCATCAACCCGATGGTAATCCATTCGAGGAGCTGGCTGACCAGCCGATTGAAGCGCGACAACACGGGGTAGGATAAATGTTCCATTTGGCCGGACCTGTTGGCATCATCCCGACAGAGCACACGCAGGGCGCGCGCCAAGGCGGTGGATGAGCATTGAGAAAAGTAAGATCGGGCGACAGGAAAGACCCGTCGCCCGCCCGAAGGTCAGCCCGACTGGCCCAAGCCCAGTACGGTGTCGATCATCTCCTGCGCGCCATCGACTTCGTCAGCGAACTGTTTGTAGATCGGCTTGGAAGCTTCGATGAAGGCGGCCTTGTCAGCGGTATTCACTTCAACGCCTGCATCCTCGATCTCCTTGAGCAGGACGCTCTCCATCTCCGCCGCAGTCTCATAGGTGAAATCCTGCGTCTGATTGGCGCAGTCAGTCAGCCCGGCCTGTACGTCCTCCGGTAGGCTGTCGAACTTTTTCTTGGAGGTCAAAATATAGGCCGGCGTGTAGACGTGACCTGTAATCGAGAGGTACTTTTGCACCTCTTGGAACTTGGCTGAAGCGATCTGTGCGTAGGGGTTTTCCTGACCGTCGATCACACCGGTCTGCAGTGCGGTAAACACGTCTGAAAATGCCATCGGCGTCGGGTTCGCGCCGTATTCCTGGAACATCTTCAAGCGCCAGACACCATTTGGCGTGCGCAATTTGACGCCTTCGAGATCGGCAGGAAGGTTGATCGGCCGGACGTTGTTGGTGATGTGACGAAATCCGTTCTCAGCCAATCCGACGATGTGATAGCCGTTGTCGTTGGCGGCCTTCTGGAACACATCCATCATTTCTTCTTGCACGCGGCGCATGTGGTCGCGGCTGGTAATAATGTACGGCATTTCGAAAATACCAAAGGAATCGTCGACCGAGGACATGATCGACGACGGCAGCGAAAAGTCCATCTGCGCCAGTTTCAGCTTTTGAAGCATTTCTTTGTCGTTGCCCAACTGGGACGATCCAAAGGTCTGCATTTCGACCTTGTCGGTCATCGAAGAGTTGACACAATCGGCAAAGTTTTCTGCCGTGGCTTCAAAGAGAGAGCCCGGCGCGCCTACGTGGCCGAACTTCATCGTCATGTCGGCAGCCGACACCGAAGTCGCCATACCTGCGACCGCAGTGGCCGCCAGAAGTCTTGTCATCACTTTCATGGTTTCTCCTCCCAGAGTTTCGCGTTTATCTTGGGCCGCCGCCGTTGGATGCCTGCCCGTGTCAGGCAAGCATCTGCATCGCGGCTTGAACCCCACCCTCCTCGTGGGGAACATCCGCTTTCTTCAATCCCATTTCGACGCCAGCCAGCGTTGCGACAAGCATCAAGTCGTTGAAATCGCCCAGATGTCCGATGCGGAACACCTTGTCAGCCACTTTGGACAGCCCATTTCCGAGCGAGATGTCGAAGTGCTCCAGCGTCGAGGCACGGAACGCATCAGCACTATGTCCGTCCGGCATTTTAACCGCCGTAAGCACGCCACTCTCCTGTCCCTGTGTAGCACAGAGCACCTCAAGCCCCCAATGCCGGACCGCAGCCCGCGCTGCAGCACCATGGCGGGCATGGCGTGCAAAGACATTGTCCAGCCCCTCTTCGTGCAGCATGTCGATAGCCTCGTTCAAACCGTAAAGCAGATTTGTCGCAGGGGTGTAGGGAAAATATCCGGTCTGGTTCGGCCCCAACATCTCTGCCCAGTCCCAATAGGAGCGCTGCAGTTTGGCTGTCTTGTTCGCGTTCAGTGCCTTGGCACTTGCGGCATTGAACGACAGTCCAGGCGGCAGCATCAGCCCCTTTTGCGAGCCCGAAACGGTTACATCCACGCCCCAAGCGTCGTGTTGATAGTCAAGCGAGGCAAGCCCCGAGATCGTATCGACCATAAACAGCGCCGGATGTTTGGCACTGTCTATCGCCTTGCGCACGGCGGCGATCGGAGACACGGACCCGGTCGAGGTTTCGTTGTGCACCACGCAGACCGCCTTGATCTCATGCGACGTGTCCTTGGCAAGATAGGCCTCAATCTGGTCAGGATCCGCCCCGCCTTGCCAGTCGCCTTCGATGAACTCAGCCTTAATGCCCAGCTTTTCGGCCAATTTCTTCCACAGGGTCGCAAAATGCCCGGTTTCAAACATCAGGACACGATCACCGGGCGAAAGGGTGTTGACCAGCGCCGCTTCCCAGGCGCCGGTGCCTGAGGCAGGATAGATGAATACATGCTCTTCGGTCTTGAAGATCGTCTTCAGCCCATTCAACGCCTTGAGCCCGACAGCCGCGAAATCTGGCCCGCGGTGATCAATCGTCTGCTGGGAAATTGCGCTCAAAATCCGATCAGGGACGGCGCTCGGCCCCGGGATCTGCAAGAAGTGACGACCAGCTTTTCTCAAAACAAGAAACCCCCGCTAATGTCGATGAACCAGGCCTTTGCCGTGGTCACATCCTTTTCTGGTTGCCTTGATCTAATTTTGAATTCAAAATTATGTCAATGAAAACATTTTCCTTTCATACCAGCCGGCGGGATTGAAACATGCCTCAGCAACTCTCTGAACTTCTTCAGTCCCGCGTTGAGGGCGACCTGATGTTTGATCAGTTCTCCCGCGGGCGTTATGCCACCGATGCCTCGCTCTATCAGATCATGCCGCTGGGCGTTCTATGCCCGAAGTCGGAAGACGACATCGCTGCTGCGATCGACATCGCGCGGGAACAACGGGTCCCGATCCTGCCGCGGGGCGGCGGCACCTCGCAATGCGGCCAAACGGTGAACGAGGCGCTTGTTCTCGACAACACTCAATATTTCAACGACATCCTCGAACTCGATGTCGAAAATCAGCGCTGCGTCGTCCGCCCCGGAATCGTGCTGGACGTATTGAACCGCGCGCTCAAACCGCATGGGCTGTGGTTCCCTGTCGATGTCTCAACCGCCTCGCGCGCTACCATCGGCGGCATGGCCGGTAACAATTCCTGCGGCGGCAAATCGCTGCGCTATGGCATGATGCGTGACAACGTCCTATCGATCGATGGGTTCATGGCCGACGGCAGCCACCATCACTTTGGCCTCAACGGCCCGGCCCCCTCGCCTGCCTATAAGGCGTTGAAAGACGACATGCAGTCCTTGGGCCGGCGCGAAGCAGCCGAGATAGAGGCCCGGTTTCCAAAGGTCATGCGGCGCGTTGGCGGCTACAACATCGACGCGCTGACACCGGACAGTGCGCCCCTAAATCTGGCGCAGCTTCTGGTAGGCTCCGAAGGCACGCTGGCCTACAGCACGGCCGTTGAGCTGAAGCTCTGGCCAATTCTGTCGCAAAAGGTGCTGGGGGTCTGCCACTTTGCCACCTTCCACCAGGCGATGGACGCCACTCAACATCTGGTGAAGCTGCAACCGCAGGGCGTGGAATTGGTCGACGCCACGATGATCTCCCTCGCCCGCGACATTCCGATGTTCCAACCCACAATCGCAGAAGTCGTGACGGGCAGCCCCGAGGCGCTGCTCTTGGTCGAATTTGCCGAAGAAGATGTGACTCGTCACCCCGCCAAGCTAAAAGAGCTTGAAGAGATGATGGGGGATCTAGGGTTTTCCTGGACCGGGACGGGCCGAAACTGGGGCGGGGTGACCAAGGTGACCGACGCCGCCCTGCAAGGTCGGATTGCCGATTTGCGGAGCTCGGGGCTCAATATCATGATGTCGATGAAGGACGACGGTAAGCCGGTGTCCTTTGTCGAGGATTGCGCCGTCGAACTGCCGGACCTCGCCGCCTATACCGCTGGGCTGACCGAGATTTTCGACCGGCACGGCACCAAGGGCACCTGGTACGCCCATGCCTCGGTGGGCTGCCTGCATGTGCGCCCGGTGCTGAACCTCAAATTGGACAAAGACGTGAAGACGATGCGCCAGATCGCCGAGGAATGTTTTGACCTCGTCGCCCGCTACAAGGGCTCTCATTCCGGCGAACATGGCGATGGGCTGGTTCGTTCAGAATTCCACGAAAAGATGTTCGGCGCCCGCATGGTGGCCAATTTTGCTGAAGTAAAACAGCGCTTCGATCCCGAAGGGCTGTTCAACCCCGGCAAGATCGTCGACGCGCCGAAAATGGATGACCGGCGCCTGTTCCGCTATGGCCCGGACTACAACGCGCCCGAGATCAAAACTGCGCTGGATTGGTCCGAATGGACCGGCAGCGGCGGCGGGTTTCAGGGTGCGATTGAGATGTGCAACAACAACGGGGCCTGCCGCAAGCTCAAGGGCGGCGTTATGTGCCCCTCGTACCGTGTCACTCGCAAGGAACAGGATCTGACACGCGGCCGCGCCAATACCCTTCGTCTGGCAATCACCGGGCAGCTGGGACCGGATGCGCTGACCTCGGATGAGATGGCAGAGACGATGAAACTTTGTGTCTCCTGCAAAGGCTGCAAACGCGAATGCCCGACCGGCGTGGACATGGCGCGCATGAAGATCGAGGTAATGTCCGCACGCGCCCAGAAGCACGGGATCAGTCTGCACGATCGGCTTGTCGGTTACCTGCCACGCTATGCCCCGATGGCGTCGCGCCTATCGGTCCTGGCAAACCTGCGCAACTGCGTGCCGGGCCTTGCCGCCCTGACCGAACGGATCACCGGCTTCACCCGCACCCGTGACCTGCCCGTCTGGAGCGCGCAGGCGTTCCGCAACCAGGAGGTAGCACAACACGACCAGCCTAAAGCAGTGATCTTCGCAGATTGCTTCAACCGCTATTTTGAACCTGAAAACCTGCGCGCGACGGTTAAGGTGCTGGAGGCGGCCAAAGTCCCTGCCGTCGTGGCCACGCAACCCGCAGGCGAACGGCCGCTGTGCTGCGGGCGCACCTTTCTGTCGGTGGGCCTTGTTGAAGAAGCAAAAGTCGAGGCCCAGCGGCTGGTCGATGCGCTGTTGCCCTATGCGCAACAGGGACTGCCAATCATCGGTCTTGAACCCAGCTGCCTGCTCACCCTGCGCGATGAAATCCCGGCGCTGCTGCCCGGCGCAGACACCGCATTGCTGGCGCAGCAGGCGCGGATGCTGGAGGAATATATCGCCGATCAGGAAGACAACCCAGAGTTTGATCTGCAATTGGCCTCGCCCGCGCCCAAAGTTCTGCTGCATGGGCACTGCCATCAAAAAGCGATGGGGATCATGTCCAGCATCGAAAAGACCCTAGCACGTCTGCCTGACACCGAGATTGAGACGGTCGAGACAAGCTGTTGTGGCATGGCCGGTTCTTTCGGATACGGCGTCGACACCCACGAGGTTTCGCGTAAAATGGCCGAATCCGATCTGGCCCCCGCCGTGCGCCGCGCCGAGGCATCCACCTTGATCGTGGCCGATGGCACCTCGTGTCGGCATCAAGTCTCGGATATTGCAGGGCGCAAGCCCATTCACGTGGCCCGCCTGCTGGAAATGGCCCTAAAAACCGGCGAGGAAGCCACCTAATGATGCAAAACGCGCCAGCTCAGGCCATTACACGTAAATCCTTGCATCAGGAGCTGGTCGACCGCCTGCAACCCCTGATCATCAGCGGCGAATTGACCCCGGGGTCGAAAGTGCCGGAAAAGCTGCTCTGCACTCGCTTTGGTGTGTCGCGGACCCCCCTTCGGGAGGCGCTGAAGGTTCTCGCGTCAGACGGGCTGATCCGGCTGGAACCTAACCGAGGGGCTTGGGTCACTCTGGTCACGATTAGTGAAGTCGAGGAGGTTTTCCCAGTGCTCGGCGCGCTTGAAGCACTGTCAGGCGAACTGGCGTGCAAAAGCATCACGACCGATGAAATCAATGCCGTGCGTAGGCTGCACGCGCAGATGATTGAAAGCTACGAAACGCGAGATCTGGACTCTTATTTCGCGATCAACCAGAAAATCCACCGCGCAATTTTGCTCGCGGCACGCAACGACACTTTGACGACCTCCTGTCAGGCTCTTTCGTTGAGGATGCAGCGCGCCCGCTACCTTGCTAACATGACAGAAGGCAGGTGGTACGCAGCCGTGCAGGAGCACGAAAATATACTAAAATTCTTGATCGATAAGGACGGCAGGCGGTTAGCGCGCACGCTTCTGGATCACATGGAATCCAAGCGCGTTTCGGTAGTCCAGTGGCTTGAGGCGCAAAACGAGCCTTCGGAGCCTATGTAAGCCGTCACCAAATCCGACTTTAACCAACGGCCCCTCCAACCTAGGCACTATCGCAGTTACTTCGTGCCCTACCTTTGACTGGCCACCCGCCAGTTTTGAGCCGGTCCAATCCCGAACTACGATCTGAATGCCCGCTTCTAATATCACTCCGCATCTCAGCGAACTTCATGACCCAACCCCTTGTCCAACCCGCTCGCGAAACAACTGTCCGAGCACGCGTCCGGAGCGCGATTGAACCGCCTTGCTGCCCATCTCGCAGCATTGTGAGCGGATGAAGGCCGGGAGAGCGGACATCGGCTCCATTCGTTCCGGCTATGGCGAGGTCCGCTTTAGGGTATTTTGAAATTCGGGCTATCGATGCAAAAATGTCCTGCAGGTACGAAAAACCCCCGCTGCCATCGGCAGCGGGGGTTTTGTTCAATTAGGGCCAAAAGTCGACCTAGATCACCCTTCGCGTTCCAGCTTCTTTCGTGCCAGCTTGCGAGCACGGCGAATCGCTTCTGCCTTCTGACGCGCGTTTTTCTCGGAAGGTTTCTCGAAATGTTGCTTGAGCTTCATTTCACGGAATACGCCTTCCTTTTGGAGCTTTTTCTTTAGAACTCGGAGGGCTTGATCGACGTTATTGTCGCGTACACTAACCTGCATGTAGTTTTCACTAACTTTCTTGTTTGGAGTTGCAGAGACTTACATTCACTGGCCAAATAACAACCCTAAACGATATTGTACAGCAAGGTCAGCCATCCGGGACAATTCTGATGTTCGCTGCAAGTAGATGGTCCTTGGTTTCGTCTCTGCAGCATCTGGTAGGGAGGGCGGGTAGCCGCCGTTCGCTTCGACCGCAATGCGACCGGGCGGTTTCAGCGGGAGCTGGCATTCAGATAACATTGAAAGCGGGTTTTGTACTGCACCGCCGCAGGCCGGCCCGGAGGCCATTTTACGGATTACTCCTATCAGAATGGCTGCAAACTTAGCCGGATCGGTCCCCGGGGGTTTGACCAGCCATCTGCGGGCGAATGATAGCATTCCCCGTTCTGCTTTCGACATCGCACCGGCGCTGACAGGGGTGGGGGCCAGTTGACACCTTAACCTCTGATGGCAATCCTGAAGAAAAGGAATGGGTGAATGCGGCGGGAAAAATGGGAACATGCTCTCAGTGACTGTTATCTGTTCACCGGCGCCGATCCGCAAAGCATTTTGGCGCTGACAGCAGCCAGTCATGTCTTGACCAGTCCAATTGGGAAGACCCTCTTCCAGACCGGGGATGCGGCGGATGGGATGCATATCGTGCTTTCCGGCCTCGTCCGGATCTGGATTGCGGATTCCGACGGGCGCGAGCTGACGCTGGCGCTGCTGGAAGCCGGCGATCCCTTCGGCGAGATCGCGCTTCTCGACGGTTTGCCCCGCACGGCCAATGCCACGGTGGTCGAGCGCTCGGAATGTCTGGTCCTACCTTGTCGGGCGATGGAGACCGTGCTGGCACGCGATCCTGCCTTAGCGCGCCACCTCATCCAACTTCTCTGCGAGCTGTTGCGGCGCAATACCCAAACGATCGGTGGCTTCGCCTTCAGCGGACTAAGTGGGCGTCTGGCGCTCAAGTTATACGAACTGGCGCTGTCGTACGGCAAGCTGGAATCAAACCACGCGCGGCTGACCCGCAGGTTCTCGCAATCTGACCTTGCCTCGATGCTGGGGGTTACCCGTGAAGCGGTGAACAAGCGGATGGCGGCCCTTGCGCATGATCGGTTGGTATTCGTCGAAGACGGCTACATCGTGGTGCCCGACCTGGCGGCGCTCGCCGCGCGTGCAAACACCGAGGCGCAACTGGGTGCCTGACGGGCGTCAAATGGCCAGTCGGACCAGAACCAGCCCCCCAAGCAACACAAGCATGCTCCCACACGACATCTGCAGGGGTACCGAAAATCCGCCTCTCGCCAGCGCGCCGGATACGACGAGATAGGGCGCAATCCCGGCTGCTGACGAGGCGAGAATGGCCGAGGCGTAGAACAACACCATCCCGGCATCCGCCTGCGTGCTGCCAGCAGGCACGAAAGCCGGGAAAAGCGACAGGAAGAACACCAGCGCGATCGGGTTGGCAAGCCCGATCCACAACCCCTGCGCCGAAATGCGCAGGCCGCTGCGCGGCCGGACTGCGCCGGGACCGGTAGCGCCCGAGGCCCGGAAGGTCAGATAGCCAAGAGCAACAAGGACGATACCGCTGCCGATCTGCAAAGCCGTCCAAAGTCGGGGGTCCAATTCACGCGCACCAAGTGCAATGAGGAGCGCGGCAACCGACCAGATCATCTCGGCGGCGAGAATGCCGCTCGTTGCCAGGCCACCCCCCCACACCCCGGCGCGCGCGGTCGCGGATCCGACAAAGGCTGCGTTCTGACCCGGCACAAGCGAGGCCATGAAGTTCGCGGCGGCAAGGGCAATCCAGATTTCCGGTGTCATGGTCATCTCCAATCCTGTTGTGGATCGGTGATCGCAGAGATCGACGCTGCGCGATGTGAACGTGGTCACAGACCACCGCTCCGGCTCATGGCACCAACGCATCCATCACGGCGCGAAGGGATGGACGATGACGGAAATGCTAGACCAGTTGAATGATCCCGTAGGGTGGCTGGTGCTTGCCGGTGCAGCGCTGCAGGCCTGCGCCTGCCTGTTCACCAACCAGTTGATACTGCGGTCCATGCTATTTGCAGGCTCGGTTCATTACGTTGCTTATTACACGGTGGCCGCGCAAACCCCGCTCTGGCCCGCCATTCTCGGCACCTCGGCAATCGCGCTTGGCAATGCCATTGGTTTCATCCGCGTGCTGAAAGCGCGGCATCGGCAACAGCGCCGCGAGGTGCTGATGCCGCCCACCGGGCCGGATGCGCAGGAGCACGAAAAATGCGGTGACGGGGGCGATATTTTGTGTAGGATTGAAGAAACGGAAAGGAGTTCGATCCATGTTGGTCGATCTGTTCCTACCAGCGATCCTGACCCTCATTATGTTCTCACTGGGGCTGGGCCTGCGCGGTGATGATTTCATGCACGTGGCGCGGCAACCGCGGGCCTTTGGTCTGGGCGCGTTCAACCAGGTGGTATTGCTGCCGATCGTCGGATTCGCCGTTGCGACGCTGTTCGGCCTGTCGCCAGCACTGGCAGTGGGCACGATGATCCTTGCGCTTTGCCCCGGCGGCGTCCTGTCAAACGTGCTGGCACGAATGGCGGGCGGATCGGTCCCGCTTTCGGTCTCGCTCACGGCGGTGATCAGCCTAACCAGCATTCTCACGCTGCCGCTTCTGACCGCGCTGTCGATGCGCCATTTTATGGGTGCCGATGCACCACCCGTAGATGTCACCCGGCTTGGCCTGGTGATGTTTGCCCTGACGGCGGTGCCGGTCGCCTTGGGGATGGCACTGACGGCGGTAGCGCCAACGCTGGTTGCGCGGATCGCACCCTGGACGATCCGAGTGGCGTTTGCGTTGTTCGTGGTGCTGATTGTGGCGGCGCTGGCCGCGAACTGGGCCGTCTTTCTGGCTAATATCGGGGTGCTGGGACCGGCGCTGCTGACGATGAACGCCGTACTTCTGGCGCTCGGGCTACTGACCTCGCGGCTGGCAGGACTGTCGGTAAGCGACACGACTACGGTCGCGATCGAATCCGGCATCCAGAACGGCACGCTTGGCATCGCGGTGGGCGGGATCGTGGCGGGTGTGGCGACGGGCCTGCCGGAGATGACGCTCCCAACGGCTATCTATTCGGTTACCACATGGGCGCTGTCGTTGCCCTTCGTGGCTTGGCGGCGGCGCATGGCGGCGGGTTCAAGCGCCGGCCCTGTCGGACAATCGCCAGAGCCGGGGTAGCGGTATCGCCAGTTCCGCAAGGTGCCGGTCACGGGCCGCGGCCTCGTCGGCGATCTTTGTCCGGGTCAGCCGGTCGAGCGCGTGGGCCGCATTGTAGCGCATCCCGCGCACCTGCGCATGATCGACCGCGCTGCGCCACAGCATCTCTGCCTTCTTTTTGTACCCGCGCAGCCATGCGTGATCTCCCGCGGCGAGAGCCGCCATAGGGGCACCGGCGCGGAATTGCCGCGCGATGCGCCGCGCCGACCTCGCGACCAGGGCCTGATGGGCAAGAAGCTCGTCCCGTTTGCAGCCCCGCTCCCGAAGGGCCCAAAGAAGATCGCAGTAGAACGGCGCGTTCTGCGTCATGTAGACCTGCGGGCGCGCCGTGCGCGCCACAATGGCAAGCGCTTCTTCGAGCGCGTTTCGGGCAACTGCATTCTCGCCATCCTCCAACGCCAGCACGGCGCGGCTGTAATGAAAGACCAGCTTATTATTGTCATTGGCATCCTGCGCGTTGGCCGGATCTTGCAGTAACCTTTCAAGTGCGGCAACATCCTCCCGCATCTCATCCAGACGCGACAAACACAAAAGGTCACGGGCGCGCCCGTTATGCGACCATATGATGCCGTGTACGACACCACGGTCGCGGCTGGCGGCAAGGGTTACGTCGCTCCAGCCCATCGCCGCCTCGAAACGCCCCTCTAGGCGGCTGAGATTGGCCAACGTGGAGGCGGCGGTCTCCCAAGTCTTGCGCTCTCCACATGCCTCGGCAACGACCATCGAGCGTCTGAAATACTTTTCGCCGTCCGACCAACCGCCCTTGCCGGTCTCGTAATTGCCCGAGACCATGCAGACCCACGCCTCGGTCGGCTGATCGTCCAGCCGATCCACCATCGCAAGCGCGGTGCGTTGCAGATCGTCGCCGTCCAGCGCCCAAGGCAGCGAGGTCGAGATCAGCGAGAGGCCGATACAGAGTTTGGCCAGCGTCGCACTGTCGCCGCCCGCGCGCCGGGCCAGGTTCGCGCCGCGCAATACCTCGGCCAGCGCAAAGGGGATCTTGTTCAACTCGTAGTGAATTTCTGAAAGCATCATCGACGCTTCTGCTGCGAGAACCAGGGGTGCTCGGCGCGCCTCTGCCTGCGCGCTCCGATGGGGGCGCAGGCGAAACGCGGCATAGCCCGATAGGATTGCCCGCGCTGCCTGGCCGCCAGTCTCAGGCGGGGTTCGGTCGATCCCTACCAGGCAGGATTTAAGAAATTCTTCGGCCCGCTGGTACTGGCCGATCGCGCGCAGCGCGTGGGCGATGTCATAGCGCCAGCGCCCCAGCGTCAGCGGATCGACCGCCATGCCGCCCTCTTCGCTCAACCGCATGACGCGGGTCAGAAAATCCACCACCTCGATATTGGCATAGGCGCGGCGCGCGCCTTCCGCCGCCGCGATCAGGGTGCGGCGCGCAGGCTCGCGCTCTCCGGCACGCTCGTAGTGATACGCCAACAGAGCGAGATCCGCCTGCTCGGGCGCGTCACCCGCGCGTTGCGCAATGTTTGCTGCGGCGGCGACGTGCAGGCGCTGCGCCTGTCCGGTGACCAGGCTGCGATAAGCGGCATCCGCGACGATGGCGTGGTGAAAGCACCACGCGCCCGGCCCCGCAGTCTCGATCAGGCCGGTCGCAGCGATGCTGCGAAGATAGCCCGCCACTGTGTCCGGCGATGCCGAAGGATGTAGCGCTGCCAGAGCTTCGTTGGTGAAATCGCGGCCGAGAATCGCCGCGCATTTAATCGTCAGCTGTTCGGCCGGACTCAGCGCGGCGATGCGCTCTTGCGCGGCACCAGCCGCGTCCGTCGGGATCGCGATCCCTGCCAGGCCAGCCTCGCCAAGCCGCAGATGCGCATAGCCGCCCTCGATCCGCACCAGCCCGCGGCCCTCCAGCGCCTGCGCGAGTGCGGAGGTGAACAGCGGATGACCGGCCGCCTTCTCGAAAAGCAGAGCCTCGAGCGGCGGAGCGGCCGCATCCGCCCCGAGCTTCCGTGCGCCCAGAACACCACTTTCTGCCGGGCCCAACGGCTGCAGCTCCAGCATCTCGACACGGCCCGGATCCAGAAAACGCCGCGCCTCGCTGGGCAGATCGTCAGGGGACAGGGGCCGGGTAACAAAACACAGCGACAGCGGCGCGCGGCGCGAGAGCAGGTCGAGCAACTGCCAGGATGCGGAATCGAGCCAATGCGCGTCCTCGACGATCATCACCGGAAGACCGGGCGGCAAAAGCCGCATAACGAGATCGGCAATCAAACTACGTGTCCGCTCGGCGCGGCCCGCCCCGACAAGCCCGCGCGTCGCATCACTGTCCGACAGCTCTGTCGGCAACACCGGGCTCAGCAGCGGCAGAAACGGCGCCGCTTCGGACCCGAGCAGCGCGGCGGCGGCATCTCGACACGCGGTCGGGCCGGCATCCGGCGCGAGGTCCAGCAGGTCCGCCACCAGCGACGCGAAGGGCCAGTAGCTAATCGCCCGTCGCAGCCCGTCCGCCTGAATCCGCAGATACGGCAGCCCGGCGTCGGCCAGATGCCCCTCAAACCAGACGGCAAGGCGCGACTTGCCCAAGCCCGCCACCCCGGTGATCGCGAAGTCGGACGCGGTGCCGATCTTGATCCGCTCAACGATCCCGGCCAAGCGCGCAGTCTCGGTTTCGCGCCCAATCATCTCGCCCGCATGGGCGAGGCCGCGCAGCCGTTCGGCGACCACAGCGTGAAAGCCCGTGGCGCTTGTCTGACCCTTCAAAACCGTTTCTGCGACTTGCCGCGTATCGAACCGACGCGCCACCGCGCGGCATGTCCCGTCATCCAGAACGACCGGCGCGACCGCCCGCACGCTCATCGCGGCGGCCCGATTGATGGCATCGCCTACCACCACGTATTGCGCATAGGTACCGGTCCCAACCAGCCCAGCGAAGACCTTCCCCGCCGCCACCGCAACCGAGACCGTCACGCCTTCCGTCCGCTCCAGTTCCAGCCCGGCCAACGTGGCGCGCTCCGCCGCATCTTCCCAGGCGCAGGAGGCGAGCCCCCAGGCGGCAACCGCAACGAGGCCTTTGTCATCGCAACACACCTGCAGCAAAGCGCCGCCTTTATCCTCCACCGCTGCGGCGACCGCCCGCAAGAGTGCCGCGAGACCCGCGAGATCCTGCGCGCCGGTGAAAGCGAAATCCGGAAAGCGGGCGAACAAAACATGCGCATGGCGGAACTCGGCGACCCAGTCGGCCCCCAGATCGCGGCCCGCGCGCTGGTGCCGCCTGAGCCATGGCCCGATGTCAAGCTCGGGAGGTTCCAAAGCGCCCGGCCCCTGCCGCTCCGCCGACCACGCGATGCCATGCTCGACGCGCAATCCTGCACCTGCAAGGGATTCCGCCTGTGCAGTCAGGCGCACGCCATTCGCGCTTGTGTCCAGACCCTTCAGAGAGGCCAGCGCGGGCCCGCAAAACACGGCATGGCGCGCGCGCTCCGCATCCGCGACGTCGAGTAACCACAAATCGCCCGCGCTCACCCCGGCGCGGATGATTAGCGGGTCGCTGATATTCACATTGGCGATATCTTTCTGGATCGCGAGACCGCAGGACACCGCATTAGCGATCGCCTTACTCCAGCCCGCCTCCCTCGGCCAATGCGCAGTGACGGCGTCGCCCGCGAAGTAGAGGATCGATCCACCGTGAGCCTCGATGGCGCGCGCAAGGCATGCGAACACGTCGTTGATGACCGCTTGAAGCGCCTCGGCTCCCCGCTCGGATCGCGTCACGCCTTCGGCACCCCGGCGGCTGAATCCCGTCAGGTCGCAGAATAGGATCGCCCCCGGCATGGCCAGCGCCCGCGACTCCCCGTCCCTTTGGTTCAACAGACACCGACGCGCCTGCGCCGGCAGGAACGGGCTGCTCCATGCTCCATCCTTGGTCATTCTGTGTTTCCCTCAAAGCCGAACCCCGTCGATACTTCGGGGCAAAACGCCTATGGCCTCCGCCCAACAACATAATATCACAGATTAAGATGTGCCGCACGGGAACTTCAGCGGCCCAGTATATACGCCGATGACTGGCGGTGCAGTTTCAATGCAGCGCTGCTTCATTCCCTTTCGATCATATTGCAGCGCCCCGGCTCAAAGCGATCTGGCTCGGTCGTGTCAGTAGCCCAACAAGGATATGCCATAATGCTCTACATTTCTTTTCGGTAAGGACATCAAGAAGATGCCTCAGAAAGAAGCTGTATTCCAAGGCAATTTTGAATGGCGACCCCGGCAGGATTCGAACCTGCAACCTGCCCCTTAGGAGGGGGCTGCTCTATCCAGTTGAGCCACGGGGCCTACGGGGGCGGTTTATCGCAAGCTGAGGATGATGTCATCGGCAGAATGGCAACCGTTTGGCACGGCGTCGCAGCACGGCGCCGGCAGCGCTTGATCGCGTATCCTGCTTCGCGCTAACTATAGAAAAGGCAAACAGGAACACCAAATTGACCACACCCCCAAAACGCCCGTTGACCCTGCGCGATGTTTCCGATGCTTGTGGCGTTTCCGAGATGACGGTCAGCCGTGTCCTGCGCAAGCGCGGTGACGTGTCAGAGGCCACTCGCAACCGGGTGCTCGCCGCTGCCAAGGCGCTTGGCTATGTGCCCAACCAAATCGCGGGATCGCTGGCCAGCCAACGGGTGAACCTCGTGGCGGTGGTAATCCCTTCTCTGGGCAATATGGTGTTCCCCGAAGTGCTGAACGGCATCAATCAGGTGCTTGAAGATACACCTCTGCAGCCGGTCGTGGGGGTCACCGACTACCTGCCCGAGAAGGAAGAGCGGGTGCTGTATGAGATGCTCTCGTGGCGGCCTTCGGGCGTAATCATCGCGGGGCTTGAGCATTCCGAGGCCACCCGCGCCATGCTGCGCAATGCGGGCATTCCGGTGGTTGAGATCATGGACACCGATGGCAAACCGATCGACGCGATGGTGGGCATTTCGCACCGCCGCGCCGGGCGCGAGATGGCGCAGGCGATCCTGCGCGAAGGCTATGAGCGGATCGGTTTCATGGGCACGAAAATGCCGCTCGACCACCGCGCGCGCAAGCGGTTTGAAGGCTTTACCGAAGGGCTGGCCAAGGCTGGTGTCGAGATTGAAGACCGCGCCTTTTACTCGGGGGGCTCGGCTCTGGCCAAAGGGCGCGAGATGACGCAAGAGATGCTTGAGCGCTCGCCCGATCTTGATTTCCTTTATTACTCCAATGACATGATCGGCGCGGGCGGGTTGCTGCATCTGATTGATCAAGGCATCGACATCCCCGGGCAGATCGGCCTTGCCGGATTTAACAATGTCGAATTGCTGCAAGGTCTGCCGCGTCAATTGGCGACGATGGACGCCTGCCGGAACGAGATCGGCCAAGCTGCGGCACGGATCATCCTTAACCAGACGATCCCCGAACCCGACCCCGATATGCAGACCCAGATCACCCTCACCCCAACGCTGTCGCTGGGCGATACCCTGCGCCGCCGCCGTCAGGGGTGAGCCGCCCGACGCTCGGAAATGGCGCCGCGCGGCGGTTGTTTCTGGCGCGGCATCTGCTGTCTGACCCGCCACAGGGTCCGGCCAAGGGCGCGGCGCTGCTGAAGCTGATCCATGACTTGGGGTTCGTGCAGCTCGACAGCATCAACACCGTGGCGCGGGCGCATGACCTGATCCTCTTTGCCCGCCGCCCTCGCTATCGCCCGGCGGCGCTGAAACAGCTTTACGAAAAAGACCGCGCGCTGTTTGAGCATTGGACCCATGATGCTGCCGTCATCCCGATGGAATTTTATCCGCAGTGGCACCTACGCCGGACGCGTGATGCGGAGAAATTGCTGGGCAGGTGGAAGGATTGGCAGCGCCATGATTTCGAAGCGCAGATGCAAAGTGTGCTGGCGCAGGTCTGCGCGGAAGGCACCGTCACTTCCTCAGACGTGGGCCGGGACGAGCCGCGCAGCAGCGGGGGGTGGTGGGAATGGCATCCGTCGAAAACCGCGCTGGAGTACCTCTGGCGCAGCGGCGCGTTGGCGGTGGCCGGGCGCGAGGGTTTCCGCAAGCGTTACGATCTGACCGAGCGGGTGGTGCCAGCGGCGCTGCACGATCCCGCCAATGCGCCGGATACCACTCAGACGATTGACTGGTGCTGCGATCAGGCACTGACCCGGCTGGGCTTTGCCACCGCGGGCGAATTGGCGGCCTTTTGGGCGCATATCTCTCCCGCCGAGGCACGGGGCTGGTGTGCTGTCGAACAGACTGCCGGGCGGTTAGAAGAAATTAACGTGGAGGCCGCCGACGGCAGCCTGCGGCCCGCCTTTGTCCGCCCCGGCTGGGCCGATGATCCTGCCCTCACCCGCGAGCCACCCACGCGTCTGCGCGTGCTCAGCCCCTTCGACCCGGCCCTGCGCGACCGTAAACGCGCCGCGCGGCTTTTCGGTTTTGACTACCGGATTGAGGTTTTCGTGCCCGAAGCGCAACGCAAATACGGCTATTATGTCTTTCCCCTGCTACAGGGCGACCGACTGGTAGGCCGCGTCGATATGAAGGCGCATCGCGATGTGGTTGAGTTGCGCATCACCGCGCTTTGGCCCGAGCGTGGTGTCGGATGGGGAAAGGGGCGACAGGCAGCTTTTGAGGCTGAATTGCAGCGGCTCTTACCGCTCGCGGGGGTGAGCCAACTGCGCTTTGTTGATGGCTGGCTGCGCGATCCGGTCTAGGCGAAACGGGGCGGCCGCAACCCTGCGTGAAACCAGTTGAGATAGCTGTGGATCGAATGCACGGGCCGCCCCGTGGCTCCCGCGATGTCGGGCGCATAGGGCACCATATTCGTGCATTCCAACAGGATCGCGCCAACATCCGGATTGGTGGCGACCAGTCGGTTTGCGGCCTGAACCATGTCTGCCCGCGCCTGTGCGACGTCCAGTTCAGCAGCATTTCCAAGGATCGTCTGTGCAAAACTGCTGCCCTCAAGCCCCTCCACCGGGCTGCCTTCAGGCACGCCAGCGGCGCGCAGATGAGCAGGCGAAAGTGTGCCCGCTGAGATCGTCAAAATCCCCACCTTTTGCCCAGGCGGCAGACAGGCCGCGATCTGCCCCGCCTGCTCTAACGCCGAGGCGGCAACCGGAACGCCCAACGCCTGAGCCAGTCGGGGCCGGATCAATGCCAAGAAACCGCAAGTGGTGGCGATGCCGGTGCAGCCTTCCGCAACCAGCCCCCGCCCCGCCGCGATAAAGGCTTCCACGAAGGGTTCGATATCATCGCAGACGATCGCTTCGGGCGTGGCGCCGGGCACAACTGCATAGCGCACCGGAAAGGGCCAACTGCCCGCATTGCCGACATCGCCCAGAATGCGGGGGAACCGCGTGTCGAGCATGAGTATCCCCAGCCGCGCGCCTGTATCTTTCACCATCTGCCCTCCATTTAGGCGCAAGGTGCCTTTGATGATCACGCAGGACAAGAGAAACGACAACGATGACATTTTATCAACATTTTATTGACGTGGTGATTTTTTATGCAAAGATGCCGGAAAGGAACCAAGCCATCATGCGACGTAAAATCGAAAGCCTCACCTCATGAGCCAGCATGTCGTTGTCATCGGCGCCGGGATTGTCGGCGTCTCTGCGGCGATCTGGCTGCGACGCGCGGGGGCGCAAGTGACCCTATTGGACCGGTCCGAACCGGGCCGCGGCACCTCGCATGGTAATGGCGGTGTGCTGGCTGCTGCCGGGGTGGCCCCTGTCACCGGGCCGGGCCTACTGAGCAAAGCGCCGGGCATGCTGCGCGATCCAGAATTTCCGTTGTTCCTGCGTTGGCCCTATGTGCCACGTCTGCTGCCATGGCTGCGCCGCTACATGAGCCACGCGAATGATGCCGACACCCGCCGGATTTCAGCCGGGCTGGCGCCTATCGTCAGCGACAGCGTGGCCCAGCACAAAGCCCTTTGTGCCGATCTGGGGCTGGAAGATTGGGTTCACGACAGCGACTATTGCTTTGCCTACACCAGCCGTGCCGCCTTTGAGGCCGAAGCCTACACATGGGCGTTGCGCCGCGATACGGGCTTCGTGCCCGAGATCATCGAAGGTGGCGCGGTGCAGGAATTCGACCCCGCCTATGGCCCGCAGATCACCTGCGTCGCCCGGCTGGCCGACCACGGTTTCATCGCTGACCCCGGCGGCTATGTCCGCGCTCTGGCAAAAGCGTTCGAGGGGATGGGCGGCACCCTCAAGCGCGCGGAGGTTCAGGACATCACGATCCTTAATGAAGAGGTCACCTCGGTCCTGACCGACCAAGGCCCGCTGCCCTGCGACGACGTGCTGTTGGCCACCGGCGTCTGGTCGAAACCGCTGATGCGCAAGCTGGGGATCAACGTGCCGCTGGAATCCGAACGCGGCTATCACATCGTTTTCAAAGATGCCCAAGGCGGCCCGTCGCGCCCCACCATGATGGCGGCGGGCAAATTTGTCGCCACGCCGATGACTGAGGGGCTGCGCTGCGCCGGGATCGTTGAATTCGGCGGGCTCGAGGCGGGCGCGTCTAAAGCACCGCTCGCCCTGCTGCGCCGCCAAGCCAAAGCCGCCTTTCCCAACCTCACCGCCGAAGATGAGATCGAATGGCTGGGGCACCGACCCGCCCCCAGCGACTCGCTGCCCCTGATTGGGCAGATTGGGACGAGCCGGGTCTATACTGCCTTCGGGCATCACCACATCGGGTTGACGGGCGGGCCAAAAACGGGCCGACTGATCGCCGGATTGATCACGGGGCAACCGCCCAACACGGATCTTGCCCCGTATCACCCCCAGCGCTTCGACAAATAATGCCAAGCGCGACTATGAAAAAACTAGGGAGAAACCACATGACACTTACAGCAAGACTGATGGCCGGAGCGGCCACGACGGCTCTGACTCTGGGCACTGCCATGCCTGCTTTCGCGGCCGAGAAATGGGACATGCCGATGGCCTATTCGGCCTCGAACTTCCATTCCGAAAACGGCGTGCAATTCGCCGAATGCGTGACCGAAGCCACCGGCGGCGAGATCGAGATCACCGTACATCCGGGCGGCGCACTGTTCGCAGGAGCAGACATCAAACGCGCGATCCAGACCGGTCAGGTCCAGCTGGGCGAGCGTCTGCTTTCTGGCCACCAGAACGAGAATGCCGTCTTCGGCTTTGACTCTATCCCATTCCTCGCCCCATCTTTCGAAGCCAGCGCAAAACTGTGGGAAGCCGCCAAGCCCAAGGTCGAAGCCGTGCTCGAAGAGCAGAACCTCGTCCTGCTTTATAACGTGCCATGGCCGCCGCAGGGGCTCTACTTCAAGAAAGAGGTCGGCTCGGTCGAAGACATGAAGGGCGTGAAGTTCCGCTCCTACAACAACACCACCGCGCGTTTGGCCGAACTGACCGGCATGTCGCCCGTGACCATTGAAGCCGCTGAAGTCAGCCAAGCCTTCGCCACCGGCGTTGCGGAATCGATGATCTCCTCGGGGGCCACCGGTTACGACCAGAAGGTTTGGGAAAGCCTGACGCATTTCTATGAAGTCGACGCATGGCTGCCGCGCAACTACGTGATGGTGAACGCTGACGTTTGGTCAGATGTCT
This sequence comes from Sulfitobacter sp. AS92, assembly GCF_038900015.1. Taxonomy (NCBI): domain Bacteria; kingdom Pseudomonadati; phylum Pseudomonadota; class Alphaproteobacteria; order Rhodobacterales; family Roseobacteraceae; genus Sulfitobacter; species Sulfitobacter sp. AS92. Next base: position 55,618 of record NZ_JBBMQL010000001.1, read on the forward strand.
CTGACGCCAACAAAGAAGCGGTCACAACCTGCGCGACCGAAGCCGAAGAGCGCGGCCTGCAAGCCGCCAAGGACTACACCCAGTTCACCTATGACGGGTTGCGCGAAGGCGGCATGAACGTCGAGCCAGCCAGCGAAGAGCTGATGTCTGGCCTGCGCGAAGTCGGTGACACGATGACGCAAGAGTGGCTTGAAGCCGCAGGCGAAGACGGCGCAGCAATCGTCGATGACTACAAGGCGATGCAGTAATCGCACAATTTTCGGCGGCCCTGTTTCGGGGCCGCCGCTCTCATGCCGGGGCATGAACTAGGGAGGGTCGGATGAAGACGCTGCGCAATATATTGGACGGGCTTTACACCGGGGCGGGGGCGCTCGCGGCGGTCTGTCTTGTCGCCATCCTCACGCTGATCGTCGCCCAGATGGTCGCCCGCTGGACCGGCAATGTCTTTCCGGGGGCCGCAAGCTATGCAGGCTACGCCATGGCCGGGGCCAGTTTCCTTGCCTTTGCAAACGCGCTCAACCGTGGCTCTCATATCCGCGTGTCGATCCTTGTGAATGCATTGAGCGATAAAGGCCGGCGGCTGCTTGATATCTGGTGTTTCGCCGTGGCCGCTGCGGTGGCTTGGTACTTCACCTATTACGCCTATTGGTTCGTCTACTGGTCATGGAAGTTCAACGAAGTCAGCCAAGACCAAGACGCCACTGCGCTGTGGATGCCGCAATCGGTCATGGTAATCGGCGGCGGGATTCTGGCCATCGCGCTGACAGACAATCTTCTGCATCTCATCTTTAAGGGCGACCACCGCGTCACCCGTGATCTTGTCGATCAAAGCTTCGGGGAATGACGCCATGACCGAGATTTACGCCATTGTCCTGTTTCTGATCGTCCTGTTCTTTCTTCTCGGCACCGGTGTCTGGGTTGGCCTCGCGCTGATGGGCGTTGCCTGGGTGGGGATGGAGCTTTTTACCACCCGCCCCGTGGGCGACACGATGATCACCACGATCTGGGCCAGTTCCTCAAGCTGGACGCTTACCGCGCTGCCGCTCTTTGTTTGGATGGGCGAGATCCTTTACCGCACGCGGCTGTCGCAAGACATGTTCAAGGGGTTGTCGCCTTGGCTTGCCAAGCTGCCGGGCGGGCTGGTGCATACCAATATCGTCGGCTGTACCGTGTTTGCCGCTGTCTCTGGCTCCTCTGCTGCGACGCTGACCACCGTGGGGAAAATGTCGATCCCCGAACTTCGGGCGCGCAACTATCCTGAGAAGATGATCATCGGCACGCTGGCCGGGGCTGCCACACTGGGCCTGATGATCCCCCCCTCTCTGGCGCTGATTGTCTACGGGGTGACGGTGAACGAAAGCATCACCAAGCTCTTCTTTGCCGGCGTCATGCCCGGCCTGCTGCTGGCGCTGATGTTCATGGGCTATGTCGCGATTACCAGTATGCTGTCGAAAGACTGGAACCCCGACGTTGAGACAGACATGACCTTTGCCGAGAAGCTGCGCAACTCACGCTTCCTGCTGCCGGTCTTTGCGCTGATCTCGGTCGTGATCGGATCGATGTATCTGGGCTTTGCCACCGCGACCGAGGCTGCCGCCATCGGCGTGATCGGCTCACTGACGCTGGCGCTATTCCAAGGCTCGCTGAACTGGCACAGCTTCCGCGAGAGCCTGATGGGCGCGATGCGCACCTCCGCGATGATCGCGCTGATCCTTGCGGGTGCGGCTTTCCTGAAACTGTCGATGGGCTTCACCGGCCTGCCCCGCGCCTTGGCCGACGGGATCGCGGCGATGGATCTGTCCCGCTTCGAGCTGCTGATGGCGCTGTTGGTCTTCTACATCGTGCTGGGCATGTTCCTTGATGGGATCTCGTCCGTCGTGCTGACCATGGCCGTGGTTGAGCCGATGGTACGCAGTGCGGGGATTGATCTGATCTGGTTCGGCATCTTCGTCGTGGTCGTGGTTGAGATGGCGCAGATCACGCCGCCTATCGGGTTCAACCTCTTTGTGTTGCAAGGCATGACCAATCACGAGATGGGCTATATCACCAAGGCCGCCCTGCCGATGTTTGCCATCATGGTCTTTATGGTCTTCGTGCTGATCTGGTTTCCCGAAGTGGCCACATGGCTGCCCGAGAACCTGCGCAGCGCGCCCGTTTAGCGGTGACAGCCCATGTATCTCCTGAGGTTGGCGTCGCGCCATGCGCGGGCCTGTCTGATCATCGGGCTGTTGGCGGGCTTATCTCTGCCCGGCCTCGCGGCGATGCTGGCAGACTGGCTGCCGCAGATGGTGGCGGCACTGCTGACGATCACCGCGCTCAGGATCGGGCACCGCGCCGCAACCGGTGCGGCGCGCGATTTGCGGTGGGGGTTGGCGTCGGTGCTAGCGTTGCAGACGGCGCTGCCGCTGGTGCTGCTTGGGGGCTTTACGCTGGCCGGGCTGGGCCAAACTCCCGCCGCGCTGGCGGTGACACTGGCCTCGGCTGCGCCAGCACTGACGGGCAGCGTCAACCTCGCCCTGTTGCTGCGGCTCGATGCAGGGCGCATGATGCAATTGATGGTGCTGGGCACGGCCACCTTTCCGCTAACGGTGCTGCCGGTCCTGGCTCTTCTCCCGCAGCTTGGCCCCGCGACCGAGGTCGTCTTGGCCGCGCTGCGCCTGCTGGCCGTAATCCTTGCCGCGACGGGGTTGGGCTTTGCCCTGCGTCACGTTCTGCTGCCCCGCCCCACGGCACGCCAGATCGAAGCCCTCGACGGGGCGTCGGTGCTGGCGTTTTGTATCATCGTCGTTGGGTTGATGGCCGCGCTGAACCCAGCGCTGCGGAGCGATCCTTGGGCGGTGGCGGGCTGGACGGTGCTGGCCTTCGCCCTAAGCTATTTGTTGCAAGCGGCGGTTCTGCTGGTGCTGCGCCGTGGCCCACTGCACCCGGTCGCCGGGCCGCTGGCGATCGGCGCGGGCAATCGCAACATCGCGCTGTTCCTCGTCGCACTCCCGCCCGAGGTTCTGGCCCCCTTGATGATCTTTATCGGCTGCTGGCAACTGCCGATGTATCTGACCCCGGTGCTGCTGCCGCGCCTCTACGAAAGGATGCTTTGCAATGACTGACTGGCCCCGCATCCGCAGCGTTGGCCTCTCTGGCCTGTTGATCACCTTTGCTGAAAAGATGTCCGAACCTGCCAACCGCGCCGCGCTGGCGTTTCGCGCGGCGGTAGAGGGACAGGATTGGCCCGAAGTGACCGAGACCAGCACCTCGCTCGTGTCGACCTTTGTGCAGTTCGAGGTTTCCCGAGACGCGATCACCAGGATGACCGACCGCCTCCACAATCTGCTGCAAACACGCGATTGGTTCGCCGAAGCCCTGCCCGCCGGGCGCACACTGTGGCATGTGCCCACAGTCTATGGCACCGATCTGGCCCCCCAGTTGGAAGAGGCTGCGGAGGCGGCGGGCCTTGACCCTGACGCCGCAATCGCTGAGCTGTCACAGTCCCGCGTGCGCGTGCTCACCATCGGCTTCGCCCCCGGCCAGCCCTATATGGGTGAACTGGCCCCGCATTGGGATATCCCCCGCCAACAGGGGCTGACAAAGTCCGTGCCACCGGGGTCGCTGGTGGTGGCAATCCGGCAGTTGATCATTTTCACCAATGCCTCCCCCACCGGCTGGCGGCACATCGGCCAGACGGCCTTTCGCACCTTCCGCCCCGGCAGCGAGATGCCCTTCCCGCTGTCCCCCGGCGATGAGCTGATTTTCCCGTCGATCACACGGCAGGAGTTCGACCGCATCGCTGATGACCCCACCGGCGGTGCCGAGCGGGAGGCGCTGACATGAGTGCCGCGCTGACCATCCTTCAAGCCGGGCCCGCCATGACCATCCAAGACCTTGGCCGTCCCGGCTACCGCGCCTTGGGACTGACCCATGGCGGCGCTGCGGACCCGACCGCCCTGCACGAAGGAGCCGCATTACTGGGGCAAGACCCAAACTGTGCCGCGTTGGAAATGGCGGGCAGCGGCGGCAGCTTTGAAGCCGATCAAGGCATCCGCATCGCCCTCACCGGCGCGCAGATGCAGGTCAGCATCGACGGCGAGCCGATTGCGTGGAACGCCAGCCACCTGCTGCCTGCCGGGGCCAAACTAACCATCGGCGGCGCGCGGGATGGGGCTTATGGTTACCTGCATGTGGGCGGCGGCTTTGATGTTGAGCCGGTGATGGAGTCGCGCTCCAGCCACCTCGCCGCGGGCATCGGTCGTCTGCTGCAAACGGGCGACAGCCTGCCCGTCGGCAAGGATAGCGGCAGCGTGACCAGCCAAACCCTCCCCCGCGACAGCCGTTTTGGCGGCGAGCGGGTGCGTATTGTCTCCTCCATGCAGACCGACGCTTTTGACGATGCAACCCGTGCACGCTTCACCGAAACCACCTTCCGCCGAGATGCCCGGGCCAACCGAATGGGTGCGCGGATGGACCATGACGGCGAAGGGTTCACCACCGGCGGGCAACTTACCATCGTCTCTGAGGTCATCACCCCCGGCGACATCCAGATCACCGGCGATGGCGCGCCCTTTGTGCTGATGTGCGAATGCCAGACCACTGGCGGCTACCCCCGTATCGGGACCGTGATCCCCTGCGATCTGCCAATAGTGGCGCAAGCCCAACCCGGTGCGGCGCTGCAATTCGAGTTCATCGACCTTGACGAAGCCCTCGCCGCCGAGACCCGCCACCGCGCCGACCTCGCCGCCCTGCCCAAACAACGCCAGCCCCTGCTGCGCGATCCCGCACGGATCCGCGATTTGCTGAGCTATCAATTGATTTCCGGCGTGGTCTCGGCCACCGCTGACCCTTTTAAGGAAGACAAGACATGACCACCGTCGATCTTAACGCCGATATGGGCGAAAGCTTTGGTCCTTGGACGATGGGCGATGACGCCGCGCTGTTGAAGGTCGTAACCTCGGCCAATATCGCCTGCGGCGGTCATGCGGGCGATGCGGATGTGATGGCAGCCACCATGCGCATGGCGCATGACAATGGCGTCGGCATCGGCGCGCATCCGGGATTCATGGATTTGGCCGGGTTTGGCCGCAACCGCATGGCACTTCCGCGCGGGACATTGCAGAACCAAATCCGCTTTCAGGTCGCGGCAAGCGTCGGCATGGCCCGCAGCGTCGGCGCAGAGGTACGGCACCTGAAGCTGCACGGCGCGTTGGCGAATATGGCGTCCGAAGATGAGGGACTGGCCCGTGACCTCTATGAAGCAGCCCTGAGCGTGGCCCCTGATCTCATCGTCATGGTACTTGCCGCAACGGCGCAGGAACGGGCGGTGAAATCACTGGGCTGCAAATGGGCCGGAGAAATCTTCGCCGACCGCGCCTACAACGATGACGCCACCTTGGTCGACCGCAGCAATCCGGGCGCGGTGATCCATGACGCAGACCGCGCAGCCGCCAGAATGGTCGAGATGGTCAAAGCCGGCGCGATCATCACCGAGAGCGGCAAACATATCCCCACGCGGATCGACACGATCTGCTTGCATGGCGACACCGCAGAGGCCGTTCAAATCGCAACCGCCGTCCGCAAGGGTTTGCAGGACGGCGGTGTGACTTTGGCAAAGTTCGGCGGCAGCGTTTAGCTGCGCACCAGCTTTTCATAGTCGGTGGCGATCTCGCGCGTCAGCGCGCCAACCTCGAACTTCCAGTCGCCGATCTGGCCCACCGGGGTCACTTCGGCGGCGGTGCCGGTCAGCCAGCACTGCTCGAAACCTTCGAGTTCTTCGGGCATGATGTGGCGTTCGTGGACGGTGATGCCCTTGTCTTTCAGCATGCCGATGACGGTCTGACGGGTGATCCCATTAAGGAAGCAATCGGGCGTCGGCGTGTGCACTTCGCCATCTTTGACGAAGAAGATATTCGCGCCCGTCGCTTCGGCCACATAGCCGCGGTAGTCATACATCATCGCGTCGGAACAGCCTTTGGCCTCAGCCGCATGTTTGGACATGGTGCAGATCATATAAAGACCCGCGGCCTTGGCGTGGCTTGGGATCGTCTCAGGCGAGGGGCGCTTCCATTTGGAGATGTCGAGCTTGGCGCCCTTCATCTTGGCATCACCGTAATAGGCACCCCATTCCCATGCCGCGATGGCCAAGCGCACCGGGTTACGGGCCGAGGCGACACCCATGTCTTCGCCCACACCGCGCCAGGCAACTGCGCGCACATAGGCGTCTTGCAAACCGGATGCGGCGAGGACTTCGGCCTTGGCGGCTTCGATCTCGTCAATCGTGTAGGGGATTTTAAAGTCGATCATTTCTGCCGAACGCTTCAGACGCTCGGAATGCTCACGGCTTTTGAAGATCTTGCCGTTGTAAGCGCGCTCGCCCTCGAACACCGAAGACGCATAGTGCATCGCATGGGTCAGGATATGGACATTGGCATCGCGCCAATCCACCATTTTGCCATCCATCCAGATGTGCCCGTCTCGATCGTCATATCCGCCTGCCATGGTATTTACCTCCCAAAATGACCCGCTATCTTTTCAAAAATTGCGCAAAAATCGGCATATGCAGACATTTAATTGCGCAAAACACGAGATTCGATAGCCTTTCACTATTGGAATGTCAACAAGGCTGACGTAAACTGATCCCCAACAGGCCTGAGAGAGATTGAGACATACTATGGCTGACGGGCGGATGATGGCCCCTAGCAGCGGCGACAGCCTGCTGTTTTTGACCGACGAACAACTGCGGCAGGGGATCGAGGCGATGTTCTTTGCCTATCGCGGTTTCACCGCCGATCCCGACCGGATTCTGGCCGATATGGCCTATGGCCGCGCGCACCACCGCGCCATCCACTTTATCAACCGCGCGCCGGGTACGACGGTGAACAACCTGCTCAACATCCTTGGAGTCACGAAACAATCGCTCAACCGTGTCTTGCGCACGCTGATCGCCGATGGTCTGGTGCAAAGCAAGGTTGGCCGCAATGACAAGCGCGAGCGGCATTTGTTCTTGACCGACGAAGGTCGCAAGCTGGAACAGGAGCTTTCAGACGCGCAGCGCGCGCGCATGCGGCTGGCCTTTCGCACCGCCGGGCCCGAAGCCGTGGCCGGTTTTAGAACGGTATTGGAGGCCATGATGGACCCCGAAATGCGCCAGAGCTTTGACCGGCTCCGCGAAAGCGCTTCATGAACGAGTTGGACGCTCACCTGCTGGTCGTTGATGATGACGAGCGAATCCGCAGTCTGCTGCGCAAATTTCTTATGCGGCACGGCTTTCTGGTCAGCACCGCACGCGACGCCGCCCATGCGCGGCGGGTGCTGGCGGGGCTTGAGTTTGACCTGATCGTGCTCGACGTGATGATGCCCGGCGAAGACGGCATGGCACTGACCCGATCGTTGCGCGAAACCCTGCAAACGCCGATCCTCCTGCTGACCGCCAAGGGCGAGACAGACAACCGCATAGAAGGGTTGGAAGCCGGGGCGGATGACTATCTGCCCAAACCCTTCGAGCCCAAAGAACTGCTGCTGCGCATCAACGCGATCCTGCGCCGCATGCCTGACACCTCTGCCGCCGATGCCGCGCCAAAAGTGCTGTCGCTCGGCGTGATCCGCTATGACATGGAGCGAGGTGAGATGTGGCAGGGCGACGATCTGGTGCGTCTCACCGCGACCGAAGTACATCTGATGAAGATCTTCTCCGCCCAGCCCGGCATCGCGCTGAGCCGCGCGAAACTGGTTGAGGAGTTGGGCCGCGACCGGGGTCAAGCGCAGGAACGCGCGGTGGACGTTCAAATCACCCGGTTAAGACGCAAGATCGAGAGCGATCCAAAACAGCCGCAATACCTGCAAACTGTGCGCGGTGCGGGCTATATGCTGGCGCCGGACTGACCCGGGCCTTCGGCGAAACACATAGGTAAAATTCATAATGCCAGCCCGCTGGCAAAGCGCGGCGCGAAGTTCTATTGTCGCGCGAAATTCTGACACATGAGGCGCGCAATGTCTGACACACCGGTAGAAGAGATGAATTTTGAGACCGCCATGGCCGAGCTTGAAAAAGTGCTGAGCCAGCTTGAAAACGGTAACGTCGCGCTCGACGAAAGCATCGCGCTTTATGAGCGTGGGGCCAAGCTGAAGGCGCGCTGCGAGGCCAAGCTAAAAGAAGCCGAAGAAAAGGTCGCCGCGATCACCCTTGATGGCGATGGCAACCCAAATGGGCTGAAACCCGTCGAAGGGCTTTGAGCGCCAGAATGCAAACCGACACGACGCCCCCACCACTCGCCGAGGCACTCAACCATGCCCGCGACCTCGCTCAGGCCCAAATTGAAGCAGCTTTGGCCGAGCGCCAAGGCCCGGTGGCCGATGCAATGCGCTATGCCTGCGCGGGCGGCAAAGGGCTGCGTGGCTTTCTGGTAATCGAATCCGCTCGGCTCCACGGTATCGCCCCCGGCATGGCCGCCCCGGCAGCGGGCGCGATCGAGGCGCTGCACGCCTATTCGCTGGTGCATGACGATCTGCCCTGCATGGACGACGACGACCTGCGCCGCGGCCAGCCGACCGTGCACCGCAAATGGGACGAGGCCACCGCCGTGTTGGCGGGAGACGCATTGCAGACTTTGGCTTTCGAACTGATCGGGCATCTGCCTTGCTCCGCCGAAGCGCGGCTGAGCTTGATGACCAGCCTTGCCGGGGCCGCAGGGGTTGGCGGTATGGTCGGCGGCCAAGCGCTCGACATTGCTGCGGAAACCGCGCCCGCGCCGCTGTCGCTGGCGGAAATCACCATGCTTCAAGCCGGCAAAACCGGCGCACTGATCGAATGGTCTGCCATGGCCGGGCCGCGCATGGCCGGGGCAGATGCCACGGCGCTTGGCCAATATGCCAAACACCTTGGTCTCGCCTTTCAAATCGCTGATGATATTCTCGATGTCGAAGGCGATGCGGAAACCGTCGGCAAGGCCGTGGGCAAAGACGATGCAGCGGGTAAGGCGACTTTCGTGTCCCTCCTCGGGCTGGCCGGCGCCAAGACCCGCGCCGCCGAATTGGTGGACATGGCCTGCGACGCCCTATCTGACTATGGACAAGAGGCGCAGAGCTTGCGAGCCGCTGCCGCCTTCGTTATTGCCCGCGACAGCTAGCCGGGCGGCACATGCGCCAATGCGGCACCAGAGAGGCCCCGATGAGTGACACAACCGCCACCCCCCTGCTTGATCAGATCACCCGCCCCGCGGACCTGAAACACCTGTCCGATGCCCAGCTGACCCAAGTCGCCCGTGAATTGCGGACCGAGACGATCTCGGCCGTGTCGGAAACGGGCGGGCATCTGGGCGCGGGCCTTGGCGTGGTGGAACTGACCGTGGCGCTGCATGCGGTCTTTGACACCCCGCGCGACAAGATCATCTGGGACGTCAGCCATCAGTGCTACCCCCACAAAATCCTGACCGAACGCCGCGACCGCATCCGCAGCCTACGGATGAAGGACGGGCTGAGCGGGTTCACCAAACGCAGCGAGTCCCCCTATGACCCGTTTGGTGCGGCGCATAGTTCGACCTCGATCTCAGCGGCCTTGGGTTTCGCCGTGGGCCGTGATCTGGGCGGCGTGATCCCCGAGGGCTTGGGCGATGCGATCGCCGTGATCGGGGATGGCGCGATGAGCGCGGGCATGGCTTATGAGGCGCTCAACAATGCAGGCGATCTTAAAAAACGGCTGATCGTCATCCTGAACGACAACGAGATGTCCATCGCCCCGCCCGTCGGCGCGATGTCGAGCTACCTCAGCCGTCTCTACGCCGAAGCGCCGTTCCAAGATTTCAAAGCCGCCGCCAAAGGCGCGGTGAGCTTGCTGCCTGAACCCTTCCGCGAAGGCGCGAAACGCGCCAAAGACATGCTTAAAGGCATGGCCGTTGGCGGCACGCTGTTCGAGAACCTCGGATTTTCCTACCTCGGGCCAATCAACGGGCATGACATGGACCAGCTTCTGCCCGTCCTGCGCACCGTGCAACAACGCGCGACAGGTCCGATCCTGATCCACATCCAGACGCAAAAGGGCAAGGGCTATGGCCCCGCCGAAGCGGCACGTGACAGGGGACATGCTACGGCGAAGTTCAATGTGGTGACGGGCGAGCAAAAAAAATCGCCCTCCAACGCGCCAAGCTATACCCGCGTGTTTGCCGACAGCCTGCTGGCTGAGGCTGCTGCGGATGACAAGATCTGTGCCGTGACCGCAGCGATGCCCGACGGCACCGGGTTGGACCTTTTCGCCGAACGCTACCCCAGCCGTTGCTTTGACGTGGGCATCGCCGAACAGCACGGCGTGACCTTTTGCGCGGGGCTTGCAGCGGCGGGGATGAAACCCTTCTGCGCCATGTATTCGACATTCTTGCAGCGCGGCTACGACCAAGTCGTTCATGACGTCGCGATCCAGCGCCTGCCGGTGCGTTTCGCCATCGACCGCGCCGGATTGGTCGGCGCTGATGGGCCAACCCACGCAGGCGCATTCGATGTGGCGTTCCTAGCCAACTTGCCCGGTTTCGTGGTGATGGCCGCCGCCGATGAGGCCGAGTTGCGCCACATGGTCGCCACTGCTGCCGCGCATGACGAGGGTCCCATTGCCTTCCGCTATCCGCGTGGTGAGGGGCGAGGCGTTGAGATGCCAGAACGCGGCACGCCGCTGGAAATCGGCAAGGGCCGGATCATCCGAGAGGGCAGCAAGGTCGCGCTTCTGTCTTTCGGCACCCGGCTTGAGGAAGTCGAAAAAGCCGCCGAAGCACTGAACGCCAAAGGTATCACCCCCACCATCGCTGACGCCCGTTTCGCCAAGCCGTTGGACCGGGACATGATCCTGAAACTGGCCGAGGATCACGAAGCGCTGATCACCATAGAAGAGGGTGCTGTCGGCGGCTTTGGCAGCCATGTGGCGCAACTGCTTGCCGATGAGGCGGTCTTTGATAAGGGTCTCAAATTCCGCTCCATGGTGTTGCCTGACATCTTTATTGATCAGGCCAATCCGGCGGATATGTACGCGGTTGCGGGCATGAACGCGGAACAGATCACCGCCAAGGTGCTGGACGTGCTTGGCATTGGGGATCTGGACGCGCAGCGTGCCTAGGCATTGACGGCGGCCAGCAACAGCAGGCCGCCTACGATCAACGTTATCGCCACACAGATATACCCCAACAGCACGAACAGCCCGTCGCGGGTAAAAAGGCCAAAAACCAGCAACGCGACAGTGCCCGCGCCCAAAGACGACATCATCGGTAACACCTCCATGAAGGGCCAGCCGAGCGGGATGATCGTGACCACGACAAGCGTGATGAAACGCATCGGCCCGGTCGTGAGAAACTGCAGCCTTGGCTTGCAGCGCCCATCGACAAAGGCGCAGGGCCGACGCAGGAAACGAACACAGCCGCTTAACCGATGCCCGGCAACCTCACGGCGCAACAGAAACTGCGGCAGCCAAAGCCTGCGCTGTCCGGTGACAGCCTGCACCGCCAGCAAAATGATGATCAGCGCGGCCATCGTCGACACGCCGGGAATGCCTGACAATGGCGAGACCAGCAGCAGTGCTACGATCAAGATCAGCGGCGTGATCGAGCGGTCGCCGATCTCGTGCAATACATCGTTGACCGACACGGCTTCATTCTCTGCTGCGCGATCCATACTATCCAACAGATAGGCCAACGTGTGTTCGTCTTGACGCATGAATGGCCTCGGGTTCAGTCTTCTGACCCCAAGAGAGCGGCCAGACCAGAGCGGTAGTCGGGATAGATCGGTTGCCAGCCCAACGCGGCCTTAGCATGATCGTTCCGCACCTTCTTGCTCTCCGCATAAAAGCTGCGCGCCATGGGGGTCATCTCCGCCTCATCAAAATCAACAGCCGGAGGCAAGGGCAGGTCCAAGAGTTCGGCGGCATGGCCGATCACGTCCTGCGGTGGGGCGGGATCATCATCGCAGAGGTTATAGACCGCGCCGGGTTGCGGTGTGGCCAAAGACAGTTCCAACGCCTGTGCGATGTCCTCCACATGGATGCGCGAAAAGACTTGGCCCTCTTTGATAATCCGCCGCGCCGTGCCTTTGCGCACCTTGGCAAAGGGCCCGCGCCCGGGGCCGTAGATGCCCGCCAAACGGAAGATGTGCAGCGGCAGGTCCGGGATTGCGGCCCATGCCGCCTCGGCCTGAACCCGCGCTGCACCGCGTCGGGTCGAGGGCGCGAGTGGCGTGGTTTCATCCACCCAATCGCCACCGTGATCGCCGTAGACGCCGGTGGTCGACAGATAGCCGACCCACCGCAGATGCGGCGCGGCGGCGGCAACCTCATCCTGCAACTCCAGCAGGACCGGATCACCCTCCGGCCCCGGCCCGGCAGAGACCAATAGGTTGGGCACCTCTCGCAAAAGCGGGGTTAAATCATTCCCGGGCCAGAGCATCGGCTCAACTCCCGTCGCGGCGATTTCGGCCAGTTTGTCGGGGCTGCGCGTGGTGCCAATGATGCGCCAGCCTTGCGGGATCAGCCGCGTGGCCAGCGCGCGGGCGCTATAGCCGTGGCCGATTGAAAGAAGCGTTTTATCCATGCCGCCAAAGTGGCCCGCGCGGGCCTTGATCACAAGCACCAAGCGGTGAATTTAGTCTTTCAGCAGGTCAATCGCCATATAGCCAAACTGCGGCCCGGCCCATTGCCGTGAGCGGCGTATTTTGCCCGTGGCGGTCTCAACCCAATAGTCATTGCTAAAGGTCGTATCGCCATAGGCGCAGTTTTCGCGGAAATGGCGCGCCGATAGGCGGCGGTCCACGATTTGGATCGTCTCAGGCCCCAGATGTGTCACATCGCAAGCAAAGGGGACCGCCTGCGCCGTGCCATCCAGCCGCGCCAGCGTGATCAGCCTTTCGCCCCCGCCGCCCTGCCCGTCGCGCGCCGCGATCACTGTCTGAGCTTGGGCCGAGCGCATGTCACCCCCCAGCCCCTTGGTGCCCACCAAAACGCCTTCGCGGAGGATGACTTGAATTTGATCTGATGACTGCCAGACTTCGACCGTGCCCGGTGTGCCGTCACTTCGCTGAGCAACCCGCTGCAGGAAGTCCTGCAAGCCAGTGCTTTCTGGCACCACTTGCAACACTGCGCCGGGGGTCTTGTCGAGCAATGCGCGCGTCACTGTAACCTTGCCCTTAACCGGCGCCTCTGGCCCTGTCCGGGCCTTGAGAATATTCAACAACGTGCCGCCCCCACTGATCAGCGGGCTGCGCTCTGCTTCGCGTCCGCCGCCTGCACAGGCGGTCAAAGCGAGGCTGGCAATCAAAAGAAGGCCGGCTGCAAGATGCTTCATTCCCAGACCCTCGACCATTGATCTTCCAGTGCGTTACGGTGGCCGCTGCGCACCTGTTCATAAAGACGACCCGGCACTTCAAGTCGCGCCCCGCCGTCGCGCTGAATGGGCCTGATCGTGGTAGACAAGCTGCGCTTGTCCGGCTCACCTAAGAACCAGCCGACGGGAATGGTCAGGTTGATCCCTTTGTCAAAGGAGCCTTCGCCAAATTCTTCTGCCGATACATCTGTAATGGTGAAAAAGCCGCCCACCTTCCAGCCATTGGCAAATTCGCGGGTCAGGGTCACGGTCGCACCGACATCGCCTGCCAGATAACGGCCCACGTCCAGCTGGCCGTGATACCCGCCGCCAAACTCGTAATAGGCTGAGACGTGGCCGGTCGCGACGCTGTAGTCTAGAAAGCCCAGACCGCCGTCATAATCGCGCTGCTGGACGTAGTTCGCTTCGATCCCAAGTGCCAGATTGCTGCTGACAGGCTTCCACAAAAGCTCTGCCGAGACGCCGCCGAACATCCGCTCAAGATAGCCTGCCGAGACCCGCGCATACAGATCGTTGCCCACATCCCATTGTTTGCTGACATAGGCAGTGTCGATGACCGTCTCGCCCTCGCGCGCATAGCGCGGCCCTTCGGTTCGGACCGTTGGCAGCCTCGAATTGCTGGGCGTCGTCTTGTCGCCGACATTGCCGAACAGACGGTGTTGCAAACTGCCGGCAATGGTCCATCCCGGCGCGGGGCGATAGCTGCCCTTAACCTCAACGCCGCCGTCCAAGCGAACCGGCTCGTCGGGATCGAAATAGCTGGGCGACAGATAGGGGCCGATTGACCAGGCAAAATCAGGGTAGAGATCGTTATTTTTCATCGCGCCCGGCAAGCGGGGTGCGGCCTCTCCGATGCCGACGACCGCCAACAGCGCATCTGCCGCCTGCGGATCAAACTCCAAGGCTTCAAGATCTGAGCGGCGTACTGTTACTGCCGATTGCGCCAAGCCTTCTTCGACCAACACGATGCGGAATGTTTCGACCGAAGCAGGCAGCACCCAAGCCAAGGCACGCGCCCCCCGGCCCACAGCGACCGCAGGTGCCTGATAGCGATCATTGCGCAAACGCAGCTCGGCACGCGCTGAATCGAGCTTCAGCGCCACCAATGTCAGGCCACTGGCATCCAGCACCTCTTTGACCTGATCGCGCAAACTGCGCTGTTGGTTGGTGCTGGCAGCCCACTGCGTATCCCAAGCCGCCGAGGACGTGGCGCGGCTGGGGCGCACTTTAAGCGGCGCTACGGGGGTGATTGTGACAGGGGTAAGGGGCTTGCGAGGGTTCAGCTGGTATTGCAGATTCACCCCGAATTCCGACCCATAGAGGTAATAGGCGCCCAAACGCAGCCCGTCAGAATACTGGTACTCCGTGCCGAAGTTGAACTGGGATTTGCGCGTAAAAATTTCGCGCGAGGCATCTTCAGTCTCATAGGCGTCGGAACTGTATTCTGCCTTGACGGTCCAGCGGTCGTTAACTGCCCACTCAACCCCAGCAAAGGGTGCAGCATTTCCGCGGAACCATTGATCAAAAGAGGGTTCCCCCCCCGTATCGCCCGCATCGAACGCCCCACGATTGCCCCCGAAAGGCGTGCCGATGCTGCCGTGACTTCCCAAGCGGCCCCAGCCCAAACCGCCTGTAACCTTGACGCTGCCGGGCAACAGCGTGTTGTCAAATGTCTTGGTCGCGACGACATATTCCCCGGCATAGATTCCGGTGCCTGCAAAGTCCTGCAGCCCCACGGTGATCGCTGGCCAAAAGTCATCTTCTGTTTTCAGCAAGTAGCGCACATCAAAGCTGCGGTCGCGGTAGGTGTCAAAATTGCTAGGAACCACGTCGTTCCAATCACGCAACCCAACATACCGAAAACTTGCCGACAGGCGTGGGGTTGCCTGAAAGGTGATCGTGTTCCGTGTCATCCCAGCAAAGTTTGATACGCCAACCGCAATCTGCCCATCCGGCAGCGCATGTGCGGTGGGCATGTCGATCAAGCCCGGCGAGCCGTAGAAGTTCAACGACGGTCGGTCGGGGGTTTCAAAGATGTGGTAGGTCGGGTCGGCCAACGCAACGCCGGGCAGTGCCACCCCCGCCACCAGTAAAGGTACAACAGGGCCATTGCGCAGCTTACGTGTTCTCGTTTTCGTCCGCTGATCCACGCGCCGTCCCTCACCTGCATTAGTGTTGTGCTGATTTGGCATAGACGTGGACTGCAAATCAATCTCTGTCCTAATGCTCGTTTGCGCATCTTAGAACAGCGGCAATATCGTGACATGTAGCAGCTCGGTCAGGAGGACTTCCTCAGCGCCTCTGGTGTAGCGAAGCCTTCGACCCAGCGATAGACCGCCTGACGAGCAAGACCCTCGTCATTGGCGACAAGAGCCTCGCGCAGATCCCGCAGAACCGACGCAATCTCAAGTTCGTTCAACCCATTTTCTCGGGCTGAGTAAATTTTCGGATG
This sequence comes from Sulfitobacter sp. AS92, assembly GCF_038900015.1. Classification (NCBI taxonomy): domain Bacteria; kingdom Pseudomonadati; phylum Pseudomonadota; class Alphaproteobacteria; order Rhodobacterales; family Roseobacteraceae; genus Sulfitobacter; species Sulfitobacter sp. AS92. The sequence continues at coordinate 71,401 of NZ_JBBMQL010000001.1, forward strand.
GGCCGTATTGATGAGCACACCGCTCAGCGTCAATTCTTCTGTCATCTTTTCGCCGGGGCGCAGGCCGGTGATCTCAATCTCGATATCGCCATCGGGGTTGTCTTCATCCCGCACGGTGTATCCGGCAGTTTCGATAACCTGCCGCGCCAGCTTGAGGATAGGCACAGGTTTGCCCATGTCCAAAACAAAAACCTCCCCCCCCTGTGCCAACGATCCGGCCTGCAACACCAGACGCACAGCCTCTTCGACAGTCATAAAGTACCGCGCCACGCCACGGTCTGTGACAGTCAATGGTCCCCCACGGCTGACCTGCTCTTGAAACAGTGGTACGACAGACCCGGAAGAGCCCAGCACATTGCCAAAGCGCACCATGGAAAAGATAACACCGCCCTCACCGCCATATTTCCGCGCCATATCCTGAATGACGAGTTCGGCAAGCCGCTTGGACCCACCCATGATATTCGTCGGACGCACGGCCTTGTCGGTAGAGATGAAGATGAAGCGCTCAACTCCCGCGCGGGCGGCCTGTTCGGCCAAGGCCTGCGTGCCTAGCACATTGTTCACCAATCCCGAAAGCGGGTTCGCCTCGACCAGTGGAACATGTTTATAGGCTGCTGCATGGAGAATCACGTTGACCTTATGATGCGACAACACTTTGCGCAGTTGTCGGGTATCCGTTACGGTGCCCAAAACCGATACGATTTCAATATCGCTGCCTTCAGCGAGCTGACGGATTTCCATATCGGCGTTATATAACGCCAGCTCGCTCAGCTCAAAAAGCACCAGCTTGGTCGGGCGGCAAAGCAGCACCTGACGGCAGAGTTCAGACCCGATCGATCCGCCCGCGCCAGAGACGAAAACCACCTTATCAGCATAGCTGGCCACCCCCTCACCGATCCGGGGGGCGATTTCATCCCGGTTCAAGAAGCGGCGCGGTGACACGGGCGAAAGTTTGTCGACCAAGGCCTCTTCGCCGATCAGCTGGGCAAATGAAGGAAGGGTCTGCACTTCAATCCCCAGCTTTTCCAAACGCCGGGCAATCTGCGCCTGTTTCGGGGTGCTTAGCGAGGGCACGGCCAGCAGCACGCGGTCGATCTGCTTTTCGATGACCAGTTCAGCAATGCCCAATGGAGAATAAACCGGAAGTTTTGAAACGTTAAGGCCCTGTAGGGCGATATTGTCATCTACGAAGGCAATCGGCTCAATAAATTCATGACCACGTAGCGCTGAGACCAGCTGCGTGCCCGTGGTGCCCGCGCCGTAGATCAATACCCGACAGCGTGCGTCACCCAAGCGATAAATCTGCAGCACAATGTGCAGCAAGATCACCCGCGAAAGTACCACCAGTGAGAAGAATATCGCCCCGAACATGAAATGCACGCCGATTGGAAAATCAAGCGTCAATAGGGACGCTGTAAGGAGCGAAACGGCAGACAGGATGGTCGCCAATATCGCCGTACTACCGACTGCTGCGGTCTCATAAGCGTTCAACTGCGTGCTACAGACACCCAGCCGGATTGAAACGAATACTCCGGCAATCAGCGTAGCCGGCAAAATCGGAGCATAGCTGACCAAGGTATCGAGGAAATGTTCGGGCAGTCCGCGCACGGCTAAAGCGAAAATCGCTGCCAAAACAATCAGGAGGGAGTCCAGCGTCAGCATGATCACGCGCTTTTGCCGTTTGGTCAGCGACTTGATAATGCTTAGCATGCGCTGTTCCCCTAATTGCGACTATTTCTTCAAGCGCACAACGAACCGAGCGCAGCGTCTATTATCTACCGTCCATGCAGCGCTTGACGCATAGCATCAAGCACGAAAAATACCAGCTGTGTGCAATATACATGCCTACGAATCTACAACTGCTTAATTATGCAGCACATACTGCCATGACTTCTTTAAAAAAACCAATTTTTAACTTTTGTGACTAAAGAAGCGCCGCAATCTTACCGTGGCGTCATCCCCGCTTGAACAAATTTCCAACTGTCTGAAACACCAGATCAAAGTCGTAACAGGCGCTTTGGTTGCGTTGGTAGATCAGATCAAGCTTGGCTTTGCGTGGCACGCAGACAAGGCTATAGACCCGATCCGTCTCCTCCGGTGTTTCGCAGCGCGAAAGAAGCCGCTCTTCATGTTTATGAAAACGGATCGTTGCCAGCCCGGTGACACCGGGTCGGCATTTTAGGACTTCGGCATAGATATCGGGGAAACGTTCCACATATTCGCGCAGCGGTGGACGGGGCCCTACAAAGCTGAGATCGCCGCGCAGGATGTTCCAAATCTGCGGAAACTCATCCAAACGCCGCGCCCGCAACCATGCGCCGGTGGGGGTAATCCGCGCGCTTTTGTTTCCGCCCGACACGCCTTGATCTTCCTCCACCACGGTCATCGTACGCAGCTTCCACAGGTCAAAGCTCTGCTCAGGCGTTTTCATCCGCTCAGCCACATGGAACAAAGGCCGCCCTTCTTTCACCAAGAGCCAAACCAGCAACCCCAACAGGATTGGTGCAACGACGATGAGAAGCAGGCTCGCAAAGAACAGATCGAAGATGCGTTTGCGCCACGTCATAGAAGGGTCTTCATTGTTTGTTCATATCCTGCTGCCATTCACTTACCAGCCCGACGGGCGTTTGATTTTCTGGCGCAAAATCGAAATGGCATTCAAGTGCATTCGTATCAAGCCGCACTTCCGGAATGGCGGCGGCGGATGCCGGTTTGGGCTGCCAATCCAACCCCGCCGCATCAAGCAGCGCCCCCATCTGCACCGCGCCGGGGGCCCCAATGTTTAGAATCGGCGGCAGATCGCCCCCCATACAAAGCTGATGCAACACGCGCGCCAAGGTGACCGGCCCAATATAGCTGCGGATTGGCGTGCGGCCATCTGGGAACTGATCAATCTGCATGTCCGGGTGCCAGCCGCCAAGGATCGCGTCGGCCCCGGCGACATTGCCAATCCGCAGCACGGTTACGGTCGTTTCAGCATGCGCTTCAAGCACCGCCTGCTCCATGGCAAATTTTTGTCGACCGTAGTCTGAGAGCGGTGTGCAGGTCACATCTTCGCTAAGCGAACCTTGGCGCGTGCCATAGACCGCCGCTGATGAGACCGCGAAAAAACGGGGGACAGCAGCAGCCTCCGCCAATTGCAATCCGGCGAGGGCGAGGTCAACGTTATCACGCAGTGCGGCCCCAGTCCCCGCCGCCCGCGCCGGGGTCACCCCCGCCAAACAGATGATTGCCCGCGCCCCTTGGGCGGCAGCAACAGCGGCATCACAGGGCCGCTCCCCAATGGCTGGCAGGTCAAATTGACTAAATTCTGGACGGGGCTGTCGCGATTGGCTGCGCAGCATTTTCGGCACGGGCCAATGACGGCGCAACATACCGCCCAAACGGCCTGTCGCGCCGAGCAGCAGAACCCCATCAAATTCCGAAGCACCATTCGAAATCACACTGCCATTTGATACCATTGACGCCATGGGTTCAGTCATTATCCTGTAGGACTAGATTTTCGGATGGGGGCCAAGGGTACAACATCCTTTGCAACCCGCCAATTTACGCTGCATATAGGCATAAGTACCCCGGTTCACCGGCGAAACACCAGAAAGCGATTGCGCACCTTATGAAGCACCTGAGCAAGCTTTTCCTCTCGGCCCTGATGGCACTATCGCTCGCGGCTTGTAGCAATCTGCCGCGCGGCGCGGCGATCCAAAAAGAGGTCACCGAAGAGGCGGCCGCGCCAGATGCGGATATTGCCGTTTATCCGGTCACCCGTGCTTTCTTGCCGAGCATTGCCCAATGGCCCCGTACCGGCGAGACGCGTCATGGCTGGATTGGTGCCAGCCGAGGTTCAAACGCCCAAGTAATCCGTCCCGGCGACCGGCTGGACGTACTGGTATGGGACAGCGGCGACAACTCGCTGCTAACGTCGCCGGCGCAGCAGGTGGCGACACTGCCAGGGCTTCGCGTCTCTGAAAGTGGGACGATCTTCATGCCTTATATTGGCAAGATTCAGGTGTCCGGCCGAACCCCTGACTCAGCACGTCAACTGCTTCAGCGACGGCTTGAGACGATTGTCCCTTCGGCCCAGGTCCAACTGGCCATGACCGAAGGCCGTGGCAACTCAATTGACCTTGTTGGTGGCGTGAATACCCCCGGCAACATCCTAATGCCGGACAATAACTTTTCGGTCCTCGCGGCAATCTCCGCAGGCGGCGGGGTGCAAAGCAGCATTGAAAATCCACAGGTCAAATTGGTCCGTGGTGCCAATATCTATACCACCTCGATCAACCGGCTTTACGAGAACCCAAGCCTCGACACCCGGCTGATCGGCGGTGACAAGCTTATCATTGAAAAAGATCGCCGCTATTTCTTGTCGTTGGGTGCAGCTGGACGCGAAGCGCAGTTTCCTTTCAACCGAGACGACGTTTCGGCCTTGGATGCGCTGGCGATCATCGGCGGGGTGAACGAGAGCCGCGCCGACCCAGAGGGCATTTTGATCTTGCGCGAATATCCGGCAAGCGCGGTCAGCGCCGGTGTGCGCGGCCCACGCCGCACGCGGGTGGTCTTCACATTGGATCTGACCACCTCTGACGGGCTTTTCTCAGCGCGGAATTTCCATATTCAATCTGGCGACTTGGTACTCGCGACCGAAAGCCCGCTGTCGGACACACGCACCATCCTCGGTCTTGTTGGATCGGTGTTTGGCCTTGTAAACGCGGCTGGAAATCTCGGCAATTGATCCGGGTTAGCTGAGCCGCTTGCTCTCAGGCACCAGCGCATTAATCCGCGCGAGGTGCTCGGGCAGGCAGCGTGTCAGAAAATCGTAGTTTTCGACCACATGCGCTCGGGCCGCGGGGCCAAGATGCGCGTGGTCCTGCGGATTGGCCAGAACCTCAACCACTTGAGCAGCCAGCGCTTCGGGGTCAAAGAAATCCACCAGCAGCCCGGTCTCCCCATGGGTCACCGCTTCGCGGACCGGGGCCACATCCGATGCGACGATCGTTGCCTGCATCGACATGGCTTCGAGCAGGGACCACGAAAGAACAAAGGGCATTGTCAGATAGATGTGGCAGCGGCTGATCTGAACGAGTTTCTGGAAATCGGGGTAAGGCACTTTGCCGACAAAATGCACCCGCTCCCAATCAACTCTATCACCCAATTCCGCCGACATTTCCCCCCGCAGTCCGCCCGGATGGTCGCTTTGCTTGCCGTAGGACACGTCATCGCCGCCGACGATCACCACCCGCGCCTTGGGCCGCTCGGCCAGGATACGCGGCAAGGCGCGCATCATCGTGTGAAAGCCCCGCGTCTTCTCCAAATTGCGCGCCACATAGGTCACGATCTCATCGTCGCGCGTGACGGGATGCGCCAATCGGCCTAACTGCAGGCTGACCTTCGGATTCGGCAACAGTTGATCGGTGCGGATACCGTCGTGGCAGACATAAAGCTTGCGGTGAAAGCTTTCGGGAAAACGGTCGCGCTGCCAATAGGTCGGGCAATGCCCAAGATCGACGGTTTCGATATTCGCCAGCGGCACAAGGTTGCGCGCGTGGTTCAGATAGGGCGCATGGGCCGTGATTTTCTCGGCAGGGTCAAACCCCACCATGCCGCCGGTCATGTTATAGTAATATTCGAAATAGCCGATGATCGGCACATCGGGCCAAAGTTGCTTGAAGAAACTAAGCTCCCCCCAACCAACGTGGCCGATGATAATATCGGGACGAAAGCCTTCTTTCTTTTCGATCTGCTGCGCGGCAGCGACGGCCCCAAATCCACTGCCTGCGGCATCTTCCCAAACACTGGACAGGCCATAAGCTTTGGCGTCGGGCCGGTGATGCGGACGGTAGACGCGGGTTTCGACCCCCGGCAGCTTCGGCGCGTTTTGACGTTGGGTGAGGAAATAGATCTGATGCCCGCCCGCTTTGGCCAACCATTGCACCAATTCCCGGTACTGACCGGGCATGTTCTGATGCACAAAGAGAAAATTCATCCGACAGTCCCGTCATTGCCTTGGCCCACAGTTAGCCGCAAGCGGCGCGCTCTGGCAACATCCTGCGCCTTTTCATGCTGCCCGCCCGCTTGAACCTCCCCCGCCCCTATGGCACCTTTGGCCATGACAGATAAAACATTCCCCTCTTGGCCCGATGTGGCCACACAATTGGTCGATGTCGCCGCCGGACAGCGCGCTGCTGACACGATCATCACGGGCGGCATCTGGGTTAATGTGCACACCCGCGAATGCCTGCCCGATCATGACATCGCCATCGCTGCCGGGCGCATCGCCTTTGTTGGGCCGGATGCCAGCCATTGCCGGGGCGACAACACCCAGATCATCGAAGCGAACGGTCGCTATATGATCCCCGGTCTCTGCGACGGGCATATGCATATTGAATCGACCATGCTTACCCCCGCGGAATTCGCCCGCGCGGTGATCCCGCATGGCACGACATCGGCCTTCACCGACCCGCATGAGATCGCAAATGTGCTGGGGCTGAACGGCGTGCGGATGATGCATGACGAAGCGCTGATGCAGCCGATCAATATTTTCACGCAAATGCCCTCCTGCGCACCTTCGGCACCGGGGCTGGAAACGACGGGTTTCGAGATCAGCGCCGAGGATGTGGCCGAGGCGATGGCATGGCCCGGCATTATTGGCTTGGGCGAGATGATGAACTTTCCGGGCGTCAGCAACGCCGATCCGCAGATGCTGGCCGAGATCGCGGCAACCCAACGGGCGGGCAAGACCGTGGGCGGGCATTACGCTTCCCCCGATCTTGGCCCCGCCTTTGCCGCCTATGTCGCCGGTGGCCCGGCGGATGACCACGAAGGCACCTGCGAAGCCGACGCCGTGGCGCGGATGCGGCAGGGGATGCGTTCGATGATCCGGCTGGGTTCGGCGTGGTATGACGTAAAAACGCAAATCACCGCGATCACCGAAAAGGGTCTCGACTCGCGCAATATGATCCTCTGTACCGATGACAGCCACTCCGGCACCATCACGAACGAGGGGCATATGAACCGCGTGGTGCGCCACGCCATCGACTGTGGCTGTGATCCGTTGATTGCCTTGCAAATGGCGACGATCAACACCGCGACGCATTTCGGGTTGGAGCGTGAGATTGGTTCACTAACACCGGGCCGCCGCGCCGATGTGATCTTATCGTCAGACCTCAAGACCCTGCCCGTCGAGATGGTCATTGCCCGTGGCGCGATTGTCGCGGAAGACGGCAAATGTCTTGTCGACTGCCCGCATTTCGACTGGCCCGATATGGCCCGCAGCACCGTCAATATGGCGCGCGATCTGGCCGCCGATGATTTCGACATCGCGGCCCCCGAAGGCGCCAATGCCGTCACCGCGAATGTCATCGGCGTGGTCGAAAACCAAGCCCCCACACGCGCGTTGAAGTTCGAACTACCTGTCACCGAAGGCCGCGTGCAAGCAACCGGCGAGGTGTGCCAGATCGCGCTGGTCGAACGCCACAGCGCCACCGGCAGCGTGACCAACGCTTTCGTCTCTGGCTTCGGCTATGAAGGCCGCATGGCGATGGCCTCCACCGTGGCGCATGACAGCCATCATATGATTGTCGTCGGTACCGATGCCGAGCAGATGGCGCTGGCCGCGAACCGCCTGCGCGAAGTTGGTGGTGGCATTACCATCTTCCGCGACGGCGACGAACTGGCACAGGTCGCCTTGCCTATCGCCGGGCTGATGTCCGACCGCCCCGCGGCGCAGGTTGCTGCCGATGCTGATGCCCTCGTGCAAGCGATGGTCGACTGTGGCTGCAAGCTGAACAACGCCTATATGCAGCACTCGCTATTGGCCCTTGTGGTGATCCCTGAACTGCGGATCTCGGACCTTGGGCTGGTCGACGTGCAGAAGTTTGAAATTATTCCATTGTTAGAGCCGCAAACATGACCACGATCCTCACGCCCGATACCCCGAACCCAGAAAGCTTCCGCGATGCGACGGCTGCGGTGGACCGGCTGACCGAACTCTATCAGCAGGCGACCACCTTTCTGCATGACGCATTTGCCAAGGCGATGGAGACTTCGGCCCCAGATGCCCGCGTGCGTGCCTTTTATCCCGAACTGCGGTTTCGTACGTCGTCTTATGCCCATGTCGATACGCGGCTGTCTTTCGGCCATGTGTCTTCGCCCGGCACCTTCGCGGCGACGATCACCCGGCCTGATCTCTTTCGGAACTATCTGATCCAGCAGATCGGCCTGCTGATTGAAAACCACGACCAGCCGGTAATCGTTGGCCCGTCGACCACGCCGATTCCGGTGCATTTCGCCATGTCGGGTGATAATGCGCTGAACGTGCCCCAAGAAGGGGCCGCCGATTTCACCCTGCGCGATGTCTTTGACGTACCAGACCTTAGCACCACCAACGACGATATCGTCAACGGCACCTATGTGCCTGTGGACGATGTGCGCCCGCTCGCGCCCTTCACCGCCCAGCGGGTCGATTACTCCCTCGCGCGGCTGGCGCATTACACGGCCACCGACCCAGAGCATTTCCAAACCCATGTGCTGTTCACGAACTACCAGTTCTATGTGACCGAATTCGAACAATACGCCCGCGAGATGCTGCGCGATCCTGAAAGCGGCTATACCGCCTTCGTCTCCACCGGCAATGCTGAGATTACCGACCCCGACGCGCCGCTGCCCGAAACGCTGAAGACCCCGCAGATGCCGACCTATCACCTGAAACGGGCCGATGGGTCGGGCATCACGCTGGTGAATATCGGTGTTGGCCCGTCGAACGCGAAAACCGCGACCGATCACATCGCCGTGCTGCGCCCCCATGCGTGGCTGATGGTCGGCCACTGTGCCGGGCTGCGCAATACGCAGGCTCTGGGCGACTTTGTATTGGCGCATGGATACCTGCGCGAAGACCATGTGCTCGACGACGATCTGCCCGTCTGGGTGCCGATCCCGGCGCTGGCCGAAATTCAGATCGCGCTAGAGCAATCGGTGGCGCAGGTCACGCAGCTTGAAGGCTACGAGCTGAAACGCATCATGCGGACCGGCACCGTCGCCACCATCGACAACCGCAACTGGGAGCTGCGCGACCAGAGCGGCCCTGTGCAGCGTCTCAGCCAATCGCGCGCCGTGGCGCTGGATATGGAAAGCGCCACCATCGCCGCCAATGGCTACCGTTTCCGGGTGCCCTATGGCACGCTGCTTTGTGTGTCAGACAAACCGCTGCATGGAGAGTTGAAACTGCCCGGCATGGCCTCGGACTTCTACAAAACTCAAGTTGCGCGCCATCTGATGATCGGCATTCGCGCCATGGAACTGCTGCGGCGTATGCCGCTAGAGCGGATCCACAGCCGGAAATTGCGCTCCTTTGACGAAACTGCGTTCCTGTAGGGGTAAAAACAGCGGAAAATCGCATGTTTTCACGTTTAGGGCGCCACAATTCGTTGTGTTATCCCACAACATACCGTTACATTCCGGCCATGAGGCCCTAAAAAGCGGGCAGTCTAAGGAGAATAAAATGGCAAAACCGATGACCAAGACCCAGCTCGTCGCCGCTCTGGCAGAAGAGATGGACACAGACAAGAAATCCGCAGGCGCAGCGCTCGACGCCGTTTGCAACCTGATCACCCGTGAAGTGTCCGCCGGCGGTGCCGTGACCCTGCCGGGCGTTGGCAAAATCTATTGCCGTGAGCGCCCCGAGCGGATGGTCCGCAACCCCGCCACCGGCGAGCAGTTCAAGAAAGACGCCGACAAGGTGGTCAAGATGACCATCGCGAAGGCGCTGAAGGACAGCGTAAACGAGTAAGCCGCTGGCTGAATGTTTGCGAAAGGGTCGCCCTCGGGCGGCCCTTTTTCGTTTGGGGATGCTGAGGGCAAGCGACTGCCCGTGGGTCGGGTATTTCTGCCCCCTGCCACAACCCACCAAACCGACCTTGTCCTCCTCCCGCAAACCAGCCATTGCTTAGCAAGTTCAGAACAGGGGGCATTTTCATGGACATACGCGCAATTCTCATGGGGCTGGCTTTTGCCGTCATGTGGTCCTCGGCCTTCACCTCGGCGCGTATCATCGTGATGGACGCCTCCCCACTTCTTGCACTGTCTCTACGCTACCTGATCTCGGGTCTCATCGGCGTCGGCATCGCGCTGGCCTTGGGCCAAAGCTGGCGCCTCACACCCGCTCAGTGGCGTGCGACGATCATCTTTGGTGTGTTGCAAAACGCGGTCTACCTCGGGCTGAACTTCATCGCCATGCAGACGATCGAAGCCTCCCTCGCCGCGATCATCGCCTCAACCATGCCGCTGCTCGTAGGCTTCGCCGCTTTCGCCTTTCTGGGTGAAAAACTCCGCCCCATCGGCGTGGCCGGGCTGCTGGCGGGTGTTGTCGGCGTGGCGATTATCATGGGCGCACGGCTCGGCGGCCAGGTTGACCTTTACGGCCTCATCCTCTGCGCCATTGGCGTTGTGGCCCTGACCGCAGCAACCCTGCTTGTGCGCGGTGCCACATCAGGCGGCAACTTTTTGATGGTCGTTGGTTTGCAAATGTTGGTCGGTTGTGTGGCGCTCTCCGTCGCCACCCTTCTGTTCGAGACGCCGCGCATCGACCCCAGCCTGCGCCTAACGCTGGCCTTCGCCTATACCTGCCTCGTCCCCGGCCTTGCCGCCACCGTCGTTTGGTTCTGGCTCGTGAACCGCATCGGTGCCACCCGCGCCGCGACCTTCCACTTCCTCAACCCATTCTTCGGCGTGGCCATTGCGGCTCTGTTACTGGGCGAAACCCTCGGGCCCCGTGACATCCTTGGCGTGGCGATCATCGCGGGTGGCATCCTTGCCGTCCAAGTCTCTCGCCAGCGCAAGACGTAACGCCAGTGTGAGCCTCAAACCCTTTGAATTTCGCGGCCACACCCCATCTAATAGGCCAAGCCCATAACTGGAGGACGCCATGCCCCATTACGAGAAAACCACCGCAGCGATCGACGCCCTCAGCGCCGAAGAGTTCCACGTCACGCAGCGCAGCGGCACTGAACGCCCCGGAACCGGCAAATACCTGAGCAACAAAGAGCCAGGCATTTACGTCGACATCGTCTCGGGCGAGCCACTGTTTGCCAGCGGTGACAAATATGAGAGCGGCTGTGGCTGGCCGAGCTTCACCAAGCCCATTGAGCCTGCCTATGTGGAAGAGCTGCAAGACGCCACGCTCGGGATGGTGCGCACCGAAGTGCGCAGCAAGCACGGCGACAGCCATCTTGGCCACGTCTTCCCCGACGGCCCGCCGGACCGGGGCGGACTGCGCTATTGCATCAACTCCGCCTCCCTACGCTTCATCCACCGCGATGACATGGAAGCCGAAGGCTATGGCGAGTACCTTAACCAAGTGGAGAATGTGACATGACAACCGAACGCGCAGTACTGGCCGGTGGCTGTTTCTGGGGCATGCAGGATTTGATCCGTCGCCGTCTTGGCGTCGTCTCAACCCGTGTGGGGTATACAGGCGGCGACGTGCCCAATGCGACCTACCGCAACCACGGCACCCATGCGGAAGGGATCGAGATCACCTTTGACCCCGAGAAGACCTCTTACCGCGAGTTGCTGGAGTTCTTCTTCCAGATCCACGACCCCACCACGACCAACCGCCAAGGCAATGACGTTGGCATGAGCTATCGTTCGGCGATCTACTATGTCGATGATGAGCAAAAGGCGGTTGCCGAAGACACCATAGCTGACGTTGAGGCTTCGGGTCTGTGGCCGGGTAAAGTGGTAACCGAAGTCGAACCGATCGGTAATTTCTGGGAAGCAGAGTCAGAGCATCAGGATTATCTGGAACGTCTGCCCAACGGTTATACCTGCCACTTCCCGCGTGCGGATTGGGTGCTGCCCAAACGTGAAGCGGCTGAATAAACTTGCTGCCCCCGGCGCTTTGCCGGGGGTTAGCCAACCGCCACGCGCGGCCGTCCTGAGGCTTCGACGGTAAGCTCCGCCTCGACGAAAACCTCCCGCCCCTCCACACCTGCCGTACGGATATCACGCGTTACCTGACACTCAATCTGTGCGGCTCCGGCTGCATGGGCGCGCGCACGGGCGCTTTCGGTCAACGCCGTCTCTAACAAAGACAAAGCACTCTGCGCATCGGGGAAATCTTGAGGTCCATCGGTAAGGTGCGCGCGAAAAGTCCCCTCACGCGGGACAGTGATGCTGCCACTTTCACGCATGATCACCCGCCCCACCACCGCGCCGATGGCATTCGCGACATGCGCATGTTCCGGCAAGATCACATTTGTGCCCAGTACCTTTCCAACGGCCGGATAATAGGTGGCCGCTGAGGCACCTAAGCCGACAACAGGTAGGTTTAGACCTGCATCGATACGCACCACGCCACGGTGACCAGACAGACCACGTTGCATCAAAACATGGCGTGCTAAGGTCTCTGGCGGCAGGCCGAATGCAGGGTCTTCTTCGGCAAATGCAGTCTCTAAGAAGGCCAAACTGGTCTGATAGGTCAAACGGTCGATAATGATTGCGGCAAGTGCGTCGGAATCGGGACAAAATCTCATTCCCGACCCACCGCGTTTGCGCCCAAACAATGCCAGCGCCTTGCGCGCTGCACTGCCGTCCCATGCTGTCAAATGCCCCGCCACATGGCTGGCATCGGACGGCGTGACGCCCGCCATTTGCACCAGCCCCCGCGCCACCAACCGTGCCAAAGCGCCTTGCTCAACCCGGTTTTGCAGGACATCCCCCAACGGCCAAGTCGCATCACCTATCCGGTCCAGCAGCGCCAGTTCGCGCGCGCTTAGCCCTTCGGTTTCCTGCCCCGGCACGGCCCGGACAAAACGACCATCATGTTCTCCGGGAATGTTTCGCCTGAGTTGCGCGTCTAATGCGCGCAGCACAACTTCGGGCGCCTCTTTGGCGAGCAGGGAGACAGGCAACAGCCGCTTCGGCCCGAGGGTGACGCCCGCGGTTAGCCCTTCTGAGACAAAGTGCAGCTCGCTGTCGCCACCCAAACCGTGGGTGCGCATCGCCACGGCCTCAACCATCGTGCGATAGGGTCCGACTTGGGCACCTGCCGGGTCAATGGCCGGGCGCCCGTCGCGTAGCAGTGCGATATCCGTCGTGGTCCCGCCAATATCCGACACAAGCGCCGTTTCCGCCCCCGTGAGCCAACGTGCGCCCACCAGTGACGCCGCAGGGCCGCTAAGGATCGTCTCAATCGGACGCTGCCGCGCCTGCGCGCTCGACATGAGCGCGCCATCACCGCGTACGACCATCATGGGGGCATCAATGCACAAGGTGCGCAACTGTGCCTCTGCCCGTCCAATGAGACGGTCGATCATGCCAATCAGCCGTGCATTTAACAGCGCCGTAAGTGCGCGTTTCGGGCCGTTAAGTTTGGCAGATAGGCTATGAGAGGCCGATACGGGACGCCCCGTAATCTGCGTCACCAACTCAGCCACCCGCAACTCATGCGCAGGGTTGCGGGTGGCAAATTGGCTGGCCACGGCAAAGCCGCTTACGTCTTTCTTATGTATCTCTAAAAAGGCCGTTAGGGCTGTTTCATCCAGCGCCGCGACCTCCGCCCCCGCGTGATCATGGCCTCCGGTCAGCAGCAGACAGGGATCGCCGCGCAGCGCTTCGGACAGCCCGTGCGCCTCAAGATCGCGCGCGCGAAAGCCGACATAGATCAAGGCCACACGCCCGCCCTGCCCTTCGACCAGCGCATTGGTCGCCAAGGTGGTCGAGAGCGACGCCATAGCAATATCTTGAGGTGCTACACCCGACTGCGTCAGTACCGCACTCACAGCATTGCCAACGCCTATCGCCAAATCATGACGCGTTGTCAGCGCCTTGGCCGAGGCCATCACTTCGGTCTCATCCCGGATAAGCACCGCATCCGTATAGGTGCCGCCCGTGTCAACGCCCAATAAAATCGCCACCGGCGCGCCTCCTATGCCAACCGCTCTGCCGCCCAACGCGCCGCATCGGCAACGGTCGGATCAGCATCCTCGGTCAAAGACTGCGCCACGTCGCGCAGCGGTGCCAGCCCGGAATTGCCAATAGCATAGAGCACGTTACGCACAAAGCGGTCCCGCCCGATCCGCTTGATCGGAGACCCGGAATAACGCGCGCGAAAGGCGGTATCGTCCAGCGCTGCAAGCTCGGCCAAGTTGGCGGGCTGCACGGCAGGCCCGTGATAGCGCATATCGCTCGCTGTCACGGCAAATTTGTTCCACGGGCAGGCGGCGAGACAATCGTCACACCCATAGATCCGATTACCCATCTTTTCGCGCAGTTCCAAATCGATTGGGCCCTTATGCTCAATCGTAAGATAGGAAATGCAGCGTCGTGCATCGAGTTGATAGGGACCGGGAAAGGCATCTGTTGGGCAGACATCAAGGCAGGCGCGACACGACCCGCAGTGGTCCACCTCTGGCGGGTCGGGGGCTAGGTCAAGTGTGGTGAAAACAGAGCCTAAAAAGGCCCAATTGCCAAATTTCCGGCTGAGCAGATTGGTGTGTTTGCCCTGCCATCCCAGCCCCGCCGCCTGCGCCAGCGCCTTTTCCGGCACCGGCGCAGTATCGACAAAGACCTTCACCTCAGGCGCCGCCGCGCGGGCCTCTTCCATCAGCCAACGGGCCAATCGCTTGAGCCGTTTCTTAACGATATCGTGGTAGTCGCGCCCCTGCGCGTAGACCGAAATCGCGCCTTTTTCGGGATGCTCCAACACCGCGCGGGGGTCATGTTCGGGGGTATAGCTTTCGGCCAGCATGATCACCGACCGCGCCTCGGGCCAAAGCGCTGCTGGATTGCCGCGCCAATGCATCCGGTCCTCCATCCAGCCCATCTGCCCGTGATATCCGGCTTCGACAAAACGGGCGAGGCGTTCGGGCACTTCGGGCACATCGGCGGGACGGCAGACACGGCAGGCGACAAAGCCCTCCTCCAACGCCCGTGCGACCACGCGCGCCTTTAGGTCGTCGCCGTCCACGGTCACCCTTTTGGCGCCTCGGACGCCATCAGAAATCCAGATTGTTGTATTGTCTGGGCGGCGGGAAACCCGGCACTTGATCGGCAAGGATCGACCGGAAAGCCGGGCGCGATTTGATCTTGGCGTACCAGTCCTTAACCACGTCCGACCGGTTCCAGTCGACATCCGAGATATAGTCGAGCGAGGACAGATGCGCGGCAGCCGCAAAATCGGCCAGTGTCATAACGTCGCCCGCCAACCAGCGGCGGTGATCCAAAAGCCATGTCATGTAATCAAGGTGATATTTGATCGCCTTGGCCCCGGCCTTGACGTTTTTGCTGTCTGGGTAGCCCTGTTTGGTAACCTTCTTGTTCACCCGCTCATAAAGCAGTTTCGAGGTCACCTCGTGGTGGAACTTGTCGTCAAACCAACTCACCAGCCTGCGCACTTCAAGCCGCTGCACCGGATCGCTGGGCAGCAACGACGCCTCTGGGCGGGTCTCTTCGATATATTCGCAGATCGCGGCGCTTTCGGACATTATTATGCCGTCAAGCCGCAGCACAGGGACCTTGCCCGCAGGGTTTCGGCGCAGGAAATCCGGGTCTTGCTCCCAGTAACGCTCTTCGACGAGTTCCACCTCAATCTTCTTCTCCCCAAGGCTAAGCCGCACCTTGCGACAGAAGGGGGACAAGGGAACGTGAAACAAGCGAGCCGTCATATAAAGTCCGTGTGTTTAAAGGGATTGCACTCTTCCATGCCTGCTGGCGCACGGATTTTCAACTCTCGAAACAAGCGGCACGACCGTCCGCGCGGATGGTCGCCGCCCCGTCCATGATCTGCGCGGTGCGCTTGCGGGTAAAGTCACCGGGGCGCGAGGCGGAACGCTCTTTCGGGTCGGGCAAGATCGCCGCGAGCCGGGCGGCCTGCGTGGCACTGAGATCTGCTGCCGCGACGCCAAAGTAATGCGGGGCCGCAGCACCAACGCCAAAGACACCCTCATCGAACTCTGCCACATTGAGATAGACCTCAATGATCCGGCGCTTGGGCCAAAGCGTTTCAACCAGCGGAGTCATCCCGGCCTCGAGCGCTTTGCGCAGCCACGACCGGCCATGCCAGAGGTACACATTCTTGACGGTCTGCTGGCTGATTGTGGATGCCCCACGGGCCGAGCCGTTTTCAATCGCGGTGCGGATCGCCTGCATGTCAAAGCCCCAGTGATTGCAAAAATTCGCATCTTCTGCTGCCACGGCAGCACGGGCCATGACAGGGGCGATCTGTTCCAGCGGCACCCAGTCGCGCTGTACCCCGCCCAAACGACGCGATTCCGAGAGCATGTAGAGACCGGTGGGCGGGTTGACGAAGCGGAACAGCAGCACCAGTAGCACGACGAAGATGCAGGCAAATGCCATCGCGCGCAGCATCCAACGGCCCGCACGCTTTTTCAGCGGGGGGGCAGCCTTGCTCGATTTCTTGCCCTTGGGGGCGGTCTTTTTACGTGTCGCCATGACTTAGCTATAGGCTGCCCGCGCGGATTTGTGAACGGTTCTCGCGCGCTGTGATCTCGGCAGCAAGGTACGCCCCGATCTGCGCCGAGCCTCGGGCGGAGGGATGTACGTTGTCCCCAGAAAACAGCCCACGGTCCCCCCGGTCAATCACGTCTTCGGAATCGACAAAATGGATGCCGGGGCGGTTTGCGGCGAAAGTGGCGATCCGGGATTCGATCTCTACCAGATCATCTCGGCAGCCGGCAAATGAGCCAGAGCCGGAGCCTGCGTAATACCCCATCCACATGACTTGCGCGCCGGTCTGGGCGCGAAGTTTCTGCAAGAACGCAGGGATGCTGCCGCTTTGGCTATCCGGTCCGATCAGTGCATTCACGGATGCCCCGCAGGCACCGCAGCCGCAATCGGCGCTCAGGTCGTTGGCACCGCCATTCACCACCACCCAGTTCCAGCGTCCGCCGGGGAACTGCTGCTGGATGTCAAAGCCGACGGCAGAGGCGATGGTCGAGCCATTGTCGAACTGCGCGCCGGGCACGGCACGGCTGGTGACGCTGCGGCCCGTTTGGTTGGCAATGACATCGGGGATCGCGGCATTGCCGTTCCACGCCATGATGGAATCGCCAAGCACGAGGATATCTCCGCCGCCCCGTGGTGCGGTATCGGTGCAGGCGGTGAGGCCAGTAAACAATGCCAAGATGATGATGAGTTTGCGCATACCGCCTCCTGTAAGACGGTAGAGATAGTGCAGCCGGCGATCTCTACCATCCCAGCCCGAAACCAAGCCGCAGGCGCCGGGCCATCGCCTGCCCGCCTGTTACGCCAGGGGCGTGCCTATTTAGTTTGGGCGCACCTTTGGTGCGACCGGGGGGGCGATTTGGTGAGCCTTGGCGCAACTCTGCAAAGTCACGCCAAGGTCGATCTATAAAGTGGCATAAACCACCGTTCGCATCGCCACCCCGCGGGCAGCCGACGACCCTCTTCGCTTATTCCGCCGGAACTGCCGTCTCTTCCACCGTCAGCGGCGCAGGCAGATGCACCAGCATTTCCTTCGGGCAGACCTGCAAGAAGTTGTGCTTCTCACTCTCCCAATGCTGGAGGATATCTGCGCCCTTGCGGCTGTTCGTCTCTGCCACATGGCGCTCGATCAATCCGTGCAACTGATCCAGCCAGTGATCTACCGTAACCGCGCAGGTCACGATGGTCTCGGCATTCATCAGCTTCGGCGCCAACCCGTCTGGATCATAGAGATAGGCCATCCCCCCGGTCATCCCGGCGGCAAAATTCGCCCCGATCTCCCCAAGGATCACCGCCACCCCGCCGGTCATATATTCACAACCGTTGCTGCCACAGCCCTCGATCACCACATGCGCGCCCGAGTTGCGCACCGCAAAACGCTCGCCCGCGCGGCCAGCGGCAAAGAGATAGCCCGCCGTCGCGCCATAAAGCACCGTGTTGCCGATGATGGTGTTTTCCGACGCCACGATTGGGCTGGCCATCGAAGGCCGCACCACAATCGTACCGCCCGACAGACCCTTGCCAACATAGTCATTGGCATCGCCTGAGACTTCGAGCTTCAACCCCGGTGCTGCAAAGGCACCGAGCGATTGCCCGGCACTCCCGGTCAGCTTCACCGTCAGATGATCCGGCTGCAGCGAGTTGCGCATCCCGAACCGCTTGACGATATGGCTGCTGACCCGCGTGCCCACGGTGCGGTGCGTGTTCTGCACCGCGTAGGATAGCTGCATCTTCTCACCATCCTCCAAGAACCGCGCGGCATCGCGCACGATTTGCGCATCCAACGTATCCAGCACCACCTGACGCGGCTTGTCGCGGTCATAGACGTTCTCATGCGCGCCATCGACGGTAATGAGCAACGGGTTCAGGTCCAGATCGTCCAAGTGTGACGACCCGCGGCTCACCTGTGTCAGCAAGTCAGCACGCCCGATAACCTCATCAAGGCTGCGCGCCCCGATGCTGGCCAGAATTTCCCGCACTTCGGTGGCGTAGAAGGTGATCAGGTTCACCACCTTATCCGCATTGCCGGTGAACTTGCCGCGCAGCGCTTCATCTTGCGTACAGACACCGACGGGGCAGGTGTTCGACTGGCACTGGCGCACCATGATGCAGCCCATCGCGATCAGTGCCGCGGTGCCGATGCCGTATTCCTCAGCCCCCATCATCGCCGCCATCACGATGTCACGCCCGGTGCGCAAACCACCATCTGTCCTCAATGTCACCCGGTCGCGTAGGTTGTTCATCGATAGAACCTGATGCGCCTCGGTCAGGCCCATCTCCCACGGCAGACCTGCATATTTGATTGAGGTCGCAGGCGATGCCCCGGTACCGCCGTTATGGCCCGAGATCAGGATGATATCTGCCTTGGCCTTTGCGACACCAGCGGCAATCGTGCCAACGCCCGAAGACGCCACCAGCTTGACCGTCACCTTACAGCGCGGGTTGATCTGTTTGAGGTCATAGATCAGCTGCGCGAGGTCTTCGATCGAGTAGATGTCGTGGTGCGGCGGGGGCGAAATCAGCGTCACACCCTTGGTCGAATGCCGCAGCCGCGCGATCAGATCTGTGACCTTCATCCCCGGAAGCTGGCCGCCCTCGCCGGGCTTGGCGCCCTGCGCGACTTTAATCTCCAACTCTTCACACTGGTTCAGATACTCTGCCGTCACGCCAAAGCGTCCCGACGCCACCTGTTTGATCTTGGCGCTTGGGTTGTCGCCATTGGCCTCCGGCACGAAATGCGCCGGATCTTCGCCGCCTTCGCCGCTGTCAGACTTCGCACCGATACGGTTCATCGCCACGTTTAGCGTCTTATGCGCCTCCGGCGAAAGCGCCCCCAGCGACATGCCCGGCGTCACGAAACGCTTGCGGATCGAGGTGATGCTTTCCACCTCTTCCAACGGCACCGGATTGCCTCGTGGCTTGATGTCGAGCAAGTCGCGCAGATGGATCGGCGGGTTGCTCTGCATCTTTTTCGAGTACTGCTGCCACATCTGGTAAGACGCTTTGTTGCAGGCCATCTGCAGCATATGCATGCTGGTGGCTTCCCACGCATGTTTCTCGCCAGTTTTGCGCTGCTTGTAGAAGCCGCCGATGGGCATAATGACATCATCACCCCGCCAACCGCGCGCGTGCACTTCCTCAGCTTTGCGCTGAATGCCCACCACGCCAATGCCACTGATGCGGCTGGTCATGCCGGGGAAATATTCCGCACACATGGCGCGCGACAGACCCACGGCCTCAAAGTTCAGACCACCGCGGTAGGACGAGATCACCGAGATCCCCATCTTCGCCATGATCTTAAGCAGACCTTGGTCAATCGCCTCACGGTATTTGCCGATCGCCTGCGTCAGCGTCATATCCAGCAGCCCGCGCCCGATCCGATCCGCCAAGGAATCCTCGGCAAGATAGGCGTTCACCACGGTCGCGCCACAGCCCACCAGAACGGCAAAGTAGTGCGGGTCGACGCATTCCGCCGCCCGGACGTTGAGCGAGGTGAATGTCCGCAGACCCTTGCGCACCAGATGGCTGTGCACCGCGCTGGTCGCCAAGATCATCGGCATCGCGACCCGGTCGGCCCCGCTGTGCTGATCGGTCAGCACCAAATGGCCCGCGCCGGAACGCACGGCGTCTTCCGCCTCGGCCCGAATGCGCGCCAGCCCGGCGCTGAGGTTGCTGCTGCCCGCTTCAAAGGTACAGTCGATGGTGACGGTATGCACCTTGAACTGTGACATCAGTTCTTCGAATTGTGCATTACCGACAAAAGGACTGTCGAGCACGAGGATCTCGGTCTGGGAACTGTCTTCGTCCAGCACGTTCTTAAGATTGCCGAAACGGGTCTTGAGGCTCATCACCCGGAATTCGCGCAAGGAGTCAATCGGCGGGTTGGTGACTTGGCTAAAGTTTTGACGGAAGAAGTGGCTCAGCGGACGGTATTGACCGCTCAGAACCGCCGACGGCGTGTCGTCGCCCATCGAGGCCAGCGTCTCTTTCCCGTCCTCGGCCATGGGGGCGAGGATCTGCTCAAGCTCTTCGATCGTATAGCCTGCGGCCACCTGACGACGGCGCAGTTCGGCCCCCTCAAACAGCGGTTTCTCGGTGACGCCAGCAAGGACATCGTCCATCTCTGTGATCTTGCCGACCCATTCGCCGAAAGGCTGATTGGCGGCCAGTTTGTCTTTGATCTCAGTGTCGTGGAAAAGTTTACCCTCATCCATATCGACCGCGATGATCTGGCCGGGGCCAAGCGCGCCTTTGCGCACCACGCGGGCCTCATCCAGCGGGACCATTCCGGCTTCTGAGCCAGCGATCAGCATGCCATCGGATGTCACCACATAGCGCATCGGACGCAGGCCGTTGCGGTCAAGCCCGGCGCAGACCCAGCGACCATCGGTCATCGCCAGTGCGGCAGGGCCGTCCCACGGCTCCATGACAGAGTTGCAGTAGGAGTACATATCACGCCACGCCTGCGGCAATTCCACGGCCTGTTTCGACCACGACTCCGGCACCAGCATCGTCTTGGCCATCGGCGCGGAGCGGCCCGCGCGGACCAGCACTTCAAACACTGAATCCAACGCTGCAGAGTCGCTGGAGCCAGCGGCGACGATCGGTTTGATGTCTTCGGCCATGTCCCCGAACGTGGCGGAAGCCATACGGATCTCGTGGCTCTTCATCCAGTTCATGTTGCCCTTGAGCGTGTTAATCTCGCCGTTATGGGCCAACATGCGGAAGGGCTGTGCCAACCACCACTGCGGGAAGGTATTGGTGGAATAGCGCTGGTGGTAGATCGCGAAGGCACTGATGAACTGGTCATCCTTCAGGTCGGGATAAAACTCGGCCACCTGCTCGGCCAGCATCATACCCTTGTAGATGATGCTGCGGCAGGACATCGAGGCGATGTACATCTGCGGCACCTGCGCGGCGATGGCGGCTTTCTCAATCCGGCGACGGATAACGTAGAGCTCGCGCTCGAATGTCTCTTCGTCGACGCCCTTGGCGTTGGAGATCAGGATCTGCTCAATCTCGGGCCGGGTTGCGTTGGCCTTGTCGCCCAGCACCGAGATATCAACCGGCACATGGCGCCAGCCGTAGATGTAATAACCCATGCGGAGCACTTCGGTTTCCACGATCGTCCGGCAGGTTTCTTGCGCAGCAAAGTTGGTGCGCGGCAGGAAGACTTGGCCGACGGCGATCAGCTCGTTCTCGCGCGGGGTGTGGCCGGTGCGGCGGACTTGCTCATAAAAGAAGGGCACCGGAATTTGCAAATGGATGCCCGCGCCATCGCCGGTCATTCCATCGGCATCGACAGCACCGCGGTGCCAAATCGCCTTCAGCGCGTTGATCCCGTTAAGCACGACCTCGCGGGTCTTCTCACCGTTAATGTTGACCACAAGGCCCACGCCACAAGAGGAATGCTCCTCTTCGAAGCTATACATGCCCTTTTCGGCCATCATCGCGCGTTTGGCTTCTTCGCGGGCCACCCAGGCGTCATCATATTTGGTCATGGCTTGGTTCCTTCCACAAACGCCGCAAATCCTGCTTCGACTTCGGCCTTGGTTTTGATCTCGTGGTCCCCGGCAAAGGCATAGCCTGCAGGCTTCACATCTATGTAAATCTCGGTCTTGAGCGGCAGGCCGCCCGCATTCTCCACCAATCCGGCAGAGAGTGAGTAATAATCATGCCCCGGCAGCGTGAGGTGATACCAAAGGGTGCTGCCGCAACTGTCGCACCACGCTCGCTCGGCCCAGTCAGAGGAGGCGTAGGATTTCACCGGGCCGTCATAGGTCACGCTGCCCGGCTTGGCGTCGATCTCAAGGAAAGCGCTGCCGGTCCAACGCCGGCACATCTCGCAGTGGCACGCGCCAAGCCCGTCTTTCAACGGTTCAAAGCTGACTGTGACCGCTCCGCAAAGGCAATGACCGCTCAAAAGGCTCATCGCTTGTCCTCCACATGCAGGGCGCGGGCCTCGTAATCGGCTTTGCTCACCCGCTCCAGATCCCCGGCCAAGGCGAAGTTGCATGGGGCGCGGTCGGCATAGACCACGCGCGCCAGCTTTGCGCCGCCGAACCCGTCGAAGAGACCCGGAGCCAGTTCCAGCAGACCTGCGTTCTCGCCTTCGGTATCGGCAAACCAAACCGCCGTGCCGCAAGTCTCGCACCACGCCCGCTCAGCAAAGGAAGAGGAGGCATAGGTGCGGATCGGACCGTCATAGGAAACCCCCGCGCGGGGCACTTCGATCCCCAATTGGACAGAGCCGCTCCACCGGGTGCAGAGGTCACAGTGACAGGCCGAAATCGCAGCCAACGGCCCGGTCACATCCACCGTGACCGCGCCGCACAGACAGTGGCCATGGTGATGTTCACCCCCCATGGCGTTATCCGTTTTGATGGCAGCCCCTGCACTCATCTCATTCCGCAGCGATGCGCTGCGCCCCGTTGAAATCATTCAGGATCGCTTCGGCGCAGTCGCGCCCGTCTTTAATTGCCCAGACCACAAGGCTTGCACCGCGCACGATGTCACCGACCGCGTAAACGCCATCAAGTACCGTGGCCCCGGTGACGTAATCGGCTTTGATCGTGCCCCAGCGGTTCACCGGCAACTCCGGCTCATTCCAAAGGGTCGGCAGGTCTTCGGGCTCAAAGCCCAGAGCCATGATCACCAGATCGGCGTCTTCGACGTAATCCGCACCTTCGATCACTTCGGGGGCCTGGCGGCCTGTTACATCCGGCGCGCCAAGGCGCATCTTTTGCACCATCACGCCGGTCACGGGATCGCCGACAAACCCCTTGGGCGCGCTGAGCCATTCAAAGATCACGCCTTCTTCTTCAGCGTTTTGCACTTCGCGCTGGCTGCCCGGCATATTGGCCCGATCACGGCGGTAGAGACATTTGACGCTCTCCGCGCCCTGACGGATCGAAGTGCGCACGCAGTCCATCGCCGTGTCACCGCCGCCGATCACAACGACCTTTTTGCCAGCGGCATTCAGGCGGCCATTCTCGAATTCCTCAACCGTGTCGCCAAAGCTTTTACGGTTGGAGGCGGTCAGGAAATCAATCGCCCGCTCAACCCCAAAGCCACCCACACCGGGGGCTTCAATCTCACGCGTTTTATAGACACCAGTGGCAATGATCACCGCGTCATGCTTGCCGCGAATGGCGCCAAAGCTGATGTCACGGCCCACGTCGCAGTTCAATTCAAAGGTCACGCCGCCTTCGACCAGCTGCGCATTGCGGCGCTCGACCACGTCCTTCTCCAGCTTGAAGCCGGGGATGCCGTAAGTCAGCAAGCCGCCTGCACGGTCATAGCGGTCGTAGATGGTGACCTGCACGCCCGCCCGGCGCAGCATGTCCGCCGCCGCCAGCCCACCGGGGCCAGCACCGATGATGCCAACGCTCTCGTGGCGCTCTTCGCGGGGGGCGGGTGGCTTGACCCAGCCCTGCTCCCATGCGGTATCGGTGATGTATTTCTCGATCGAACCGATGGTAACGGTGCCGTGGCCCGACTGTTCGATCACGCAGTTGCCTTCGCACAGACGGTCCTGCGGGCAGATGCGGCCACAGATTTCGGGGAAGGTATTGGTCGCCTGGCTGATCTCATAAGCTTCCTGCAAACGGCCTTCGGCGGTTAGGCGCAGCCAGTCAGGGATGTTGTTATGCAGCGGGCAATGGGTCTGGCAGTAGGGCACGCCACATTGGCTGCAACGGCTCGATTGCTCGGCGGCCTTGCGGTCAGCATATTCTGCGTAAATCTCATCGAAATCCGTTCGGCGCAAATCAGGTGGGCGCTTTTCGGGCATATCCCGCGCAACGTCTGTAAATTTCAGCATGACCTGCTTCGCCATATACCCGTTCCTTCGACAAATTCCGTCAGAAGGCTCAAATACAAGACCGGGGAACTAAATAAAAGACAGCAGTGCTGACCTATTTACCTGTTTCCGGGCGTTCGCAGCGCCCGGACATCATTTTTATGCGTCAATTAAGTTCCGAAACGGACCTATGTGGTCAATAACCCGCCCAGAGCGCCACGATAACCACACTGCCAACCAAGATTCGCCACCAGCCGAACAACGCATATCCATAACGGCTCACGTAATCGAGCACCCAACGGACCACGAAGACGGCTGAGATAAAGGCCATAGCAAAGCCCACGGCGATCTCTCCCATGGCCGAGGCATCCAGCACATCGCGGTTCTTGTAGATATCATAGGCAAAGGCGCCCGCCATGGTCGGCATCGACAGGAAGAACGAAAACTCCGCCGCCGCACGCTTGCTGGCACCCAACATCAGCGCCCCGACAATCGTTGCACCCGAACGCGAGGTGCCGGGCACCATAGCAAGGCATTGGATCACCCCGATTTTAAAGGCCATCGAAAGCGGGAATTTGGTTGCGTCAGAATAGGTCGGAGCAGGCGCGATGCGGTCAACTACCAAAAGCACCACCCCGCCAAGCACCAGCATGATGGCAATCAGCAGCGGCGTCTCAAATAGGACCGTTTTGATGAAGTCATGCGCCATGACGCCAATCACGACAGCAGGCAGAAAGGCCAGAAGCACCGACCAGATGAACCGACGCGCCTGCGGATCATGCGGCGCGGCAGAGAAGACTGCCCAAAGCCGTGCCGAATATACAGTCAGGATCGCCAACACCGCGCCCAACTGGATCACGACCTCAAAGGTACGCCCGGCGCCTTCAAAGCCCAAGAAATGCCCAGCCAACAATAGATGCCCGGTGGAGGAAACGGGGATGAACTCAGTCAGCCCCTCTAGCAAACCCAGAAAGGCGGCGATCAGAGTGGTCGAGTTTTCCATTATCCCTGCCGCAGGTTCCGCGCCGAAGCTTTGATTGCATCATATTGCCCCGAGGGCCGGAAGCGCCACAGGTAGTCAGGAAGCACCGCATCCATCGCGGTTGGGGTGATGCCAAGCTCGGTAAAGCCGCGCGCACCGTCGGCCACGACGTTGTCGTTGCGCAGGTTCTTGACCTGATCGCGCGTCAGCATCTTGTTGGTGAAAAGCCCAAAGGTGACGGCTTGTAGCATGTCAAATCCAAAGGCCACCATCTTGGCAACGAACCACGGCATGTTCAGCACCAAGCGGCGGCGATGGATCACGTTAAGCATGCGTCGCATCAAGCCACGGAACGTATCCACATCCGGGCCGCCAAGCTCATAGACGCCTGCTGCAGCACGCCCTTCCAATGCCGTTTCAGCCGCTTTGGCAACATCGTCGACAAAGACCGGCTGAAAGCGGGTCGCGGCCCCGGCGACTGGCAAGATCGGCCCCGTACGAGTCATACCGGCAAACCGGTTAAAGAACTCATCCTCGGCCCCGAACATGATCGAGGGGCGCAGGATCACTGCATGGGGCATATGCTTGAGCACTGCCGCTTCGCCTTCGCCTTTGGTGCGGGCATAGTCACTGTCGGATTCCATGTCCGCGCCGATGGCAGAGACTTGGACAAAGCGATCAACGCCCTCACCCGCGGCCATACGCGCAATACGCTCGGCCCCTTCGGATTGCACCGCGTCAAAAACGTTCTTTCCGGTCTCAACCAGAATGCCCACGCAGTTCACCACCGCATCCGCACCGCGCAGCGCATCACGCACCGAACCGTCGTCGCGAATGTTGCACAAAACCGGCTCAACTTGGCCAACCACGCCATAGGTCCGCACAAAGAGCGCTTCGTTGGGATGACGCACCGCCACCCGCACCCGCCAGCCAGCTCTGGCCATGCGATACGCGATATAGCGTCCGACAAACCCCGAACCGCCATAAATCGTGACCAGCTTAGACATTTTGCCGCTCCTGTAGATAAATTCTTTCTCAGGATGTACCCGCGCGTCGTCCCTGTCACAAGGCCAAACCCCCAGTTGCAACGGGTCATCGACTGGATTTTCTGATTTTCGCCCAAATTGCGATTGACAGTCACTCAGACGAGCCTTAGAGCACCCCACACGATACGTGCCCAGGTGGCGGAATGGTAGACGCGCTAGCTTCAGGTGCTAGTACTGGCAACGGTGTGGAGGTTCGAGTCCTCTCCTGGGCACCAACTTCAAACAAAAAACCCCTTGAAGACTTCGGTTTTCGAGGGTTTTTTGTTTTTGCGGCCGTAACTATCAGCCAGTTATAGAATGCCCACCCATAGGTCGATGCCCTCCAGCACTTAGCGCGACTGCTTCAAATTGGCCGCGCGCGTATGACCATGATTAGGACGGCCCGGTCTCTGGCGGGCAAGCTATGAGGCCAAGTCATTCCTGCAGCGCCAACGCCAAAGGCGGTATGAAGCCTTTACCTATCCGTTTTATATGCCTTCACCGGCGCGTAGCACGCGTGATTCACATCGATCTCGGGAATGCTCGTTTTCGCAATGACACCGCATAAAGCCGCCCCCCTCAGTCGCGCGCCTTCTCCAACAGGGCGACCAATTCACGGAACTTTTCACGCTGTTCATCACGGTCGCCCGACAAGATCGCCTCTTCCATACAGTGTTTGGCGTGATCCTCGATTACCAGTCGCTCAACTGCCCGCAACGCCGATCGAACGGCTGCGGTTTGCACCAGAACATCTACGCAATAGCGATCCTCGTCCACCATTCGCGTCACACCACGAACTTGCCCCTCCAACCGCGCCAAGCGCTTCAGGATTGCTGCCTTGTTCTGCTTTGCTTCCACGGTTTGCGCCTCCACGCTTTGGAACTAAGGCGTCAGCGGCTGGTTAACATACCACAGGGGGGTATCGAGACCGCCGAATTCACACACGACATGAGCCGTTGAACAGTTCACGACGGCACGAGCGATCATATGGTGCCCTGCCCTTGATTGCCACGGCGCGAAGGACCATCGCGCTTAGATATGATAAAGGAGACTACCCATGTCCTACTGGCGTTTCGCCGCGATGATTGCGACCTCCACCATCGTGATGTTCGGTTTGATGTACATTAACACCTACGCATTCGAACATGTCTTCTTTAGCGAGACGCGGACCTATATGGCGCTGCTGATGGGTGCCGTTATGGCCGTCATCATGCTTAGCTTTATGTTGTCGATGTATTCTAACAAAGCCATCAATATCGCCATTTATGTAGGATCCATTGTGGTATTCGCTCTGACCCTTTGGTTGGTGCGCAGCCAGGTCACCGTGGGCGATACCAGCTATATGCGTGCCATGATCCCCCACCATTCCATTGCAATTATGACGTCTGAGCGGGCGGAACTGTCAGACCCACGGGTGCGCAAGATGGCCGATGGCATCATCGCCGCACAGCGCAAAGAGATTGCCGAGATGCGCAGCCTGATCGCTGATATCGAAGAGAATGGCGATGCGGTTGATCCTGAACTGGGCGAGGCCGAGAGCCAGCCTCAAGTCGGTACCATAGATGAAGCACTGTCGTCAGCAGAGGTTGCCAAGGTCGATCCGGCGGGGCTGACCCCCAAGGATGTTGAGAGCCTGCTGGGCACCACGGCCACCTGCCAATTCAGCCGGACCAACGAAGGCGCGCCGAGCCTTGTCATGGCCGAAAACACGGGCGGCATCAAACTGTCGGGCACCTTGATTGAGTTACAGTCCGATGAGACCATCGACCAAGCCGCACTTGCCGATGGGGCCCAGTTCACCGCCGACGGCGTTGAGGTCACAGTCACACCCATCGCAGGCGCTGATTGGACCGACACAGAAGACAACCTGCGCCGCTCAGAAGCCGAACTGAAGTTCCACCTCGACCGCGGCTTGACCGTTGGTTATCGCGGCTTCTTGGACTGCGAAAACGAACTGTAATTTTCACTAAGGGGAGGCGTGCCGAAAGGGTGCGCCTCCCCCTCGTTCTCAGTGTTCTAATGCAATAGCGTCAAAATTTAATTGCTATCCTTCCAGCGCTGGACGCGTTGACAGGCCGTGCGGGTTACTACACTGCTAGACCCCATGCGTTCCTTGGCAAACATATCAAACCTCTACCGCGCCCTTCTTGGCGTGGTTTTGGCATGTAGCCTATTGCTGCTTCCGCCGTCTTCGGTTCATGCGCAAAGCGGTATGCACGAGGGCGCCCAAGAGGCACATCACGCCGTTCACCAAATGACTGCCGCGCCTGAACTTCAACTGGATGCAGCGGCTTTGCCCGGCCAGACCGATGTACCGGACAGTTTCGAAGGTGAACCTTGCTGTGGTGGTATCTGTCTTACGGCGGCGCTGACCACATCGCAGGACGCAAAAGCGACGGCTGTGCACTCCGTCGAATATATTCGCGTGGCTCAGTCTGTGACATCTGCCCAGCCCGTAGACCAATTGCGCCCGCCTCGAGCCTGAGTTGATCCCGGCCCCTTAACGGCCCTTGTATCTGCGGCCTTTGGCTGCGGCTAAGATCCTCTCATTCAGGCAAAATACCATGAAATTACCGCTGATTGCAGGGGCGATGTCCCTGACCCTTGGGGCCTGCGCCACCGCGCTCCCCCCGTTTCCCGACGTGACTACCGCCTACGTGCAGCAACCCACCCCTCTGCCCGAAGTGGCCGCGATGACCGCCGCTGACAACAGCACGCGTGGCAGCGCTGCGACCGCCGAAGAACAGCCCTTTGCAGGCTACCGCCGCCGGGGCGTGGTGGAGCCGCTCGATTGGCGGCGATTGAACGCTGAACAGGCACCTATGCAAGGGATGGATATGCAGGGGATGAACCACTGATGCGTTGGAAACTGAAAACCGCCGCCGTCATTACGCCTCTGATCTTAGGCGCCTGTACGACAACGGACTTGCCGGTGAGCTTCTCGGCCCGCGATGCTGGCTTTGCCACTGTTGAGGCGCGCACCTCCAAGGCCATCGGTAAACGCACCGTCTGGGCGCAGTCGCAAGCCGAGACCGTCGCCGCCTCTAAACAGGTCCGCGCCATGGTGCAGGGCAAGACGATCAATGCCGAAACCGCGGTGCAGGTGGCGCTGTTGAACAACAAGGGGCTTCAGGCATCTTACGCGCAGATCGGCCTTTCGGCAGCGGAAGCATGGCAACAGTCCACGCCCGAGAACCCCGTCGTCTCCATCGGCTTGCTGGGCATCGGCGCGCCCGAGGTAGGGCTCTACCGTGCCTTGGAAAGCATGATCGCGGTGAACCTTCTGGACGCCCGTACCCGCAAACAGCGCATCGCCGCTGCCGAGGCCGAGTTCCAGCACGCGCAGATGCAAGCCGTCAGCGATACGTTGGCGCTGGCCAATGAAACGCGCGAGGCTTGGGTCAACGCGGTCGCGGCGTTTGAAACGGTCAGCTACCTCAAACGTGCCGCCGTCACCACCGATGCGGCGGCGGAACTGGCGCAGCAGCTGGGCAAGACCGGCGCGCTCAACAAGGCCGCGCAGGCCCGCGAGCAGGCGTTCAACGCTGAGATGGCCGGGCAGTTGGCGCAGGCGCGGCTGGACGCGCAATTGGCCAAGGAACAGCTGACCCGGCTTATGGGTCTCTGGGGGCAGGACGTGGCTTATTACGTGCCTGATTCCCTTCCGCGCGTGCCGAATACGGTCAGCAGCCACAGGGGCATCGAACGGCTGGCGCTGGCCAATCGTGTCGATCTGGAAGTCGCCCGGCTGGGGTTGGCAGCAACGGCGAAAGCCTACGGCCTGACCGATGCCACCCGCACTCTGACGGACCTCGAAGTCATCGCCGGGGCCGAGATAGAGCGTGAGGAAGAGGACGGAGAAGTCGAGACCAGCATCTCGCCGCAGGTCGAGTTCGAGTTCGTCATCCCAATCTTCGACAGCGGCAAGGCGCGGCTGCGCAAGGCTGAGCTCAGCTATCTTCAAGCGGCCAATGTGCTGGCCGAGCGGGCGGTGAACGTCCGATCCGAAGCACGTGCAGCGGCCACGGCCTATCGCTCAAGCCACCAGATCGCACGGCACTACTCCGACGTGGTGCTGCCCCTGCGGCGCACCATCGATGAGGAGGCACTGCTGAGCAACAACGGCATGATCACCAGCACCTTCGACCTGCTGAACGACGCCCGCGAAAGGATCGCGAGCCAGCTTGAGGCCGCCAGTGCCAAGCGCGCGTTCTGGCTGGCTTCGGCCGGTCTGACTGCTGCGATCTATGGCGGTGGCAGCAGCGGCGGGGGTGCCGGTGGAGAGACACAGATCGCCGCTGGTGGCGGCGGCGGACATTGAGACAAGGAAGCAATCACATGATGAACAGACGTCAATTGCTGGGGGCCGGTGCTGCAGGTGCAACGCTCGTGTCCTCCAAAGCATGGGGCCAGACCATGAACATGGGCCTGCCCGAAGCCGCGGTGATGGACAGTGCCCTCACCCAGACCCCCACCCGCCCCACCAGCGGGCCGGACTACAATCCGGTCGTAACGCTCAATGGGTGGACTTTGCCGCACCGGATGAACAACGGGGTTAAGGAATTCCACCTTGTTGCAGAACCGGTCGAGCGCGAATTGGCCGACGGGATGGTTGCGCGTCTTTGGGGGTACAATGGCCAATCCACCGGCCCAACCATCGAAGCCGTCGAAGGCGACCGCGTCCGAATCTATGTGACCAACCGCCTGCCCGAGCACACAACGGTACACTGGCACGGGCTGATCTTGCCCTCGGGCATGGACGGTGTCGGCGGGCTCAGCCACCCCGGGATCCCGCCGGGCAAGACCTTTGTCTATGAGTTCGACCTGACCAAATCCGGCACCTTCATGTACCACCCGCATGGGGATGAGATGGTGCAGATGGCGATGGGCATGATGGGCATGTTCGTGGTCCACCCCAAGGATCCCGACTTCATGCGCGTGGATCGGGACTTCCTGATCATGCTCAACGCCTTTGACATTGATCCCGGCACCTACATTCCGCGCATCATGACGATGACGGATTTCAACCTGTGGACATGGAACAGCCGGATTTTCCCCGACATTGATCCGCTGGTGGTTAATCAAGGGGACAAGGTGCGCGTGCGCGTCGGCAACCTGACCATGACCAACCACCCGATCCACATGCACGGCTATGATTTTAAGGTCACCTGCACCGATGGCGGCTGGGTGCCGGAATCGGCGCAATGGCCCGAGGTCTCCATCGACATCCCCGTGGGTGCCATGCGCGCCTATGAGTTCGTGGCCGACCATCTGGGCGACTGGGCGATCCACTGCCACAAGTCACACCACACGATGAACGCCATGGGCCACGACGTGCCGACGCTGATCGGCACCAGCAGTTCCAACATGACGCGCCAGGTCCGCCGCGTGCAGCCCGAGTTCATGCCCATGGGCACGGCGGGCATGGCGGATATGGGCGAAATGTCGATGCCCCTGCCCGACAATACCGTGCCGATGATGGCCGGTTGGGGGCCACATGGCCCGCTGGAAATGGGCGGCATGTTTTCGGTCGTGAAGGTGCGCCAAGGCATCGACACGGACGACTACGAAGATCCCGGCTGGTATGAAAACCCGCCGGGCACCGAAGCGTATGAATGGACGGGCGAGCTGCCAGACTTCGCGCAGAACCACAGCCCGAAAACCCAGATCACGCCGAAACCAACCTCCGAGGGCTAAGCGGCCCTTGGACCATAATGACCTCTAAAACCATACAGGAAACACCATGAACAAACTTCTTCTCTCAACCGCCCTCAGCCTTCTCATCACCGCCCCGGCCTTTGCCGCGGGCACCCATGGCGGCGGCCACGGCGATGACGGCCACGGCGACATGCACAAAGAAATGGCCGTGGGCATGCCCGGCAAGGCCGAGGCCGTCGACCGCACCATCGACGTGACCATGCGCGAAACAGACGACGGCGAGATGATCTTTGAGCCCGCCGAGTTCGACATCAAGAAAGGCGAGACCATCCGCTTTGCCGTCACCAACAAAGGCGAGATCGAGCATGAGTTCGTGATCGACACGATGGAGGGCAATGCCGAGCACAAGGAAGCTATGGCCAAGATGGACATGGAGCATGACGACCCGAACTCGGTCCGTCTCGACTCCGGCATGGACGGCGAGGTGATCTGGACCTTCGCCAACGAAGGTTCCTTCGAGTTCGCCTGCCTGATCCCCGGCCACTACGAATCCGGCATGCATGGCCCGATCACCGTGGCGCAGTCTGATGAGGCCCCCGCGGCGCCCGCCGTCTACTCAACCGGCAAGATCAAGAAAGTCGACGCCAAGGGTAAAAAGGTGACCATAATTCACGGCCCGTTGGAAAACCTCGACATGCCGTCGATGACCATGGTGTTCAAAGCCGATGAAGCGCTCATCACCAAGATGAAAGAAGGCCAAGACATTGAGTTCGTCGCGGACCGCGTGAAAGGCAAGCTCACCGTCACAGCGATGAAGTAAGCACCAATTGCGGGGCCGGTTGAACGGACTGGCCCCGCATTTTCCACCACAATAACAAGGCACTTCGAGCTATGAAAACGCGTGGAACCGTCGCCCTTTGGGCCATCGCTGCACTACAGGCCATTGTGGCGATCTTCTTTACTGTGTGCTTCCTGCTGGACGCCATGGGAATGGAGCCTGACTTTCTGGTTTGGCAAAGCCATGAGTATCAGCAGACCGTGTTGGCCATCGGCCTGAACCTCGGCGTGGCGCTTGGCTGGATCGCCCTCAGGACCAGTCTGCAACGTGCCCGGCTGGCCGAAGAGAAAATGCGCCGATGCACCTCGGAGTTCTCGATGGTGATGACGCAGCACTTCACGGATTGGCGTCTGACACCCGCAGAGCGGGATGTCGCGGTCTTTTTGGTCAAAGGTTTGAGCACCCGCGACATTGCGGAACTGCGCGGCACTTCTGAGGGGACGATCAAGGCGCAGACAAACGCGATTTATCGCAAGGCCGCCGTCACCGGGCGCACACAGTTGCTCAGCACATTCATTGAGGATTTGATGGATGATGCTTGGGTGCCGGCGGACGCCCCGCAAACTGCGGCTGAGCGTTCGCACGTGGCTGCACCCAGATCAACGGCCGCCCCGGCATAACCGCCTGAGAGGAAGCCCCCGCAAACAAAACAGGTAGCCCGTCATGATCCAAGCAATACTTTTATCAGTTCTGGTTGTCGGCATCTGCACGACAATCCATTATTTCGTCCTTAAATGGGTGTCGGATACCATCGCGCAACGCAATAGCACTGCGCATGGCCAGAACCTTGGCTTGGCGGTCGGCGCCATTACTTTTGCCCATGTGATTGAGGCTTTCATCTATACGCTTTTCTTCCTCTGGGCGGTGCAGGGCTTGCAGATTGGCGCGCTAAACGCTTCCGGCCCAACGGGTGAGCCGATCACGATGATGGACTATTTCTATTTCTCACTGGTCAACTTCACCACCTTGGGGCGCGGCGACCTAACCCCCCTGGGGCACCTGCGTTTCATCACCGGCATCGAGGCGTTTCACGGCTTTCTCATGATCACGGCGTCAGGAAGCTTTGTGCTACAAGTCATGGGCGGAGGCGCCCCACTGTCAAAGAAAGGATGACCCGAATAGTTCACCCTGATTTTTTGCCTGAAAGAGGGCGCATATGCGCGCCC
Organism: Sulfitobacter sp. AS92; assembly: GCF_038900015.1. NCBI lineage: Bacteria > Pseudomonadati > Pseudomonadota > Alphaproteobacteria > Rhodobacterales > Roseobacteraceae > Sulfitobacter > Sulfitobacter sp. AS92. Next base: position 105,329 of record NZ_JBBMQL010000001.1, read on the forward strand.
CTCCCGATCGGTCACTGGCAGTTGAAATCGGCCCCTGCTGTTAACACCTTCACGCCACGGAGGGCGGCGCGCTTCGTCTCTGTGGCAGTATCAATCGCAATCGATCCCGATAAGGCATGACATGAATAGAAGACAATTCCTCGCCAGTGCCTCCGCGTTGGCAATCGTGCCGCTACAGGCTTCTGCCGCTGCGGAAACGCTGACGCTGACCGCTGAGGCTGTCACCCGACAACTTCTTCCCAAAGGCGAAGGCGCCACCGCGATGTTGGGTTTTAATGGGTCGATGCCCGGACCAGAGCTCAGGTTGAAACGGGGGGAGCAAATCTCCATTGAAGTCGAGAATAGGCTGGAGGAAGGCACTGCCGTCCATTGGCACGGCATTCGGCTTGAAAACCGAATGGACGGGGTACCGGTGTTGACACAGGATCTTATCAACCCCGGCGACAGCAAGACCTATAGTTTTGCGCCGCCCGATGCGGGGACCTATTGGTACCATTCGCACTATATTTCGCAGGAACAGGTCGCGCGGGGCATGATGGGGCCGCTTATTGTCGAAGACGATATGCCCCCCGATGTGGACCACGACATTACAGTCGTGCTGTCGGATTGGATTATCAACGAAGACGGCAGCCTCTCTGATGATTTCACCGACATGCACAGCGTTGCGCACGCTGGCTATATGGGCAACTTTGCCCGCGCATTCTTATCGCAGGCCGAAGTGAAGGAAGGTGACCGGGTCCGGTTCCGCATCATCAACGCGGCCACCAATCGCATTTTCCCTCTCACCGTCGCAGGCGTCGCTGGGTCTGTCGTTGCGCTGGACGGCATGGCATTGGGCCAGCCGCGCGGGTTGTCTGACCTTACCCTAGCGCCCGCCCAAAGGGCAGATTTGATCGTCGATATCACGGGGCCAGTGAGTTTTGACATGCTCTCTCGTCAGGGGAGCTACCGACTTGCGGATGTGGCGGTTTCCGGCAGCAATACGGATCGGAAGCCAGAACCCATAACACCGCTGGCAGCGCCAAACTTGCCGGTGCCGGGCGACCCCACGCAGCACCTGACGCTGACGATGATGGGGGGTGCTATGGGCGGTCGACACGGCGGGGCCAATATCTGGTCTTTCAACGATGTCTCGGACCTGCCGGACGCGCCATTCGCCTCCATGAAACGGGGCGAAACTGTACGCATCACCCTCGCCAATGATACCGCTTTCCCACATGGTATTCACCTGCACGGTCACCACTTCTATGAGCTGGCCTCCGACGGCAGTCTCGGCGACCTCCGCGATACGACTTTGGTTGCCGCGGGTGAAAGCCGTGATGTTCTTTGCGTATTTGATAATCCGGGCCGTTGGCTGATCCACTGTCATATGCTGAGCCACGCCATCGGAGGGATGCGGACATGGGTAGATGTAGCATGATAAGGTTGGCTGTCTTAATCCTCGCTTCTGCAACCACAGCGCACGCAGACCACGAACTTGACGGCCGTGATATCGTCGCTGGCCGCGCCCTTTATGCTGAGACCTGTGCGGCTTGTCACGGCACTGACCTCGAAGGTCAACCCGACTGGCGAACGCCCGATGAGGCCGGAGTTCTGCCTGCCCCTCCGCATGATGCAACGGGCCATACCTGGCATCACGATAATGCCTTGCTGTTCGAATATACGAAACTCGGGGGCAAAGCTGCATTAGCGGCGCGCGGCATTGATGATTTCAACAGCGGAATGCCAGCTTTTGGCGAGGCGCTCTCAGACGAAGGTATTTGGGACATCCTCGCTTATATCAGGTCGACTTGGCCGCCCCGCGAACAGGCCTCTCAGGCTAGCCGCAATCGACCGCATTGAGGCAGGTAGGAAACGCCGCAGCCTGCGCATGCAGCTTTGAGGAATGGGCCATTCATGGATTTCGCGCCAAGTTTTGACACATGGAGATCTTTTGGCATTTGAAACCGCCGCGCCACTTCACGCGTGGTCGAATTGCACCCTGCTGAACAGCGCCCCTCGCCGCTCAGATAGGCTGCTGCACCGTCGCCAAAGCGCGGGCAGGGTGGCGCTAACCTTCAGATGCGTTTGCCGACAAACATCGACGAAGAGACCCGCACGCAGGCGATGTCGCCGTTCTGCCAGATAAGCTCCCCCTGCGCCGTGGCGTATTTGCCCAGGCTAACGCAGGCGGTAATTCGCGTGATCTTTGCTGCGTTCTGAATGGCATCTCGAGTGCTGCTGAACTGAATGGACATGGCTTGTGCTCCTGAGTTGACTTCAATCAACCTTCACACAAATCGCCAACCAATGCCTGCTGGCTTAGGGATAACGGGCCTACCCTTCGGTATATTCGCGGTGCCAGAAAGATCTGCATGCGGCCCGCAGCCCCAATAAGCCGCAAGGGTCACCACTTTTTCCGTCAGGGACGATTGAGCAGCTTTTGGTACTTCGACACGAAAAGATGCGCGCCTTTCATCTTTTGAGTGATCCAATCCCCCACGGTGAACAGCATCAAAAAGCTATTGCCGCGCTCTGGCCCTAAGGGCAGCAGGATCGGCGCTTCGGGGCCCCAAGGGCGATAGGTCTTCATATCCGTCAGTTTCCGGCCAGTGATCAGCCCGGTCAGCGTCTTTTTCAGCCACGGCAACTGACGGCTGACCGCAACGATTGTCATGTTGTCGCCAGGATCGGCCACGTCGCCGGCGGCAAAGACATTGGGGAGTGTGGAGGGACGCATATATCCGTCGGTTTTGATCCGCTCAGCGGCAGTTACCTCTGCGCCGGGCAGGTTTTTCAGCAGATCAGAGCACGCCTGCGCACCAAGGACGGGAAAGATCAGATCAAACGCCCGCTGCGTTCCATCGCCGAGGGTCACACTGCCCGCATGCGGTTCTGATTTTGATGCAAGACCTTCGGCCTTTTCGCCAAGAATGATCTCCACTCCGCTGGATTTCAATTTCTTGCTAAGCGACGACCCAAGGCTGTCAGGCTTCGCTGCAAAAAGCTTGTCGTCCATCGTGATCAGGGTGATTTTTTTGTCTGGCATGGCATAGGCAATCTCGCCTGCAAGCTCGACACCCACTGCTCCGGCGCCGATGATGCCGATGGTTTTGGCCGATACCAGTTTTTCGCGCGCCGCTTGGTTTGCTGTGCGCAGCCCGTCGATGTCAGCGCCTTTAGGTTTGAACGGTGCCGCGTATTCTGAGCCTGTGGCGACAACGATATAATCCGCGTCAATCCGCGCGCCGTCTTCAAGGGTGACACCACCCCCATCAATCTGGGTTGCCCGCGCCGCGATCACCCGGCCACGCTTTAGCAAACGGTCGTAGGGTATCAGCGATTCCTCAACCAGGCTGGGCTGAACCAAAGCACGGATCATCGCTGGCGCATGCACGAAATTGCTGCGCGGTTCGATCAAAGTGACATCGGCAATGTCATCCATCGTCTTGGCGAGCTCAGCGCCCACATATCCGGCACCTACGATTGCGATACGTTTGCCCATCGATGCTGTCTCCTTCTGGTCATCTTTAATCTGCGGGGTGCGCCCCTATGCATTCAGCTACCGACATAGGTACTCTTTCAAAGAATTCCCGTTTGGATGGCGCAATTATCATTCCCCCTGCCACAAAAGCAGTCACATGCCCGCCCGATAAGCGCCAAGGATGCGGTGGCGATTCTCTTAAGCGATACAACATATTGTTTAGAATCGTCGCACCTGTTTAACTCCCCCCAGCGACAGGGAGAGCCGCGGCACAATGAAAGACACCAAAGCAGAGACTTTTCTGCGTTTTGATAACGTCAAGAAGAGCTACGATCAGGAAAACCTCGTCGTCAAAGGTTTCGACATGGACGTGCAGGAGGGGGAGTTCATCACCCTTCTTGGCCCCTCCGGGTCCGGCAAGACCACCGTTTTGATGATGCTCGCGGGGTTTGAGAGCGTCACCTCGGGCGATATCGCGATCAACGGCCGCTCAATCAACAAGACCGCGCCTAACAAGCGCAACATCGGCATGGTGTTTCAGAACTACGCGCTGTTTCCCCATATGACGGTGGCCGAAAACCTCGCCTATCCGCTGAGCGTGCGCAAAATGCCGAAAGCGCAGATTAAAGAGCGTGTGGCGGAGTATCTGGCGCTGGTGGAACTGTCGGCCTTTGGCGACCGCCGCCCCGGCCAGCTTTCTGGCGGACAGCGACAGCGTGTGGCGCTGGCGCGTGCGATGATCTTTCAGCCGACGCTGATCCTTATGGACGAACCTTTGGGCGCGCTCGATAAAAACCTGCGCGAACAGATGCAGTTTGAAATCACCCGCCTGCACAAACAGATCGGCTTTACCGTGATCTATGTGACGCATGATCAGACCGAAGCGCTGTCGATGTCGGACCGCATTGCCGTTTTCAACGATGGCGTCGTGCAGCAATGTGCGCCCCCGGCGGAGCTCTACGAGCGCCCCGTGAATGCCTTCGTCGCTGAGTTCATCGGTGAAAACAACTTCGTGCAGGGCAAGGTCAGCAAGATCGATGGCGACCTTGCCAAGGTCGAGACGGACACCGGCACCATCACCACCCAGACCTCCAAAGGGCTGACCGAAGGTGCCGCCTGCCGCGTGTCGATCCGGCCTGAGAAGCTGTTCATTCACCCCACGACCCACGCCCATGACAACGCACTGACGGCGACCTTTGTCACGCGCATCTATGTGGGCGATTTCATCCGCTATTATTTCCGCCTACCCGACGGCACCGACATTATCGTCAAAGTGCTCAACGACCTGTCCGCGCCTGAATTTGAAGACGGCGCGACGGCGCAGCTGTTGTCCCTGACGAAAGATTGCATCGCCTTTGCCAATTAAAGGCGACCGAGGGCAAACCGGGGCCCCGCAAAAGACCTGGACACAACAAGGAGAGACCCGATGAAGAAACATCTGACGTATCTGGCCACGACGGCGCTGCTTGCCAGCCCTGTTCTGGCTGAGGATTTGACGGTGACGTCCTTCGGCGGCGCTTATGGCGCGGCGCAGATGGAGCACATGATTGAACCCTACATGAAGGAATCCGGCACCAACGTGCTGTTCGAAGACTACGGCGGCGGCGTGGCCGAGATGAAGGCGCAGGTCGAAGCAGGCAACATCCTGTGGGATGTGGTCGACATCGAAGTGATCGACCTCGAGCGCGCCTGCGCCGAAGGCTATCTGGAAGTGATCGACCAATCCGTCCTGCCCGATGGCGACGATGGCACCGCAGCGGCGGATGACTTCATCGAAGACGCGCTGGCCAATGAATGTGGCGTCGGCAACATCGTTTGGTCCGTCGTCTTTGCGGTGAACACTGAAAATGGCGAAGGCCCGAAAACCATCGAAGACTTCTTTGACACCGAAGCCTTCCCCGGCAAACGCGGTTTGCGCAAACGGCCTCAGGTGAACATGGAATGGGCGCTGCTGGCCGATGGCGTCGCCCCCGAAGAAGTCTATGAGGTGCTCGCCACCGAAGAAGGCCAAGCCCAAGCCTTTGCCAAGCTCGACACCATCAAAGACGAGATCACTTGGTACGACAGCTGGTCTCAGGCCCCCGTTCTGCTGAACGACGGCGGTGCCACCATGGTGCAATCGGCCAACGGTCGTATCTTTGCCGCGATCAAGGACGATGGCGCGCCTTTCGAGATCGTTTGGGACAGCCACATCTATGACCTCGACGTTTGGGCGATCATGAAAGGGACCGAGAAGAAGGACCTCGCCATGGAGTTCATTAAATACGCCACTGGCACTGTGCCGCTCTCGGGCATGCAGGACGTGGCCTATGGCCCGACCCGCAACTCCGCTCAGGCGCTTCTGCCCGAAGAGGTCAAGAAAGACCTGCCGACCGCGCACCTTGATGAAGGTGTAAAGGCCGACGGTATCTTCTGGGCCGACTATGGCGAAAGCCTTGGCGAGAAGTTCAACGAATGGCTGCTGCAATAAGCATCCCTGCCCCGCGCCTTAATTGGCGCGGGGTTTTCCCCTTTTAGAGACGAGACCCAGTGTGCCCAGCCTGAATACCCAAGATGCCGCTAACGCCCGTCGCCAACTGCGCAGACGCCGCACGCAGGCGTTTTTGTTTGTGGTGCCGCTGCTGGTCTTTATCCTTTTCGCCTTTGTGGCCCCGATCACCACGATGCTGTTTCGCAGTGTCTATAACCCGACTGTCGCCGAACTGGTGCCTGAGACGCTGACCATGCTGGAGGACTGGGACGGTGAAACCCTGCCCGATCCGGCTGTGGTGACGCAAATGGCAATCGACATGAAGCGCATGGCGGGCAACCGCACCTCCGGCAAATTTGCTGACGAGATCAACCGCGCCCTGCCGGGCATGTCGAGTGTGATCAAATCCACCGCCCGCGGTCTGCGCCGCGTGGATGATTCTGAGCTTGCCGCCAATGGGGCCGAGATGCTGCTGGCCGAGAATGAACGCTGGGCCAAACCCGCCACATGGCGCGCGATCCGCAGCGCCGGGCAAGTCTATACCTCAAGCTATTACCTCACCGCCGTCGATCTAGAATATGACGCCGAGGGTGAGATCATCATGCGCGATACGCAGATCTACAAACAACTCTATGGCAAAACGCTGAAGATGGCACTGATCATCACCGGGTTGACCATGCTGCTGGGCTATCCTCTGGCTTTCTATATGTCGCAAGCCTCTCCCGCGACGGCGAACTTTCTCATGGTCTTTGTCCTCCTGCCATTCTGGACCTCACTGCTGGTGCGCACCACCGCGTGGATCGCCCTGCTGCAAGCGGGCGGCGTGGTGAACTCCACCCTGATCTGGGCCGGGCTGATCAATGAGCCGATTGAGCTTTTGTACAACGAGTTTTCCACCATCCTTGCTATGACCCATATCCTGCTGCCCTTCATGGTGCTACCGCTCTATGCGGTGATGCGCGGGATCGACAGCAGCTTCATGCGGGCGGCGATTTCCATGGGCAGCAACCCCATCGGCGCGTGGTACAAAATCTACCTGCCGATGAGCCTGCCGGGCCTGTCGGCCGGGGCGCTTTTGGTCTTCATCATCTCGGTTGGCTACTACATCACCCCCGCGCTGGTCGGCGGCACCGATGGTCAGATGATCTCGAACATCATCGCCTTTCACATGCAGGTCTCGAACAACTGGGAACTGGCGGCGGCCTTGGGCTCGCTTCTGCTGATCCTGATCCTTGTCCTCTACTGGCTGTTCGACCGTTTCGTCGGCACCGACAACCTCAAGCTGGGATAGACCATGAGCCGACTGCCCGCCTATTACACGATCTGGCACAAGAGCGGCCATTACGGCCTGCGTATCATGGCCGCTCTGGTGCTGGTCTTCCTGATGCTGCCGATCCTCGTAATCATGCCGCTATCGTTCAACGCCGAGCCGTTCTTTACCTTTACACAAGGTATGCTCTCGCTCGATCCAGATGCCTATTCGATGCGCTGGTATCAGGAGATCGTCGACGATCAAAAATGGCGCATCGCGATCCGCAACAGCTTCCTTGTGGGCATCGCTGCGGCCAGCATCGCCACGGTGCTGGGCACGCTGGCGGCGGTGGGGTTATCCTCGCCCTTCATGCCCTACAAACGCGTCATTACGGCGCTGCTGCTGTCGCCGATGATTGTGCCGCTGATCATCATCGCGGCGGGCATGTTCTTTTTCTACACCCAGTTCAATCTGGTCGGCACCTTCACCGGGCTGATCATCGCCCACGCCGCGCTTGGCGTGCCCTTTGTGATTATCACCGTCACTGCCACGCTCAGCGGCTTTGACCGCTCGCTTTTTATCGCGGGGCTCAGCCTTGGGGCTTCGCCGCTCAAAGTCTTCTGGGACGTGGTGATACCGCTCATTCGCCCCGGCGTGATCTCGGGCGGGCTTTTCGCCTTCGTCACGTCCTTTGACGAAGTGGTGTTGGTGCTCTTCCTCGCCGGTCCCGAACAGCGCACGATTCCCCGGCAGATGTTCTCGGGCCTGCGCGAACAAATCAACCCGACGATTCTGGCGGTGGCGACGCTGCTGGTGGTGCTGTCGGCGACGATGCTTTTCGTGCTCGAAGCGCTGCGGCGTCGTTCGGCACGGCTGCGCGGGCAGGAATAGGCGAAACCGCTTTCACGGCACCAAACACCTGATCCATAACCATATTCGGGGGGGGGTGAGTGGTGAGCCGTGATGGGTTCGAACCATCGACCTACTGATTAAAAGTCAGTTGCTCTACCAACTGAGCTAACGGCCCACTAGGCGGGTAACTAGAAATTTGGGGCGGCAGGGTCAAGCCCTTAATCGCGAAAATATTGCGAGATGCTGGATTAGTTTTCATGCCGGGGTTATATGCGCCGAATGTATAGCGCTCAGACCCCCGGATTGCCCTTCATGAAGATGCATGGGCTAGGCAATGACTTCGTCGTGCTTGATGCACGTACGGAGGCAATCGACGTGACCCCCGCCATGGCCCAAGCCATCGGTCACCGGCAATTTGGTGTGGGTTTTGATCAGCTTGCGGTCATCACGCAGGGCAGTGGCGATGCGCATCTGACGTTCTACAATTCGGACGGTTCGCTCTCTGCCGCCTGCGGCAACGCTACCCGCTGCATTGCGCGGTGGTTGATGGATGAATTGGGCCGCGATTCGTTGCACTTGACGACCGCCCGCGGCGATCTGGCGGCCAAAGACGCGGGCAACGGGCTAACCTCGGTCAATATGGGCCATCCCCAGCTTGCTTGGGACGAGGTGCCGCTGGCGCGCGAGATAGATACGCTGCATCTGCCGATTGAGGGCGATCCTGTCGCCACCGGCATGGGCAATCCGCATTGCACCTTCTTTGTTGAGGATGCCGAAGCTGTGGACCTGTCGCACATCGGCCCCCGCGCCGAACATAATCCGCTGTTCCCTCAGCTTACCAATGTGCAGGTCGCGCAGATTGTCGGGCCCGACCATATCCGGATGCGGGTCTGGGAGCGGGGCGTCGGCGTGACACTTGCTTCGGGATCGTCGTCCTGTGCAACTGCCGTTGCTGCCGCGCGTCGGGGCCTTACGGGCCGCGCCATGCGCATCGATCTCGACGGCGGCACGCTGCATATCGATTGGCGAGACGACGGCGTCTGGATGACTGGACCTACAATGCACGTTTTCTCCGGCACGTTTACCGCAGATTTTCTGGAGAGCCTGACATGAGCGCCCCCGTTTTCAGCACCATGGGCTGTCGCCTGAATGCCTATGAGACAGAGGCAATGAAGGAACTGGCCGAACAGGCCGGGCTAGAAAATGCCGTGGTCGTCAACACCTGCGCCGTAACCGCCGAAGCCGTACGCAAAGCCCGCCAAGACATCCGCAAGCTGCGTAAGGCGCACCCAGAGGCGCGGTTGATCGTGACCGGCTGCGCGGCACAGACAGAGCCAGAAACCTTCAACGCCATGCCCGAGGTTGATGTCGTGATCGGCAACACCGAGAAAATGCAGGGCACGACGTGGCAGGGCATGGCGGCTGACTTCATTGGTGAGACCGAGACGGTGCAGGTCGATGACATCATGTCGGTGACGGAAACGGCGGGCCATCTGATCGACGGGTTTGGCACCCGCAGCCGTGCCTATGTGCAGGTCCAGAATGGCTGCGACCACCGCTGCACCTTCTGCATAATCCCCTATGGCCGTGGCAATTCGCGCTCGGTCCCTGCGGGCGTTGTGGTGGATCAGATCAAGCGGTTGGTCGATAAAGGCTTTAACGAAGTGGTGCTCACCGGGGTCGACCTGACCTCCTGGGGCGCGGACTTGCCGGCGACGCCGAAACTGGGCGATCTGGTGATGCGCATTCTGCGGTTGGTGCCCGATCTGCCGCGCTTGCGGATTTCCTCGATCGACTCGATTGAAGTGGACGAAAACCTAATGCAGGCCATCGCGACCGAGCCGCGCCTCATGCCGCATCTGCATCTGTCGTTGCAGCATGGCGACGATATGATTCTGAAGCGCATGAAGCGCCGCCACCTGCGCGATGATGCGATCCGCTTTGCCCAAGAGGCCCGCGCGCTGCGGCCTGACATGACCTTTGGCGCCGACATTATCGCCGGTTTCCCGACCGAGACCGAGGTGATGTTTGAAAACTCGATGAAGCTGGTCGAGGAATGCGACCTGACGTGGCTGCATGTCTTTCCCTATTCCGCACGCCCCGGCACGCCTGCCGCGCGAATGCCTGCGGTGAACGGTGCGGCAATCAAGGAACGAGCAGCCCGGCTGCGCGCGGCTGGGGAACGGCAGGTACAACGTCATCTGCAGGCGCAGGTCGGGCATATGCACGCTGTGCTGATGGAGAACCCCCATATGGGCCGTACGGCGCAGTTCACCGAAGTGAGCTTTGCCGTGCCGCAGGTCGAAGGCGATATCGTACAGACCAAAATCACCGGGATTTCAGGCACACATTTGACCGCCTAGCAGCGGTTGAAGTGCAACCCTAAGGGTATCGGGAGCGATTGCGCTTTGCGCTACCCACACGGCAAGCCTTAACTGCAACGATCCCGTATCGTGAGAGGCTTTGGTATCGCCCTCTGCATGGTGCGCCACTGGGCCGGGCATCTGTTGTAGGCAAATCGTGACAGTAGCCTTGGGGCATTGAGTGTTATAGCCGCACAGCTTGCGCCACTTGCACCCGCCGGACGCAGTTTGAGCGGGGCACCAACGCGCAGCCATCAAGCCCCCCAACGCAAAAGGGGCGCCGGTTTCCCGACGCCCCCTCATGCATTCTTTCAAGCCGTGGCTCGATTAGTCCTCCTTGCGGCGATTTTTAATCGGCGCCCAGAGCTTCTTGTTGGTCAGATAGAGCAGCACCGAAAGCAAGCCCAGCAGCGCGACACCAGCAAAACCGGCCTGCTTACGCGCGCCCAACTTAGGCTCGGCGGTCCACATCAGGAAGGCAGAGACATCCTCGGCCATGTGCTGCACGTCATTGGCATGTTCATCTGCGAACTCAACCAGCTCATCCGACAGGGGCGGCGCCATGGCGATCCAACCACCGGGGAAGACGGTGTTCTCATAAAGAACGGTGCCCGCCTGCTCTTTCTCTTCGCCAGTATAACCGGTCAACAGCGCGGTGATATACTCCGGCCCGCCAATCCCTTTGAGGAACTGGTTGATGCCCAAACCGTAAGGGCCATGGAACGCAGCGCGTTTCTTGGCCATCAGCGACAGGTCAGGTGCGTTGGACAGGTTGGAACCGGGGAAGTGATCGACCGGGGTGCCGGGACGGGTGTCGTCCAGCTCGGCGTCATAGATGTCATAGCCCTTGGCGTATTCGATCACCTGATCGTTGGGCATGTTCGGACCGGTTTCGTCCGACAATGTCCGCATCGCGACATATTCCAGACCGTGGCAGGCCGCGCAGACTTCGGTGTAGATCTGCAGACCGCGCTGAAGCTGGTTTACGTCATAGCCGCCGAAGGGACCATCGAAGGAGAAATCGATGTTTTCGATATGCGGCGTGGCGTGGGAATCGTCACCGTGATCGTCGTCACCGGCGTGATCGTCAGAAGCAGCTTCCTCGCCGTGGTCATCCGTTTCCATAACGCCCACTTCGGGGTCATCACCATGCGCCTGACCGGCAACGTCATCTTCGGCGATGACGTCGGCATCGGCGTTTTCTTCGGCAGTGGACTGCTCTTCACCAGTGGCTTCGGCTTCCTCGGCAGGTGCCTCTTCAGCAGGCGCTTCCTCGGTTGCTTCTTCCTCGGTTGCTTCTGCTTCAGCGGGAGCTTCCTCAGCAGCAGGTTCCTCTGCAGGAGCCTCTTCTGTGGTGGCTTCCTCCGCAGGCGCTTCCTCAGGTGCAGGCTCCTCGGAAGGAGCGGGCGCGACTTCGGGTGCGTCGGCAGCTTCTTCAGCCGGGGCTGCGTCGGCTGCCGGCTCTTCAGCCGGGGCTTCTTCTGCCGGGGCTTCTTCTGCGGTCGGCGCTTCAACCGGTGCAGTTTCAGCCGGTGCAGTTTCAGTTTCGGCCTCCGGCGTTTCCGCCGGAGTTGTTAGCAGTTCTTCTTCTGTCGCTGTGTCTTGCGCCAGCACTGCCGTTCCCGGCAGGGCAAGGCCCAAAGATACCACGGCAGAAAGGAGGTTGGTTTTCATCATGGTCATGATCCTTATTTCGCCGGGTTCACAAGCGTCTTGGTGCCGCCAGCCTTGGGCGCGTAATGCGCGTCAAAGTCGGCTTCGATGGTCTCCGGCTGCGCCAGCGGCTTCTCGATCACACCCAAGAGAGGCAGGATCACGAGGAAGTAGGCGAACCAGTAAGCTGAAGCGATTAGCGAGAAGCTTGCATAGGGCTCTTCCGCTGGCATCGCGCCCAGCCACATCAGGGCGAAGAAGTCGATCACCAACAGGGCGAACCACCATTTGAACATCGGACGGTAACGGCCCGAACGTACAGAGGATGTGTCGAGCCAAGGTACCAGCGCCATTACCGCAATCGCACCGAACATCGCCAACACGCCGAAGAACTTGGCGTCGATGATGCCACCGGTCACGAAGGACGCGATTTGCACAACCCAAACTTCAGAGGTGAAGGCCCGCAGGATTGCGTAGAAGGGCAGGAAGTACCATTCCGGCACGATGTGCGCAGGCGTCGCCAAAGCGTTCGCTTCGATGTAGTTATCCGGGTGGCCAAGGTAGTTCGGCATGAAGCCAACAACCGCGAAGAACAGCGTCAGAATTACCGCCAGCGCGAACAAGTCTTTGATCACGAAGTACGGCCAGAAGGGCAGCGTGTCTTTCTTGGCGTCTTCTTTGGAGGTGCGGCGCACTTCGACCCCGGTGGGGTTGTTGTTGCCGGTCGTGTGGAAGGCCCAGATGTGGAGAACCACAAGACCCGCAATCACGAAGGGCAGCAGATAGTGCAGCGAGAAGAAGCGGTTCAGTGTCGCGTTATCAACGGCAGGCCCACCCAGCAGGAAGGTCTGAAGACCTTCGCCAATGAACGGGATTGCGCCGAAGAGGCCGGTGATCACGGTCGCGCCCCAGAAGGACATCTGACCCCAAGGCAGAACGTAGCCCATGAAACCTGTGGCCATCATCAGCAGGTAGATCAACATGCCGATGATCCATGTGATCTCACGCGGGGCTTTATACGACCCGTAGTAGAGACCGCGGAAAATGTGGGCATAGACCGCGATAAAGAACAGCGACGCGCCGTTCATATGCAGATAGCGGATCATATAACCGCCGTTCACGTTGCGCATAATGTGCTCAACCGACGAAAAGGCCATGTCGACATGCGGCGTGTAGTGCATCACCAAAACGATGCCGGTGATAATTTGCAGTGCCAGACAGAAAGTCAGCACGATGCCCCAAATCCACATCCAGTTCAGGTTCTTGGGCGTGGGGATCATCAATGTGTCGTACAAAAGGCCAACGATGGGAAGGCGGCGGTGCAGCCACATTTCGCCGTTCGAATTCGGCTCGTAATGGTCGTGAGGAATTCCAGACATCTTTCTTCCGCTCCCTTAACCCAGTTTAATCGTGGACTCGTCCACGAATTCGGCGACAGGCACCGGTAAGTTGCGTGGGGCCGGCCCTTTACGGATGCGGCCCGCGGTGTCGTAGTGCGACCCGTGGCAGGGGCAGAACCAGCCGCCAAAGTCACCAGCATCACCCAGCGGCACGCAGCCAAGGTGCGTACAAACGCCCATCTGAACCAGCCATTCGCCAGTTTCATCCAGCGCGCGGTTCGCGTCGGTGGCGGGCACGTCACCGCTGAGGTTCTCATTCTGCGCGATCGGATCGGGCAGCGTCGATACATCGACGGCTTTCGCCTCTTCGATCTCGGCTTCGGTGCGGCGGCGAATGAACACCGGCTTGCCCAGCCATTTCACAGTCAGCTGCGTCCCGACTTCAACGCCGGATACATCCACGCGGATGGACGACAGCGCCTTTACATCGGCAGAGGGGTTCATCTGGTTGACCAGCGGCCAGACGGCGGCACCAACGGCGACGGCACCTGTACCGGCTGTCGCGTAATACAGGAAATCCCTCCGGGTGCCTGCGTGTTCTTCTGCTTGGGACACGGGTTTACTCCAATTCTTGGCCAAATCTGGCCGTCAGACATAGGGGTGGCGTCACCTTGCCACCTGACTTCTCGCCGCTATCTACCGGGATGGACCGCGCCCGTCCAGATGCCAAAGCCGCGCATCTTGGGTCAAGCCTGCCACAACGCGGCAAAAATACCGCGATTGTGGCAATATCATTACGGCTTGATTACTGCGGCGGCGCTGTATGCATCATCGCAGGGCGCGAATCAAAATTGTCGAACCACGCCGCCAAATCAGGGTTTCCAGCACGCCAATCCCGCGCGCCATGGCGAAAATCGATATAGCCCAATGCGCAGCCAAGCGCGATTTGCCCCATGTCCAATGGCCCCGCCAGATGCGCGACCCATCTTGCGTTCAACGTCGTGCAGGCGCGGGCAACCTTGCCCCACTGAGCCTCAACCCACTCTGACATGCGCTTGTCTTCGGGGCGCAGCTTGCCTTCGTAGACCATCGCCAAAGCGGCATCGAGCATGCCATCCGCCGTGGCTTCCAGCGTCAATGTGTCCCACCTTGCGACGCCGCTGGGGTAGAGCTTGCCGCCCGCGCGGTCGTCCAGATACGCGCAGATCACCCGGCTGTCATAGAGCGTGCAGCCATCGGGCCGCTCCAAAGCAGGCACCTTGGTGAGGGGGTTCTTTTCGACAAGGCCCGTGGCAGGGGCCAGCGGCGTGCCCGAGGTCTGCTCCAGTGTCACATCGTCCAGCTGGCCGGTTTCATTCAGCAACACCATGACCTTGCGGACATAGGGTGAGGTTGGAGAATAGAATAGTTTCACATGAAGTCCCCCCTTGGTTGGCCGCACTATTCAACGCCGCACGGTCAGACGCAACGACGATCACACGCCGCGCATCAATGCAGCCATCACCGCCGGCTCCGTGCCAAACCCATGCGCTGCCATCTGATCCGCCGCCGCCAGACGCACAGCCTCGTCCTTGTTCTGGCCCAGCTTCCATGTGCCGTCAATTCCGGTCACGCGGATCTGGCATGGCACGATCATCCGCAGCATCTTGTCCCGCGCGTCGGGGGTCATCTTGTCCATTGTCCATGGGGTCTTGGGCGCCAGCCGCGCCTCATAGACCGCCGATTGCCGCGCCAGCAGATCGGGCAGTTCCTCTGCCGGGCGCGCCTCTAGCATCCCAGTCAGATGCACGGCGACGTAGTTCCATGTCGGCACCTGATCCTCGATCCCGTACCAATCAGGCGAGACATAGCTGTCGGCCCCGGTCACCGCCAATCGCACCGGCTGCGGGGCTTTCAGCGCCCGCGCGATGGGGTTCGAGCGCACCAGATGCAGCTCCGCCAGATCCCCGGCAGCGTTCAGAATGAAAGGCACATGTGCCATCAACGGCCCGTCGTCGGCATTCATCGCCAGCATGCCAAAGCCGACGTCGCGGGCGAAACTCAGATTCCGGTCACGGGTTTCATCGCGGTAGATCGGATTGGGATGCATGGCGGCTCCTGAGCGTTTCTTTTGGTATTGCAGAGCCTTCCCCAACTTGGCAACCTAGCTTCATTCTCAGGGCGGGGCGAAATTCCCCACCGGCGGTAAGCGGTCCTCCGCAAGCCCGCGAGCGGCCTTTTCGAAGGTGTCAGCAGATCTGGTGCGATTCCAGAGCCGACGGTCACAGTCCGGATGGAAGAGAATGCGAACAGATGTGGGGCCTTGGCCCTGCCTATGCTCGTGATCGCCTTGGGTGGACGTGTCTGAACCTAAAGGAGATCACTATGACACAAGAACGTTCCGCCCGTTTCGCCTTTGTGCGTGCAAGTTGGCATGCGGATATCGTCGACCGCGCCTATGACGGGTTTACTGAAATCATCGACGCGGCACAGGTCGACAGCTTCGCCGTTCCCGGTGCCTTTGAACTGCCGCTCATGGCGCAGCGCTTGGCCAAGACCGGGCGCTATGACGCCGTAATCTGTGCGGCCTTCGTGGTGGATGGCGGTATCTATCGTCATGACTTCGTGGCGCAGACGGTGGTCGATGGGCTGATGCGCGTGGGGCTGGACTGCGACCTGCCCGTGCTGTCGGTCTCGCTCACCCCGCATCACTATCAGGAAACCGACCACCACAACGCGATCTACCGCGAGCATTTCGTCACCAAAGGACGCGAGGCTGCTCAAGCAGCTCTTGTCATGACCGAAACGTTGAAGGCGTTTTCTTTAAAAGAAAACGCCCCGGAAATTTCAAAAATTTCCGCCGCCTAGCCGAGATAGGCGCGCAGGGCCGGAGGCGGGTTGTCCAGCAATTCCGCCGCCGGTTTCGGCGCATTGGCGCGCCCGCCTTCGACAAAGATCACCTCATCCGCGATGCGGCGCACGTCATCCGGTGCATGGGTCACCATGATCAACCCCGCCCCGGTCTCGCGGGCGAGGTCTTGGACGAGGTCGAGCATCTCAATCCGCAGCGCCGGGCCGAGTGCGGCAAAGGGTTCGTCCAACAACACCCATGGCCGCGCCTGCACCAGCACCCGCGCCAGCGCCACGCGGCTTTGCTGTCCGCCCGACAGAGCACCGGGGCGCTTGGCCGCGTGATCGCTTAACCCCACCCGCGCGAGGGCCGCGTCGATCTTCTCTCGATCCGCAGCCTTCAGACGAAGATCAGGGCGCAGGCCAAGGCCGACGTTCTGGCGCACGGTGAGATGGGGAAACAGATTGTTGTCCTGAAACAGCATTGTCATGCCGCGTTGGCCGGGATGCTGTTCGGTGATGTCCGTACCATCCCGCAACAACCGCCCAGCGGCCACCGGCACAAAACCGCAGATCGCCGCCAACAGGGTCGACTTGCCCGACCCAGACGGGCCGATCACGGCATAGCTGCGCCCTTGCGCGAGCGTCATATCGGCAGCGAGGCTGAAATCGCCCCGCACAATGCGCATCTCTTCAAGCGTCAGCATGCCAGCGCCCCCATTTGTCGCAGATAAAAAACACCGCCAGCGCCAAGACCAACAGCAAGAGCGCCGCTCCGGCTGCGGCCTCCATCCGATAAGCCCCCATCAGACGGTACATCTGCAACGGCAGTGTCGCACGCTCCTGATCGGCGAAAAGCGCGATCACGCCAAGGTCGCCCACCGACAGCGCCCCGGTCAGCCCGGCGGCAAAACCCAACTGCGGGCGCAGGCGCGGCAAGACAAGCAAACGCCAAAGCGCCCAACCTTTCATGCCGAGCGTCTGGGTCAGCGGGCCATAATCCTGCAACGTCTCGCGAAGGCGCGGCACCAGAATGCGCAGCACGAAGGGCAGCGCCATCAGCGCGTTCACTAGGGCCGTGACCGGCAGGCTCAGCCGCGCCGGGTCAAGTACGGGGTTGATCAGAATGAACCAGCCCGTGCCAATCATCAGCGGCGAGGCGGCCAGCCCCATCAGGCCAATCGCCTCAACCCCGCCGCGCCGCCGGGTGGCGTTCCAGCCTGCCATCGGCAAGGCCAGTGCGGCGAGTACCATCACGCTGAGGCCCGCAACCAGACTGCTATTCAACGTGGCCTGCCAGACCGAGGGTGGCAATTGCGCAATGCCAGCCAAACCACGCAGCACCACGGCCCCCAGTGGCAGCAGGAGAAACAGCGCGGCCAACGTGATAACGACGATATCCAACGCTCGCTGCCCCCCGCCCAGCGCATCCCAACGGCGCAGGGGGCGGTCCAACCCGCCGCCCATGCTGATCGGCGGGATCAGCCAAAGCGCCGCAACCGCCGCAGCACCGGCGAGCACAAGCTGCACCACCGATAAAAGCGCCGCTCGCCCAAGGTCGAAATCAAACCGAAACGCTTGATAGATCGCCAGTTCAATCGTTGTCGCGCGCGGCCCACCGCCCAGCGTCAGCGCCACGGCAAAACTGGTCAGACAAATCACGAAGATCAGCGCCGCCACGCCGGGTAAAACTTGCCGCAGCATCGGCCATTCCAGTGCCAGAAACAGCGCCCGCGGCGTCATCTGCAGCTGCCCGGCAAGCCGAAACCGCTCGGACGGGATGCTCTGCCAGCCTTGCAACAAAAGCCGTGTCGCCAGCGGAAGGTTAAAGAAGACATGGGCCAGAACCACCCCATGCAGCCCGTAGATCGACACCGGCGGCAATCCCATAGCCGCGCCGAATTGGTTCAGCACGCCCGAGCGGCCAAACACCGTCAGCAGCCCCAGCACCGCCACGATCACCGGCAGAATAAAGGGGGCACCCAGTAGGGTAATCAACGCCCCACGCCCCCAAAACCGCCGCCGCGCCAAGGCCCGCGCGACCGGCACGGCCAGCAGCACAGACAGCACCGCCGACCACACCGCCTGCGTCACGGTAAAACGCACCGCCGCCCAGTCCGCCGCGCCGAGCCCTGCCCCCACATCGGCCGCCATGAAAACGGCGACCAGGGCGGCAAGGATCAGGCCCGCGACCAGAGCGGCGGCGAAAAGCCCCGTCTTGCTGCTTAGCGCGACAGCGCGGTCAGCCATTCGTTCAAGGCCTCTTCACGGAGCGCAGGTACATCGGCATTGGGCACCAACAGCGCCTTGCCGGGTTGGATCATCCCGTTGAACCCTTCGGGCAGACCGCCCTCAGGCGTCACGGCGGGGTACATCCAGTTGGTCGTCGGCAGCACCGATTGTGCCGCGTCGGACACGAGGTACTGCAGGAACTGATCCGCCAGTTCGGGCTGATCTGACCCCGCGAGCTTTCCCGCCACTTCGATCTGCATGTAGTGGCCTTCGTCAAAGAGGGCGGCAGTTTTGCTGTCATCCTCTTCGGCGATCAGGTGATAGGCAGGCGAGGTGGTGTAGCTGAGCACCATGTCGGCCTCGCCTTCGAGGAAGAGACCGTAGGCTTCGGACCACCCCTTGGTCACGGTCACGACGTTATCGGCCAGCCCCGCCCAAACCTCGGGCGCTTCATCGCCATAGACCGCTTTGACCCACATCAGCAGACCCAGACCGGGCGTCGAAGAGCGCGGGTCTTGGATCACGATTTTTAGATCGCTCTCAGCCAGCGCTTTGAAATCAGTGGGCGCGGAAAGGTCCATGCCGTGAACAAAGGCGAAATAGCCCCAGTCATAGGGGACGAAGACGTCATCTTCCCAAGTGATCGGCAGATCATAGTCGGCCTGCAACCCGCTCAGCGCGAAAAGCTCGGTCTCTTTTGCCGCCGCGACAAGGCTGGTGTCGAGCCCCAGCACGATATCCGCGTCAGAGCGCGCGCCTTCGAGCTTGAGCCGCGCCAGCAAGGCCGCGCCATCGCCCATGCCGACGAATTTCAGGTCGCAGCCGCATTCGGCCTCGAACCCCTCTTCGATGGCCGGGCCGGGGCCCCATTCGGTGACGAAACTGTCGTAAGTATAGACCGTCAATTCAGGCGTCTCCGCCCATGCAGCCGATGCGCCCATGACGCCCGCAGCAAGTGTAAGATACTTCATTGCATCCTCCTTTTGCGGCGAAAGGTAAAAGGTGGATGTCTGTCCGGACCTTCCCTCCGCCGGTGTTAACCGGTTCAGGTTCAACGGGTCCGCACAACACGTACATCTCAGCCCAAAGGCCCCCCGAGGTAGCGTCAGGGGTAGATGCCCCCCACACAATTGGCAAGGCAAATCCCCTTGAGGCAGGGCGCTGCCCCGGCTAAGGGTTTGACAACAGGAGGTCCGCCCATGTCGATCAACAGCTTTGGCCATCTTTACCGGGTCACCACATGGGGCGAGAGCCATGGTCCCGCCCTCGGCGCCACGATTGATGGCTGCCCCCCTGGTGTGCCGATTGACGAGAGCATGATCCAACAATGGCTCGACAAGCGCAAACCGGGCCAGAACAAATACACCACGCAGCGGCGTGAGGCGGATGAGGTGCGGATACTCTCGGGCACCTTCGAAGGGGTGACGACAGGCACGCCCATCCAACTGATGATCGAAAACACCGATCAACGCTCCAAAGACTACGGGGATATCAAGGACAAGTTCCGCCCCGGCCACGCTGACATTACCTATTTCCAGAAATACGGCATCCGCGACTATCGCGGCGGTGGGCGTTCCTCGGCGCGTGAGACGGCGGCGCGGGTGGCGGCGGGTGGTCTGGCACGCGAGGCGATCAAGGCGCTGGCCCCGAACCTGCAAATCACCGGCTATATGGTGCAGATGGGCCCGCATAAAATCGACCGGGATGCCTTTGATTGGGACCAGATTGACCTGAACCCCTTTTGGGTGCCCGACGCCAAGGCGGCAGGCGACTGGGCCGATTACCTCGACGGGCTGCGAAAGTCCGGCAGCAGCGTCGGTGCGATCATCGAAGTCACCGCGCGCGGCGTGCCTGCGGGGCTCGGCGCACCGGTTTACGGCAAACTCGACACCGATTTGGCCGCCGCGATGATGAGCATCAATGCCGTCAAAGGCGTGGAGATCGGCGAAGGCATGTCAGCCGCGATGCTGACCGGCGAGCTGAACGCGGACGAGATCACCATGGGGCCAGAGGGGCCGGAGTACTCCTCCAACCATGCGGGCGGTATCTTGGGCGGGATCAGCACCGGGCAGGATGTGGTCGTGCGTTTCGCGGTCAAACCGACGTCCAGCATCCTGACCACGCGGCGCACCATCACCAAACAAGGCGAAGAGACAGAGATCATCACCAAGGGCCGCCACGATCCCTGCGTGGGCATCCGCGCGGTGCCCGTGGGCGAGGCGATGATGGCCTGTGTGTTGCTGGATCACCTGCTGCTGCACCGCGGGCAGATCGGCACCAACCGCGGACGGATCGGCCCCGAAGCATGAGGACCAGAGCATGAAAGTCGATGATTTCTCCGCCCGCCCTGCCCTTGGCGTCGGGCTGAAAATCACGGCGATCCTGCTCTTTACCTGCATGTCTGCGATCATCAAATCGCTGGCCGACGACGTACCTGCAGGCGAGTCTGTCTTCTTCCGCTCCTTCTTTGCCATTCCGGTGATCCTGATTTGGCTGGCGCAACGCGGCAAACTGAAAAGCGGGCTCAAGACGCAAAACCCGATGGGCCATGTCTGGCGCGGGCTGTTCGGCACTACGGCGATGGGGCTGACCTTCACCGGCCTTGGCCTGCTGCCCCTGCCCGAGGTCACCGCCATCGGTTTCGCCACGCCGATCTTTACCGTCATCCTCGCCGCCGTGCTGCTGGGCGAGCAAATCCGTCTGATCCGAGTCACCGCTGTCGCGGTCGGGCTGGTGGGCGTGATGATCATCCTCTGGCCGCGTTTCAGCAACATCGGCACAATGGAGCAGACGGCCACCATTGGCGCACTGTTGATCCTAATGGCGACGATGGTGCGCAGCCTTGTGCAGATCCACATTCGCCAATTGGTGCAGAACGAAGACACCGCCGCGATCGTCTTTTACTTTTCCGTCACGGCATCGATCTTGGCGCTTTTCACCCTGCCCTTCGGCTGGGTCATGCCTGATCTGCAAACCTTTGGCTTGCTGGTGTTGGCAGGGTTAATCGGCGGAGTGGCGCAAATTCTGATCACCTCGGCCTATCGCTTTGGCTCGGCCTCAATGCTGGCGCCATACGACTATACCTCGATGCTCTTTGCCATCTTGCTGGGCTATGTCTTCTTTGCCGAACTGCCGACGATGATGATGCTGGCGGGCGCGGCGCTGGTGATCAGCGCGGGCGCACTGGTGATTTGGCGGGAGCGGCAACTGGGGATGGAACGCGGCAAGGCGCGGTCTGTTACCGATCCCAAAGCGTGATCGAATGCAGACTTTCGCCCGGCCCTGCCTCTGCCTATGGTGCCCCGAAACCAGCTAAAGGAGATGACCGATGAGCGACGCGGATCCGCAAGACCACAAGGAAAAGATGCAGCAGCGTCAGGCCGAGCAACGCGCCAAGGTGGCCGAGCTGCAAGACCCGGAAAAGGGTCTGGTGCTGGTCCATACCGGGCCAGGCAAAGGCAAATCCTCTTCTGCTTTCGGCGTTGTCGTACGCGCACTTGGCTGGAAACAGCACGTCGGTGTGGTGCAGTTCATCAAGGGCAAATGGAAGACCGGCGAACGGCTGTTCTTTGAACAGCTGGACGAGGTGACATGGCACACGATGGGCGAAGGTTTCACCTGGGACACTCAAGACCGCAACCGCGACATTGCCGCCGCCGAAGCCGCTTTCGGCAAAGCGCGCGAGATGATGGCGAGCGGGGAATATGACCTTGTGGTGATGGATGAGATTAACATCGCCATCCGCTATGAATACCTCAAGATCGAAGACGTGATCGCTGGGCTTGAGGCCCGCGACAAGCGCACCGCCGTTGTGCTGACAGGCCGCGATGCCCGGCCTGAGCTTTGCGACTATGCCGATCTGGTGACCGAGATGTCAGAGGTTAAACACCCGTTCAAAGCAGGCATCAAAGCGCAGCGCGGTGTGGACTACTAAGCCCCACCCTAGCTTTGCTTCTTTAAAAGTACCAAAGGCCGTCCTTCCCCAAGGGCGGCCTTTTTCAATTCTATCGCAATGCAGCGTCTCATCCCCGCTCCATCCGGCGCGGGCTCCGAGCCACAGCATGTCCCCTCTGCCCAATGACGTGTTACCGAAATTTTATGCTCGAGTGCATTTCGTAACATTTAGATTGAAACGAGTCGCCGCGTTGTATAAATTGCAGGGCAACAACAGGAGTACCCCCATGCAGGCATTCATCTGCGACGCGCAGCGCACCCCCATTGGCCGTTACGGCGGCGCCCTCTCTTCGGTTCGCGCCGATGATTTGGCAGCGATCCCGTTGAAGGCGCTGATGGAGCGCAATCCTTCGGTGGATTGGGCACGTGTCGATGATGTCATCATGGGCTGCGCCAACCAAGCGGGCGAAGACAACCGCAACGTGGCCCGCATGGCCGCACTTCTGGCCGGTCTGCCCGTCGATGTGCCGGGTGCCACGATCAACCGCCTCTGCGCCAGCGGCATGGATGCCGTGGGGGCCGCCGCCCGGGCGATCCGCGCTGGTGATATGGATTTGGCCATTGCAGGCGGGATCGAGAGCATGTCCCGCGCGCCTTTCGTCATGCCCAAGGCCGAAACCGCCTTTTCGCGCAGCAATGCCGTCTATGACACCACCATCGGCTGGCGCTTTGTGAACCCCAAGATGAAGGCCCAGTTCGGCGTGGATTCCATGCCCGAGACCGCTGACAACGTCGCCGCAGACCATGATGTGTCCCGCGAAGATCAAGACGCTTTCGCCGCGCGAAGCCAGCAACGCTGGGCCGAAGCGGATGAAAGGGGTATCTTTGCTGAGGAAATCACCCCCGTCACGATCCCGCAGCGCAAGGGTGATGACGTGGTCGTGGACCGCGATGAGCACCCCCGCCCCGGTACCTCGCGCGATAAGCTCGCCAAACTGCGCGGCATCAATGGCGCGGACCTTACGGTTACCGCGGGCAATGCCTCTGGTGTGAATGACGGTGCCGCGGCGATGCTGCTGGCGTCTGAGGCAGGCGTAAAAGACCACGGCCTCACCCCCATCGCCCGCGTTGTCGCCATGTCCGCTGCAGGTGTCGAGCCGCGCGTCATGGGCATTGGCCCGATCCCGGCGGTGCGCAAGGTGCTGGATCGCGCGGGCCTCACCATCGAACAGATGGACGTGATCGAACTCAATGAAGCTTTCGCGAGCCAAGGCCTCGCTACCCTGCGCGCCTTGGGCGTGGCAGACGATGCGCCCCATGTAAACGCAAACGGCGGCGCCATCGCCATCGGCCACCCTCTGGGCATGTCCGGCGCGCGTCTGGTGATGACGGCGGCGCTGCAACTCAAGCGGACGGGTGGCAAATACGCGCTATGTACAATGTGTGTGGGCGTGGGACAGGGCGTCGCCCTGATCCTTGAAAACGCAGGCTGAGACTTCTTTCCGAGAAAGGAACAGAACGATGTATGCACAGATGATCAAATCCACCGGCAAGGGCATCAAGTCCCTTGACGAGATGGACCCTGAAGAGCGCGCCTTTCAGGAGCGTATCGACGCGGGCGGCAAGATCGAGCCCAAGGACTGGATGCCGGACGGGTACCGCAAGAACCTGATCCGTCAGATCGGTCAGCACGCCCACTCTGAAATCGTCGGCCAGCTGCCCGAGGGCAACTGGATCACCCGCGCGCCGACGCTGGAGCGTAAGGCGATCCTGCTGGCCAAGGTGCAGGACGAGGCGGGCCATGGCCTCTACCTCTACTGCGCGGCGGAAACGCTTGGCGTGACCCGTGACCAAATGACCCGCGACCTGCTGTCGGGCAAGATGAAGTACTCTTCGATCTTCAATTATCCGACCCTAACGTGGGCCGATATGGGGGCTGTCGGCTGGCTGGTCGATGGAGCCGCGATCATGAACCAAGTGCCGCTGCAGCGGACATCTTACGGGCCCTATGCCCGCGCGATGGTGCGTATCTGCAAGGAAGAATCCTTCCACCAAAGGCAGGGCTTCGACATCATGATGAAGATGGCCAACGGCACAGATGCACAGCGCAAGATGGCGCAAGACGCACTGAACCGTTTCTGGTTCCCGGCGCTGATGATGTTCGGCCCTTCAGACAAGGACTCGGTCCATTCCGCGCAGTCGATGGCGTGGAAGATCAAGATGAACACCAACGATGAGCTGCGCCAAAAGTTCGTCGACGAGACGGTGCCGCAGGCGGAATACCTTGGCCTCACGATCCCCGACGAGACGCTTAAGTTCAACGAGGAAACCGGCCACTACGACTTTGCCGAGCCGGATTGGGAAGAGTTCTTTCAGGTGCTCAAAGGCAATGGCCCCTGCAACACCGAACGGCTGGCGGCGCGCAACAAGGCTTGGGACGAAGGCCGTTGGGTGCGCGAAGGGCTTTTGGCCCACGCCGAGAAAAAGCGCAGCAGAAAAATGGCAGCGGAGTAAGCGACATGAGCAGCCCTGAATCCAGTGAATACGACGGCACCGAAGCCGCCCCGCATGGCAAAGCACGCAGCACCGAGTGGCCCTTGTGGGAGGTCTTCATTCGTGGCCAGCACGGTCTGAGCCATCGCCATGTTGGCAGCCTGCATGCGGCAGACGCGGAAATGGCGATCAAGAACGCCCGCGACGTCTATACCCGCCGCAACGAAGGCGTCAGCATCTGGGCCGTTGAGGCCAGCGCCATCGCCGCCTCCTCCCCCGAGGAGAAGGGCGCGCTCTACGAGCCTGCCGATGACAAGGTCTACCGCCACCCGACCTTTTTCGACATTCCCGACGAAGTGGGGGCGATGTGAGCACGGTTAATCCCAAGTTCGAATTCCTCTGCCGGATGGGCGACAACGCGCTGGTGCTCGGCCACCGCGTCTCCGAATGGTGTGGCGTGGCCCCGGTGCTGGAAGAAGACATCGCGCTGGCCAATGTGGCGCTTGACCTGATCGGGCAGACGCAGCTTTGGCTGGGCCTTGCCAGTGAAGCCGAAGGCGCAGGCCGCGATGCCGACAAGCTCGCCTTTCACCGCGACGTTTGGGATTTCCGCAATGTCTTGCTGGTTGAGCAGCCCAACGGCGACTTCGGCCAGACCATGATGCGGCAGTTCCTATTCGACGCATGGCATCTGGCGCAACTGACCGCGCTGATCGACTCCAGCGACAAGCAAATTGCCGCCATCGCCGAGAAATCGGCCAAAGAGGTGACCTATCACCTCGAGCGCTCCTCCGGCACGGTGATCGGCCTCGGTGACGGAACCGAGGAAAGCCACCGCCGTATGCAGGCGGCGCTTGATCTGCTCTGGCCCTATGTCGGTGAGATGTTTCTTGGTGATGACGTCGACGCGGCGATGGTCGAGGCTGGCATTGCGCCCGAACCGGAAAGCCTGCGCGCGAGCTATGACCAACTCGTTGGCGACACGCTGACAGCCGCGAGCCTGGCCAAACCCGAAGACGATTTTGCCCATCGGGGCGGGAAAAGCGGCGCGCGGCACAGCGAACATTTGGGCCATATGCTGACCAAGATGCAGTGGCTGCAGCGCGCCTACCCGGACGCCTCATGGTAAGATCCGCCCCCCACAGCCGCCCGGCCCCCGCGCCGGTGCCGGGGGTGGTGCGCGATACCGCCCCGCGCGGTGCCGCGCTGGCCGAAAAGCCCGCATTAGAGACGGTTTGGGCATGGCTCTCGGCGATCCCGGACCCGGAGATCCCCGCGATTTCACTCACCGATCTGGGCATCATCCGCGATGTGGCGTGGCACGACGATACGCTGGTCGTGACCATCACGCCGACCTATTCCGGCTGTCCCGCCACCAGCATCATCAACCTTGATATCGAAATGGCGCTGAGCGACCACGGCATTGAGAAGCTGGAACTGAAGCGCCAGATCTCTCCGCCTTGGACCACCGATTGGATGACCGACACCGGTCGCGCCAAGCTGGAAGCCTACGGCATCGCGCCGCCCCGTCCCGCCGGCGGCCCGCAGCATTGTCCGCATTGCAAATCCACCGCGGTGGAGCGGATCAGCCAGTTCGGCTCGACCCCCTGCAAGGCGCAATGGCGCTGCAAAGATTGCCTTGAACCCTTCGACTATTTCAAATGTATCTGAGGCCCCGATGAGCCAGTTTCACCCCCTGTTAGTGACTGATATTCACCACACCATCCGCGATGCGGTGGTGCTGACGCTGAAGCCAGAAAACCCTGACGCATTCGCCTTTACCCAAGGCCAATACCTGACCTTCAAGCAGGATTTCGACGGCACCGAATTGCGGCGCAACTACTCGATCTGCGCGGGGTTGGACGATGGCGAGCTGAAAGTCGGCATCAAACGCGTCGATGGCGGGGCGTTTTCGACCTATGCCAATACTGAGCTAAAGATCGGCGACACGCTGCACGCCATGCCGCCGCAGGGTAAGTTTTTCACTGCGATCGAGCCGGAAGTGGCTAAGAACTACCTCGGTTTTGCGGGTGGCTCGGGCATCACTCCGGTACTGTCGATCCTCAAAACGGTGCTGAAACGCGAGCCTAATTCGACCTTTACGCTGGTCTATGCCAACCGCGCGGTGAACACGATCATGTTCCGTGAGGAGCTTGAGGACCTCAAGAACCACTATATGGGTCGGCTGACGATCATCCATATTCTCGAATCCGGGCAGGACATGGAGTTGTTCGAAGGCCGTGTCGATCAGGCGAAATGTGACGCGCTGTTCAAACATTGGATCCAGATCGACAATATCGACACGGCCTTCATCTGCGGGCCAGAGCCGATGATGCTGGCGATTGCCGAAGCGCTCAAGACCAATGGGTTGAGCGACGAACAGATTAAGTTTGAACTGTTCAGCGAAAGCCAGCAGGGCCGTCTGGCGAAACAGGAAATGGCCAAGCGCAGCGAAGGTCAGAGCGGCACTGAAGTCACCGTCATCATCGACGGGGCGCGGCGCAGTTTCACCATGAAAAAGGGCCAATCGGTGCTCGAAGCCGCCTTGGAGAACGGTCAGGAAGCGCCCTTTGCCTGCAAGGCTGGGGTCTGTTCAACCTGCATGGGCAAGGTGCTCGACGGTGAGGTCGAAATGCTCTCGAACCACGCGCTTGAGGACTATGAGGTCGAGCGCGGCTATGTGCTAACCTGCCAGAGCTACCCGCTCAGCGACACGCTCACTATCGACTACGACACCCACTAAAGGAGCCGACATGCGCGATATTCAAAGCTTTGCCGCGGGCGAATGGCTGGCCTCAGGGGCCGGTGCGCGCAACATCGCCAGCGCCATCACCGGTGATGTGATCGCCCAAGCCGGCAACGATGCGCTGGACGTGCAGGCGATGCTGGGCTTTGCCCGCGACCAAGGCGGCCCCGCCCTGCGCGCGATGACATTCCATGACCGCGCGCGGATGCTGAAAGCGCTGGCGCTGCACCTAATGGAGCACAAACAGGCGCTCTATGATCTGAGCTATGATACCGGGGCGACCCTGTCGGACCACAAGATCGACGTCGACGGCGGCATTGGCACGATGCTCGTCTTTGCCTCTAAGGGGCGGCGCGAGATGCCGGATGCGCATGTCTATCTGGACGGTGCGCCCGAGCAGTTGGGCCGTGACGGACAGTTTATGGGGCGGCATATCTGCACGCCTTTGCAAGGCGTCGCGGTGCATATCAACGCCTTCAACTTTCCCGTTTGGGGCATGTTGGAAAAGCTCGCCCCTACCCTGCTCGCGGGCGTTCCGGCCATCGTGAAACCTGCCACAGCGACCTGCTATGTGACCGAACACTGCGTGCGGTTGATGCTGGATAGCGGGCTGCTGCCAAAGGGCGCATTGCAACTGGTCAGCGGCGGCTTGGGCGACATGCTCGACCATCTCGACTGTCAGGATGCGGTGGCCTTTACCGGCTCTGCCGATACCGCGCTCAAGCTGCGCAGCAATCCGCGCCTCTTGCAAAACTCCGTGCGCTTCACCTCGGAGCAGGACAGTCTCAACGCGTCTGTCCTTGGCCCTGATGCCACCCCCGGCACGCCTGAGTTCGATCTTTTTGTTAAGGAAGTGCAGCGCGAGATGACCGCGAAAGCGGGGCAAAAATGCACCGCGATCCGCCGGATCATGGTCCCGCAGTCTCAGATCGACGCGGTGATCGCAGCCCTGTCTGAGCGTTTGTCAAAAACCACCATCGGCGATCCCCGCGATGAGTCTACCCGCATGGGGGCGCTGGTCTCGAAAAGCCAAAAACGCGACGTGCTGGAAAAGGCCGCCTTGCTGAGCGCCGAAGCCGAGCGTGTCTTTGGTGACCCCGACAACTTCACCGTCAAAGGCGCTGATAAAGACAAAGGCGCCTTCCTGCCGCCGATGCTGTTCCATTGCGCAGACCCAGATAAGGCCGAGCGCGTGCATGACACCGAGGCTTTCGGCCCAGTCTCGACCCTCATGCCTTACCGTGACCTGCCCCATGCGACGCAGCTGCTGAACCGTGGCCAAGGGTCTCTTGTCGCCTCCATCATCACCAACGATGGTGAGGTGGCGCGCGAGTTGACCATGGGCTCGGCAGCCTTCCACGGGCGACTTTACTTCAACAACCGCACGTCGATGAAAGAAGCGACGGGACACGGCTCTCCGTTGCCGCATATGGTGCATGGCGGGCCGGGCCGCGCGGGCGGTGGCGAAGAACTGGGCGGCATTCGTGGTGTGATGCATTACATGCAGCGCACTGCCATTCAGGGCAGCCCCGACATCCTGACCGCCATCGGCAAGCAATGGGTGCCGGGTGCAGAAGAGATCACCGACCGCGATCACCCTTTCACCCGGCGTTTCACCGAGTTGGACTTAGGCGAAACCTTCTATTCCAAGTCCCGCGAAATCTCGCTTGACGATATTGAGACCTTCGCCAATTTCACCGGCGACACTTTCTATGCGCATATGGACGACGAAGCCGCCGCGGCGAACCCGTTCTTTCCGGGGCGCGTGGCGCACGGCTACCTGCTCCTAAGCTTCGCTGCCGGGCTTTTCGTGCAGCCCGATCCGGGGCCGGTGCTGGCCAACACCGGGCTCGATAATCTCCGCTTCCTCGAACCTGTCTCAGCCGGGGACAGCATGAAGGTGCGGTTGACGGTCAAACACAAAACCCTGCGCAACGAAGAATACGGCGAGGTGCGCTGGCATGTGACCCTGACCAACCAGCGAGAGGAAGCGGTCGCGGAATACGACCTGCTGACGATGAATGCTCTCTGAGCACTCCGCCCCCCTCGTCGCCGCCTTTGCAGGATTGGGCGGCCAGCGCGTCTGGTCGTTGATGATCAGCCTGTTCGGTGATCTGGCCCAGGGCAATGGCGACGCGATAGACGGGCCGGTTTTGTCCACCATCATGGCAGCACTTGATGTGCGGCCAGAGGCGAGCCGCGTGGCGCTGCACCGGTTGCGAAATGACGGTTGGTTGCAGTCACGCAAGGTGGGGCGGATCAGCCAGCACAGTCTGACCGCGCAGGGCCGCGCGGAAAGTGCGGCAGCCAGCCCCCGTATCTATGCCGCCCCGCCGGATCTGTCGGAGCCATGGCAGATGGTGATGACTGAAGAAAACGGACGCGAGATTGACGCCACCCTGCGCGCAGAAGGCTTCATCGCAGTCATGCCACGCGTCTATGTAGGTCGGAGTGAGAGTACTGCCCCCAATGGGAGCCTGTCCCTACGAGGGGTAACCCCGCCCGACTGGCTGCGCCGCGCCGTGGAGCCGACTGCGTTGGAACCGGAATATGACGCACTGCTACATGCGCTGTCTACACTCCAAGGAAAGCTGGCCTCTGCCAGTCACATGAACGCGCTCGAGATTGCCGTCCTGCGCTGTCTTATCGTGCACAACTGGCGGCGGCTTGCGTTGAAACATCCTGCTCTGCCTGGCGGCCTTATCCGTTCCGACTGGCCGGGCTACCAATGCCACCTGCTGGTCGACCAATTGCTAACCCGCCACCCCCGGCCCGCCTTGAGAGATTTAGCCGCTGCCTCGGCGGCGAGCTGACCGTCGACAAAGCGCTGCTTTCCCATGCCGGGCAAGCGCGGTATAGACGACCTCATGACAAATTTCCTCTATCAGAACGACCTGCCGGATGACCTCGACCTTGGGCCGATGGTTGCCATTGATTGTGAGACGATGGGGCTGCATCCGCACCGCGATCGGCTGTGCGTTGTGCAGCTGTCGGGCGGCGACGGTCATGCGCATCTCGTGCAGATCGCCAAGGGCCAGACCGAGGCGCCGAACCTCTGCGCGCTGTTGGAAAATCCACATGTGCTGAAGCTGTTTCACTATGGCCGGTTTGACATCGCGGCGATGCTCAACGCCTTTGGGGCTACCGCAGCGCCGGTCTATTGCACCAAGATCGCCAGCCGTTTGATTCGCACCTATACGGATCGGCACGGGCTGGCGAAGCTCTGTCAGGAACTGCTGAGCGTGGATATCTCCAAACAGCAACAATCCAGCGACTGGGGGGCCAAAGAGCTGACCCAAGCGCAGATCGATTATGCCGCGTCAGATGTGCTTTACCTGCACCGTCTGCGCGATGAACTTAACAAACGCCTGATACGCGAAGGCCGGATGGACATGGCGCAGGCCTGTTTCGATTTTCTGCCGATGCGCGCCCGGCTTGATCTGGAGGGATGGCCGGACACGGACATCTTCGCACACGCATGAACACACCTTTCCTTGATACTGCCCGCCGCGTGATCCGCTGCGAATCTGACGCGCTGATCCAGCTTGCCGACAGCCTTGATGACCGTTTCCGTGCTGCCGTCGACCTGATGCGCGCGTGCAAAGGCCGCATCATCGTCACCGGCATCGGTAAATCGGGCCATATCGGCAACAAGATCGCGGCGACGCTGGCCTCCACCGGGACGCCTGCGCAATTTGTGCACCCAGCCGAGGCAAGCCACGGCGACTTGGGTATGATCACCGCAGCTGACGTGGTGCTGGCGATCTCCAACTCCGGCGAAGCGCCGGAATTGGCCAACCTCATCGCCTATTCGCGCCGCTATGCGATTCCGCTGATTGGTATCACCAGCCGCCCAGACAGCAGCTTGGGCCGCCACAGCGATGTGGTGCTGGAACTGCCCCGCATTGCCGAAGCTTGCGGCACAGGCGTTGTGCCCACCACCTCAACCACGCTTACACTGGCGATGGGCGATGCGGTGGCCGTGGCGCTGATGGAGAACCGCGCTTTCACCGCTGAGCATTTCCGCGACTTCCACCCTGGTGGCAAACTGGGCGCGCGGCTGAGCCGTGTGGCAGACTTAATGCATGTGGGCGATGCGCTGCCATTGGTCTCTGCCGATGCGCCAATGGCCGACGCGCTGAGCGAGATCAGCCGCAAGGGTTTTGGCGTGGTCTGCGTGGTGAATGACGCGGGCGCGCTTGAAGGTATCATCACCATGGGCGACCTCGCGCGTCACTTGGATGGGCTGATGACCATGACCGCGCGTGAGGTCATGACCCCCGCACCCGTCACCATCAGCCCCGACGAACTGGCCGAGAAAGCCGTGGGCGTGATGAACAACCGCAAGATCACCTGCCTGATCGTCACAGACCCGGCGCAGGACGAAGGCAAATCGCCCGTGGGGCTGCTGCATATCCACGACTGTCTGCGCGTCGGGCTGGGGTAACGCGGGATGAAGGGCGACCGCCACTCACGTGTTGTCTCTTGGCTGAAAGTACTCTTTCCGCTGATTGCGCTGGCACTGCTGTCGACCCTGTTCCTGTTGTCGCGCGCGATAGAACCGCAGGCGGTGATCCCTTTTGCGGATAAAGAAGTGCAAGAGCGCCTGCGCGACCAGCAGATCACCGGGCCCTTCTATTCTGGCACGACGGCGGACGGCGATCTGATCTCATTCTCCGCTGAAAAGTTGACAACCCCCGGCGGCGAGACCGGCACCAATGAGGCCGAAGATATCGAGGCCACCCTAGACCTACAGGATGGTGCGAAAATCATACTGCAATCCAGCAGCGGCAGGTTCGATACCGGCGCAGAAGAAGCAGAGTTAGCGGGCGATGTGCGCGTCAGCACCTCAACCGGCTACCAGATTCTATCTGAGCGGATGACAACAAACCTAACCACACTAGATCTTCTTTCACCCGGCCCGGTCGAAGCTACCAGTCCGGCAGGCAAGATCACCGCCGGAAGCATGGCAATCACCAATCGGCAGAACAGCGCCGGCTCGCAATTGCTTTTCACAAAAGGTGTGAAACTGATATACACGCCGCAAGCAACGAAAGAGTAACTGCCTTGAAACACTTGTTTATTTTGATGCTGCCGCTGCTTTTCGCGCTGCAGGCCGCCCCTGCCACTGCACAATCGGCCAATGTGGCCTTCGGCGCGCTAGAGCAAGATACCAGCCTGCCTGTCGAAGTGACCGCCGATAATCTGTCGGTCGATAATGCTTCTGGAACGGCTGTTTTCACCGGTAACGTGTTGATCTCCCAGGGTGAAATGACGCTCTCTGCGGGCAAGGTGCAAGTGATCTACCGCGCTGAGGATCAAGGCATTGCCAAGCTTGAGGCGACGGGCGGCGTGGTGCTGGTCGCTGGCGAAGACGCCGCTGAATCGCAACGCGCCGACTATGATATCGACGCAGGCACCTTGGTGATGAGCGGCGATGTCCTGATGACCCAAGGCCCAAGTGCGCTGAGCGCGCAGGAAATGACGGTGAACCTGAACGACGGCACGGCGCAGATGTCGGGCGGCGTGAAGACCATTTTGCAGCCCGGCAGCGGCAACTGATGCCCCCCGAACTCAAGGTTGCCGGGGGCGACTCTGGCCTGCGCATTCAGCATTTGCGCAAATCTTATCGCAAGAAAGCGGTGATCCGCGACTTTTCGATGGAGCTTGACCGCGGCGAGGTTGTTGCCCTTTTAGGACCAAACGGCTCGGGCAAGACAACGACTTTTTACGCGGTAGCCGGGCTGGTCACGCCCGAGGGGGGACGTGTGACCGTGGATGGCAAGGATGTCACCACCCTGCCGATGTACCGCCGCGCGCAGCTTGGCATTGGCTATCTGCCGCAGGAAATGAGCATCTTTCGCGGGCTGTCGGTACAAGACAACATCAGCGCGATCCTCGATATCCGGGTCAAACACCGCCACCAGCGGCGCGAGCGGCTTGAAGAACTGCTGACCGAGTTTTCCATCGAACACCTGCGCCGCGCGCCTGCGCTGGCGCTGTCAGGGGGGGAGCGTCGCCGCGTGGAAATCGCCCGCTGTCTGGCCGCCAATCCCAGCTATCTGCTGCTTGACGAACCCTTTGCCGGGGTCGATCCGATTTCCGTTGGGGACATCCGGCAATTGGTCGCCGACCTCAAGAAGCGTGGCATCGGCGTACTGATCACTGACCACAATGTCCGCGAAACACTAGAGATCGTCGACCGCGCCTATATCCTGCATGAGGGCAAAGTTCTGATGTCCGGAACGCCCGAGGAAGTTGTGCAAAACGAGAATGTGCGCCGCGTCTATCTGGGCGATAATTTCCGTATTTCCTAGGACTTAGCGTGTTTTATTGGCTTGGCCAGTCTTTGGCATAGCATTGCTTAGCCGTTGTTGAAAATCGCTCTGATTGTAGTCATTAAACGGCGCCGAGCGCATCGGCGCCATTGACTTTCAAACCGAAACGCGGCCTCATTGATATATGGTGAAATCGCGTTCCTGTTTGATCCTGCAGTGCCCTTCCCGCGAAGGAACGGTCAAAATCATTCTGGTCGCGGCACCATTCCTCCATATCTGATCATTACCCCGCTCCACGCTCGTGGACCGTTTGGCGATGTTCGGAACAAGAAAGACAAGGAGACGATATGCGGTATCAGATCAGTGGCAAACAGATCGACATTGGCGATGCGCTTCGGACACATGTCCGGACGGAACTGGACGAGGCGGTAGGCAAATATGCCGAACGCCCGACCGATGCCCTGGTGGTGTTTTCCAAAACGGGTCACGAATTTGCCTGTGAGGCAACTGTACATCTTTCTACCGGTCTCACCGCTTCGGCCAAAGCCAAGGCGACGGAAATCTATGCTGCTTTCGACAGTTGCTGCGCAAAGATGGAAAAACAGCTGCGCCGTTACAAGCGCCGCCTGAAGGACCATCACAAAGATCGTGCCGAACCGGTTGAACTTTTGGGGGCGTCCTCCTATATCCTCGCGTCAGACAGCGATTCAGACGCGCAGGAACCTGATACCCTCCAACCCATGATCATTGCCGAGATGCAGATGAAGGTGCCAACTTTGTCTGTCGGTGAAGCGGTCATGCAGATGGAATTGTCGGGCGACCCGGTGCTGCTGTTTCGCAAGGAAGGCCAGGAAGGGATGAATGTCGTGTACCGTCGCGAGGACGGGAACATCGGCTGGATCGACCCTTCGTAACCCACGGCGGTAATATCCGCCACAGAGCAGGGCGAGCGGTATGGATTTCGGCAAACTCCTCAAGCCAGAGGCCGTAAAGGTTTTGACTTCGGCTTCTAGCAAGAAGCGGCTGATGCAGGATATCGGCGAGCTTGCCCAGCATGCCTATGGGCTGCCGGCCGGCCAAGTGGTGGATGCGCTGATGACGCGCGAAACCCTTGGCCCGACCGGTGTGGGCCACGGCGTCGCCCTGCCCCACGCACGCATGAATGGCATCGACCGTGTGGTCGGTGCTTTCGTGCTGCTGGACAAACCAATCGATTTTTCGTCGGTCGACCGCCAACCGGTCGATGTGGCCTTTGCCCTCTTCGCCCCCGAAGACGCAGGGGTCGAGCACCTTAAAGCGCTGGCGCTGGTTGCCCGCACATTGCGAGACACCAGCATCTGCACCAAGCTGCGGTCGAACCCAGACCCGGCCACGCTTTATACCATTCTGACTGAGGATAAGGCCGACAAGGCCGCCTAACTTCGGCTCACACCGCTGCGGGCTCGGCCTCTTGCGGGGTGGGCACGCCGCGTGTCGCTTTTTTCTCTCCCAACATCAACATTGCTGGTGTCACCACCAGTGTCAGCACGGTTGCGACCACCAGACCGCCCGCAATGGCCGAACTCAACTCTGTCCACCATTGCGTCGATGGCGCGCCATAAACGATCTCACGGGTGAAGAAGTTGATGTTGAGCCCGATCACCATGGGCATCAGGCCAAGCGCAGTCGTGACCGACGTCAGCACCACAGGCCGCAGACGTTGTGCCCCGGTGCGCAACGCGGCTTCTAGCGGTGAAAGCCCGGCTTTCTTAAGATCGTTATAGGTGTCGATCAGAACGATATTGTTGTTCACCACGATCCCCGCCAGCGCGATCACCCCAATGCCGCCCATGACCACGCCAAAGGGTCGCCCGGTGACGAGCAGACCAAAAAGTACGCCCGCAATGGAAAAGACAATAGCCGACATGACGACAAAGGCTTGGTAGAACGTGTTGAACTGGATCACGAGGATCACGAACATCAGGAAGATCGCGGTGATAAACGCCCCTGCGAGGAATATCATCGATTCCTGCTGGTCTTCCGCTTCGCCCGCAAAGGAGGCTTCGACCCCCGGGGGCAGGTCCATCGCGTCAATCGCGCTGCGCAGAGCAACTGTTTGATCGTTCACCAAGACGCCCGGCGCCACATTGGCCTCAACCGTGACCACGCGTTCTTGATCCACCCGCGTGATCGTGCCGGTGCGGGGGCTCGGCTCGAACGTCACGAAGTTCGAGATCGGCACCAGCCCTGCAGAGGTCGGCACGCGCAGCGATTGAAGCTCCTCCAACGTGCGTTCATCAGACGGAAAGCGAACGTTAATGTCGATGGAACCTTCGGCATCGTCGGGGCGGTAATCCGCCACGGTAATGCCCCGCGTAAGCAGTTGCACCGCTTGGCCCAATGTGGAGATATCGGCCCCGAACCGTGCTGCTTCGGAACGGTTAACTGCGATGCGCCACTCCACCCCCGGCAGGGGGCGCGAATCCGTCACATCGGTGAAACCGCCGATATCCGACATCTTCTCACGGATTTGGTTAACAACCTGCTGCTGCACTTCGCTGTCATGTGCCTTGATCCGCAGATTGACGGGCTTCCCGCCAGTGGGTCCGTTTGAGGCCGTCTGAACCTGCACATCGATGCCCGGAATGGCCGCCATCTCGGTGCGGATATCCTCGCCGATCATCGCGGCGGTCCGGCGTTCGTCCCATTCGGTAAATTCCACCTGAACGGTGCCAATCAAATCGGCGCTGTCACGGTTGCCGCCGCCGGTGCGCGCATAGACACTGGCGATTTCATCATACTCGAACAACCGCTGCTCAACCTGCCGTACCAGTTCGTCTTGTTCGTAGATTGAGAAGTTGTCCCGCGCGCGGACCTGTACCTGCGCGAAATCAGGCTCTACTTCGGGGAAAAAGGTGATGCCGTTGCCGAACTGCGCATAGGCGGTAAAGCCCCCCATCAGCATAGAAATCGCCAGTATCAATGTCATCCAAGGCCGCAGAATGGCGAATTCCAGCAGTTTGACATAGCCGCCGGTAAAGCCCTTCAAATCACGCGGATCACCCTGTTCAGCGGCATAAAGCGTGGCCTTATCCTTGGCCGATTGCGGCGGGCGTTTGCCAATAATCCCGCCAACCACGGGGATAAAAACCAACGCCATGAAAAGCGAGGCCGTCAGGGTCAAAATAACCGTAATCGGCAGAAATTTCATGAACTCCCCCACCGTGCCGGTCCAGAACAGCAGCGGGAAAAACACGCTCAACGTCGTCGCTGTTGAGGCGATGATCGGCCATGACATACGCTTAGCCGCATGGGCATAGGCCGCACGGGGGGAATGCCCCTCCTGCAGGCGGCGGTCGGCCAGTTCGGTGGTTACGATGGCGCCGTCCACCAGCATGCCCACCACGAGGATCAGCGAGAAGAGAACCACGAGGTTCATCGTATAGCCCATGACCCAAAGCGCCGTGACCCCGGCAAGAAACGCCCCCGGAATCGCCAGCCCTACCAGCAAGGCCGACCGGACGCCCAAGGCCCAGACGATCACGATCATCACAAGGATCACGGCCGCGATCACGTTGGCCTCAAGATCGCTGAGCATGCTTTGCACCTGCTCGGATTCGTCTTGGGTGTATTTGACGGTGATGCTGTCAGGCCATTCCGTCCGCATTTCATCAATTAGCTCACGCACGGCGGCGACCGTTTCGATGATGTTCGCGCCAGAGCGTTTTTTGATCTCCAACGCCAGTGCCGGTTGCCCATCAATGCGCGCAAAGCCGGTGGGATCTTTGAAGGTGCGGCGGATCGCGGCGACATCAGCGAAGGTCACCACAGTATCGCCGCGCACTTTGATCGGCAGAGACATCACGTCTTCGACGTCTTCAATCAGGCCCGGCACCTTGAGCACCAGCCGCCCCGCGCCGCTTTCAATCGCGCCCGCTGCAATCAGGCGGTTGTTGCGGTTGATCTGACTGATCAGCTCTTCGAAAGAAATGTTGTAGGTCTCAAACACAGTTGGATCGATTAAGATTTCCAAAAGCTCTGTGCGCTCTCCACCAACGTCGACTTCGAGCACGCCGGACAGCCCTTCAATCGCGTCCTTCAACTCCTCGGAAATACGGTTAAGCGTGCGTTCTGGCACCGGCCCGGACAGGATCGCAGTCAGGATCGGGAAAAGCGCCGTGTTGATCTCGGTCACAACCGGGTCGGTGGCGTCCTCAGGCAGGTCAGACTTCGCCCGGTCTACCCCTTCACGCACCTTGTCGAGGGCTTCATCAGAATCGAACCCCGGCTCAAACTCCAGCTGCACAGAGGCATGGCCTTCCGCCCCGTTTGAGGTGATCTGCTTTAGCCCGGTGATCGCGCTGAGCTCTGTCTCTAGCGGCTCGACCAACAGCCGTTCACTGTCTTCGGGTGAGATACCTTCGAGCGTGGTGGAGACATAGAGCGTTGGAATAGGGATCTCGGGCGAGCTTTCCTTGGGGATACCAACATAGGCATAGGCCCCGACGAGCAGGATCATCACCAGACTTAGGATTACCACACGGCTGCGGCTAAAGGCGGCGTCGATCAGGGCGTTCATTCCACGCGCTCCGGCTGGGCGGCTTCGGCACTGCCGGTGATCTGGCCCGCACCAGCGGAGGTGTCTTCCAATTCATCAGTCTCTGGCACGCCCGTCATAGGTTGCTCTTTGGGGGTGTCTTCAGTGCTGGTCTCGGCCTGCGGATTGACAGTTTCGCCGTCGTTCACAAAACCCTGCCCAATGGTGATGATCTCAGCTTGATCCGGCAGGCCTGCGATCCAGATGCCATCCGTTTGAGCGCGAACAATCGCGATCTTATTGAAAACGACTTTGCTTTCGCCATTCACCGTCTTCACACCCAAAGTGCCATTGGTGTCCAAAGACAGGATCGCCGGAGAGACGAAATGCGCGCGGGTCTCGCCCGTGGGGATGCGCACGCGGGCGGATATACCGGCAGGGATCACACCATCGGTGTTCTCGACCCTAATCTCGGCGGTAAAGGTCCGGGTTTCGGCGCTGGCGCTGCTTGATACGAATTGCACTTCGCCCTGTGCTTCGGCCCCGGTGATAAATGTCACTTCGGCTTCCTGCCCTTCCTTGATGTCTTTCAGCGCTTGCTGGGGCACCTGCACTTGGATGGTCAGCGGCGTGTTATCCACCAACCGGGCGATGTCTTCGCCGGTGGAGACGAATTCGCCGGCAGAGATATCCAACATCTCAAGGCGCCCCGGGAAAGGTGCACGGATTTCGGTATTGTTCAGCGCCTCTTCGGCGGTCGTGACAGACGCCTGCGCCGAGGCCAGCGTTGCACGCGCTTGGCTGACGCGGTCAACGGTCGAGACACCACGCTCCAATAGTGCTTCGGCATTGTCATATTCGCGTTGCGCGCGGTTTAGCTCTTCACGCGCGCGGGCCAGGTCAGAGTCGCGCGACGTCGTGCTCAGCCTGGCAATCAAATCGCCCGCCTCCAGAACAGCGCCTTTGGCGACCAGCACTTCGGCGATCTCGCCCCCGGATTCTGCACGCACCATCGTATCGCGGTCTGGCAGCGCTTGGCCTTCGGCCACGAAAACTTGGGTCACATTGTCCGCCTGAGAACGACGCACCGCCACTGTGACCGCCTTAGGCGAGATTGGCGCGGGTGCAGCTGCTTCGGTTTCTTCGGATGGGATGATATAGCCACTGCCCATCCAAAGGCCGATCAGCACCGCAATGCCCCCCGCGATGAACTTCGACCGTTTCGAGCCGGCATCGCTATCAAAGGAGAGCGTCTTGCGCTCTTGGGATGTGTCACTCATTGATAGAACTCCATCGCTGCAACCTTGCGTCTTCTGGTCGCGCGTCAAATCTTGGGCTTGCTTACCCGGGTGGCGACATCGTCAAGCGCTTCACTGATCGTGTCGTAGAACGCCGCAAAAGAATCGAGCCTTGCGCGCACCCCTTCGGCATCTTCGGGGAGCTTGCTCATGGTGTCATTAATCTCGGCCTTGGCGTGGCGCGTGCCAGCAAGCGCGTATTTTGTCATCGCGGCATAGGCGTCATCGGCAAGTTGGAAGTAATCTTGCCGGTCACCCGTCTTGTTTACCCGCCGGATCAGGCCGCGCTCTTCGAGCAGGCGGATAGAAGTGCTGATCGTAGCACGGCTGACGGACAGTCGGCGCGACAGCGCGCCAAAGGCAATCGGCTCGCCTTCGAAAACGAGCATGGCAAAAATCTGACCCGACATACGGGGCAGCCCTTCGCCCATCGCGATCACGCCCATCCGCGTAATAAAATCATCACGGACTTGGTCTATTTGTTCAGTGGTATTCATCTGTTCCCCGTCAATGACAGCCTGCATTGACGGTAAATAGACAGCCTTCGGCACAAATCAAGTCTATTCAGAATTATCTGAACAGTCTGAACGATACGTGCCGTTAGGTCATTTTCGGGTGGAAGCGCTCACTTCAAGCCGTTCTGCGCAATAAAGCGGGCAAGGTTCAGCACCAGCTGGCCGCGTGCGGTGGCGATGGCATTGATCCCCCCTTCGCCGTTGAATGGCACGCTTAGGTCAAACAGCCCAGAACGCTCCCGACCGTCATCCGGGACAGCCACGAAATACTGACCTGACGCGCGGAACTGACCTGTCTCGGTCGCCACGAACTCTGCAAAGCGTACTTCGAGACGGGCATCGGGGAAGGCTTCGAACGGCCAAGGCTCAGACGCAACGCGGCGCCCGGTCATGCGTGCTAGGTTCTGGCTTAACTCAAGCGCCACGGCGCGCTCGGGCGCATCGGCCCATAACACGTCCGACGAACTGATAAGGCTACCATCCGCCATCTGCAGCGAGATTTCTTCGGCTGCGGCGTAGGTCGGCAATGACACATCGCGGACTTCAACCGAGGCGAACGCGATCGAGGTTTTCTCCGTTATCGCCGGGGCGCGCACGGTAAAACGCTCGGTCGTGCCACCACATGCGGCCAAAGCGACCAGCAGACCGAGGGTGATTAGGGGTTTTGCAATGTTCATGCTTTACCGTCCCAGCAATAGAGAATTGGGGTTACGTTCAATGGTCCGCGCCAAAGATGCAAGTGCTTCGGCGGCTTTCTGGATGTCACGCAGGGTACGCTCGGCGCTGCGGCTAAGCTGTTCCCCTTGGTTATAGCCTTCGATGGTGCTGCTGGCCTGTGCGAATAGCGCGGTCAAACGCGCTACCACCTGCGGCAGGTCACGCGCCGAAACCGCGATATTGTCGGCAGCATTGCGTGCCGACTCCAACGTGCGGTTCACGTTATCAATAGCACCGCCTTCACGCAGCTCTTCGAGTGTGGCGTTCACCTCGTCCAGTGCACGTTTCAGCGCGCCCGGCAGGGCGACCGCATCATCGGTGCCGATCACGGCTTCTGCGGATTCAGTAAGATCAGTCAGCGCCACAACCAGTTCTTCGACCTCAAGCGTTTCAGCCTTGGCCGCGACTGCCTGGATGCTTTCCACCAGTTCTGGCACGCCCTCTACCGAGGACGAAACCGAATTCGCCGCTTCCGAGGCGCTTTCCAACGCAGTGGAAAGCCGCTCAACAACGCGCTCTTCTTCGAGTTTAGCAACCAACTGTTCGATCCGCACCAGGGTCCCGTTCAGCGCCACAGGCACATTCTTGACCTCTTCAGAGGAGACAAGCCCCGTCAGTTCGCCCAGCAGGGCGCGCACATCTTGTGGGGTTTCTCGCAGGTCTTCGTCAGAAACAAAGGCCTCTGCAGAATTCAGGAAAGAAATCGCGCTGCTGAGCAGCTCTTCGATGGGCAGGCTGTTGATACGTGTGAAGACGCCCTCGACCGTGGCTGCGGCGTCGGAGACATCGCTTTCGGTGGTCGGCATCAACGCGAGGTTGTTGTCGGTCTCATTCAGAGAGGCCTCGGGTGCGTCTTCGACCATCACCATCTCAACCTTCAACCCACCGGTAAGCAGGCTGGCCGAAGCAAGCCGGGCGCGCAGGCCATCCTCAACACGCTCGGAGAGGAACGCCAGCGCTGCATCAGCCGTCACGTCGCCCTGTAACCCCAGATGTGCGGGCTGGATCGACAGGATCGCGTTCAACCGAACACGGCTGTCGCCAAAGCGTTCGAAATCCACAAGACCAGAGAGCGTTTCTACTTCACCGATCTCAAGCCCGCTCATCTCGACCGGGGCACCGACGATCAAGCCCGAGATATTGTCATCGAATACGACGCTCATTTTAAGCGGATCAACTTCGGACGCGTTAAACACGGAATTGCGCGCGGTTTCTTTGTCGGGATAGATTTCAAATA
Organism: Sulfitobacter sp. AS92; assembly: GCF_038900015.1. Taxonomy (NCBI): domain Bacteria; kingdom Pseudomonadati; phylum Pseudomonadota; class Alphaproteobacteria; order Rhodobacterales; family Roseobacteraceae; genus Sulfitobacter; species Sulfitobacter sp. AS92. The sequence goes on from NZ_JBBMQL010000001.1 coordinate 147,477, forward strand.
CTGTGCCGTCAGACACCTGCGCGCCACCCGACACGAAGGTATCAAAAGTCACGCCGCCGCCCACAAGGGTTGCCAGCGAGGAAAAGTCGATCTCAGCCCCGGCAGGACCGATATTCACGCTAAAGCCGGAGGCATCCCAAAACCGGGTAGATTCATTGATAAGCTGGCGATGCTCCTCAAAAATCAGCGCTTCGACGATGGCGAAATTGCCACGCGGGGCGATCTTGGCATAGCCAACCCGACCGACTTCGATACCTTTATAAAGTATCGGCACATTGTCCGTTAGCTGACCATTGGCGGTCGAGCGGAATGCGATCTCAAGCCCATTCTGACCGCCGCGGATCAACGGCTCGGTCGAAGACCCTTGGAAACGTTGCGCTGGCGGGCCGACCTGCTGATCCCATGACCCTTCGATGTAGACACCGCTTAGCACAGTGCTCAGCCCCGTGATGCCCTGCGCGGTGACTTCGGGCTGTACGACCCAAAAAACCGCGCCGCTGTCGATGTAGGGGGCCACATCTTTGTCGATGCGGATATGTGCTGTCACTTTTTCAAGGTCAGAGGTAAAGCCGACCTTTTCGACCACCCCGACTGTTACATCGCGAAAGCGCAATTCGGTCTCTCCGGCAGAGATGCCAGCGCCCGCTTCGAATTCGATGACAATCAACGGCCCGCGGTCCGCGTAGGAGCGGTAGGCGACGAAAAGCGCGACGATCAGGGCAAGGATCGGGATAATCCAGATCACCGACGCCCCGCTGAGAAACATCTTACGCGTGGGCGAAATGGGCACGTCGGTTGGCGTTTTAGTCATCGGTTTTCGGGCCCTCGTCCTTGGTCTGAGCGTCCCAGATCATACGGGTATCAAACGCTTGTGCTGCCAACATGGTAAAGATCACAGAGAGGGCAAAAAAGATGCTCGCAACTCCCGGATTAATAGCGGCCAGTGTCTTGAGTTGCACCAGAGACGACAAAATCGCAACCACAAAGATGTCAATCATTGACCAGCGGCCGATATACTCGACCAGCTCATATAGATAATGCCGCTGCCGCTGCGACGTTACAGAACGCCGTTTCACGCTGATCGCCAGAAAGGCCACGGCCATGAATTTTGCGAGCGGAATGACGACAGATGCAAAAAGGATGATAAGCGCGATCCCCCAGTTGCCATACTGCGCCAACTCAACCGCCCCGCCGATGATTGTGCTTTCCTCGACCTGAAACAGCGTTCGGGTTTTGAGCATCGGATAGGTATTCGCGGGGATGTAGCACATCAGCCCGACCGTCCAAAACGCCCAAACCCGCTGAAGGCTCAGACGGTCGCGCGACACCAGCCGGTGCCCGCAACGGCTACAGGTCGGCGTGCCCATTGGCGCGGGCTTGCTACACCGGGTGCAGGCGACGATGCCCAGCTCCCGTGCGCTCAGGATTTCTTGGGATGTTCCAGAGAGTTCCATACGGACCATTTGCATAAAAATCTGTCCTGCGCGATGACAAGCACCACCAACGCCCCGAACATGTAAAAAGCCGGCCCAAAGCCGACATCGGCCAGATCGGCCACCTTGACCAGCGCCACGGCACAGCCAATCGCAAAGATTTCAGCCATCGACCAGGGCCGCAGTTCTTCTGACAAACGAAAGGCCGCGACCGCGTGGCGCGCTGCAGGGCGATCCAATACCACGGGGATCAGCACATAAAGTGTCAGCATTACCCGCAAGAGCGGTATGAAAAAGATCAGCGCCGCGGTGGCCAGCGACAGCAAGATCATCGGCCCACCCGCAAAAGCCAGCGCCGCGTCCAACACCGACACCGAATTGCTGGTGCCTGCCGCATCAATGGTGAGGAAAGGAAAGACCGCCGCGCCGATGATCAACACCATAACCGCCATCGCGACTGCGATGATTTGCAAACCGGCGTTTTGGCGCGGCGTTATCAGCGCCGTATGGCAACGCTCACAGGCCGCACGTTCCCCATGGGCGGGACGCCGCAGCCTGTAGATTGCATCGCATTGCGGACAAACGATCAGCTCGTCCATCGGCAAGTCGGCAAGGGGTGTGTCGGGGTGATCCATTCTGAGTGGATATATGATGCCGACCCCCGCCGTATCAACAAATATTCCGGGCCTTGTGACGTATCTGCACCGGCGGAACATCGCGCTCTCGCGAATGTGAGCGGAACAGGCCGCTGCGGGCATCGTTGGTCCAACAGAAATCATAAAGGAGAAAGCAATGACCGACATTAACAATGCAAAGATCCTGATCCTCGCAACCGACGGGTTCGAGCAGTCCGAACTGGAAAAGCCCCTGAACGACCTTCGTGCACGCGGTGCAACCGTCCATGTGGCCACCCCCGACGGGAATGGCATCAAGGGCTGGGACGAAGACGATTGGGGCGACACCACCCCAGCCGATCTGGCGCTGAAAGACGTAGTGGTGGATGACTACCACGGCATCGTTCTACCCGGCGGCCAGATCAACCCCGACCTGCTGCGCGCTAACAAAGACGCCGTGGCGCTGATCCGTAAGTTCCATGACAGCGGCAAGACCGTCGCCGCGATTTGCCATGCGCCGTGGCTGCTGATTGAGGCAGGCATTATCAAGGGCCGCAAGGCAACCTGCTTTAGCTCAATCGCCACTGATGTGAAAAACGCCGGTGCGCATTATGAAGACAGCGAAGTGGTCGCCGACCAAGGCATCGTCACCAGCCGCTCGCCCGAAGATCTGGATGCATTCGTCGCCAAGATCGTCGAAGAGATCGAAGAAGGCAAACACGACCGCAAGGCTGCATAAACCACGTTCTACGATCTACGATTACCCCCGGTCTCTTGGCCGGGGGTTTTTCATGCGCGGCCCAAGGTAACGCCGAGTTCCGCCAGCACCGCATCGGTATCTGCGCCGATAGCACGCGGTGGGCTGGGCATGGTTGGTGCGCCTAACCCAAAGCGCGGCGCGTGGCCCGATTGCAGCACGCCATCCATGCGCAGCACATTGCCCCGCGCCGCCATCTGAGGATGATCCGGCACCTCGGAAAAACTTAGCACCGGGGCAACACAGGCGTCGGACCCGTCAAAATGCGCGGCCCAGTCGTCGCGGCTGCGCGTGGCAAATATCGCGGCGAATTCAACGGTCCGCGCGGGCCATGTGGCGGTGTCGTTTTGGGTGGCCGCATACTCTGCGGGCAGGTCCAACTTTTCTAAGAGGATGGCATAGAACTGAGGCTCTAACGCGCCCACAGCGATGAATTTCCCATCCGCACAGGTATAGCATCGATAGAAAGGCGCGGCCCCGTCCAGCCAATTTGCGGCGCGCTCTTCCGTCCATTTGTTTTGAGCTAACATACCGTGGATCAGCCCCATCATCGCAGGCACGCCATCGACCATAGCTGCATCAACGACCTGACCTTTGCCAGTCACGCTGCGCTCGATCACTGCCGAGAGGATACCGAACAGCAAGAACATCGTCCCGCCGCCATAATCTGCAACCATATTCAGCGGCGGCACAGGGGGCGCATCCGCGCTGCCCATGGCGTGTAAAGCCCCTGTTAGAGCCAGATAGTTGATGTCATGCCCCGCCGTTTGCGCCCATGGGCCAGTCTGGCCCCAGCCGGTCATGCGGCCATAGATCAGCTTCCCAGGGCAATTCTCAGGTCCGAGGCCCAAACGCTCCATCACACCGGGGCGGAACCCTTCGATCAACACATCGGCAGAAGCGACCAGTGCCTGCGCCGCCGCGATGCCTTCGGGGGATTTTAGGTTCAACACCACCGAACGCTTACCACGCCGGTTGATGTCCGCAGGGTCTGCCGGGGCGGCTTTGCGGTCGACCGTAATGACATCCGCCCCAAGATCGGCCAACAGCTGCCCGGCAAGCGGCGCGGGTCCTAGCCCCGAGAACTCCACCACCCGCAGGGAAGCAAGTGGACCTTTCCGTTCCGTCCCGCTCATGCAGCCCCCGGCACCAGCACTTGCCGCGCACCTTCGGTGAAATCAGACAGCGACAGCGCCCAAGTCGTACCGGGCCAACGCAGTTCCATCTGCCGCTTTCGCGGTCGGTAAACAGCGGTATAGAGCGTGCCAAACCCCGCATTAAACGCCGTGGAATAAAGCGGCGGCTTCAAAAACGCGCCGATAAATTTCTCTTCCGGGTCACGGTGCAGCCGCAGTCGCTGCAAAAGATAGCGTTCACGCTCAACGGTGGCTGTAAACCGTGCATGGCTGATCCACTCGACGCTTTCTTGATGGTTCGTCGCCACGGCCGCGCGGGTGATGACCGCCGGGCGGTCAGGGGCCATCATCGCAGTCAGATAGTTGCGTTTCCGGTCCAGAACAGTGACATTATAGCTCATATGCGTCGGCACGCGCGACAGCACTTCGCCCGCCTCCTGCGCAGTTTTGCAGGTTTGCAGCACATAGCGCAGGATCAGCGGCACGCCGAACCCCTCGCCCACCACGCGCCGCCCGCCAAAGGTCAGCGAGATTGACAGCCCCGCGTCATTCACCCCGTCGACCAGACCCCAAAGCCCGTCTGAGGTGCCCATCACCTGCCGTCCTTGCCACCCGGTGCGCAGCACCATCGCATCAAAGGCATTGGGGTTATAATCGTAGTTGCGCACCATGACCGGCTCTTTCCCGGCCCAGATCGCTTGGGAGCAGGCCGAGAGATAGGGCGGCGGGCAATAGAAGCTAAGGAACCGCGCGGCATGATCGCCGCCGCCCGCGAGGGTGCAAAGCTCGTCATAAAGCGGCACCATTTCCGGCATGTGTTTGGCCAAGGCGCGGCGGCATTGGGCGTAGGTGGGGCGCGCGGCCTCACCCTCCTTCAGCCACCACGCATGGTAGTCGGGCCAATAGGCCGCGAAGAGTCCGGCCCACTTGGGGCCGGGCTGGTCTTCGGACAGTGCGCGCCAGTACATCGCGGCCTTTCATTTCGTTACAGGATCTTGAACGCCGGATCAGAAAACTCCGGTCCGGCAGAAGCGGAGGGGATGGGTTTACCGTCCACCGCACGTTTGATCCCGTGGATCCACTTTTTCGCGCGCTCATTCAACTGGAAAGACTTGGTCATCGATCGACCCCGCGTCACGAGGATGCCAATGTCGGCCCCTTCATAGCGATAATTGCCCGGTTGCAGGATGCGCAGGAAGAAGGCTTCGTTCTCTGATTCAACCGCACGGCGGTGATAATCGAAGCGGTCAAAGACCACGCTGCCGTCTTCCTTCATCTTATAAATGCCAGTCTCGGGCGCATCGGTGCAGATATCGACGCTGTCGTCGGTGTGCTTGATAACCATCTGGCTCCACCCGTCGATCATCTCAGGGTCGGCCCAGCGGGCGTTCAGTTCATCCACATCCAGATCGAATTTTTTGCGGCTGAACTCCAATAGGTGGAACAGGAACAGCGGCGCATCGGCATGTGCGAAGGCGGCGTGGTTGGTCATCGACGACGCGCCCGTGATGCGTGGGTTCAACTCACCCAGCCACAGGTCGCCGGTTTTCTTGTCGATCAAGAAATCCAACTCAAAATAACCGCGATACCCTTCTTTGCGCAGTTGCTCCCCAAACTTGAAGGTAAGGTCGCGCGCCTTTTCGCGCACTTTTGGCGGGAATGCGGTCGCGAGGATTTCGTTGCCACACCATCCGCCACGATAGGGCGTCAGTTCCTTGAACCCCACCAGCTCAGTCATCAACGGGCCAACAATGGTGCCTTCCTTGGTGGCGCAGGCCTCAATCGCTGCCCCACGGCAGTCGATCCGCTTCATGATCTTGATCTCACCCTCGCCGATGATCTCGCTCTCATGGCGGCGGAAGTCGGCTTCGGATTTGATGAAGAACGTCGTGTGCCCACTGTCGCCATAGGCCGATTGCAGCACCAGATCATTGCCAATACCGGCCTTCTCGCAGGTCTTTTTCAGGTCTTCGTAGGATTTCACCTCGGCCAGAACGTTCGGCACCGACGGCACGCCTGCCTTGTTGCCGATGCGAACGGTTTCGATCTTGTTGTCCATCGACTGACGCAGCTTGGCCTTGGGGAACCAGACATCTGCGCCGAGTTCTTTCGAGAGACGCTCAGTCTCCTCGTCGAACATCAGAAAGACAAACTTGGGCTTGCCGCCACGGCGCTTGATGAAGTCGATGACCTCTTTGTGCTGAAGCAGATAGTTGTTGATGTCCTCAATGCTCTGGAATTCCGCATGAGGCTGCTCCGAGGGGCAGAAGACGTTGGGATGCTTGCCGCCGTAGCAATCGATGTAGCAGATGTATTTGAAGTTCTTCACCCACTCATCCAACCCCAACAGGTTAAAGTTGGTGGCCGAGATGAAATAGACAGGGTCTTCGTTTCGGTGAAAGAACCGGCGGATTTCAGAGATATTTTTAAGTACTGTTGCCATGTGGTTGGTCCTTTTGGTCAAACGGGTGAAGAAGAAAGGTCTTTGCTGCGGACACGGTTAAGCGCATCGGTGGTAAAAACGCGCAGGCCCAGATCGGGCCGGTATCCGTGGATCTCGCTCACGTCCAAGGCGCGCATGAAATCGAGAATTTCCTGACTGACGACCTGTCCGGGGACAAGGATCGGGAAGCCGGGCGGATAGGGGATGATGAAACTGGCCGAGACAACGGTCTCGCCCGCATCCATCGCCTCTTGCAGGGTGCCGTTCAGGTCGAGGTAGTCACAGTTCTTCTCATCATAGGCGAGGAAGAACGGCGTGCGAATGTCGCCCTCGGGCGTGTCGTTGGCGCGGAAAGCATCGTGGAATTTGCTGAAGTCCGGCAGCGGTGGGTAGTTCTCCATCAGGTTGGTGACGCGGCGGTCGAACGACAGGCGCTCCATCCGGCTGGCGTCATCCAGCAGATCGTCGAGCGATCTGGCGATCTCGACCAGCACTTCGATCAGATAGGCGACGGACGACCGCGTGGTGCCGATGTTGGTCATGAACAACACGGTATTACGTGAGGTCTTGTTGATCTGGATGCCGTATTTATCCATCAAGATCTGTGTCTTGAAGGTATCGCCATCCCAACCTGTGCCGCCTACGGCAAGGGTCACACGGGTGGCGTCGAGCACAAACTCATCCTGCTCCCAACAATCCCACATGTCGGTCCAGCCCTGTTCGGTATCGTAATAGCTGGTGACCCCGCTTTCGCGATGGGTCTCGGGGATCATGTCCCCGGCGGTCAGTACCTTGAAATATTTGCGCAGCAACGGGTGGTCATTGATCGCACGCCGCATGGAAAGCGCGGCTTCGACCTGCCGTTGGACAAACTCGAACCCCTCCAGTTCGACCTGTCGGCGGCCCACATCGAGCGAGGCGATGATCTGGTAGTTCGGTGAGGTCGAGGTGTGGGTCATGTAAGCTTCGTGGAAGCTCTGCTCCACTTCGCCTTTGAAGTCTTGATCGTTGACGTGGATCATCGACCCTTGGCGCAACGACGTCAGCGTTTTGTGGGTCGATTGCGTGGCATAGGCCCGCACCCGCGCGTGCGGCGGTGGGATCAGCCGGGTGCTCAGCAGGGTCTCGTCGTCCGCGTCTTTCAGCGTCTTTTGCTGTGCCTCATAGGCGTTAGCATGGGCGTCAGACTTGAACTTTTCGCGCAGGGTGTTGGCCGCATTCATCGCCGTGCGCTGGCGATATGTGGGACTAAACCGGGCGAAAGCGAACCATGCCTCGTCCCAAAGGAAGATGAGGTCAGGCTTGATGGCCAGACATTCCTGCATTACCCGCTCAACATTATAGACCAGCCCGTCAAAGGTGCAGTTGGTCAGAAGCAGCATTCGCACACGGTCAAGCTTGCCAGCGGCCTTCAGCTCCAGCAACCGTTCCTTGATCTCGCGCAGTGGCACCGCGCCATACATCGAGTATTCATTCAGCGGATAGCTGTCGAGGTAGCTGACCTGTGCCCCTGCCAGCACCATGCCGTAGTGGTGCGACTTGTGGCAGTCACGGTCCACCAGCACGATGTCACCGGGCCGCACCAGCGCCTGCACGACGATCTTGTTGCAGGTCGAGGTGCCGTTGGTGGCGAAAAACGTCTGCTTAGAGCCGAAAGCGCGGCTGGCCAGTTCCTGCGCCTCTTTTATCGGGCCATGCGGTTCCAGCAAACTATCCAGCCCACCCGAGGTGGCCGAGGTCTCTGCTAGGAAGATGTTAGGGCCGTAAAACGCTCCCATATCCTGAATCCAATGGCTGCGGGTGATCGACTTGCCGCGGCTGATCGGCATGGCGTGGAAAACACCGGTGGGCTGTTTGGAATACTCCACCAACGCGGTGAAGAAGGGCGATTTGTTGCGCGCCTGCACCCCGCGCAGGATGTTGAGATGCAACTCCATGAAGTCTTCTTGGTTATAGAAAACCCGTCGGCATATGCCGAGATCAAGCCCGGCGATGTCTTCGACTGAGCGTTCGGTGACCAGATAGGCATCCAACTCAGGCCGCACTTTGGCAATCATCCGGCAAAGCTCAGGGCCGTAGCTTTCCGGCTCCAACGCGTCGATCTCATCTTGCCCCCCCGCGCGAGCGAGATAGCGGGTCAGGATCTGCTGATCCACCTTAGACTTCAGAGTCAGACCGGGCCGCACCACGATCGCTTGAATGTTGTGGTTGAACATCACCGCAATCAGCGCGTCCTCAAGGCTGGGCACCACGACCGCCTCATAGATGAACGGGTCTTCGGTGCGGCGCATGCGGGTGACATTGCTGCGCAGCCAGCGCTCTTGCTGTTCGCTCACACTATCAACGATCAGCACTTCGAAATAGGGCTTTGCCAGCGCCCGCGCCTCGGGCGGCAGCATCGCCTCATCGTCGTGCTCGTCTTGATCCAGACTATCACGCTCCAGCGGGATCGTGCGGCGGCGATAGGCACCCGTGGTCAGTGCGCGGGTCACGCGGTTCACCGCAAAAGCCAGATCGTCGAAATTACCATGCGCGAATTGGCGGCGCATGTGGTCAAAGGCGGACATGCCCGGAAAGGCCCAATAGGGCTCGATCAGGGCCAGCGAGTCGAACAGCGCTTCAATTTCCTTACGGACCTGCGACGCGCCTTTCGCTTTGGGATCGCGCGACATGGCGGTGGCAGCGGCGCGCAGGGCGCTCCACCGATCCGACCTTAGTTGAATGGCCGAGGAATAGTCGTTCATAGAATGCATCAGTCGTCCTCTGCTGGAGGGCCGACCGATGCATCAGGTAGCGCTTTGCGCGAACCTCGCCCCGGCCTAGCCGCTGGTATTATCGTTCTGCCCAATTGTTCCGGGCATTGTCTCTGGGTCGGGCATGGCCGCAGCGGGTGCCGCGGGTGCCGGTGCTTGTGCCACTTCTGTCGCGGTGCCAGCGGTGGGGCTGGCAAGCGGCTCAGGCGGGAAACCGTTCTTGCCTTTGTAGGTTGGAATCTCGGCAGGCACCTGTTGGGCCGGCACATCGACATGCAGCCCTGCGCGGTTGCCCTGCTGTGGGATCTCAAGCGGGCCGAGGGTATGCAGGAACGCATCCGCGCCACTTTCGCGGTCATAGACAGGGAAATCTGTCGGGCGATCGCGGAAGGATTTGAGCAGCTGGCCCAAGCCCTTCATGCCCGTCTCGCGCTGGCGGCGCACCATGTTGAGATCGATCTCAATCGGGAACATGTCTTCTTGGCCCGCCGACTGGTGCAGCACCATTGAGGTCGGATCGACCACGCAGGACTTGCCCACACCGCCCGCGCCAAGGCCGTTCACGTCGAAAATGTAGCACTGGAACTGCGCTGCCGTTGCCCGCGCGATGGCAAGTTCCGCGTCGCGGTCGGTGGTGCCGGTCAGGACGGGGTGCAACAGTACTTCGACCCCCTGAGAGGTCAGCTGGCGCGTCGTCTCGGGGAACCACATGTCATAGCAAATCGACAAACCAAAGCGGCCCACTTCAGGCACGTCGAAGATGCAGAACTCATTGCCCGCCGCGATCCCGGCTTCATAAGGCCGGAATGGGAACATCTTGGCATAGCGCCGGATCACTTCACCTTCGGGGTTGATCACCACCGACGTATTGTAAACGCGCCCGTCTTCGGGGTGCTTAAGGAACATCGAGCCGGGGATCAGCCAGATCCGGTGGCGCAATGCGGCGGCCTGAAATTGTTCAATCGTCTCGTTCTCAGGCGGTAGAGCAAAGCGGTCAAGCGGGCCGAAAGGCGCCAGTTCAGAGAACAACACCATCTGCGTCCAAGGGAACCGCGCCATCAGGATGTCGAGCCGCTGGATCATGCCCTCGACATTGGGCTGCAAGGCATTGACGTACATCTGCACGCCGGCAATCGCGAAAGGGGTCATGCGTAATTACTCCGACCAACGCGGCGCAATGGACCATTTCCTTGCCTATCTCCGCGAAGCACCTGTCTTACGCCCTCACGACCAGAACGGAAACAGGTGAACGGCGCACAATGCGGTCTGCGTTAGACCCAACAAGGAACTCGCGCAGGCTGTCAGGGTGCTCAGATCCCATAACAACCAGATCAGCGTTTGATTTCTTTATCGTTTTCAGCGCTTCGCGGTGGATCTTGCCGAACTTTAGGTGCTGCTTCACCTTTACGTCATCAGGCACTTCACGCTCGACTAACTTTTCAAGCGCCTTGGCCGCGCGGCCTGTGGCCTGTTTTTCGTAATCAGCGGGGAAAAACCCCTCGACCAGCGGCGTGCCCATATCCGGCACGACCGAAAGGATGTGCAGCGTGCCCTTGGACAAGCGGATCATGTCTATCGCCTGCGGCAACGCTTTCTCCCATGATTTTGGGTCACTCAGGTCAACTGTCAGTAGGATATTATCGAACATAGCGTACCCTCCTCAGGCTGTCGCGGGCTTGCGCGTTTCGCGCGCGGCACGGCCCCGTTGCAGGAAGACAACCAGCGCCAACAGCAATAGCGCAGGGATGAACATCCAGTACTTGCTGGGCTGAGGCACGGGTTTCAGGACACGCAGCACCTCTTGGTCCCAATCAAGCCCAGCCGATTGGGCGGGGCTGTCGTAGATCACATCATCGATGATCATCTTGTCACCATCCTCGCGGAACACCAGACCAGACGCTTCGAGTTTCTCGGCCCCCGTCTCTCCCGCGCCGATGGGCAGGAGCGCCACGAATTCCAGCGGATCGCCCAGATCATTCACGCCCGACACCCGCAGTCGCAGCCGTTCTCCCGCAGGGGTTTCCTCAGCCGCCTGAACGATCTCCGTCGGGGCTTCTTCGCTATAGGGCGGATAGACCATGTCCATCCAGAACCCCGGACGGAACAGGGTAAAGGCGATAAGCAACAGCGCGATAGACTCATAGAATCGGTTGCGGGCCAAAAACCAACCCTGGGTCGCAGCAGCAAAGAGCAGCATGGCCACCGTCGCCACGACAAAGATGAACAGCCCCTGCCCCCATGTCACACCAATCAGCAGCAATTCTGTGTTGAAGATAAACAAGAACGGCAGCGCCGCAGTGCGCAGGGAATAGAAGAAGGCAACCAAGCCGGTGCGGATCGGATCACCGCCCGAAACAGCGGCGGCGGCGAAGCTCGCCAAACCCACCGGCGGGGTCACATCGGCCATGATGCCAAAGTAGAACACAAAGAGGTGCACGGCGATCAGCGGCACGATCAGCCCGTTCTGCTGGCCCAGCGTGACGATGACCGGCGCCAACAGCGCCGAGACGACGATATAGTTCGCCGTGGTCGGCAAGCCCATGCCAAGGATCAGCGACAGCACCGCCGTCAGAAAGAGGATCGCGAGGATATTGCCGCCCGAGAGCACCTCGACCACATCCGCCAGCGCCGAGCCGACGCCTGTCTGGCTGACCGCGCCCACGATGATACCCGCCGTCGCCGTGGCGATACCGATACCGATCATATTGCGCGCGCCGGTGACCAACCCGTCGATCAAATCGAAAACACCCGCTTTCACGTCGTTCACAAACTGGCTTTCGCCGCGGAACATTGCCATCAATGGGCGCTGCGTCAGCAAGATGAAGATCATGTAAGACGCCGCCCAGAATGCCGAGAGGCCGGGCGACAGGCGATCAACCATCAGCGCCCAAACCAGAACGACCACGGGCAGGATAAAGTGCAGACCAGAGCGCGCCGTCGGGCCGGGCATCGGCAGCGATGTCACTTCTGCGTTGGGATCATCCAGCTTCAGCGGTTCTTCCTTACTCGCTACATAAAGCAGACCAGCATAGACCGCGGTGAGGAAGACAAAGATGATGTAGCCTGCAGTCTCAGGGAAGGCAGGGCGGATCCAGCCCATCAGGTAATAGACCGCAAAGGACAGCGCGCAGATGGCGATGATCGCAAAGGCGATACCGATCAGCTGCTGCACCAGCGGCTTCGGCGTATAAGCGCGGGGCAGACCCTGCATCCCGGCCTTCATCGCCTCAAGGTGCACGATATAGACCAGCGCGATGTAGGAGATTACCGCCGGTAGGAAGGCGTGTTTGACCACGTCGAAATAGGGAATGCCGACATATTCGACCATGAGGAAGGCCGCAGCGCCCATCACGGGCGGCATGATCTGTCCGTTGACCGAAGAAGCCACCTCAACCGCGCCCGCTTTTTCGGCGCTAAAGCCCACTTTCTTCATCAACGGAATGGTGAACGTGCCGGTGGTTACCACGTTGGCGATGGAGGAGCCGGAAATCAGGCCGGTCATAGCCGATGCCACAACAGCCGCTTTCGCCGGGCCGCCGCGCATGTGACCCATGAGGCTGAACGCCACCTGAATGAAATAGTTGCCCGCGCCCGCACGGTCCAAAAGTGAACCGAACAGCACGAAGAGGAATACGAAGGAGGTCGAAACCCCAAGCGCGATGCCGAAGACGCCTTCGGTGGTGATCCACTGGTGGTTCACGATCTCCGACAGGCTGTTGCCCTTGTGGGCGATGATGCTGGGCATAGAAGGGCCAAGCACGGTGTAGAAAAGAAAGATGCTCGCCACGATCATCAACGCGGGCCCAAGCGCGCGGCGGGTGGCTTCGAGCAGGATTAACAGTCCGGTAACACCTGCGATATAGTCTGGCAGGATCGGCGCGCCGACGCGGTTGGCGATTTCGCGGTAGAAGATAAAGAGATAAAGCGCACAAAAGGTGCCAACGACCGCCAATGCCCATTCCCAGATCGGAATGCGGTTTTTGGGGGAGCCAAGGAGCACTGTGGCAATGACAAAGGCTGCTGGGATCGGGATCCACCAGATGGCAGTCGAATCTTTGGTGCTGACCATAAAGAGCGCGGCAAGAACAGCAGGAACGATAACGCCAAGCGCCACCTGAAAACTGGTGCGCGTGGCCGGGAAAACCATAATGCCGAGGAATATGGCAAAGCCTAAATGAATTGAGCGGGCCAGCGTGTCGTTGAAAAGCCCAATGGGCGAGGCGATATAAAGCTGAAACAGCGACCATGCCAACGCCACGAGCAGGAGCAAGGTGCCCATCAGCCCGCTGACAGTGCGACCACCCGTGTCAGAAGAAGCGACAAGCTCGTCCAGTTCCGACTGGCTTAATCCGCCTCGGTCACCGGTCGCAGCGGTCTCAACGGCTGCAGCCTTTTGCTGGTCCTTCTCAGACATATCGTCCCCCTGTCGGCCCCACCTTAGGATGGGTGCGCATATTGTTATTTTTCGGGTCTCTGACGGCAGCGTACCGCCGCCAGAGCTATCATGTCACGCGGAGATTACTCAATCCAGCCTTGCTCTTTGTAATACTTCTCTGCACCGGGGTGCAGCGGAGCAGACAGACCGCCCGAGATCATCTCTTCTTGGGTCAGGTTCTCAAACGCCGGGTGCAGGCGCTTGAAACGGTCGAAGTTGTCGAACACGGCCTTAACGACCTGATAGACAACATCGTCATCCACATCGGCGGAGGTCACGAACGTCGCTTTCACGCCAAAAGTTTTGATGTCGCTGTCTGTGCCCTTGTACATACCGCCCGGCACGGTGGCCTCGGCGTAGTAAGGGTTATTGTCGATCAGACCTTGGATCGCGTCACCTTCAACAGGGATCAGCTTGGCGTCGATGGTCGATACGGCTTCTTGGATGGAGCCGTTCGGGTGGCCCACGGTATAGATGATCGCATCCACTTTGTTGTCGCCCAGTGCAGCGGCTTGCTCAGCAGGCTTCAGCTCGGAGGCCAGTGCGAAATCGTCCAGCGTCCAGCCCTTGGCGTCCATCACGACTTCCATGGTGGCGCGCTGACCGGAACCGGGGTTGCCGATGTTGACGCGCTTGCCTTTGAGGTCGTCGAAGGACTCGATGCCGCTGTCGGCACGGGCGATCACGTTGAACGGCTCACCGTGCACGGAGAAGACCGCGCGCAGGTTGTCGAACTTGTCGCCTTCGAACTGCGACGAGCCATTGTAGGCGTGGAACTGCCAGTCGGACTGGGCAACGCCCATGTCCATGTCGCCCGCTTTGATCGCGTTGATGTTGGCGATCGACCCGCCGGTCGACGGCGCGGTGCACTTGAGGTTGTGATCCGCGGTACCGCGGTTCACCAGACGGCAGATCGACTGACCAACGACGAAGTAAACGCCTGTCTGGCCACCGGTGCCGATGGTGATGAACTTTTCCTGAGCCATGGCCGCAGAGCCGGCCACCATGGCACCGGTCATCGCGAGCATTTTGAACATTTTCATAAGATGTCTCCCATTGTTATATTGGCGGACCACCCTTTAGGCGGACGCCATTGCATGCACAAGTAGAGCGCCGCAGCCTTCAGGCAACTGACCGGGCTAGGAAATTCCGCTTTACAATCAAGGCGTGACGTCAGTTATGCCCTTAATGCGGGAATCCCCCCGGTTAGAGTAGGTCGTATTGCGTTTTCGATCAATCCGGGGCCGCGGCGACGCTGCAAACATCGCAGGATTGGCTAGGATATCTGTGTGCTGAGATCGGGCAGAACTGGTGCGGCAGCGATGAGCGACTGGGTATAAGCGTGCTGCGGGGCGTCGAAGACCTGCGCGGTATCACCCGCCTCTACGATCTTGCCAGACTGCATCACCAGCACCCGATCCGTCACGCTGCGCACGACCGACAGATCATGTGAGATGAAAAGATAGCTTAGGTCATAATGGCTGCACAGGGCTGCCAGCAGATCGAGGATCTGCGCGCGCACCGACACATCTAATGCGCTTACGGCTTCATCGAAAAGGATCAACTCAGGTCGGATGATCAGCGCGCGGGCGATGGCGATACGCTGACGCTGACCACCAGAGAACTCGTGGATATATTTGCGCGCATCCGCAGGGCGTAGGCCAACAGCGGTCAGCGCCTCGTCAATCGCGCGGGTCCGTTCTGCCCCCTGTGGCGGGGTGTCGAGCAGATGAAAAGGCTCTGTCACCAGACGGTCAACCCGGTGGCGCGGATTGAAGCTGCCGAAGGGGTCTTGGAACACCACCTGCATTTTGCGCCGCACGGCGAGGTTCGGTTTCGTACCGGCAAAGACGGGCTGGCCATCAACGGTAATGCTGCCCTCCTGAACCGGCTCCAGACCCAAAATCGCCCGTGTCAGGGTCGATTTCCCGCAACCGGATTCGCCTACCAGCCCCAAACGCTCCCCCCGGTGCAGGGTAAAGTTGAGGTCGTCCACCGCGCGGAACGTGCCGGGCGCACCAAACAGCGTTTTGCGCGGCAGATGGTAATCGCGGCACACGCCTTTAACCTCCAGCAGCGGCACAGGCGCAGGCGGTTCAGGCAGATTAACCTCATGGCGGGAGGCTTCGAAAAGCATTTTGGTATAGGGGTGACGCATGTCACGCAGTAGGCTCTGAGTCTCTCCCTGCTCGACGATCTGACCCTTGCGCATGACGATGATCCGGTCGGCCATATCGGCCACAACGGCAAGATCGTGGGTGATCATCAACAGGCCCATCCCGTCTTCCCGCGCCAGACGGGTCAGCAGGGCGAGGATCTGTGCCTGCGTGGTGACATCCAATGCCGTGGTCGGTTCATCCGCGATCAGCAGACGGGGGCGCAGGGCGATGGCGATAGCGATCACCACGCGCTGGCGTTGCCCACCACTCAGCTCATGCGGGTAGCGCGACAGGGGGAAACGGTCTTGTGACAGTCCTACACGGGACAGTGTTTCGGCAGCGCGGGCCTCGGCCTCGGCACGCGACACGCGCGGCTCATGTACGCGGATGGTTTCGGCCACCTGGCGGCCAATAGTCTGCACCGGGTTTAGCGCGGTCATCGGCTCTTGGAACACCATGCCGATGTCATTGCCGCGCACCCCGCAAAGAGCGGCTTCGCTCATCTGGGTCAGATCATCATCGCCCAGCATCAGATGGCCGGTGGTCTTGGCGCCCTTGGGCAACAGTTGCATCGCCGCCAGCGCAGTCATCGACTTGCCCGAACCGCTTTCCCCGGTCACGGCCACGATTTCACCCGGCGCGACCGAGAAGGTGACACCGTCAAGGATATGCAGACCGTGGATCGACAACGACAGGTTCGAGATATTCAAAAGCGTCATGTACGTGCCACCCGCAGACGCGGGTCCAGCATGTCCCGCAGCCCGTCGCCCATCAAATTCAGCCCCAGCACTGTCAGGATGATCGCAAAACCCGGCATCAGGGCCATATGCGGCGCGATGCTGACCATGGTTTGTGCATCCGCCAGCATCCGCCCCCAAGATGGCACCGGGGGTTGCGCGCCAAGGCCAACATAGCTCAGCCCCGCTTCGGCAAGGATGCCGAGAGAGAATTGGATTGTGCCCTGTACGATCAACAGATTGGCAACGTTGGGCAGGATATGCTCTGCCGAGATACGGGCAGCAGACTTGCCTGCGACCCGCGCGGCAAGGATGAACTCCCGTTGCCAAAGCGACAGCGCGGCACCACGGGTGATGCGGGCAAAGACGGGGATATTGAAGATGCCGATGGCGATGATTGCGTTGATCGCTCCGGCACCAAAAACCGCAGTGATCAAAATAGCGATAACGATGGCCGGAAAGGCAAAGACCAGATCATTGCCGCGCATGATGACCTCATCCACAAGACTCCCACGCCGCGCAGCCGCCCAAAGGCCCAGCGGCACGCCTGCACCCATGCCAATGCCCACCGCCACCAGCGCCACGGCGATAGAGGTCCGCGCGCCGACCATGATCATGCTGAGGATGTCGCGGCCGAGGTGATCGGTGCCCATGGGATGCGCCAATGAAGGGCTGTGCAGTTTGTTAGCGATGTCGAGCCCGGCATAGTCAAAGGGCGTCCAGACAAAGGAAACCAGCGCCGCCAATAGAAAGACCGAAGTCAACGCAGCACCAAGGATCAAGTTGCGGTTCATGTGCGCGCCCTCAGCCGAGGATCGACGGCGGCATAGGCCAGATCGACAAGGAAGTTCACCAAGATAACCGAGAAGACCAAGAGCATCACCACCGACTCGACCACGATCAAATCCCGCGCAGAGATTGACTGGAACACCAGCCGCCCGAGGCCGGGTAGGTAGAAAACCTGCTCAATGATGATCGACCCGGCCAGCAGGAAGGAGAACTGCAAGCCGATGATCGTCAGCACCGGGATCAACGCATTGCGCAGCCCGTGCCGCCAAAGCGCCTGCCGCGCGGTCAGCCCCTTGGCCCGCGCGGTGCGCATGAAATCTTCGCCCATCACATCCAATAGGGCTGAGCGCATGACCCGCGCAAGGATCGCCGCCTGCGGCAAGGCCAGCGCAATGGCGGGAAGGGTCAGCGCGTGCAGCCCGGCGATAAGCCCCTTGTCCCAGCCGACGAAGCCGCCCGCCGAAAACCAGCGCAGGTTGATCGAAAAAATTAGCACAAGGATCATGGCGAACCAAAAGTTTGGCACCGCCACGCCCAATTGCGTCGCGCCCATTACCCCGATGTCGCCTGCCCGCTCTCGGCGTGACGCGGCATAGATGCCCGCGGGGAAAGCCACGACGACGGAAAGCGTCAGCGCATAAAGCGCCAGAGGCACCGAAACCCACAACCGGTCGCCGATCATTTCGGTCACCGGGGTGCGATAGGTGTAAGAGGTGCCGAAATCTCCCTGCAACATCCCGCCGACCCATTCGAGGTAACGCTCTGGCCGCGATTGATCGAGGCCAAGTTCGCTGCGCAGGGCGGCCAATGTCTCAGGCTGGGCATTCAGACCCAACATAAAGGAGGCCGGGTCGCCGGGGGCGACCTCAATAACCATAAAAATCACCAGCGACGCGACAGCGAGACTGATGAGCAGGGAGAGAAATCTTTTCAACGCATAGCGCAACATAGCGCGGAGGTTAGGCGGCGCAGTCGGGAGGGTCCAGAGCCCGCGCGCAGTTTCGCTTTGGCAAAGATGAAAAACGCTGAAATTCTAAGGACTGCGCTGATAGAGCCGCACGCTAAGGGAAAAAACGCATGTCGGACAGCCGTATGGAGACCCAGCACGCTAAGTTACCGCAGATTCTTGTCATGCGCTGGAACCATATCCGCTATGCGGGGTTGTCTTCGGGAGAACAGAGAAAAACTGGAGATTAAAATGAAAACGACTTTGAAAACACTTGCGATCGCCGGCCTTCTGGGCACCGTTTCTGCACCCGCTTTTGCCGCTGCTCACATGGACATGGCCACCATGACATGCGCGCAATATCAAGAACTCAGCGATGAAGATAAAATGGAAGTCGCTTCCATGGCAATCGCCGAGCTTGAAGACGGCGGCCACGGTGGCTCCTTGATCACTGAAACCAAGAATGACGGTACCGAGCCAAGTGACACAACCGCTGCTGAAGCGACAGACGCTGAAGAACGCGAAGACTCCCTGATCGACGACACAAAAGCTGTCGAAGATTCTGAGTCCGCCGACGAAATGGCTGACACCGAAATGCAGCAGGCTATGGAAGACTTCGTTGTCGTCTGTAACCAGAACCCAGGTGCATTGGTAAGCGAAGCCGCAGCTGGCTTGCGCGGCAAAAACTAATAGGTCTTCGTTTTGAATAGAAAGGGCGCGCTTCACAGCGCGCCCTTTTTTCGTTTTGCTTAGGTATCCCCTACATCACTCGGTCCAGCTTACACCACTTAGGTCGGTGGCTTGGGTCGGTGCGTTCACCCACAGACCTTGTACTTCCGCCTTAGCGATGGTTGGAAATGCGAGCTGGAACAGGAACCCGTTCACATAGTCTTCGGCGATGATCTGTTGCGCCTTGGCCAGCATTTCGCTCCGCGCAGCGGGATCGGCGGTTTTATTGAACTCCGAAATCAACGACTGAACTTCGGCATTGTCATACTGGAAGTAGTAATCCGGGTTGGCATAGATGTTGATATCCATCGGCTCGGTGTGGCTCACAATCGACAGACCGAAATCCTTGCCTTTGAATACAGTCTCCAACCACTGCGCCCATTCGACATTGGTAATCTGTGCTTTGATACCCACCTCAGCCAGTTGCGCGGCGATGATCTCGCCTCCTCGACGGGCATAGGACGGGGGCGGCAGGTGCAGGGTCGTCTCAAACCCATCCGGGAACCCAGCTTCGGCCAGCAGCGCTTTGGACTTCTCCGGGTCGTATGCGCTCATCTCGGTCAGATCGGTGTAGTCGGGATTGTGCGGGGCGAAATGTGTGCCGATGGGGGTGCCATATCCAAACATTGCCCCGTCTATAATCGCCTGACGGTCAATTGCATGGGCCACAGCCTCGCGTACTTTCACGTTATCGAACGGCGCCCGTTGGTTGTTGATCGACAGGATCGTTTCGCCCTCAGTCGAACCGATAAGCACCTGAAAGCGCGGGTCTGCTTCAAACTGAGGAATGTTTTCGGGTGCGGGGAAGCCGGCGAAAACATCAACATCTTCGGCCATGACCGAGGCAAAAGCTGCTGTCGGGTCTGAGATGAATTTGAACGTCGCGCTGGCCAATGCAGGCGCGTCGCCCCAATAGTCGTCATAGCGCGACAGGGTGATTTTGTCGCCTTGGCGCCATTCGTCGAACTTAAACGCGCCGGTGCCGACGGGGGTCTGTTTGATTGCCTCAATGGATTCGGGTGCCACGATCACCGCGTCGCCCCATGCCAGGTTGAACAGCAGGTTGCCATTGGGCTCGCTCAACTTGACCTCAACGGTCTGCGGGTCGACGACAGTAACCTCAGAAATCGCGGCATAGAGCGCCTTTTGCGCGTTGGCGCTGTCCTCGGCGTTGATCCGATCAAGGGTGAATTTGACGTCTTCGGCGTCCATCGTGGTGCCGTCGTGAAAAGTCACACCCTTACGCAGCTTGAAGGTATAGGTCAGCCCGTCTTCGGAAATCTCCCAAGATTCGGCTAAGCCCGGTACGACAGAACCATCGCCCATGAACCGGGTCAGCCCTTCGAAAACATTGGTATAAAGCACCGAGTCGATGGCCCCGGCGGCGGCAGAGGTTGGATCAAGGTGTGGTGGCTCTAGCTGCAAGGCGACGGTGATGTCGTCTTTGGCAAGCGCCCCTGTGGCGGCAACAGCCAAAGCCGCAGCGGCCACCCCAGTCAGTAAGCGGTTCAAACGGTTCATGAAGTTCTCCCATATTGGCGTATTTTTCTCAGAGGCTAGCTAAAACCCGCGCGGCGCGCCAGCATTCGTTGCCAAGCGCGCGCGGGAAGGGTATCGCGGGTGCTTTGCACAGGTGGCGCGCGTCAGACCGTCTGTGAAAAAGGCATTAGGAGAACGCCATGGCTACGCTGGGGATCGATTTTGGGACGTCCAATACTGCCGCGGGCATTGCGGTCGATGGGGTTCCGCAACTGATCGCGCTGGAGGCCGAAGCGCAGACGCTGCCGACGGCGGTGTTTTTCGATTTTGAAGCCAAGGAAATGCGCATCGGGGCTGCCGCCTCAGACGCGCTGCTGGCCGGTGCCGAGGGGCGTTATATGCGTGGCCTGAAAAGCTTGCTGGGCACACGGCTGATACGGGAACGGCGGGTGCTTTTGGGCGAACGGCTGGATTTTATCGACATCGTGGCGCGGTTTCTGGCAACGGTAAAGTCACGGGCAGAGGCGGCAACGGGCACGCGCTTTGACGCGGCGCTCTCGGGCCGTCCGGTGCGCTTTCACTCGGCCGACGATGCGCGGGACGCCCAAGCTCTGACAGATCTACGCGAAGCCTATGGCCGGGCCGGGTTTGACCGCGTGGATTTCATGAACGAACCAGAAGCCGCTGCGCTGGCCAATCGTGGGGCGCTGCAACCGGGGGATCTGGGTCTGGTGGTCGATATCGGCGGCGGCACCTCGGATTTCACTCTGTTCCGCCAGCGCGGCAATGATGAGATCGATATTCTGGCCAGCCACGGTATCCGCCTGGGCGGAACCGATTTCGACCGCTGGCTATCGATCGGGCGGGTGATGCCGCAGTTGGGCATGGGCAGCGAAATTCGCCATGCCTTTGGCGATGACACACATCTCGCACCCAATGCCATTTTCAACGATCTGGCAACTTGGGCGAAGATCCCGTTTCTCTATGGTCCTGATACCCGCAAGGCGGCGGCGGAACTGCATAGGTTTGCTGAACATCCCAAACGTTTGGCTCGATTGATCAAAGTGCTCGACGAAGAGCTAGGCCATGACCTCGCCTTTGCCGTCGAGGCGGGTAAAATCCGTGCCAATGGCGCAGGTGCAGAGGGGGACGCGGAACCGGTGATCGACGTGTCGATGCTAAAACCCCGCGCCACGCTTCCGCTGCCGCGCGATTGGATGCGCAAACGGCTTTCCAAGCAGACCGAGAAAATCGGTGCGGCGGCAGAGGCGACATTGGATGACGCAGGTATTGAAGCCGCGGCGGTGGATCGGTTGATCTTCGTTGGCGGGTCGAGCCTGATGGAAGTGGTCGAAGCAGCTCTGCGCGCGCGTTTCCCGCGGGCGGAACTGCACCGGGGGGCGGCGTTGACGGCGATTGTCGAGGGGTTGGCGTTGAGCAGTGCGGGAGACAAACGCGGGTGATCCGCCCGGTTGGGTGTTCGGGATCGGTATTTAAGAAAGGATGAAGATGGCTGGGGCGCCACTGGCCTGGCGGCGCCCGATCTCGATTAGGCTTTGGGAAGTAGGAGCGATTCTAGGGCGGCGGCCATGACTTTGGCGGAATCCACCATATCGTCGATGCCGATGTATTCGTCGGGTTTATGCGCGAGTTCCAGCAGGCCGGGGCCATAGGCGATACAGTTTTTCAGCTTGCCGATCCGATCAATGTGCTTTTGGTCATAAGTGCCGGGCGAGGCGACATATTCCGGCGCTTTGCCCATCACATCTTGGATCGCTTGGGACACCGTTTGCACCACTGGCGCATCGCGGTCGGTCATTGACGGCAGCACCGCGTTTAGCTCGGTCAGCTCATAATCGAAATCCAAGCGGCTGGCGCGCAGCCCTTCAAGTAAGTCGGTCACTTCGCTGCGCACTTGATCCAATGGCTCTTCGGCCAAGAACCGTCGGTCGATCACGATGCGGCAGGAATCCGGTACGCAGTGGGCGGGCAGCCCGTCAAAGTCATCGGCCTGTTCGGCCTGGCCGCCGTGTATCGAGTTGATGTTCATGGTGGAGGACCGGGCCCCTTCGGGGACCACAGGCATGTCCGTGCGGCGGGCGGCCATTGCCGGGAAAAGTTTGTTTTCGAATTCATTCAGGACCGCGCCCATGTGACGCACGGCACAATCACCAAGGAACGGCATGGAGCCGTGGGCGATTTCGCCCTTGGTTTCGATCTCTGCCCACCAGCCGCCGCGGTGGCCAAGGCAGATGCGGTCTTTGTGCAGGGGTTCGGGGATGATGACGTGCTGGACCTTTTCGGGGTTAAAAAAACCTTGTTCCGCTAGATAGGCAACACCGCCATAGCCGCCGGATTCCTCATCGGCGGTGCCGGAGATTTCAATCGCGCCTTCGAAGTCCGGGTGCGTTTCGATAAAGGCTTCGGCGGCGATGATCGACGCGGCCAGACCACCCTTCATGTCACAGGTGCCGCGGCCATAGATTTTACCGTCGGAAATCTCTGCGCCGAAGGGGTCGAAGGTCCAGCCTGCGCCGACCTCTACGACATCGGTATGGCTGTTAAAATGCACGCAATCACCGCCCCGCACACCTTCGCGGCGCGCGATGATGTTCCAGCGAGGGTATTTTTCGCTGTCGCCCGGCGTACCAAAGGCGCGGATCATCTGTGTCTCAAACCCATGGGTCGACAGGCGGCGATCAAGGTATTCGCAAATGGCGCGGTAATCCTGCCCCGGCGGGTTCAACGTCGGGATGCGGATCAGGTCTTGGGTCAGGGCGATCAGGTCGTCGCGCTTGGCCTCAATGGCGGAGGAAGTCTTGCTATTCATGGTTGCATGTTTGAACGCCCGCACGGGATTGGCAAGTGGCAAGTGACGCTTCGTTAAGAAACGATCGGTAAGCGTATACTGGCGGCAGACCGGGCGCATAGAATGGATATGGTCGGCTTTTTGCTGTGCGCGGGGCCGCGGCGGTCTATGTTCATCATGTCCATGATTTCTAGGAAACACGCTGATGGCCCCACTGATCCAGAACAAGCCCCCTCAATCCGCTGTGCAGGAGGAGGCTGAAGAACGTTCGGTCAGTGATGCGGCGGCGCTTTCGCCTAAGCTGATCTATGAAGTGATCCGGCGCGAAGGGCGTGATGAATTGAACCGCACCAACCGGTCGCTGATCTGGTCGGGGATATCTGCTGGGATGCTGATCAGCCTCTCGGTTTTGGGGGAGGCGATCTTTCGGACTTATTTGCCCGATGCAAACTGGCGGTTTCTGGTGGAGAACCTTGGCTATTCGCTGGGGTTCATCGCAGTGATCATGGGACGGATGCAATTATTTACTGAAAATACGATTACCACTGTCTTGCCGCTGATGCAGGAACGCAGTTGGCAAATCTTTGGCAGTCTTTTGCGGCTTTGGGGGGTGGTTTTGGGGGCCAATGTGATCGGCGCTTTTGCGGCGGCGGCACTGTTTGTCTATACGCCCGCCATCCCTGCCGAGATTTTGCCCGCCATCATCAGTCTATCGGAACATGCCACCGGCATGGCCCCAGCAGAAGGGTTTTGGCGCGGTATTCCTGCCGGCGTGATTGTCGCGCTGATTGTTTGGATGCTGCCCGAGGCAGATGAAGCGGCGTTTTTTCTGATTTTAACATTCACATGGCTTATCGCGGCGGGAGATTTCACACATATCGTCGCAGGTTCTGTTGAGATGGCGACACTGATCTTGCATGGCGGTTTGGGCATCAATCAGGCGATCTTTGGCTTCTTCCTGCCGGTGCTTGTTGGCAACATCATCGGCGGCACGTTGGTCTTTACCCTTGTCGCTTGGGGTCAGGTCCGCGACGATGTGGAGGATACATAACGCAAGTGGGTCCCGGCCAACGCCGGGGTCGGACTAAAAGGAATTGCTTTGGTACTGCGCAGACCTCCGACCCGACCGGCGATCTATTGGGATGCCTTTAAGGCCAGCTTGAAACAAGCGGCGAGCGATAATCTTGCGCTGATCTCGGCCGGGGTGGCGTTTTTCGCTATGTTGTCGCTTTTCCCGGCGTTAGCGGCGCTGATCGCGCTGTTGGGACTGATCTCAGACCCGGTGGTTGTGATAGCCCAGTTGGAAGAGGTACGCGGGCTGCTGCCTGACGATGTCTATGACATCATTAATACTCAGGTAACGGGTTTGGTTACCGCGCGGGCTGATACGCTCGGCTGGGCAGGTATCGTTTCCTTGCTGGTGGCGCTTTGGTCAGCGCGCGCAGGGGTCGGCGCGATGGTGATTGGGCTGAACTCTGTCTACAATGAGCGCAACCGCAACGCGGCCAAACATTACCTTCATGCGCTCCTGTTAACGGTCAGCCTTGTGGCTGTCGGGATCGTAGCGCTGCTGGCTGTGGTGGTCGCACCCATCATCCTTGCTTTTATCCCTCTTGGCCCCTTTGGCAACGCTGTGGCTGATCTGCTGCGTTGGACTGTGGCGACTGTGGTGCTCTTCGCCGGTGTTGGGGTGCTCTACCGCTTTGGGCCGAACCGGCGTGCGGCGCGGCTCCCTTGGCTTAGCAGTGGGGCGATCTTGGCCGTACTGTCTTGGGCTGTAATTTCAATTGGGTTTTCTTATTACGTAGCCAATTTTGGCAACTACAATCAGGTTTATGGTTCAATTGGGGCCGTCATTGCGATGCTGGTTTGGCTTTGGATCAGCAGCTTTTTAATCCTGTTCGGCGCCGCGCTTAACGCGCAGGTTGAGCGGCGTACAAAGCCAGACAGTACCGTCGGACCGGCCAAACCTCGGGGGCGGCGCGGGGCAGAGGCCGCGGACACCTTTATTGAAGTCGAGAATGAATAAAAGTCACAACAGGGGGCGCTTCTGACGGCCCTCTAGGGAGGTCATACCGACCTTCGCCAAGGCGGCCAGGTTGTTAATCTGCAATACCCTGTCGGACCATGATAGCAACTGCCGCTCCTTCAGTGCGCCAAGCGTTTTGTTGGTATGAACCACTGAAAGCCCGAGGGCATCGGCCAGATCGCGTTGAGAGTATGGCAATGGCATTTGATTGTGAGTCACCATGCCCAGCGATTGCCCGCGTTCAAAAATCTTGACCATCGCCCAAGCAATGGCCTGGATCGCGGTGCGCTGACCGATGGTGGCAAGGACTTCGCCCATGAAGTGCTCTTCGATGGCGGCAAGCCATGTGATGTCAAAGGCGCGTTCGGGGTGGGATTTGAAGAAATTCCAAAACTCGCTGCGGTTGAAGACACACAGCCGCATATGGGTGCGGGCCTCAACCGAATGGCCCATTTCCCCCATAATGCCCGCCTGCAAGCCGATGAAATCACCAGGAAAAACAAAACTGATGACCTGACGATTGCCGTTTTCCAACGTCTTGTCACGGATGCCCATACCAGTAAGTGCGGTATAAAGCTGGGGTGCGTTCGATCCCTCCAGTAGGATCGGCGTGCCGGGCTCAACGGTCAGTTCGCCCGACTTGAACTTCTCCATGAAGCTCAGCTCTTCTTTCGACATCGCGATGAACGCATCTTTGCGCTGAAGGGGGCAATAGCGGCATTGAGTCGTCATTAGATAAAATTGCCCTCTTATGTCATAGTTTAATGCGCCAGTATGACGCCGCCCCTACACCGAAGCCTTTGTTCACCGGGGGAAAGACCATGTCGATCGTGATCTACGAACCGGACCTGTTGGTCTGTTCAGACATAAGTGAAACGCTTTCTGCTGCCTTTCCGCAATCGGAAATTAGCGTTTTGGAAGCATTGGATCTCAGCAAGTTGGTGGGAAACATCAACCACACGCTGCTTGCAGTGCTATCGTTGCGGCAAGATCAGCTACATCAGTATTTACCTGAATTGCGTAATCTACAGGTGTGGTTTCCGATCATTTGTATCTTGAACGATACACCCCGTCTGGCAGAGCCTGAACCGGGGCTGCGGTACATCACGCGCCCATTCTCAAGCAACACGCTGTTGCGTGCGGTTAACGCCGCGCTTTCTGACCCGCAGTTATGCCAGCCAGAAATGCCATAACCAGATTTTTAAGCCCGTCATGTTCGGTTGAAACTGGCGCTTCTTGCTGCTGCGGTTGACGCGAGGCGTTGCCGTCTGCGCCAGCCAGTGCAAGCAACAGAAAACCAACGCCGAAATAGGCCGCGCCAAGGATCAGCGCGGCGGTCAAGGTTGTGGTCACGGTGACGAGGTAGAGCCATGCCGCGAGCGTCAGGAACAAAAGTCCGATCAGCAAAAAGATCGCAGCGCCCGCGCTTAGCATGGCGGTACGCGCTGCGCGGCGAATAGTCCCGCGCAGATGTTGCATCACCGAAGAAAGCATCTTAGCGGCGTGCCGTCACGATACCGACGAGAAAACCAATACCCGCCGCAATGCCCAATGCTGTGCCCGGCTGAGCCTGCAAAAATTCTTCGGCCTGCTTTTGGGCTTCCATCGCTTTGGCGCGGCCCGTTTCGGCAAAATCATTGGCCGCGGCGCGGGCGTTGTCACGCATCTCATCCGACTTGGCTTTGCCGTAGTCGCCCAAGGTTTCGGTCAGCGAAGCGATGTCTTTTTTAAGCAGGTCAATCTGCGACGACAGATCATCGATTGTCAGCTCTTTTGCCGCAGCAGTTGTGGTCTTGGCCATGTGGGCCTCCTGAATGTTCATGTGATGTTAGGCAGCGCTGTCGTTAAATGCAAAGAGTTCCCTGCGCATACGGTTGCGCAAGAAACTCTTTCATTCAGACCCAGCTTAAGCGTTGAGCGTTTCTGTGGAGGAAAAGAACATCGCCTGTGACACTGCCGAAACAACCTGATCCACCGAGTAGGGTTTAGAGATCAAGAAGGCAGGCTCTGGCTTGTCGCCAGTCAGCAAACGTTCGGGGAAGGCGGTGATAAAGATCACGGGGCGCATCCCAAGTTCGTTCAACAGGTCGTTCACTGCATCAATGCCGGATGAATTGTCGGCCAGCTGGATGTCCGCAAGGATAAGGTCAGGTACGTCCGCCTTGCCCAGCTTCACGGCCTCATCACGCGTGCGCGCGATGCCGGTGACGCGGTGGCCCATTTCTGCAACGATTGATTCAATATCCATCGCGATGATCGCTTCGTCTTCGATAATCATCACCGAACCCGAGGTGCTGTCGGCCATCTCGCGGTGGGCAATCTGGATCAACTCGTCAGCTTCGTCTTCATCTACACCGATGATTTTCGCGATCTCGCCGTGGGAAAAACCCTCGATCGTGTGCAGCAAAAGCGCTTCACGGCTGTTGTTGGTCAGGCTTGAAAGGTGGCGCTGCGCCTTGGCGCGAGGGCCGCTTTCGCCCTCTTCCACGGGTGCGCCTGCGCTGGCCCAAATTCCGTACAAAACTCTGAAAAGACCCGTCTTTGTATCCACCCCGTCGAGCACCGAGCGATCAACCAAGATGGCCTCCAGCGCCGCTGCGGCGAATGTGTCGCCACTGGTCTGGCTGCCCGTCATCGCCCGCGCGAACCGGCGAAGGTAGGGGATGTTGGCACCCAGTTCATCGCTGATGCTGGTCTTTTGTGTCGCATCGTTCATCTAGTCGAATCCTTTTTTACTTTTCTTGGAACCAAACACCCTGACATTGTGTTTGGTTCCAGTATGCGTACATAATTAATCAAATGAGACGACGATGCCAGAGGTGATGCTAGTGAATTCAGGAAACAAGGACGAGCGCGAGCGCGTCATCGACGACAACCTCAAGCGTGTCTTCGATGAGACGCTCGACGAAGGCATCCCTGACCGTTTCAAGGATCTGCTGCAAAAGCTGAAGCAACAGGATTCAGAAAAAGGAACGTCATAATGAGCCGTCCCGATCCGCGCGACGAGCTGGTAGAGCATCTGCCAGCCATGCGGGCCTTTGCCATTAGCCTCACCCGTAATGGCGCCACGGCAGATGACATGGTTCAGGACACTTTGGTCAAGGCCTGGACGAACATTGAGAAGTTCCAAGTCGGCACAAACATGCGTGCTTGGTTGTTCACGATCCTGCGCAACACCTATTATTCCTCGCGTCGCAAAGCCAAACGCGAAGTATCTGATGTTGACGGCGTGCTAACCGAAGGTTTGGCTGAAAAGCCCGCCCATGATGGCCACATGCAGATGACCGACTTTCGTAAGGCGCTTGCCCTGTTGAAAGATGAACAACGCGAAGCTTTGTTGCTAGTGGGAGCTTCTGGCTTCTCCTACGAAGAAGCGGCGGATATGTGCGGTGTCGCCGTTGGTACAATTAAAAGTCGTACAAATCGGGCCCGCGCGCGTCTTGCAGAACTGCTTGGCCATCATGACAATGAGTCTCTTGAGATGACTGACGACGCGACCATGTCCGTTCTATCTTCCTCTAAAGTTTCTTCCTTCTAAATATGACTTCTGGCTTCTTCAGCGGTGATCTGATGCGTGGGCTGACGATCCGTATTCTGCTGTTTCTGTCACTCGCGCTTTTGCCCATTGGGTTAATCGCGGTTGTGCAGACGCGGCAGATTGCGGATCAAAGCCGTCAAAGCGCGGAATTGTCGCTGATCGCCGTGACTGAACAAGCCTCTGCCGCCGAACGTCGGGTGATCCAAGAAGCCTTCGGTGCCGCAGAGGCATTGACTTCTATCGTGCGCCTTCGCCGCGATGATCCCCAAGAGTGCACGGCGTTCCTTAAAGAATATAAACAAGCCTCTGACATCTATTCGCTCGTCGGTTTCATCGGACTTGATGGGCGTATGACCTGCTCTTCCACTGGGCAGGACCATGATTTTTCCGACGACAAAAATTTTCAATCGCTGCTAAAGGCGCCAGTCCGTCGCGCCATGCCGGTACTGCAGGGGTCGGTTAGCAATCAGGTGGTCACGCTCATCAATGCCCCGGTCTATGAAAACCGCGAGTTGATTGGCTTTATGGCGCTGAGCATTCCAGAAGATGCCATTAACGCAATCCGCGAACCGAAAGGCAAACACAGCAGTGTTGCGATGATGACGATCAATAAAATGGGTCACATCCTCACCACGGAAAACGGGCTTGAGGTGGCGAAAAATGAATATCCCAGCGATGTTGCCCTCTCTTTGTTGACCACCAAGGAACCGAATGTCTTCCTGTCGCACAATTTCAAAGACGAAGAGCGCGCCTATGCGATTGTTCCGATCGTGCCTGATACGGTCTTCGCGTTAAGCGTTTGGCCTATCGACACACCCTTTCTTGATACCGGAGTTTCAACACGGCTAAGTGCACTTTTGCCCATCGTCATGTGGCTGGCCAGCCTCATCGTGGCATTCTGGGCGCTGAATCGACTGGCGATTAACCACATCCGCAAACTCGGTCGGCAAATGCGCCGCTTTGCGTTGAACCGCACCCTGCCGCGCGGAACGCTCGGTCCTTCGGTGCCTACCGAACTGGTTGAAATGGAGTCAGCCTTTGTCGGTATGGCGGAATCGATCCTGCGGGATGAGGCGACGTTGGAAGACAGCCTTCGGCAGAAGAATATCCTGCTAAAAGAGGTTCATCACCGCGTTAAAAACAACCTGCAGCTTATCTCATCGATCATGAACATGCAGATCCGGCAGGCCAAAAGCGAAGACGCACGGTTTGTCCTGCGCCGCCTGCAAGACCGGATCCTCAGCCTCGCCACTGTGCACAAGAACCTTTATCAAAACGACGATCTGGTGCGGGTTAACGCGAGCGAATTGCTGCGCGAAATCGTGGCGCAATTGCTTTCCGTGGGGCTGGCCTCCGGCTCTGGCGTAAAGGTTGATCAGTCCTTTGAAACCATTGAGATCGATGCCGACGACGCCGCTCCTTTGACGCTTCTGGTTTCCGAAGCCCTCACCAATGCGCTTAAATACGTCTCCACAGTTGAACACGGCAAAGGCTTCATTTCGCTTAAACTCATCCACACCGGGCCGGAACAAGCGATGCTTGAGGTGCGCAACACGATCGGCAACCCTGAAGAAGTTAAGTCAGGCACGGGGCTGGGATCGCGGCTGATCCTTGCCTTCACCCGGCAACTTAATGGACAGGTTGAAGTTGAAACCACGGACGGTGTTTACCAAATTCGCGTAAATTTCCCCGTTCCGACAGACAGCAAGATGGTCTACGACTACTGATCCCTCGGAAGGCTGTGCGGAATCTTGCCGGAATCATGGCAAGCGGGTCACAGACTCGTCATGCGTGAAAATTAGTCGGAACCCTTTGAGCTGCGCGCGGTTGAGCATCTGAAACGCAGTGCGAAAAGGGAATACGGAGATGACCACGGAGCTATTTCTCGGCGGTCTGACCATCCTGACCTTAGCCGCGGTCATCATACTTGCCCTTACCACGGGCAGGCGGGAACTTAACTCGGATGATGAGCGCACCCGGCGCGATGAGCGGCAACCGGAGGCCCAAAGGTCAAACTACCGGTCAGACTACTAACCTGACACCCATCGACCGCCCCGAGCAGAATGCTCGGGGCGGTCGATCTTTGTAAGGTGGGTTTTTTAAAAACTCGGCGGCGTGCAGGCGCTAACAATCTCACAAATCTCATCGCCAATGTTGCGAAACCGGTGCGGCAGTCGACTGTCGAATAAATAACCATCCCCGGCGTGCAAAAGGCTCACCGCGCCGTCTACCGTCACCTCAATACTGCCCCGCACCACCACGCCGGCCTCTTCGCCCTCATGGCGCAGAAACTCCGGCCCGGTGTCAGCGCCAGGCTCATAGGTTTCGTGCAGCACCTGTAGCGCGTGATGCGCGGCATTGCCCAATTGACGCAGCGATACGCCCCCCTGATGACTGGGCGAAATCTCAGTCAGCTCCTGTGCGCGGTAGAAGACTTTGGCGCTGTCGTCCTCCTCTAGAATCGAGAAAAACTCCGCCATACTGATGGGAATCGCGTCCAACAGGCTTTTTAGTGACGCCACGGAGGGACTGGTCCGGTTCTTTTCGATCAGCGATATCGTGCCATTAGTAAGCCCGGCCTTGGCGGCAAGCTCACGTTGGGACAACCCATGCTTTTTCCGGATCGCTCTAAGTTTATCGCCGACGTTCAATGACTTGTCCTTTGCGGGCCTCATCGCACTCTGCATGGCTTTGGCGATGGGTCAACTGATGGTCATGGGAATTATCTGATAGAGGCTACGATGGCGATTGACAATTATATTAAACAGAATATGGATTTTTTAAACGACCCATCTCAATGCCCCTCTTACTTTCGCAATAAGGTATCTGTCTCATGTCCAGCACCGTCAAAAAATCGTCTCGGAAGTCCGCCAACAAGGCCAAGACAGCGCCGCAAATGAAGGTTGTCGAAGCAAACCCAGCCACGCAGTCAAATGGTCAGACCAACGCTGATCTCGTCGCACGCCGCGATGCTGCCGTGCCGCGCGGGGTGGCCTCTGCCGCGCCGATCTATGCGAAATACGCGGAGAATGCCGAACTGTGGGATGTGGAAGGCAACCGTTACATCGACTTCGTCGGCGGCATCGGCGTGCTCAACACCGGCCACCGTCACCCCAAGGTCGTCGAAGCGGCCAAGGCCCAAGAAGACCTCTACACCCATACCAGCTTTCAGGTTGTGCCCTACGGCCCCTATGTCGAGCTGGCAGAGAAGCTGAACTCCTTGGCGCCTGGCGACGCGCCGAAAAAGACTCTACTGGTCACCACTGGCGCTGAAGCTGTTGAAAACGCAGTCAAAATCGCCCGCGCCGCGACTGGCCGTTCGGGCATCATCGCCTTCACCGGCGGCTACCATGGCCGGACCCTGCTGACGCTGGGCATGACCGGCAAAGTCTCCCCCTACAAAAAAGACGTGGGCCCCTTCCCGGCGGATGTCTTCCGCGCGCCCTTCCCTTCCGTCCGTGATGGCATCACCGTTCAGGACGCGCTGACCGGGCTGAAGAACCTCTTCCTCACCGATGCACAGCCCGAGCGTGTGGCAGCAATCATCATCGAGCCAGTGCTTGGCGAAGGTGGCTACACCCCCGTGCCGTTTGACATGATGCAAGAACTGCGCGCGATCTGTGACCAGCACGGCATCTTGCTGATCGCGGACGAAGTGCAGGCGGGCTTTGGCCGCACCGGCACGTGGTTCTCTATCGAGCATTCCGGCGTCGTGCCTGACCTGATCACTGTGGCGAAATCCATGGCTGGTGGCTATCCGCTGGCTGGCGTGATTGGCCGCGCCGATTTGATGGACGCGATGATCCCCGGCGGTTTGGGCGGCACCTATGGCGGCAACCCGGTGGCTTGTGCCGCAGCGCTCGCCGCAATCGAGGCGATCGAAGAAGAAGGCCTGCTCGCCCGCTCCACCGCCATGGGCGAAACGCTCAAGGCCCGCTTTGCCGAGATCGGCGCACGCGCCGCGCCCTACCGTTTCTGGGACATCCGTGGTCTTGGTGCCATGGTCGCCGTTGAGTTCGTGACCGACTTCGACAGCGCCAAGCCGGACGCGGATTTCACCAAGCGCGTCATCGCCCACGCCCTGAAGCGCGGCCTGCTGCTTTTGAGCTGTGGCATGCACGGCAACGCAGTGCGCGTCATGGTGCCGCTGACCGCGTCGGATGCGATTGTGGACGAAGGTCTGACAATCTTTGAAGAAGCTGTCGCCGCCGCTGTGGCCGAAGAGCAAAAGTAAAATCAGCCTATAATGGCTGGACAGATCGGGCGCGCGGGGCAACCTGCGCGCCTTTTTTGCGCCGCATACTGAGCCTCCCGCTCTCTGTCGCCAGCGGGTCTTGGCATCGACGTGCGAAGCGCGCAAACTCCGCCTCAAACCAAAGCCGGAGTGACGATGCCCCTAACAAGACCTACGCTCATCAGCATCAGCCCACAGTTGTTTCACGTGAATAGTGCATCACCGCGCCAGCCCCGCAGATGACCGCCCCGATGAAACCCGGCCCCCGCAACCTGATCACCGACGTGGCGGGGATCAAGGTCGGCAATGCACAAGACGCGCGACTGAAATCCGGCAGCACTGTGCTGATCGGCGACGCGCCCTTCACGGCATCCGTTCACGTCATGGGCGGCGCCCCCGGCACGCGCGAGACTGATCTGCTGGCCCCGGACAAGACCGTTGCGGCGGTGGACGCGCTGGTGCTTTCTGGCGGCTCTGCCTACGGGCTGGATGCCTGTTCGGGTGTGGTCGATGCGCTGCGCGCGCGGGGTCGTGGTTTCCGCGTGGGCGATGCGCTGATCCCGCTGGTGCCCGGCGCGATCCTGTTTGATTTACTCAACGGCGGTGACAAGGATTGGGCGCAGAACCCCTACGCCGATCTGGGCCGCAAGGCGTTGGAGGCGGCGGGCAAAGAGTTTGAAATAGGCACTGTCGGCGCGGGCACGGGCGCGCTTAGCGCGATGGTCAAAGGCGGGCTCGGCTCGGCGAGTTTGCAACTGCCCGATGGCAGCATGGTCGGCGCCTTGGTCGGGGCCAACCCGGTCGGCGCGGTCACCACCCCCGGAGACCGCCATTTCCACGCCGCCCCCTTTGAGATCAACGGAGAGTTTGGCGGGCTGGGGCCCGCCCCCTCCGCCGGTCTGGGCCTCACTTTCGAAAGCCGCAAAATGGCCGCCATGTCGGCCCGTGCCAATACCACTATCGCCATCGTCGCCACCGACGCCACCCTGACCAAGGCCGAATGCCAGCGTGTCGCCGTGGCCGCGCATGACGGCATCGCCCGCGCCGTTGTGCCTGCGCATATGCCCAATGACGGCGATTTGGTATTTTCCCTATCGACCGCTGCGCGCCCTGCGGGCGATGTGGCGATGATCGGCCATGCCGCCGCCCTGTGCCTGTCGCGTGCCATTGCCCGCGCGATCTACACCGCCACCCCCGCCGAGGGTGACCTCTTGCCCTGCTGGAGCACCTTGAATGCCTGAACTCGCTTTGCCCGACATCACCCTGCATTATGAGATCGACGGAAGCGGCCCGCCGTTGCTGATGCTGGCGGGGATGCTGAGCGATAGCGCGAGCTGGGGCGCTTTGGCCCCGCTACTGACTGCGCATTTCACCCTCATCCGCCCCGACAACCGCAGCACCGGGCGGACGACGCCCTGGGATGCCGAAACCTCTGTCGCGCAGATGGCCCGTGATGCGCTGGCTTTGATGGATGAGCTGGGACACGCAAAGTTTCACGTTGTCGGCCATTCCATGGGCGGCCTGATGGCGATGGAGCTTTCTGGCCTAGCACCCGACCGCATCCAAGCGATGAGCATCCTCGCCTCCGCCCCGGTCCGTGCGCCGCGCACCATGGCGGTGTTCGACGCGCTGCTCGCCGTCCGCCGCGCGCCGCAAGGGGAGCAGCTTTGGCTGCGCGCGCTCTACCCTTGGATTTTCGCCCCCGGTTTCTTTTCCGATCCGACAAATACTGAGACCGCCCTTGCCGCCGCATTGGCCTATCCCCATGCGCAAAGCGCGGATGCCATGGCCCATCAACTCGAAGCACTGCGCGGCTTTCGCCCCACGGTGCGGCCCTCTGATCTGACCTGCCCGACCCAAGTGCTCCACGGTGCCGAAGACCTGCTGATCCCCCGCGCCGCCGCCGAAGACGCCTTTGCGCAGGTTCCCAATGTGGTGCAGATAACCCTGCCCGACGCGGGCCATTCGATCCATTGGGACGCTGCCCCCGCCGTCGCCCAACATCTGCGCCAATTCCACGACACCGCCGGAGACCCGAGATGACCCAAGACCTATACGGATTGGAAACAACCGCCAGCCGCCCGGAAACCCAGCAGGCGATCGACGATTTCATCCACGGCTTTCTATCCTACCAACCCAAAGCCGCAGGCATTATCGCCGCCGCCGATGCCGACCCAGAAGGCCCCCTGGTTAATGCCTATGCCGCGCTGTTGTGGATGTTTCTTGAACACCCCATCGCCCCGGAAAAAGCGCGTCCTTATTTGGCGCGTGCCAAGGCCGCGCCCGGCGCAAACGCCCGCGAACAGCAGGTCATCCGCGCCGTGGGCCATTGGATCGACGGAGATGTGCCCGCCCTCGTCGCCGCATGTGACGCCATCACCGACCAATGGCCGCGCGATCTGGCGATGCTGAAGCTGGCGCAATACCACCTGTTCAACGCAGGCGATGCTGCTGGCATGCTGCGTATAGCGCTGAAATCTCTCCCCGGGGCCGAAGACATTGCCTATACCCACGGCATGATCGCCTTTGGCTATGAGCAGTGCCACCTGCTCGACCGGGCCGAGGCCGCCGCCCGCCGCGCGATGGAGCTGCGCCATGATGAGCCTTGGGCGCATCACGCGCTGGCCCATGTGATGCTAACGCAAGGCCGCGTGGCGGAAGGCGCACGTTTCATGGAAAGCGTGGCTAAGACGTGGACCGATCTGAACTCGTTCATGCGCAGTCACAACTGGTGGCATCTGGCGCTGTTTTATCTGTCGCAAGGCCGCCATGACGACGTGCGCGCCGCCTATGACCAGCACATCTGGGGGCTGGAGAAGGACTATTCCCAAGATCAGGTCGGCGCGGTGTCTCTACTGGCGCGAATGGAGTTTGCAGGTGTCGACGTAGGCGACCGCTGGGGTGATGTGGCCGACCATGTCGCCGCGCGAGGGCAAGATACGGTCAGCCCCTTCCTGACGCTGCAATACCTCTATGCGCTTTGCCGCACCGACCGGGCCGAGGCGGCTGAGATGCTCACGGCAATCGACACCCGCGCCGCTGACACATCGGTCTATGACCACGCCGCATGGGCCGAAGTGGCCCTGCCCGCCGCGCGCGGCATCGCCGCCCATGCCAAGGGGGATTGGGCCACAGCGATCCGTGAACTGGGCATGGCCCTACCCCGCATGGCAGAATGCGGCGGCAGCCACGCGCAGCGCGATCTGTTCGAGCAAATCCACCTCGACGCGTTGGTGCGCGATGGCCGTGCCTCTGCCGCGCAGCAGGTCTTGGAGATGCGCCGGACCTATGACCCCGATGGCGTGCCGCTGAACCTGATGCTGAGCGAAGTGTATGAAAAGACCGGCCTGCCCGACCTTGCGGCCCAAGCGCGTGCCCGGGCCGAGCGGACGCTGGCCAGCACTTAAGCGCTAGAACGCATCGGGCTGATTGTCAGGCGCGGCGCGCTTTAATGCCGGCACGTCCATGCAATTAGCATATATGCGCTGAATGATCGGGTAAGGGGTCATATCGACCCCAAAACGTGCATTGTTTATCACCTGCGCATAGAGGCAGAGATCAGCTAGACCGACGCAGTCGCCGTGGCAAAAGTCGCCTGTCTCAGGCTCCTGCGCCAGCCGCGTCTCAAGTGCCGCCATGCCCGCGCTGGCCCAATGGGCAAACCACGCAGCCTTTCCCGGGGCATCAACGCCAAACTCGACCTCTAGATGTTGTAGCACCCGCAGATTATTCACCGGATGCACGTCCTGCGCCACGATATAGGCCAGTGAGCGCACCCGCGCCCGGCCCCACGCGTCGGCAGGCAACAGCGGCGGTTCGGGGTGTTCCTCCTCAAGCCATTCAAGGATCGCCAAAGATTGCGACAGCGGCCCCTGCTCTGTCACCAACGTCGGCACCGCCCCCGAAGGGTTCAGCGCCAGATGTTCAGCCTGATGCTGTTCTCCGGCCAGCAAAGAAATCCCCACATAATCATAGCGCAACCCCTTAAGGTTCAGCGCCGCCCGCACCCGGACCGAGGTCGAGGAGCGGAAATAATTATGCAGGGCCAGATCACTCATTCCTGCGGGCCGATGGTCACCTCAAACTCAGCAATGCCATCAACA
Organism: Sulfitobacter sp. AS92; assembly: GCF_038900015.1. NCBI lineage: Bacteria > Pseudomonadati > Pseudomonadota > Alphaproteobacteria > Rhodobacterales > Roseobacteraceae > Sulfitobacter > Sulfitobacter sp. AS92. The sequence continues at coordinate 184,600 of NZ_JBBMQL010000001.1, forward strand.
CCGCCGGTAAGCACATCGCCCGGCACCACGGCGCCGACCCCGGCTGGCGTGCCAGTCATGATGATATCGCCCGGTGCCAATGTGACTGCCCGTGACAGGGTCGCGGTATGCTCGCGTACCGACCAGATCATCTGCGCCAGATCCGCCTCTTGTTTCAACTCACCGTTCACCGCCAGCCAGATGCGCCCTGCCTCAACCGACGCCACATCGGCGATGGGCAAAAGCGGCGCGATGGGGGCGGAATTGTCAAACGCCTTGGCCCAATCCCACGGGCGGCCCATCTTCTTGGCTTGGGCCTGAAGGTCACGGCGGGTGAAATCGATCCCTGCCGATGCGCCCCAGATATGATCCATTACATCCGCCTCTTCGATGTTCGCGCCGCCTTTGCCAATTGCGATGACAAGCTCGATCTCAAAGTGGAAATCCTCTGTCAGAGGGGGATAGGGTACGGTGCAGGGCGTATCGCGCGTGGCATCAGCAGGTTTGGTAAAAAAGAACGGCGGGTCGCGCATGTCGTTGCCCATCTCAAGCACATGTGCCTCGTAGTTACGGCCCACGCAGAAAACACGGCGCACCGGAAAACGGTCTTCGCTACCTTGCACGGCAAGGCTGCTTTGCTTGGGGGGGTCAATCACATACATCACTGGTTTCCTCTTGGCATGTTGCCGCCAAGGAACACCCACGCTTTGTAACAGTCAATGACCCCCGCGCGGTTATAACGCCTTGGGGTGCAAGTCTTTCACAAATCGCCCCCGGTGCGGATCACCTCTTGGATTTCTTTGATGTCCTCAGCGCTCAGCCCATAGTCCGCGGCGGCGACCTCGGCAGAGATATAGCCGCGCAGCAGGTCGCGTTTGACCAGTTCCTTGGGCCGCTCAGATGCATCGCCGTAGCCCGCACCACCGGGGAAGGCCATCATCACCTTTCGACCATGCGGCACGAACTGCTTGCCCTTGCCACGCATCGCAGTGCCATCGTCCTGCGCGATGGTCGTAGGCGCGCCGGGCTTGCCCCCTTGCCGCCCGCGCGCCGGGTGATCGACGCGGTCAAACATCGCCTGCATGTCAAACTCATGCCCCTCGCGGGCGCTGACCTCCATATACTGCCCCAGCCCGCCACGCTGACGCCCCGCGCCACCGCTGTCAGGGCGTAATTCCTTGCGCCAGATCACCACCGGGCCGGCATGTTCCGTCGCCTCTACCGGCATGGTCATCACACCCGAAGGGAAGGCCGTGGCGTTCAACCCGTCATGCTGTGGCCGCGCGCCAGAGCCGCCGGAGTTGAAGGTCAGCACCTCGGCCCGGCGAGCGCCTGCTGGTGCTTCGGCATCAGTGCGAGGGCGCAGGCTGACTTGGAAGTTGCACAGGCAGCCCGCGCCTTCGGCTGGCACCATGTTGGGCAGGATTTGATCCAGCGCGGCATAGACCGTATCCGGCACGAAATGTCCGACGATATGGCGCAGCGCGACTGGCGCGGGGTGCAGCGCGTGTACAATGCTGTTTTCAGGCGCGGCGATCTGGAAGGGTGCGAGCGAGGCCGCATTATTGGGTATCTCCGGCGCGATGGCACATTTTAACGCGTAGCAGGCGTAGGCTTTGGTATAGACCAGCGGGCAGTTAATGCCCTTCTTATCAAGACCCGAGGTGCCGGCAAAATCCGACAAGATGCGATCCTCTTCGATGCTGACCGTGACCTTGAGCGTGATCGGCGTGTCGAATCCGTCAATCGTCATCTCGCCACTGGCCTGCTGACGCGGCAGCGCGTTGATCCGCTCCAAGGTGGCACGGCGGGAGTTGTCGAGGATGAAGCTGGCGATCCCCGTGAGATCATCAAGTTTGAATTCCTCCATCATATCCACCAGTCTGCGATGGCCAATCTCGTTACACGTCGTCAGGGCGTAGATGTCGCCAATCAATTGATCCGGTTCGCGCACATTGCCGCGGATGATGCGCACGAGAGTTTCATCCACACGTCCTGCATCGGCGAATTTCATGATTGGCAGGTACAGCCCTTCTTCGTAAACACTCGCCGCATCCGCGCCAAAACCGCGCCCGCCGATGTCAACGATATGCGCAGTACAGGCGAAGAAACCGACCAGCTTTCCGCGGTGAAACGAGGGCGTGACCATAGTGATGTCATGCAGGTGGCCGGTGCCTTCCCACGGATCGTTTGTGATATAGACGTCGCCCTCAAGGATGTTCTGCCGCCCGATGCGTCGGATGAAATGCGCCACGGCATCGGCCATTGCGTTGACATGACCCGGCGTGCCGGTAACGGCCTGCGCCAACATCCGACCTTCGGTGTCATAGACCCCAGCGGACAGGTCACCCGCCTCGCGCACCGAGGTCGAAAACGCCGTGCGCACCAGTGCCTGCGCCTGTTCCTCAACGACCGAGATCAGCCGGTTCCACATGACTTGATAGGCGACGTTTGAATGTGTCTGTGCCATGGGGTTACCCTTTCACGGTGATGTCGATGCAGCCGTCCGGCTGACAAATAGCTTGGCGCGAGGCGGGGATGATGATGGTGGTCTCATCCTCGGTGATTGCAGCTGGGCCTTGGGCGGTCTGGCCGGGGGCCATCTGCCCGCGCAGCACAACGGCGGCGTCGCAGTATTCGGCGAGCGCCGGGTCAAACATCCGGCGTGTTAGAGCCACATCCGCCGCATCGCCGGGCGTCTGTTCGGGGGTCCGGGCCACGGCTTCGGGCGGGGTAGTGGCATTGACGGACCAAACCGTAATCTCGATATCCAACCCCTCTACCGTGCGGCCAAAGAGCTTGCCGTAATCCGCTTCAAACAATGCCTCGAACTGTGCGGCATCGGGGCTAATCGCGTCCTCTTCGCTTAGGATGATTGGGATCTCCCAGCCCTGCCCGCTGTAGCGCATGTAGACTTTGAACTCCGACAGGATCTCCGCCTTGGCATCGCAGTTGCGGACAAAGCCGGTCGCTTCTTCCTGCAATTCTGCCAAAAGCGTCTTGATGCGGGCTGCGTCGAAATCCGACAGTTTCATATAGACCGAACGGTTCGCTTCAAAGCTAAAGGGCGCACGCAAGAAGCCGATGGCAGAGCCGACCCCGGCACCGGGCGGCACCAGCAGGCGCTCCACGCTTAGCTTCTCACACAGCCGCCCGGCGTGCAGCGGGGCCGCACCGCCAAAGGCGATCATCGTGTATTCGCTCAGATCTTCGCCGTTCTCCACCGCATGAACCCGCGCGGCGTTGGCCATGTTTTCGTCTACCACCTCGGCCAAACCAAAGGCGGCAGTGGTCGCGTCCATGTCCAACTCTTTACCGATGACCTCCCGGAGCGCCGCTTCAGAGCCTGCGGTGGCGAGCCGGATCGACCCGCCCGCAAAATTGTCTGGATCGAGCTTGCCCAGCACCAGATCAGCGTCGGTCACGGCGGGTTTTTTACCGCCGCGGCCGTAGCAGGCTGGGCCGGGTTCAGACCCCGCACTTTCCGGGCCAACACGGATTTGACGCATAGCGTCCACATGCGCCAGCGAGCCACCGCCTGCGCCGATTTCGACCATGTCGATCACCGGAATGGAAATGGGCATGCCTGAGCCCTTCTTGAACCGATACGTTCGCGCGACCTCGAACACCCGACTGGTCTTGGGCGTCTGGTGTTTGATCAAGCAAATCTTGGCCGTCGTGCCGCCCATATCAAAGCTCAGCACCTTATCGAGCCCGTAGCGCGCCGCGATATTGGCAGCGAAAACTGCCCCGCCTGCGGGGCCGGATTCCACCAGACGCACCGGGAATTCAGCGGCGCTTTCGATCGAAATGATGCCGCCACCTGAGTGCATCAGGAAGATGTTGCAGCCTACGCCTTCGTCCTGCAAGCGCCCCTCAAGCCGCCCAAGATAGGACTTCATCAGCGGCTTGATATAGGCGTTGGCGACCACGGTGTTGAACCGCTCATACTCGCGCATCTGCGGCGAAACTTCGGCAGAGATCGAAACCATGAGCGCGGGCAGGCGTTCGGCGAGCACCTCGCGGATCATCCGCTCATGCGCATCATTGAGATAGGAGTGGATCAGGCCCACGGCCACACTCTCATAGCCGCCTTCGGCAATGCGGTCGGCCAAGGCCTCGACCTCGGCACGGTCCAGCGGGATCAGCACAGCGCCGGTGGCATCGACACGCTCGTTCACCGTATAGCGCATCTGGCGCGGCAACAGCGGTTCGGGCAAGGTGAGGTTCAGGTCATATTGCTCAAACCGGCTTTCGGTGCGCATTTCGATCACATCGCGGAAACCTTGGGTCGTGATCAGCGCCGTCTTGGCTCCGCGCCGCTCGATCAGAGCATTGGTCGCCAGCGTGGTGCCGTGGATGATCTGGGTGAGATCGGCAGGCGTGACCCCGGCCTTGCCGCAGACCTGATGCATCCCGTCGATGATCGCATTTTCGGGTGCTGAATAGGTCGTCAGGACTTTGGTCGAGAAACTCTCGCCGCCCTTTTCTAATACCACGTCGGTAAAGGTGCCGCCGATGTCTACGCCCAGTCGGATGGTATCTGCCGCCATGTCATTCTCCTGTTTGGCGCAGGATAGGAGGGGGCGCAGCATCGTTGCAAATTATTATAATCTATAGGAGTGAAAGATTTTTTCGATCCTCTGCTTCGAAGGCATCTGCGCAGTCGCGCGCCAGTTCCGCGGCGCGGGTGACATAAGACGCCGTGCGCTCTGCGTGGTATCGCGCGGCCACCTGCAGGGGGCGCGGATGCCACGCGGCAGGCAACATTTGCAGCGCGCCGTCAGCCAGCGCTCCGGCCACCATAACCCGCGGCATCACGGCGACGCCCATCCCGTCCAGCACCATATTCATCGCCGCCGACAGGCTGCTTGAGGGCACCAACCGCGCTTTGGGCGCCGTGCTACCGTCAAAGTGTTGGATCAGATCAAAATGCGCCTGCGTGTGCCGGGCATGGCCTAGCACCGGGTTGCTTACCAGGGCTTCAAAGTCAGGCGAAGGGCCGATTTGCGTGGCCAGTTCCGGGGCTGCGACCCAGACGTAGTCATAGGTTGCCAAGTCCAATTGCCCGTTGGCAGGGGTAGAGAAGGGTGCGGTTTGCAGGGTCAAATCAAGCGCATTGGCGGCAAGTTCCTGATCCAAATCGCGGGACAGATCGACCGTGAGTTCGACCGTGAGGTTAGGATATGCCTCGGCCAATTTACGCAGAAAAGGGCGCAGCCATGTGCCTGCTACCACCTCGGTCACGCCAAGGCGCAAACTGTCTTCTATCAGGTCAGGCCGCGCGGCGATTTCAACCAGCCCTTCGGCCTCGCGCAAGACCTGCCGCGCTTGGATCAGCAGGGCTGTGCCCTTTTCTGTCAGCCGTATCGACCCGGCGTCGCGCTGCATAAGGGTCACGCCCAGCGTTGTCTCCAGCCCCGCAATCCGGGCAGAGATATTCGGCTGGGTGGTATTCAGATGCGCGGCGGCGCGGCGAAAGCTGCCCAGATCAGCGACCCAGATCAGCGCTTCAAGCTGTTTCAGCGTGAAGAGGTTGCCGATCATTCGCGCCAGTCAAAGAAACCCGGACCCGCCTCGGCCAGCAGCTTGCGCGCCATATCCCGGCCCGCTTCGGCGCCATCTGAGATGGTACAGGTAACATCGTCGCCGATGGCGTCTGATCCATCAGGCCGCAGCACTTGGCCGCGCAGCCGCATGTTGGTGCCGTTGAGTTCAGCCAGCCCGGCGATGGGTGTCTCGCAGGAGCCATCCAAGGTGGCGAGGAAAGCGCGTTCGGCGGCCAGTTGTTCGCCAGTCGCGCGGTCATGGATGGCGGCCAGCATGTCGGCGGCGCGGGGATCGTCCAAGCGGCGCTCAATGCCAATCGCACCTTGGGCGATGGCGGGCAGCATATCGTCGGTATCCACAGCGGCCTTGGGCACTTCGTCCATCTTCAGGCGGTTCAGCCCAGCCATGGCGAGGAATGTCGCTTCGGCCACGCCGTCGTCCAGCTTCTTCAATCGGGTCTGCAGATTGCCGCGAAACTCGACCACTTCCAGATCAGGCCGACGCAGTTTGACCTGCGCACGACGGCGCAGGCTGGAGGTGCCGACAACCGCGCCTTCGGGCAGGTCGGCAATAGACTTCAGATGCGGTGAGATAAACGCATCCCGCATGTCTTCGCGCGGCAGGTAAGTGTCGATCAACAGCCCACCGGGTTGCAGCGTCGGCATGTCCTTCATCGAATGCACTGCGATGTCGATGGAGCCGTCGAGCAGCGCGGCCTCGATCTCGCGGGTGAACAGCCCCTTACCGCCAATCTCTTTCAGCGGGCGGTCGATGATCTTGTCGCCAGTGGTCTTGATAACCACAATCGTGAACGCCTCAAACGGCAGATCAAAGGCGGCGGCCAAACGGTCGCGCACCTCATTCGCTTGCGCAAGCGCCAGAAGCGATCCGCGTGTGCCGATGTTAAGGGGCTGAGCCGGGGTGGGGAGCTGATACGTCATGCCGCATCCCTACCCCCGTCGACATGAACTGACAACTGCTGTACCTCGCTTCACAACGGCTTTGCCATATTTAGGAGCGCCAAAATGACCGCGAACAAGACCATCCTGCGCGCCCTTGCGGGCGAAACCCTGCCGACCCCGCCAATCTGGATGATGCGCCAAGCCGGGCGCTACCTGCCGGAGTACCGCGCCACGCGGGCCGAGGCGGGGGATTTCCTGTCGCTCTGCTATAACCCCGAACTGGCCGCCGAGGTGACGTTGCAGCCAATCCGGCGCTATGGGTTTGATGGCTCGATCCTGTTTGCCGACATTCTGCTTGTGCCCCAAGCGCTTGGTGCCGACCTGTGGTTCGTCACAGGCGAAGGGCCGCGGTTGTCGACGATCACGACAAAGGCCGAGATGGAGGCGCTGAAGCCAGCCGATGCGATCCACGACCACCTCGCCCCGATTTACGAGACCGTGCGCATCCTGTCGCGCGAACTGCCTGAAGAGACCACGCTCATCGGTTTTGCAGGTGCGCCTTGGACCGTGGCGACCTACATGATCGCGGGCAAAGGCACGCCGGACCAAGGCCCGGCCCACGCGTTGAAGGACGAAAACCCCGAGGTTTTCGACGCGCTAATGGAGCGGATCACGCTTGCCACAACCGAATACCTCGACATGCAGATCCAAGCCGGGGCCGAGGTGGTGAAGCTCTTCGACAGCTGGGCCGGATCACTGCAAGGCACCGATTTCGATCGTTACTCGACAGAGCCGCTGCGCCAGATCATCAGTGCATTGAAAGCCCGCCACCCGCATGTGCCGATCATCGCGTTTCCGCGTGGCGCGGGCGCACGATTTGCCAATCTCCATGCGGCGACTGGAGCGGACTGCATCGCTATCGACGATGGCGTCAGCGCCGAATGGGTGGCGGAACATGTGCAACCCAATGGCTGTGTGCAGGGCAATTTGAAGTCCTCGCATATGGTGACGGGCGGGGATGCGCTGGTGCAGGAGACGCGCGCAATTGTCGATGCGCTGTCGAAGGGGCCGCATATCTTTAATTTGGGGCATGGCATTACGCCGGATGCAGACCCTGAGAATGTGCAGTTGATGATTGATACGGTGCGCGGGTAAGACCCGGAGGGCCATCGCCTGCCCGCGGGTCGGCGATGCGACACGGATTCATGCCACTTTATGGCTCAACTATGATGTGCGTCCTCAGTGTCCAACCCAGCCTCACTCAATCGCCTACCCGTCCGGGCGGGCAGGCGATTGCCCGGCGCCTGCGGCTTGATTCCGGGCTGGATGGCACCTTCGCCGTTTCTTTGTCGCTCTAACAGAAAAGGGCGGAAGGCTGCCTCTCGATTGTGCAGCGCCTCCTGCCTGCTTGTTGCCCAGCCTCAGTTCACACCCACTTCGCCATTGGCGGCAGGCTCATCAGCACTGCGTCAGGGTCATGCCCCGTTTCCAACCCGAACTTCGTCCCCCGATCATAAACGAGGTTATATTCGGCATAGAGCCCACGGTGGCGCAGTTGCACGTCCTTGTCGTCCATGTCCCAGTCCATCTCGCGCCGCTTATCGACCAGCGGCACATAGGCGGGGAGGAAAGCGCGGCCCACGTCTTGGGTCAGCGCGAAATCCGCCGCCCAATCGCCGCTGTTGCGGTCGTCATAAAAGATGCCGCCCACGCCCCGCGCGCGCTTGCGGTGCGGGATGTAGAAATACTCATCAGCCCAAGCCTTCAACTCATCATATAGTGTTGCACCATGAGGGTCACAGGCACCCTTCATCTCGGCATGGAAATGGGCGGTGTCCTCGTCATACTCAATACAAGGGTTCAAATCCGCCCCGCCCCCGAACCACCACGCATGGGGGGTCCAGAACATGCGGGTGTTCATGTGCACGGCAGGCACATGGGGGTTCTGCATATGCGCGACCAGACTGATCCCCGAGGCCCAAAAACGCGGATCATCAGCCATGCCCGGCAGGCCTTTGCGCGCGGCCATCGCCACCTGTGCGCGTTCGCCCAAGGTGCCGTAGACAGTGGAGATGTTGACGCCCACCTTCTCAAACACGCGCCCGCCGCGCATCACCGACATCTCGCCGCCACCAGCATCCGAGCCATCGGGCGCAGTGCGGGTGGTGTTGCTGACCACGAAACGCCCGGCCTCTTCTTCCCCGACATGACGTGCTTCGATGTCATGAAACCCCTGCACGATGTCATCGCGCAGCTTGCGGAACCAGTCCGCCGCGCGTGTCTTTTGGTCTTGCATGTTGTCGGTCATCTCTGGCCCGCCTTTCTGTTATTCCATCGCCCCGTCGCCGAGGATTAGACCCTCGTGCTCGGCCATGTAGATCCGCAGCCAAGGCGTAAAGTCTTCGGGGTTCTGTGCGAGGTTGGTGTGCAGATCGCTTAGGCTGATCCAGCACGTCGCCATCACCTCATCGCGGTTTTCAGTGATCGACAGGTCTGGAGCCGCATGGGCGAGAAAGACCTCAACCACCTCATGTTCAATGAGCCCCCCACCAACATCAGCGCGGTATTCGACCTGTCCGCGATGCTGAAGGTCCAATCCGGTGATCCCCAGTTCCTCGTCCAACCGCCGCGCGGCGCAGGCTTGGGGCGGCTCATCCCATTGCGGGTGCGTGCAGCAGGTGTTCGCCCAAAGGCCGGGCGTGTGATATTTGCCAAGCGCGCGCTGTTGCAGCAGCAGCTTGCCCTCGGCAATGACAAAGGCTGAGATCGCCTTATGCCGCAATCCGCGCTCGTGCGCGGCAAGTTTTTCGACCGGTTGAAGGGTGCCATCCACCCAAGCGGGGACCATAATCGCCATCAGATGCGGCTCGCCTTTGTGTTCATCTCACCCTCGATCCAGCAGAAATTCACCGGCAGTTATCGGAGGAATCCCCCATAGTCTCAACCGCTAACCGGGCCACGGCGCGTTCATGCTACCTTTTGGCGCAGCGCGAGACCTTTACCCCATCGCCCCGAACGCTAGTTTCGGATCGGAAAGCTGGAGGAACCTAAAATGAATATGCGTATCGCGTCGATCTTCGCCATTTGCCTTGGGGCCACGCCCCTTTGGGCGGAAGGCCATGCCACCGGTGATGCCGAAGCCGGCGAAAAGGTCTTTCGTAAATGTAAAAGCTGCCACATGATTCAAGATGATGAGGGCAACGACATCCAAAAAGGCGGCCGCACCGGGCCGAACCTATACGGGATCTACAACCGCGTGGCCGGGTCGGTCGAAGACTACCGCTATGGTGATTCAATCGTTGAGGCGGGCGAAGCTGGTCTGGCGTGGAATGAGGAAGATTTCACCGGCTATGTCGCCGATCCGAAGAAGTTTTTGGCAGGCTATCTCGACACAAACCGCGCCAAATCCAAGATGTCTTACCGTCTGAAAGACGAAGAAGACGCCAAGAACGTCTGGACCTATCTGGTGTCGGTCGGGCCTGAGGTTACCGAAGCGGATATGGAAAAAGCCGAAGCGACTGAGTAAACTGCCAGTTCACTTAAGGCTAAAGAACGGGGGGCCGATGATCCGGCCCCCCGTTTTGCGTTTTAAAGACAGTCACGCAGCAACTGCGTGACGTTCTCTTCCGTCAGCTCAATCGGATTGCCGCCGCAGCTTGGGTCTTGGAGGGCCGAAGCCACAAGCGCATCGATGTTGGGATCGGTCACGCCGAGAGCCGTCAGTGAACTGGGGATGTTCAACTCCGCGTTCAGCTTGCCCACGAAATCATAGAAGCCATCAAAGCCGCCGACGATATCAAGATAGGCCGCCGCCTTGGTCAGACGGTCCTCAATCGCGGGGCGGTTCATGCGCAGGACCGGCTGCATGACGACCGCGTTGGTGGTGCCGTGGTGCGTGTGATGCACCGCGCCAATCGGGTGGCTGATGGCATGGATCGCGCCCAGACCCTTTTGAAACGCCGTGGCGCCCATGGCAGCGGCGGACATCATATGCCCGCGCGCTTCAAGGTCAGTACCGTCGGCATAGGCGCGCGGCAGATATTCCTTGACCAGACGCATCCCTTCCAGCGCCATGCCTTGGCTCATCGGGTGGTAATGCGGCGAGCAGAAGGCTTCGAGGCAATGGGCGAACGCGTCCATCCCGGTGCCTGCAGTGATCATCGGCGGCATGCCGACGGTCAGCTCTGGGTCGCAGATCACGACGGCGGGCAGCATTTTCGGGTGGAAGATGATCTTCTTCTCATGGGTCTGGGAATTGGTGATGACGCTGGCGCGACCCACTTCCGACCCCGTACCGGCCGTCGTCGGCACGGCCACGATGGGCGCGATACCGTCGGCATCGGCGCGGGTCCACCAGTCACCGATATCCTCAAAATCCCACAGTGGGCGGGTTTGGCCGGACATGAAGGCGATGACCTTACCCAGATCAAGGCCCGAACCGCCGCCGAAGGCAATCACGCCGTCATGGCCGCCGTCGCGGTAGACTTTGATGCCTGCTTCGGCGTTCACTTCAGTCGGGTTCGGGTCAACATCCGAAAACATCGCCCGGCCAAGGCCCGCAGCTTCCATCAGGTCCAGCGTGGCTTGGGTGATTGGCAGATAGGCGAGCCCCTTGTCGGTGACCAGAAGCGGTTTTTTGATGCCAGCGGCGGCGCAGGCCTCGGCGATCTCGGCAATGCGGCTCGCGCCGAAACGGATGGCGGTGGGGTAAGACCAATTGGCAGTCAGGGACATGTCTCAGGCTTTCTTGAGGTGGTAGGATTTGGGGCGTGTCAGCGCGTGATAGCCCAGTTCAGACAGGCCCGCGCCGCGCCCGGTTTGCTTGCAACCGGTCCAGCAAAGCGCCGGGTCAAGGTAATCGGCGCGGTTCATGAAAACGGTGCCGGTTTCCAGACGCTGGCCAATGGCCTCAGCCGCGTCAGCGTCGGCGGTAAAGATCGCGGCGGTCAGGCCGAATTGGCTGTCGTTCATCAGCGCGATGGCTTCTTCGTCGTCCTTCACCGGCATGATGCCGACCACGGGGCCAAAGCTTTCGTCGCGCATCACGCGCATTTCATGGGTCACATTTGTCAGTATCTGCGGCGTTAGATAGGCGCCACCATCATCGGCGGGCATCTTTTCAATATGGGCCTTGGCCCCATCGGCCAGCGCTTCGTCGATCTGGGCGCGGACCTCATTGGCAAACCGGACATTGGCCATCGGGCCGAGCGTGGTCGCCTCTTCCAGCGGGTTGCCAAGATTGAGGTTATTCACCCAAGCCACGGCCTTTTCCACGAAAGCGTCATAGAGGCTTTCGTGTACATAGATCCGCTCGATCCCGCAGCAGCACTGGCCCGCGTTGAACATCGCACCGTCCATCACGCCATCGACGGCGGCATCAAGGTTGGCATCGGCGCGGACATAGGCCGGGTCTTTGCCGCCCAATTCCGTCGCCACACCGGTAAAGGTGCCTGCTGCCGCGCGTTCCATCGCCTGACCGCCGCCGACGGAGCCGGTGAAGTTGATGAAATCGAACTCATTGTCTGCGATGAGCTTTCCGGTGGTGTCATGGTCCAGCACCACGTTCTGAAACACATCTTCGGGCACGCCAGCAGCGCGGTAGGCATCGGCGAGATGCTCGCCGACCAAAATGGTCTGTGAGGCGTGTTTCAAGATCACCGAATTCCCGGCAATGAGCGCAGGCGCGATGGTGTTGTTCGCGGTCATATAGGGGTAGTTCCAGGGTGCTACGACAAAGACCACGCCATGCGGCTCGCGCATGATTTTGCGTGAAAAGGCCGCGCTGTCTTCGATCACCGTCGGCGCGAGCGCCTCGCTGGCGATCTTTGCCATGTGGCTGGTGCGCTCCTGCAAGCCGCCAAACTCACCGCCGTAACGCACCGGGCGGCCCATCTGATGGGCCAGCTCGGTGGTCATCCGGTCGGTCGAATTCTCGATCTCTTTCAACGCGCCCATCACCAGATCGACACGTTCCTGCAGGGGCCGTGCCGCCCATGCCTTTTGCGCGCGGCGGGCGCGGGCAACTGCCTCCAGCGCCGCATCGTTGCTTAGGGTTTCGCGCTCCGCATAGACGGAACCGTCAATCGGAGAGATACATTTTACCGTCGTCATACTCAGGCCCTTTCAAAGCCACGGGCGATTTCCCAATCGGTCACCACCCGGTCATATTCTTCCTGCTCCCATTCCGCCGCGCGTGTGTAATGGGTCACTACATCGTCGCCCAAAACCTCGCGCAAGAACGTCGAGCCGCGCAGGGTCTCGGTTGCTGCCCGCAGGGTCTGGGGGATATCGACGGCTTTGCTTTCACCGTAAGCATCGCCGCGTGTGGGCGGGGCCAGCTCCATCTTGTCTTCGATCCCTTTGATCCCGGCGGCCAGCATGACCGCCTGCGCCAGATAAGGGTTCAAGTCCGATCCGCCAATACGGCATTCGACGCGCACGCCCTTCGTCCCTGCCCCGCACAGGCGGAATCCCGCGGTGCGGTTGTCGACCGACCAAACGGTCTTGGTCGGGGCAAAGGTGCCTTTGGCGAAACGCTTGTAGCTGTTGATATAGGGCGCAAGGAAATAGGTGTATTCCGGCGCATAGGCGATCAGACCGGCCATGTAGTGGCGCATCAGGTCGGACATGCCCAGTTCATCGTTGGAATCGACGAACATCGGCTTGCCGTCTTTCCACAGCGACTGATGCACATGGCTGGAGGAGCCGACCCGGTCCTTGTCCCACTTGGGCAAGAAGCTTGCCGCCTGACCCTGTTGCCACGCGATCTCCTTGACCGCGTGTTTCGCGATTGTGTGGTAGTCAGCGCAGTCGAGAGCCGGGGAATAGCGGATGTTAAGCTCTTCCTGCCCCGCCTCGGCCTCGCCTTTGGAATTCTCAATCGGCAGACCGGCCGCAAAGAGGTGGTTGCGCACAGGGCGCATCACGTTCTCTTCCTTGGTGGTCTGGAAGATGTTGTAATCCTCGTTGTAGCCGCTGAACGGCACGAGGTTGCGGTAGCCATCTTTACGCAGCGCGTCAAAGCTCTGCTCGAAGAGGAAGAACTCCAACTCGGTGGCCATCATCGCGTCAAAGCCCAACTCTTTCAGCCGCGCGATCTGCTTTTTTAGCATGGCGCGGGGGGAATGGGGCACCGGCGCATGGGTGTCGTGATCCAACACATCGCAGAGCACCATCACGGTCCCTTCCAGCCACGGCACCGGGCGGATCGTGTCAAGGTCAGGCTGCATGACATAGTCGCCATAGCCTGCTTCCCATGAGGTAGAGGCAAAGCCTTCGGGCGTGGACATCACAAGGTCCGTCGCCAACAGGTAATTACAGCAATGGGTCTCTTTGTAGGAGGTCTCAACAAAGTTCACGGCGTGGAAACGCTTGCCCATCAGCCGGCCCTGCATGTCCACAAGGCAGGCAAGAACGGTATCCACCGAGCCGTCTTTGACCATTTTCTTCAGCGCATCGAATGTCAGGGTGCCGGGCATGTTCAGTCCACTTCAAGAGGTAAGGCGGGGGCGCAGGCAGCGCGCCCCCGGTTGTCGGTTCAGCCGTTTGTATAGGGCGGACCGGCTTTGTTGATGACGTCGTTATAGTCGCGGAAGATCTGCACGATCTTGGCGTGCACTTCGCCTTCTTCGGCGATCTCTGTCCAGAACTCCTTGGCCGCATCTTCGACCTCGGCCCATTCGTCGGCAGGTACGGTGCTGAGTTTGAGTTTATCACCCTGTGCGCGCAGACGCGCCTCGCCGCCCCAGTACCACTGGTTGCGGTAGGTGTGACCCGCCTCAATGCCTGCCATGACCAACTGCTTGAGGTGATCCGGCAGATCGGCCCACTGCTGCTGGTTCACGAAGAACGACCCGATCCAAGCACCTGAGATGTTGTTGGTCAGGAAGTAGTCGGTCACATCGGCCCAGCCGACGGTGTAGTCTTCGGTGATACCCGACCACGCCATGCCGTCTAGCTCACCTGTTTGCACGGCAACTTCGGCGTCCTCATAGGGGATGTTCACCGGCACCACGCCGAACTTCGACAAGAAGCGGCCCGCGGTGGGGAAGGTATAGAGCTTCAGACCGTCTAGATCGGCGACGGATTTGATCTCTTTGGTGGTGTTGAAGTTACAGGGGTCTTGGCCCGCAGCCGACAGCCATTCAACGCCAACCTTGGCGTATTCTTCTTTCCAGATGTCTGCGAGGCCGTACTGATTGAACAGCACCGGCACGTCGAGGATGTGCTTGGTGGCAAAGGGGAAGTAGCCGCCGAACTGCTGCAGTGGCGTGGGCGAGGCCATGCTATCATCATCGGAATGCACCATGTCGATGGTGCCGCGCTGCATGGCTTGGAACAGCTCGCCGGTGGGCACGATCTGGTCGGCGTAGAACAGTTCGATCTCCATCTCGCCATTGGCGGCGGCGTTGATGTAGTCGACGGCAGGCTTGGTCACCTGCTCACCCAATGCGGCGCCCGCGTAAGTCTGCAGGCGCCACTTGATCGGCGCTTGGGCATGGACAATGGACGGCGCGGCGAGCGCCGCTGGGGCGGCAACGGCGGCCCCCTTTAGAAACTTTCTGCGAGTGGTCATACGTCTCTCCTTTGTTGAAATATCAGGCCGTCTTTGCGCGGCTCTCGTTGTTATTTGTCGTAGATGTAATCAGGCAGCCATGTCGCGATCTGCGGGAAGACCATGACAAGTATCAGCGCCAAGACCATCACCAGCACGAAGGGCGTGATCGAAGCATAGATGTCGCGCAGGGTAATCTCTGGCGGAGCCATGGCGCGCATCAAAAACAGGTTATAGCCAAACGGCGGCGTCATATAGGCGATCTGCGTGGTGATCGTATAAAGGATACCGTACCAGATTAGATCAAAGCCCAGCGCACCGACCAAGGGCACATAGAGCGGGGCCACGATCACCAGCATCGCGGTGTCATCAAGGAAGGTGCCCATGATGATGAAGCTGAGTTGCATCATGATCAGGATCATCCACGGGCTGAGGTTCATCTTCTCGGTAAAGAGGCTCTCAATCGCCTTGACCGCGCCCAGCCCGTCAAAGACCGCGCCAAAGGCGAGGGCTGCGAGAATGATCCACATGAACATGCAGGTGATGCCCAGCGTATTGCGCACCGAGTTCTCGAAAACCTCACGCGTCATCCGGCCCTTCAGCACAGCAGCGAGGAAGGCCGCACCTGCACCAATGGCAGAGCTTTCCACTAGACTGGTCCAGCCGCGTACAAATGGCACCATCATCACGGCAAAGATCACCAGCGGCAGGATGCCCGCACGTAGGAGCCGCAGTTTTTCGGCCCGGGGAATGTCGCGATCTTCGGCCGAGAGGATGGGGCCGAGCTCTGGGTTCATGCGACAGCGGATCACGATATAGGCGATAAACATCGCCGCCATCATGAGCCCCGGGATCACCCCCGCGAGCCACAGTTGCCCCACCGGCTGCCGCGCGATCATCGCATAAAGCACCAACACCACCGAGGGCGGCACAAGGATGCCAAGGCTCGACCCCGCTTGGATCACCCCCGTCACCATCCTTTTGTCGTACCCGCGTTTCAGCAATTCCGGCAGCGCAATGGTCGAGCCAATCGCCATACCCGCCACGCTCAGCCCGTTCATGGCCGAGATCAGCACCATCAAGCCAATCGTCCCAATCGCCAGCCCGCCGCGCACACCGCCCATCCAGACGTGGAACATCTTGTAAAGGTCATCGGCAATGCGGCTCTCGCTCAGCACATAGCCCATGAAAATAAACATCGGCAGGGTCAGCAGCGGATACCATTTCATCAGCTTCATCGCGGCGGCAAAGCCGATGTCATAGCCGCCCTTGTCACCCCAAAGCAGCAGGGCCGAGACCACGGCAATAAAGCCGATAGCGCCAAACACGCGCTGGCCGGTCAGTAGCATCAGCATCATCGACGAGAACATCAATGTCGCGATCATTTCATAAGACATCAAATGGCCTCACCCTTGAGCCGCAGCACGTCTTTCAACAGCTCGGACAGACATTGCAGCAGCATCAAAAAGATACCGACGATCATCACGACCTTGATGGGCCAGAGGTAGGGCCGCCAAGCGGAACTAGATTTCTCCATATGGCCGATCTCTTCAGTGCCGGTGACCAGACCGCTAAAGAAGCTGAAAGGCTCGGTCCCCCAGTATCCCAGCGAATAGGCCGTCGAGCTGATTGCGCCATAGAGCAGCACGCAGAGATAGAAGATCAGGAAGAATACGGTAATGAGGTCAAACCACGCTTTGCGGCGGAGCGACCAATCGCCATAGAGCAGGTCCATCCGCACGTTCGAACCCAGTTGGATCGAATAGGGCCCGCCTAAGATGTAATAGCCCACCATCACAAACTGCGCCATTTCCAGCGTCCAAAGCGACGGGACGAAGAACGCCTTGCTCACGGTGGACCACAAAAGCACCCCCATCAGGACAAAGATGCCATACATCATGATCCGCCCGATCCGTCGGTTCATCGCGTCGATGCCCCGAATGTAGCCCCGCATGAATTTCATGGATTGGCGTCCTTCATCTCGGGCCGGGCCAAGGCGGCGCGGAGCCAGTTGCTGATCATCGCGGCCATTTGCTGCTGCCCGGCCTCGGTTGTGATCAGGTCATTGCGGATTTCCAACATGACATGCGGATGGCCATGCACCAAACAATGTTCTTTCAGTGTATGGGTCACGCCGTCTTGGGGGCCGTAAGGTTCGTTGCGCTCGACGTTAAGGTCGGTGTGATCTGCCGCAACGGCGAGCATTGCATCGGCCAAGCGGGTGTCGCTGTCGTGCAAGATGCCAATCTCCACCGCACGCGGTTTGCCATGGTATATGGGCGTAAAACTATGCACCGTCACGATCACCGGCGCATCGACGCGCTTGATCGTGGCGGCAAGCGTGGCGCGGAACGGCTCGTAGTAGCGCGCCACCCGTTCGGCGCGGGCAGCATCGTCGAGCGCCGAATTGCCGGGGATCGCGAAAATCTCGCTCTGCGCAGGCATCGCGCCGGGGGCTTCTGGCGGGCGGTTGCAGTCGTATACCAACCGCGAGACGCGGCCTGCGACCAGCACGGCATTCAAATCGTCCGACATCTCACGCGCAACACTCAACGCGCCGGGGTCCCATGCGACATGGCTTTCCCGAGCTGCGGCATCGATGCCAAGACCGTCGAAATGGGCAGGAATATCACGGGACGCATGCTCACAGACCAGCACCACTGACGCCTTGGCGCCAGCGTTGATCACCTCAACGGCCTCCTGCATTGCGTTGTTTTTACCCGACACACGATCCTCCTGTGTTGCATCGAACCTCCTGCGGACGGTCGCGTCTGTCAACAAAATTATGTCGGATTTATTACACCCTCCCGCAGTTTGTGCTATTACTCGTCAAAAGAGAGGCGCCCATGGCTGAACCGGCACTGACGATTTCCGACCGCATCCAGCAAGAACTGGACCGTTTGACCCGCGCCGAGCGGCAGTTGGCCCATTCGATTCTCGAAAATTACCCAGCCTCCGGTCTCGGCCCGCTAACGGCGCTGGCGAAAGACGCCAATGTGTCCACGCCCACGGTGGCGCGGATGGTGCAAAAGCTTGGGTTCAAGGGCTACCCCGAGTTCCAGAACGAGCTGCGCGAGGAACTGAAGGCCAAGGCCAAGAACCCCATCGCCAAACATGATACATGGGCCGAAGGCGCGCCCTCGGGCCATGTGCTCAACCGGTTCACCGACGCGGTGATCGACAATATCCGCCACACGTTGGGTCAGATTGAACCGGCCACCTTTGACCGCGCCTGCGCGATGATCGCGGATACCAGGCATCCGCTCTACATAGTCGGCGGACGTATTACACATACGATGGCGGAATATCTGTTCCTGCACGCGCAGATCATCCGGCCGAAAGTGACCCATATCCAATCCACCTCCAACGCATGGCCGCATTACCTGCTGGACGTGGGCGAAGGCGACGTTTTCGTCATCTTCGACGTGCGCCGCTATGAGAACAACACGCTGAAACTGGCGGAAATGGCCCATGCGCGGGGGGCCAAGATCATCCTCTTCACAGACCAATGGCGCTCTCCTGTGCATAGCCTTGCCGATATCTGTTTCTCCAGCCGCATCGTCGCACCCTCGGCATGGGACAGTGCCGCAGCCACGCTGTTGCTTGTGGAAAGCGTCATCTCTTCCATGCAGGACATCAACTGGGCCGATACCAAAGACCGGGCAGAGCGGCTTGAGGAGATGTTTGACCAAACCCGTCTGTTTCGCAAATTCACCTGATCCCCCGTCCTCAGCCCCTTGCCATAAAGGGTATTAGCTTGCCCACCTGCCCCCAGTCGTCTATGGCCAAACCGCCGGGTGTGGTGTCCAGCGCGGTGCCGTGACACGCGCCAAGGCCGGAGGGGGACCGACCATGCGTGATGAAATCTTTTCGCCCAGCGAGCTTGAGCGCCATTATGACCTCGCGCCATCGCCTGCGCTGGCGGCTGAAATGGCCGATATCTACGCCAAGATGGACCGTGTCGTTTCCCCCCCCGATTGGGCCATCCACGCGCCCTATGTCGCCGCGATCAACAAGCTCAAGAAAGAGCGCAACGCGGTCATCCTTGCGCATAACTACATGACACCTGACATCTACCACGGCATTGCCGATTTCGTGGGCGACAGCCTGCAACTGGCGATCAAAGCGACCGAAGTTGAGGCCGATGTGATTGTGCAATGCGGCGTGCATTTCATGGCCGAAACATCGAAAATCCTGAACCCGTCGAAAACCGTGCTGATCCCCGATATGGAAGCGGGCTGCTCGCTTGCCGAAAGCATCACCGCCGAAGGCGTGGCGCAGATGCGCGCGCAGTATCCCGGCGCGCCTGTGGTGACTTACGTGAACACCACAGCCGAGGTGAAAGCCGCGTCGGACATCTGCTGCACCTCTTCTAACGCCGCGCAGATCGTCGCCGCGATGGAGAGCGACACGGTGATCATGACCCCGGACAAATACCTTGCCCAGAACATCGCCAAACTGGTGCCGCAAAAGCGGATAGTCTGGTGGGACGGCGCCTGCATCGTGCACGAACGCTACACCGCGAAAGACATCGCCGACTACCGCGAGTGGAACCCAGACACCCGCATCATCGCGCACCCCGAATGCCCGCCCGATGTGGTGGCCGAGGCAGATTTCTCAGGCTCCACCAGTGGCATCATCGACTATGTTCACCGCGAAAAACCCGCCAAAGCGATGCTGGTCACCGAGTGCTCCATGGCGTCGAACATCGCGGATGAGCTGCCCGAAGTCGATTTCGTCGGCCCCTGCAACATGTGCCCCTACATGAAAAAGATCACGCTGGAGAAAGTGCTCTGGTCGCTGCACACCATGTCTGGCGCGGTTGAAGTTGAGGCTGAGGTGGCCGCTAAGGCGCGCGTGGCGGTGCAGCGGATGATCGACCTCTCCCGCGAACTCGGCCTTTAAGGGCCGCGCCCCGTGCAGGACATCACAACCGGCAGGATCATCATCGTCGGGGCCGGGCTGGGCGCGCTTTATGCCGCGCTCTGTCTTGCGCCGCGTCCGGTTTTGCTGATCTCGCCTGACGCTCTTGGGT
Source organism: Sulfitobacter sp. AS92 (assembly GCF_038900015.1). Classification (NCBI taxonomy): domain Bacteria; kingdom Pseudomonadati; phylum Pseudomonadota; class Alphaproteobacteria; order Rhodobacterales; family Roseobacteraceae; genus Sulfitobacter; species Sulfitobacter sp. AS92. The sequence goes on from NZ_JBBMQL010000001.1 coordinate 204,620, forward strand.
CGGGGGCCAGTTCCGCTTGGGCGCAGGGCGGTGTGGCCGCCGCGATGGCGCAGGCCGACAGCCCAGAGGCTCACGCCCTGGATACCATCGCCGCTGGCGCGGGCACGGTAGAGGCGCGCGTCGCCGCGACTGTGACCGAAGAGGCCCGTGCCCATATCCTTGCCCTGACTGACTTTGGCACCGCTTTCGACCGCAGCGCTGATGGGGGCTATGTTATGTCCCGCGAAGCGGCGCATAGTTTTGCCCGTGTCGTGCGGGTGCAGGGCGATCAGGCCGGGGCCGAGATCATGCGCGCTTTAATTGAGCGGGTGCGCAATACACTGTCGATCCAAGTGCTTGAAGGCGTGCTGGCCCGCGGGTTGGACAGCGATGGCACCAAGGTGACCGGAGTTGAGATCGAATTAGCCCGGCCCGAAGGCTCCGCCCCCATCATGCTGCGCGGCGCGGGAGTGTTGCTGGCGGGCGGCGGCTCGGGCGGGCTTTATGCGCTGACGACCAACCCGGCCCGGATCCGGGGGCAAGTGATCGGCATGGCCGCCCGCGCTGGCGCGCTGATCGCCGATGCAGAGTTCGTGCAATTTCACCCCACCGCCATTGACTGCGGCGAAGACCCGGCCCCACTGGCGACCGAAGCACTGCGCGGCGCCGGGGCGCATCTGGTCAACCGGGAGGGCGCGCGGTTCATGGCTGACGTGCACCCGCTCGCCGAACTCGCCCCGCGTGACATCGTGGCCCGCGCGATCTTTGCCCAGACGCAAGCGGGGATGCGCCCGATGCTCGATACCCGCGCAGCCTTGGGCGCAGCGCTGCTGACCGAGTATCCCGCGGTCGCCGCCGCCTGTGCGCGCAACGGCATCGACCCGGTGGCGCAACCGATCCCCGTGGCCGCTGCCGCGCATTACCACATGGGCGGTGTCGCGACCGATGCGCATGGACGGTCCAGCCTTGGCGGACTTTGGGTCTGCGGGGAGGCGTCCTCAACCGGGTTGCATGGCGCGAACCGCTTGGCGTCGAACGGGCTGCTCGAAGCGCTGGTGTTTGCCCGTCGCGCGGCGCAGGACATGCTCGAGGTATGCGCCGAAGGCGACAGCGACGCGGTAGCCCTGCCGAACCTCCCCGCTGGCGAAACACCCGATGAAGCCCTCGTTACCCAGTTGCGCCAGACTATGACGACCCATGTCGGCGTTCTGCGCGATGCGGCGGGGCTGCACCGCGCTCTTGCCACCATCGCCCAGATCGAAGCTGCTCAACCCGACTGCGCGCAATTGCAAAACATGACCGCCACGGCCACGCTGATCGCTGCCGCCGCCCTTGCGCGCCGCGAAAGCCGTGGCGCGCATTGCCGCACCGATTACCCCAATACGCTGGACGAGGCCGCGCGCAGTTTTCTGACACTGGCCGAGGCCACCGCCCTACGCTCTAATCCTGAGGAACTCCCCGCATGACCACCGCCCTGCCCGACCTGATCTTAGAGCCGCTGGTCCGCGCCGCGCTGATGGAAGACCTCGGCACCTATGGCGATCTCACCACGCGCAGCGTGATCCCCGAGGGCACGACTTATGCGGCGCAGCTGCGCGCCCGCGCAGAGGGCGTCGTTTCCGGGATGCAGATCGCACGGCTGGCGTTTCACCTTGTTGATCGAACGCTTAAGGTTCGCACCCTGAAAGAAGACGGGAGCGCTATCGCCAAAGGCGACACGCTTATGGAGATCGAAGGCTCTGCCGCCGCGATCCTTTCCGCTGAACGTGTGGCGCTAAACTTTGCCGGGCGGCTGTCGGGCATCGCCACGCTGACGGCAGCCTGCGTGGCCGAAACCGAGGGCACCGAGGCCCGCATCACCTGCACCCGCAAGACCACGCCGGGGCTGCGGATGGTGGAAAAACAGGCGGTGCTGCACGGCGGCGGCTTCAACCACCGCTTTTCCCTCTCGGATGCGATCCTGATCAAAGACAATCACATCGCCGCCGCCGGGGGCATCCGGCCCGTCTTGCAGGCGGTGAAATCGAACGCCTCGCATATGATCCGGGTCGAGATCGAAGTCGACACGCTGGCGCAGCTCGAAGAGGTCTTGGACGAAGGCGGCGCGGATGCGGTGCTTCTGGATAACATGGACACAAAGACGCTGCTTCAGGCCGTGGAAATGGCCCAGGGGCGCATCGTTCTGGAGGCGTCGGGCAATATGACTCTACCGCGCATTGCCGAGGTCGCGGCGACGGGGGTGAACTATATCTCCATGGGCGCGCTGACACATTCGGCGACAACGCTGGACCTTGGGCTGGATTTCTGAACCAACTGGGGCAAAGATCGCGTAGTAGCGAAGGGAGCCCGCCATGTCCGACCTTACAATCCGAACCGTGAGAGACCATGACCGCGCCGATTGGGAGCGGCTCTATCAAGGGTATGCCGCGTTTTACAAAGTCGAGCAGACGCCAGAAATGCGCGCGCGGGTCTGGTCTTGGCTACATGATCCGCTGACCGAGGTCGAAGGGCTGGTCTGCGAAGACGCGGAAGGCCGTGTGATCGGTCTTACCCATTTTCGCCATTTCGCGCGGCCACTGGCGGCAGCGACGGGCTGTTTCCTCGACGATCTATTTGTCGACCCCGAAGCACGCGGCAGCGGCGCTGCCGACGCGCTGATTGGGGAGGTGAAAAAGATCGCCCAGAAACGCGGCTGGAGCCTCGTGCGCTGGATCACAGCCGAGGATAATTACCGCGGCCGTGGGGTTTACGACAAGCTGGCCACGCGGACCAACTGGGTCACCTACGACATCAAGCTGTAGGGTCCGGCGCCTTTTTCTGGGCGTCAGGATTGGTGGGCTCGTCTGGGTCCGTCACCAACTCGGCCTCTTCGATATCGTCGGTACGCGTTGCGAGCGCCCCCTCAGTTGGCGTCGTTTCAGGCGTGCCGACGATCAGCGGCAGCATCTGCACACCGCTCGGCATGGCGACTTCGGAGAGCGGCGGCGTTTTCCATTCCAATGTGTCAAAGCTCTTGCAGTTCTCGCAGATCGGCTTCCATTCGGCGTGGATATGATGACAATTTTCACAGATCCACTGCGGCCCGCGCGAGACATTGAGCGCGCGTGTCAGCCAGCCTTTGACCACCGTATCAGACGCGCCCTCACCCCGCTCGATCGCAGCCATCAGCGTGACGGAACGCGCCGACGGATCGGTCTCGACCAGATTGCCAAGCGCGCGGCGCGCTTCGGGGAAATCTTCGTTGGCGATGTGCAATTCGGCCAGCAGCATCTTGGTTTCGGGATGGTCGGGCTGCGATTTGGTCAGCGCGCGGAACCGTTTAATCCGTTGCGGCGGGGTCTCGTCCGGTTGAATCTCGGCAAAGGCGGCGGCAAGATCGGGGTGCGGATGCACGCTCCACGCCTTTTGCAGCACTTTTGACGCATAGCGCGGCTTGTCCTGCGCGATATAGCTGCGCGCGGCCATCACGGCGGCGGGCACCAGATCGGGCGACAGGCGGTTGGCTTCGATGGCGGCTTCGCGCGCCTCGATGCTGTTGCCTTCGGCAATGACTTCGCGGGCTTCAGACAGTGCCAGCACCGCATCGCGGCGTTTGTGCACATCACGCGGCAGATGGCCGTTTTTGTATTTGGCTTGCAGCGTCTGGCGCGCACCAGTCCAGTCATGTTTGTCGGCCTGCAGCTTGAGCAGCGTGTCGCCGGTTTCTTCATGCTTTGGCTTCAGCGCAAACGCTTTCTCGGCCAGTTTTAAGGCTGTGTCGGTATCTCCGTCGGCCAGCTTTTGCTTCATGATGCCGCGCACGCCGACAAAACGAGTCTTCTCGTCTTCGACCAACTTGCGATAGGTCCGTTCGGCCTTGCGGCGATCCCCTGCGAGTTCAGCGGCCTGAGCCGTCAGCAGATTGGTCAAAGCCGGGCGCTTGAGGTAGCGGTCTGCCTTGGCGGCCTTGGCCATCGCGACCTGTCCTTCGCCACTGGCCAGCGCCATCAACCCATCCGACAGCGCCTCATACCCCTTCCGCTCGCGGTTGCGGTCAAAATAACGCGACAGGGCAGTCTCATCCCCATTCAGGAAATGCCACGTGGCCGACAACAGCGCGACGATCCTAAGCAGCACCCAGACAGCGAACATCAGCAGCAGCACAGCGATGACTGATTGCAGCGGCCCGAGGGTATATTCAGTGCCTGCGACGGTCAACTGAATGCCGCCTTGGCTTTCCAGCAAGAATCCCGCGCCCCATGCTAAAGCAGCGACAAGCACGACGAAAAGAACGATTTTAATAAGAGACCAAAGCATTTTTCGTTCCTCAGTTGGCCGTCAGGCGTTGGGAGAGTTCATCAGCGGCGGTTTCTGCCGCTTGGCGCGCGCGGGCATCGACAAGCCATTCCGCCATTGCATCCTGCGCCGGTGCGGGCAGCGTGTCGATCTCGGCCAGTGCATCGGTTAAGCGGCCATCGCGCACAGCGGCTTCGGCGCGAGATAGGACAGCATCCGGGTCCGCCCCATCGCGCGGGGCAACCGACCGAGCACCAAGCTGGCGTTTTAAGAAACCGCCAAAACTGCCCTCGCCATCATCCGGCACAGCGGCGCGGGCGGTGGCCAACGCTTGGCGCGCCGCATCGGGATAGCGCGATTGAAGGTTGGCGAGGGTCACAACACCACCCGTAGCAGTGTCGGTGAGCGGTTGGGGAATGTCCTCAACCCCGGCGGCCTGCAATTCGGCCAGCGCAGCCTCATAGGGCCGTCCGGCGCTGATCGCGGTGTTGATCTGGGTCATCGCGGTTTGAGCGCGGGCTGACACGGCTGCTGCGGCTGTGGCCTCTTCGGCGCTTTGTGCGTTATCAAGAAGGCTCTCGACTTCGCTACGCTGTTCAGCGACCGACGCGCGCAGGGCTTCCATCTCGCGTTCAAATGCCGCAATTGCGACTTCGTTTTCGCCCCCGCTTACGGGTTGTTTCTCAACCGTGGTGAGACGACTGTCGAGTTCTGCCAATTGGCTCTGAAGCGCCGAAAATTCTTCACGTGCGGCGGTTAGCTCTCCACGTGCTACGGTTAGGTCTTCACTCAGGGCATCCACTTGCGGCAGGTTCTCTGGCAACGCTGCAGGCTCTTCTGCACGGGCTTCCAGATCAGCAATGCGAGCCTGCTGCGCTTCCATAGCGCTTTGCAATTCAGCGGCGCTTTGCGCGCGTGTGCCCAGAACATCGTATTCTGAGGCCGCGAAACCCAATCCTGCGGCGATCACGCCACCCAAAACCATCGGGAAAAAGACGCTGCGTTTGCGCTCTTTCGGGGCGGGTTCTGGGGCCGGAGTTGGTTTGGCTGTGCTTGTAGCTGTAGTTGATTTCTCAGATTTGCCAGATGTGGGCTTGGACGTGTTAGCGTTGGTGTTCGTAGCCGCGGCAGACGCACGTGACGGCGCAGGGTCAGAAGACGGTTTATCTTTCGGTGGCGTGACGCCCGAACTGGTCTTTGGGTCATCCATCGCAGCCGCTGGTGCTGTTTTCGTGTCTTTGGCGGACGCAGCGTTTGAGTGCGGTTTTACGTCCTTTTCGGGCTTCTTAGGGTCGGGGCTTGTAGCCCCAGCTTTAAGAGGCTCAGCCTTTTCCTCAGATTTTGGTGTCGCGCTTGCTGCGGTCGGCTTCGATGGGTCGGTGTCTGCGGGCTTGAGCGTGGTGCTGTCAGTCTGGCCCAAGTCGGTCTTGCCCACTTCAGGCTTCGCCACTTCGGGTTTGTCGATACCGGGCTTCACATCATTGCCGCTATTGTCGGTGCTTGCGCCAGTCTCAGAAGCGCTCGCCTTCGCTTGTGATGTCGCCTTATCCGCCACAGATGGCGTCTGATCGGCCGTGGTCTTGTCCGCTTCGCTTTTGCTGACCGTCTTTTTGGGTTTCGCCACGCCGTCCGCCTTTCGATTCTGAACCTGTCATTCGCTCGCAGAGACGAGCTTACCCGGCATACCTATGCCCCTCAAGGCAAGGTGGTGCGGCGAAAGAGTTTTTCAACGGTCTTTGCCATAGCGTCGCCAGTCGGTTCTGCCGCGACATCATGCGCGTAGAGCGGCAGGCCTTCAAGCGCCTGAGCTGCGGCATGACTGATCGACACGGCGATAACGCTCTGTGTATGTGCAGCCTCGCGCGCAAAGTGCTGCGCGCTGCGGGGTGAAAAGAGCGGCACAAGAACGGGGTCAGAGCCTTTTAGCAGCGTTTGCGCCTCTGCTGTGAGCGGTAACAGGTGCTGCTCATAGACCGTTGCGACTTCGGTGGTCAGACCCGAAGCGCTTAAAATTCCAGCAACATCGCCGCGGCGATGACGCCCGGCAAGATGCAATAGCGGCCCGATATCGGCCCGACCGGAGAGGGTCGCGATCATCGCTTTGGCATCCAGTCCGGCCATTTGCGCCTGCCAGCCGGCATCAATCGCCGCCTCCGTGGTTTTCGGCCCAACACAATAGGCAGGCATTCCACCTCCCTTAGGCGCATGGGCCACGCCATTTGCCGAAGTGAAGATCACCCCGGCAAAGGCCGCAAGATCAACAAGCGCGCCAGTGGGAACAATCTCGATCAGCGGAGAGATCACAGCCCCTGTCCGCAGCGCGGGCGAGAGACGCTCAAGAAACCGCGCGGCACCGGGCTGGGGGCGGGTCAGAAGCAATCTTGGCTGCGGCATCGCAAGGCTCCGGCATTGTTTGCGCGTGACAGCGGTGTTACCTGCGGTACAGGTGCCTTGCAACGGAAAGCCCCCATGCCCTCTACCCAACCTCAGACCCGCTTGATCCTTGGTTTGGAAAGCAGTTGCGACGATACCGCAGCCGCCGTGGTGCGCATGGATGAGGACGGGCGCGGCACGGTTTTGGCATCGGTTGTGGCAGGCCAAACTGAATTGCATGCCGATTTTGGCGGTGTAGTGCCTGAAATCGCCGCACGTGCCCATGCGGAAAAGCTAGATCATTGTGTTGAGGACGCACTGCACGAGGCGGGGATCACCCTGCCGCAGATTGACGCCATTGCGGTCACTGCTGGACCAGGCCTAATTGGCGGCGTGGTCTCTGGCGTGATGTGCGCCAAGGGACTTTCAGCGGCGACGGGCAAACCGCTTTATGGGGTGAACCATCTGGCCGGCCATGCACTGACGCCACGCCTGACCGATGATGTGCCTTATCCCTATCTCATGCTGTTGGTTTCAGGCGGGCATTGCCAGTTTCTGCTTGTGCGCGGGCCGGATAGTTTTGATCGCCTCGGCGGTACGATTGACGATGCCCCGGGCGAAGCGTTCGACAAGGTAGCGCGGCTGTTGGGTCTGCCCCAGCCCGGCGGGCCGTCGATAGAGAAATGCGCGCACGGGGGCGATCCCAAACGCTTTGCCCTGCCGCGTCCGCTGCTGGATCGTGACGGCTGTGATATGTCCTTTTCAGGTCTGAAAACCGCTGTGTTGCGCGCGCGGGACAAATCTATGGCCGCCAATGGCGGGCTGACGCGGCAAGATCAGGCGGATCTGGCGGCCGGGTTTCAAGCCGCGGTGGTTGATGTGCTCGCCCATAAAACGCGCCGCGCATTTGCAGAGTATCCGGCAGAAGGCGCGCGGGGCCTTTGCGTGGCGGGGGGTGTGGCGGCAAACAAATCCATCCGCGCTGCGTTAGAGACTGTTGCAGCCGAACAAGAGGCACGTTTCGTCGCGCCGCCGCTGGCGCTGTGTACAGATAACGCTGCGATGATCGCCTTTGCTGCTGGAGAGCAGGCCGCTTTACGCAACGCCGATGATCTGACGCTCTCGGCCCGCCCGCGCTGGCCGCTGGATACTGCACGGCCTTCGATGCTGGGCAGCGGCAAGAAGGGGGCCAAGGCATGAGTGTTTCTGTTCTGGGCGCCGGTGCATTCGGCACGGCGCTGGCAATCTCGTTGGCGGGAAAAGGGCCGGTGACGCTCTGGGCGCGCGATGCGGGGGACATGGCCGAACGGCGCGAGAATGTCAAACGTCTGCTGGGTTGCCCGTTTCCCGAAACGCTCAGCGTAACGGATGATCTTGAGGCCGGGACGGAAGCTGAAATTATATTGCTGGCCGTGCCGATGCAAAAATTGCGCAGCGTCTTGGAAGAGCATAAGGATGCGCTTCACGGGAAACATTTGGTTGCTTGCTGCAAAGGCATCGAACTGAGCAGTGGCGTCGGGCCGGTGAGCGTGATCACCCAGACCATCCCCGATGCCACGGCAGCGATCCTTACGGGGCCAAGCTTTGCCGCCGATATTGCGCGGGGTCTGCCCACCGCATTGACCTTGGCCTGCGCGGATGCAGAGGCGGGCAAGAAGCTGCAAGCGGAACTGACCACGGCAAACCTGCGGCTCTATCGCACCACAGATACCATCGGCGCGGAACTGGGCGGGGCGCTGAAAAACGTCGTCGCCATCGCCAGCGGGGCTGCGATTGGGGCGGGGCTGGGCGAGAGCGCACGGGCAGCCCTGATGACACGCGGCTATGCCGAGATGCAGCGCCTTGCCGCGCATCTGAAGGCAGAGCCGACAACGCTGGCCGGGCTTTCAGGCTTTGGCGATCTAACGCTGACATGCACCTCCGAACAATCGCGCAACTACCGGCTGGGCCAATCGCTTGGCCAAGGGACGCCGTTCGACCCGACCACCACCGTCGAAGGAGCGGCCACCGCCCGCGCCGTTGATGCGCTGGCCCGTGACGCTGGGCTCGATATGCCAATCACCCGCGCAGTTGCCGGGTTGCTCGACAACCAGTTAGATGTGGCTGGCGCCATGAAATCACTACTGACCCGCCCCCTAAAGGAAGAATAATATGTTTGTTGCCCTGATCGCCCATGACAAAGCCGACGGTTTGCCGATCCGCCAGGAAAACCGGCCTGACCACCTTGCCTATCTCAAATCCGGCGATGCCGTGGCCCAAGCTGGCCCGCTCTTGAACGCCGAAGGCGGCATGATCGGCTCGCTTATTATTCTGGACGTAGCAGACATGGCAGCAGCCGAGGATTGGGCCGCGAATGACCCCTATGCCAAGGCCGGTCTGTTCCAAAGCGTGACCCTGACCCATTGGAACCGGGTGATCGGCTGATGGCCTATTGGTTGTTCAAATCCGAACCTGCGACGTGGAGCTGGGCCGACCAGAAAGACAAGGGAGACGCGGGCGAGGAATGGGACGGCGTGCGTAACTATCAGGCACGCAACTTCATGCGCGAGATGAAAGTTGGCGATCTCGGGTTCTTCTACCATTCGCAGAAAGACCGGGAGATCGTCGGCATCGTCGAAGTCTGCGCGGAGACGCATCCCGACAGCAGCACCGATGATCCGCGTTGGGAATGTGTGGACATCAAAGCGGTGCGGTCGTTCAGCGTGCCTGTGACGTTGGATACGATCAAAGCCGACCCGAGGCTTCAAGAGATGGTGCTGGTGAAAAACTCCCGTCTGTCGGTGCAACCCGTGACCGAAGCGGAATGGGAACTTATCTGCGCTTTGGGCAAGACAGCGCCCTAAGGGGATGGCTGAAATTAACGATTGGGAAACGAAAAAGGGTTCCGGCACCCCGCCAGAACCCTCCTCACCCCATGTGCTCCCAAAACCACCACACATGTTCTTTAAACTCTTATCAGCGCACGAAGCCGATATAAGAGTGATAGCATAAGCTGCTAGTTTTCTCAACTTTCTACTGTGTCAAAGCCCGTTCAAAAACGAAACGCGCGCTTAACCAAGCGCGCGCCCCAAGAAAGGGTTTGTTAATGTTCCCGACGGCGTGTTCAGCCGTAGACGGACTCTTTGCCGAAGTGTTTGACTAGCATGTAATAGACCACCGCGCGGTACTTGTTCCGCTCGGACCGACCGTAAGTTTCGATCGCCTTTTGAATGCCGCCCATAAGATGTTCATCGTCAGGCAGGCCGAGTTTCTTGATCAGGAAGTTGTCCTTCACAGTGTTCAACTCTGCTGTATCGCTGGAAGACACTGTTTGCGCGTCGGCGTTATAGATCGAGGGACCACAACCGATGGTCACCTTGGTTAGCAGATCCATATCCGGATTCATCCCGCATTTGTTCTTCAGATCTTCGGCGTATTTCGCGATCCATTCGTCACGCTTGCCCATAAAGTTTCTCCCAACAAAAATCTTCGGCCCCTTGCAGGGGTTCCTGAAGGGGGAGCCTAAAGTCATATCACTGTTTTGCAAAAGATTTATTTCGGTGCTGCAAGTTGACCTTAGGTGCGCACGGAAAAGAGGCGCCCACAATGGGGCGCCTCTCTGTTAGGTTATTGCCGGTGGCTTACGACGGGTTGTCGAGACTAACGTCGTCTTCCAGACCTTCAATTGCGCTCTCATCAACTTCCGGCTGGGCTTCCAGCTCGGCTTTGGTCCAAGAGCTTAGCTTCAGGTCGTTTTCAGCAGCCATTGAGATTTCCTCAAGCGGCACGGCGACGGTGTGTTCGCCAAGGCCAAGGAAGCCACCTACGCCGACGACTGCGGCGTAGCCTGTGTCGGTCTTAATCACGTAATCGATGTCACCGATTTTGTCGCCATCCGCTTCAACCACGGTCAGGCCAACCAGATCACCCACAACCATACCAGAGAAGGCATTGCTCATGCCTGTATCGGTGCGTGTGACGTCAGTTTCCATGTCAGCTTCGGTATCGGAAGCGACGTCTTCGGTTAGGTCAGTGTCGTTTTCGCCTTCAATTTCGGCGGTCATTTCACTGTCGACCGTGGCATCGTCGTCGGTTGCGACGTCGGTGTCTGCTTCAACGTCAGCGTCGATGTTGCTGTCGGTCTCGGCGCTGAGGCTCGAGTTGGACTCGGAATCTGCGTTACCGGCCAAATCGGCTTCGGCATCGAGGTTCGTGTCAGTTTCAGTCTCGGCGGTCATATCGCCTTCGACTTCAGTGTCAGCTTCGACGTCGGCCTCTGCGCTGTCGGTGTTGGAGCGCACAGCGTCATCCAAAGATTCGGCGGTTTCGTCTACTGCGTCGCGTGTTGCCTCTGCAGTGTCTTCAGCCTGCTGCTTAAGCGAGGTGCCCAGATCTTCGGCGGAATTGCTTACGCTCTCGCCGGAGACGGTTGCCTCGGCGTTTGCGGCAGCACCGGCATCGGTGTCCGCAGTTTGAGCGAATGCAGTGCCCGCTGTCAGTGCAAGGGCGGCGACGGTGGATTTCAGGAATGTACGTTTCATTTTCGAACTCCTTTTTTAGTGGTCTGGGGGAGAAACACCGCCCAGACCACTATGTTCCGCCCTCAATTTGGTGCGCGCGGATATGTGCTTGAATCCGCCGATAGATCTATATTTGCGTTTATAATTAATACTTTATACGAAAAACGCCGCCCTGCGATCTGCGGGGCGGCGTGAAAACCTTTAAAAAGAAGGGAACCCCTCAGGATTTAGTAGCGGTAATGCTCTGGTTTGAACGGTCCTTCGGGGGTCACACCGATATAAGCGGCCTGCTCGGGGTTGAGTTTCGACAGCTTCACGCCGATCCGATCCAGATGCAGGCGGGCCACTTTTTCGTCCAGATGCTTGGGCAGGATGTAAACGTCATTGCCGTATTTGTCAGTGTTTTCCCACAGTTCGATCTGCGCCAAGACTTGATTGGTAAAGGACGCGGACATCACGAATGACGGGTGACCGGTGGCATTGCCGAGGTTCAGCAGACGGCCCTCAGAGAGCAGGATCAGACGATTGCCATTCGGCATCTCGATCATATCCACCTGTTCTTTGATGTTGGTCCACTTGTGGTTCTTCAGCGCGGCAACTTGGATTTCGTTGTCGAAGTGACCGATGTTGCCAACAATCGCCATGTCCTTCATCTCGCGCATGTGCTCGATGCGGATCACGTCCTTGTTGCCGGTGGTGGTGATGAAGATGTCGGCAGTTGCCACGACATCTTCCAGCAGCACGACTTCAAAACCGTCCATCGCTGCTTGCAACGCGCAGATGGGATCGACTTCGGTGACCTTAACGCGCGCGCCAGCACCGCTCAGCGACGCGGCAGAGCCTTTGCCCACATCGCCATAGCCCATGACGACAGCAACCTTACCGGCCATCATCGTGTCGGTCGCGCGGCGGATACCGTCGACGAGGCTTTCTTTGCAGCCGTATTTGTTATCAAACTTCGACTTGGTTACGGAATCGTTCACATTGATCGCGGGGAAGGGCAGTTGGCCCTGTTTCACCAGATCATAGAGACGGTGGACGCCGGTGGTGGTCTCCTCGGATACACCTTTAATCTGGTCGCGCATCTTGGTGAACCAGCCGGGGCTTTCGGCCATACGCTTTTTGATCTGAGCGAAGATCGCTTCTTCTTCCTCAGACTTCGGCACGGAGATCAGATCGTCTTCGCCATTCTCGACCCGCGCGCCCAAGAGAATATAGAGCGTCGCATCGCCGCCATCGTCGAGGATCAGGTTCGGGCCTTCGGGGAACATGAAGGATTTATCGAGGTAATCCCAATGCTCAACCAGCGACTGGCCTTTGATTGCGAAGACCGGAACGCCTGATTCAGCTATCGCCGCAGCTGCGTGGTCTTGGGTCGAGAAGATGTTACAAGACGCCCAACGCACATCGGCACCAAGCGCGACCAGTGTTTCAATCAAAACGGCTGTCTGGATGGTCATGTGCAACGAGCCGACAATTCGCGAGCCTTTCAGCGGCTTGCTCTCACCGTATTCATCGCGCAGCGCCATCAGGCCCGGCATCTCGGTCTCGGCAATGTCCAGCTCTTTGCGCCCGTAGGCCGCCAGATTGATATCCTTAACAATATAGTCGTGGGCCATGCGGCGCTCCTGTGTAAAGTGTTGGAGGCCGGTTAGCAGCTTCGCTACGAATTCTCAATGTGAATGGGGCCGATGCCCCAGAGTGTCAGTCTAGAAGAGCGGCCAGTTGCTTATTGTCGGAAATGCCAGCCATCCAGTTGTCGCCCTGGGCCATGACGCAAGCATTTCCGTCCGCCATGGATTTCACCAATGTCCATGTCCCCGATTGATCCGACGCCCAAAGCTGGTTGTTGTCCTCGCGCTGACCCGGAACAGGCTCTTCGCCGTACCAATCGATCAACGCCGACTTCATCTCTTTCGCGGGCATGCAGACTTCTTCTGCCTGCGCGGCCCCGGCGAGGGCACCCAACGTAACTGCAAGTATCGTACCGGAAAAAACGGGTTTCATGATCATCTCCTTCGTGGGATGAACAGGGTGTAGAGGGGAATGGTTCCCAAAGTATTACCATGGAAGGATCGCATCGCGATGGCCCAGAAACCGCGCGCGTGGCAAAGGATGCTCTCGGGTCGGCGGTTAGACCTGCTGGATCCGACCCCGGTAGATGTTGAAATTGAGGACATTGCGCATGGGTTGGCCTTTGTTGCGCGCTGGAATGGTCAGACGCGGGGCGACTATGCCTATTCGGTCGCCGAACATTCGCTTCTGGTTGAGACGATCTTTGCCCGGATCGCGCCGCGCGCGCCTGCGAAGTGGCGCTTAGCCGCGCTGCTGCATGATGCGCCGGAGTACGTGATCGGGGACATGATCTCGCCGGTGAAGACTGCTGTTGGGCCGGATTACCGCGCGTTAGATGACCGGCTGACCACCGCCGTTCATCTGCGTTTCGGCCTTCCCGCGAGCCTGCCTGTGCGCGTCAAACAGCAGATTAAGAAGGCGGATCGTGTCAGCGCATGGATGGAGGCCAGCCAGATTGCGGGATTTTCTGAGACCGAAGCGACGCGTTTCTTTGGCCGCCCGGATGCATCGCTGATGGAAGGGCTGAACATCTTGCTGCGCCCGCCCGTCGAGGTGCGAAATGAATTTACCGCACGCCACGAGGCGCTGCTCGGCGAAATGGCGTGATCCACATCCGCCGTGCCGGGGCACTGGATACCCGCGCCTTAGCCGAACTGTTGAACGCGATCATCGCCATGGGCGGCACCACAGCAATGGTCACCCCCGTCACCGCGCGCGAGTTGCGGGGGTGGATGGCAGCGCCAGACAGCGCATGGCACTTGGCCGAGGATGAGCGCGGCGCGCTGAAAGGATTTCAATATATCGAGCCGCACCCCGATCTGCCCAAAGGCGGTGTGGATGTCGCAACCTTTGTGCGCGTGGGGGAAACGGGTTTCGGCATCGGCTCGGCACTGTTTGAACAGACCAAGCAAGCTGCCCGTGACCTGGGCTATGCCCATATTCACGCGATCATCCGTGCCGATAATCTAGGCGGATTGGCCTATTACCAAAGCCGCGGGTTCGAAGATTTTAGACGGCTGCCCAATTGCACACTCGCCGACGGCACCCGCGTCGATAAAATCTGGAAACGGTTCGAGCTTTAGCGCGGCGAGCGTTTTGCCAAGATACGCTGCAAGGTCCGCCGGTGCATGTTCAGGCGACGCGCGGTTTCCGATACATTGCGATCACACAGTTCATAGACACGCTGAATATGCTCCCAACGCACACGATCAGCGCTCATCGGGTTTTCAGGCGGCTCGGGGAGTTCGCCTCCGGTCGCCAAGAGCGCGTTCACGATGTCATTGGCGTCAGCGGGTTTTGAGAGGTAGTCCGTCGCCCCTGATTTCACTGCTGCCACCGCCGTGGCAATCGCCCCATATCCGGTCAGCACGACAACCCGCGTATCGGCGCGTTTGTCGCGGAGCACTTCGACAACATCGAGCCCATTGCCATCCTGAAGACGCAGATCAACCACCGCAAAGGCCGGGGGGCGGGCTGTGGCAATGGCCTTGCCCGCCGCGACAGAGCCTGCGGTTTCCACCTCAAAACCGCGCTTTTCCATCGCCTTGGCCAAACGGCGCAGAAACGGCTCGTCGTCATCGACTAGAAGCAAGCTGCGGTCTGGGCCTAAGTCGGAAATATCCTGCATCAACGTCCCCTCTTCTAGGCTAGTATGGGGCGGCTATGGCCGGGGGTCAATTTTAGCTTTGATCCAGAAAACAGCCGATGCTGTCGGCCATCTGCTCGGGCCGGACCTCGCGGCGGAAAAAGTCGACGACCCCTTTTCCGGGCATGACCAGATAGCTGAAGGTCGTGTGATCGACGAGGTATTCACCATTTTCATCCGCCGGATGCGCCTTGTAGTAGGTGCGGTAGGCTTGGCTGGCCGCTTTGACCTGTTCAGGCGAGCCGGTGAGGCCGACCATGCGAGGGTGCATCACCTCGGCAAAGTCACCGACCACTTCGGGCGTGTCGCGTGCCGGGTCGACGGTGATGAAAACAGGCGTGATGCTTTGGCCGCGCTCTTCGAGGATCTCGGTCGCTGCTGCGTTGCGGTCTACATCCAGCGGGCAGACATCGGGGCAGGAGGTATAACCGAAATAGAGCAAGGCAGGCTCGATGATAACATCGGTATCAGTCACGGTTTCGCCTGCGCCGTTAACCAATTCAAACGGCCCGCCGATATCACCGCCCGCCACTTGGCTCGACCGGCAGGAGGCATAGGCATCGTCGTCGCCGCGCAGCACCATAAATGCCGTGCCGGCCAGAAATACCGCTGCAACCCCAACCGCACCGAATGCAATCATCTGTTTCATGTCAGTCCTCCGCGCCATCGGCCGCTCTTGATCGTATTTCGCGGCAGACCTACGCTAGATCGCAGGTGATGCAAGACGCAATAAAGTGATGGGGCTAAGATGACGCAGGCAAATATTCGGCCCCTCGATGGGCGCACCCGCGCCAGCTGGATCCGGCTGCGCACGATGATCCTGCTGCGCTGGTTCGCCATCGCCGGACAGTTGACAGCTGTGACCGTCGCACAATGGGCGCTTGGGCTGCAACTGGCCTTTGGCCTGTGTTACATGACCATCGGCGTTTCGGTCGTCGGCAACCTTGTCGCCGCGTTCGTCTTCCCGCAGAACAAGCGCCTATCCGAGCGCGAGAACCTTGCGATGGTGTCGTTCGACCTACTGCAACTAACCTTGCTGTTGGGGTTGACCGGAGGGCTGCACAACCCTTTCGCGCTGCTTCTGTTAGCGCCTGTTACGATCTCCGCCACCGCGCTTAGCCTGCGCTCTACGCTGGTCCTTGGGGCCACGGCGATTATCGCCGCGTCGGTTCTGGCGCTTTGGCATCTGCCGCTGGTCACCCAATCGGGCGATGTGCTGCGCCAGCCGGGCATCTTTGTCTTTGGTCATTGGGCCGCGCTGCTGATCGCCATCGTCTTTACCAGCGCCTATTCGCGGCGGGTGACGTCTGAGGTACACTCCATGGCAGACGCGCTGTCGGCCACGCAACTGGTACTGGCGCGCGAACAGAAACTCTCGGACCTCAGCGGCGTTGTTGCCGCCGCCGCGCATGAGTTGGGCACGCCGCTGGCGACCATCAAACTGGCCAGTAGCGAATTGCTTAACGATCTCGAAGACCGCCCGGATCTGGCCGAAGACGCGGCGCTGATCCGCGATCAAGCCGACCGCTGCCGCGATATTCTGCGCGACATGGGGCGCATCGGCAAAGACGATCTGCATATGCAGCGTGCGCCCCTGACTGCCGTGGTAAAAGAGGCTGCTGAGCCGCATTTGGAGCGCGGTAAGACGGTGATGTTCTCTGATAATCCAATGGCCCGAGATCACGCGCGCCCGCCGACAATCCCGCGCAAACCGGAGATCATTCACGGGCTGCGCAATTTGGTGCAGAACGCGGTGGATTTTGCCGAAACTACGGTTTGGATCGAAACCGAATGGTCCGCCGAAGACATCTCCGTGCGGATCATCGACAATGGGCCGGGCTTCCTTCCGCAGCATCTGGGCCGGATCGGTGACCCTTTTCTGCGCCGTCGCAGCGGTACGGCCAGCGAACCCCCGCGGCCAGAATATGAGGGCATGGGGCTGGGGCTATTTATCGCCAAAACCTTCCTTGAGCGCTCCGGCGCGCGGCTGCGGTTCGCCAATGGATCAGACAGCGGTTGGCTACGCGGGTTGCCGCCTGCGGGCAGCGGCGCTGTGGTCGAAGTGGTCTGGCCGCGCCGACTGCTGGACCTCGGCCCCGACGACACGGGGATGGGAGAGAACCAGCGCCTGACCGCTTGAAAGCTGAGTCTGGGCAAATTCATTAATGATCCATTAACCTTTGCCCGACAGAATAAGGCTTCGCATTTGCCGAAAGGGGTTTCCGTCATGGCATTGCCAGACGTTTTCATTGTGCTTTTCGCCGCTTGTTTTACGGCCCTAGCTGCGCTTTGGTGGCTATGCCTTCCCAGTACCCGTGCGGCAAAGGCACCGCCTGACATAGACGATATGAGCCTGCTTTTTGAGGACGGCCACCTGATCCACGGGTCCGACAGCGCGCTCACGCGTTTTGCGCTCGCCCCGGGATATCACCAATGGGAGGATATTCGCGAAGCGCTGCTGTCACGGTTTCCCCAGTTTCCTGTCACCCCCCGCCATGGCACCACCGGCAATCTGACCCTCGCGGCAGAGGATGGGGACAGCCCGCCAGAGCTTCGCATCACATGGCGCGATGCGTTGTGTTGGCTGCATCTGCCTCAAACCCGCGCCGCGGCGGAGCTTACAGAGGAAACTTTCACCAAACTTGCCGCGTTACGCCGCGCCAGTGACAGCAGCCCAAACCCCGCATGGCAGACCGAAGCGGGCGCGCGCATTATTTGGCACAACCGGGCCTATGCCGCACTAAAACAAAAGGTGAAATATGACCCCGAAAGCGGCGGTGCTGCCCTGTTCAGCACGCCGTCGCCCGAACACCCCAATCGCGTCTGTCTACGCAGCAACGAAGGGGAAAAACCCGATTGGTATGCCCTGACCACCACGACAGAGGACCATATCCAAATCTACCACGCCACTTGCATTAATGCCGTGGTCGCCGCCGAAGAAGCGCAGCGCAACTTTGTCCAAACCCTCGCAAAAACCTTTGCGCATCTGTCCATTGGGCTGGCAATATTTGATCGCAATGGGCAGTTGGCGCTGTTTAATCCGGCCTTGGTTGACCTTACCGCGTTGCCTGCCCCCTTTCTCAGCGCCCGGCCCACTATGGTTTCTTTCTTTGATCAGCTGCGCGAAAGCCGCCGCATGCCGGAACCAAAAAACTATAAGAACTGGCGTCAGGAAATAGCCGAGGTGATCGCCGCTGCGACTGATGGGCGCTATCAAGAAACTTGGTCGCTTGAAAACGGTCAGACCTACAGCATTCGGGGCCGTCCGCACCCCGATGGCGCTACCGCCTTTTTGATCGAAGACATCACAGCCGAAGTCACCCTGACCCGCAATTTCCGCGCCGAGCTTGAGCAGAGCCAGAGCTTGCTTGACGCGTTGGAAGATGGTTTCGCCGTCTTTTCCGCCTCTGGCGTGCTGACATTCTGCAATGCGGCCTACCGCGAACACTGGAAACAAGACCCAGACAAAAGCTTTGCCGAAATCACCATTGACGACGCCATTCGGGTCTGGCGTGGGATGTCGGCGGCCAATCCGCTTTGGCCCGATATCGCTGAATTTGTCATGTGCCGGGGGGACCGTGCGGGCTGGAATATGCCCATCTATCCGCATCAAGGCCCGCCACTATCTTGCGAGGTTTCCGCCATCGCTTCGGGCGCAACGCTCATACGCTTCCGCGCGATCCCGGTTGAGGCAGGTCGACAAGACCGTGTCGCCGCCCCTTTGGCAAACGACCGGCGGCAACCCTCCAACTAAGCGATCCCAGACCGCTTTAATCTTGCGGCTGCGCGTCGGCACGCTAAGCATGGGGCATGTCCGATGATACTCTTTCTCTCTTGCTCAGCGGCTCCGATGAGACCGCTCGGCGCGCCCAGCAATTAGCTCTCCGCCTAACGCCCGGAGATGTCCTCCTGCTCAGCGGCGATGTCGGCGCGGGCAAGACGCATTTCGCCCGTGCGTTGATCTCTGAACTCCTAGACTCCCCCGAAGACATCCCCTCGCCCACCTTCACGCTGGTGCAAACCTATGACGGCCAAAGCGGCGCGATTTGGCATGCAGATCTCTACCGGTTGACCTCCACCCATGAGATTGAGGAACTGGGGTTGGTTGATGCGTTCCTCGATGCGATCTGTTTGGTGGAATGGCCGGATCGTTTGGGCCCGTTGGCGCCTGCTGGAGCGTTGCATATCAACCTCACTCCCGGCTCGGAGGAAGACAGCCGCGCGCTGACCGCCAAATGGACCGGAGCCGATTGGGCCGACAAGCTGACTGAGTGGCACGCATGACCGAACGGGCCACCTTGATCGAAACATTTCTGGAACAGGCCGGCTGGTCCAACGCCTCGCGGAAACTGTTAGCGGGTGACGCTTCAAACCGACGTTATGACCGCCTGCGCCGAACGAATGGTGAAACTGCCATATTGATGGACGCCCCGCCGGAGCGTGGTGAAGATGTGCGCCCCTTCCTCCATGTTGCGGAACATCTGACAGCTATCGGTCTTAGCGCCCCCCAGATTTTTCAAGCAGACAGTGACCACGGCCTGCTGCTGATCGAAGACCTTGGCGACGCTCTTTTCGCCCGTTTGATGGCGACCGATCATTCACAGGAAACCCCGCTTTACCGCGCCGCGGTCGACGTACTGGCCCAATTGCATGCCGCCCCGCTGCCAGAGCTGCCGGTCTGCGATGCCAATTGGCTTACCGAAATGGCGGCCCCGGCGTTCGACTTCTACGCACCCGATGAGGGGCAGGCCGCTTTCGCTCAGGCTTTCCATCCCCTCGCCACCACATTGGACGCCGCCCCCAAAGTTGTGATCCTACGCGACTACCACGTCGAAAACCTGATTTGGCTGCCGCAACGCCCGGGCGCTGCGCGCGTTGGCCTGCTCGATTTTCAAGACGCGCTATTGGGCCACCCGGCATATGACCTCGTCTCCATCCTCCAAGACGCCCGCCGCGATGTTCCGCGCGCGGTTGAGGCGCAAATGATCGACTATTACCTTGCCAAAACCGGGCAAGACGACGCCCCTTTTCGCCGCGCCTATGCTCTGCTTGGTGCCCAGCGCAACTTGCGTATCCTTGGTATTTTTGCCCGCCTCTGCCTGCGCGATGGCAAGCCGCAGTATGTCGACCTGATCCCCCGTGTTTGGCAACACTTGCAACACAACTTGCGTCATCCCGCGCTATCCGCTGTGGCTGACAGCATCGCGGGCGTGCTGCCCCATCCTACCCCCGATTTTCTGGAGCATTTGAAAAGCCAATGCGCGACTATCCCGACGCTATTATGATGTTCGCGGCCGGTTTCGGCACGCGCATGAAGCATCTCACCCAGAACCAACCCAAGCCTATGGTGCCGCTGGCCGGTCGACCGCTGGTTGACCACGCGCTGGACCTTGCCCATGCGGTGTCGCCGGCGCGGATCGTGGCAAACCTGCACTATCTGCCCGACCAGCTTAAGGCCCATCTGCAAGCGCAGGGCGTCGAGACCATTCTCGAGACACCCCAGATTCTCGACACCGGCGGCGGGTTGCGCAATGCGCTGCCGCTGCTCGGTGAAGGTCCGGTGTTCACCATGAACAGTGACGCAATCTGGGCTGGACCGAACCCGCTGAAGATGCTGCATGCCGCGTGGAATCCTAGGCAGATGGACGCGCTTTTGATGACTGTCCCGCTAGAAAACACCCTTGGCCATAGCGGTAAGGGCGACTTCACCTTGAGCGCAGATGGCCAACTTCAACGGGGGCCGGGGCAGGTTTACGGCGGGGTGCAGATCATTAAAACCGATCTTCTGGCTGAGATCGAGGCCGATGTATTCTCGCTTAACCTGTTATGGGACATGATGCTGCGCCGCGAAACGGTGTTTGGCCTGCCCTATACTGGACGCTGGTGCGATGTGGGTCACCCCGGCGGCATCGCGCTCGCCGAAGGCCTGTTGGCAGGTACGCATGTTTGAGCCGCAAGATACTCCCCGCATCTTTGGTCTCGCCCCCGGTGTCGACTTTCCGCGCGGGTTGGTGCGCGGACTTTGTGACCGGCTGGAAAATGGCCCGCCGGAGGCGATGGCCCGCGTTGAGCTTATCGTGAACACCAACCGCATGGCGCGCCGACTGCGCCATGATTTTGATGCAGGTCCGGCAGGTTTCTTGCCACGGATCCGGCTGATTACCGACCTCGACGCGTTGGCGCCCGGCGTTGCATTGCCAGCGCCGACACCGCCCTTGCAACGGCGGCTGGAACTGATTCAACTTGTCTCGCGCCTACTGGATGCCGCGCCGGATCTCGCCCCGCGCGCGTCGCTTTACGCGCTGTCCGACAGTCTTGCCGGGTTGATTGACGAAATGCAGGGCGAAGGCGTTTCGCCTGAAACCGTGGCCGGGCTAGATGTGGGTCACCTCTCGGCCCATTGGGAGCGCGCGCAGCGGTTTTTGGCCATTGCGCATGACTATCTCGGCCAGACCACCACCCGCCCTGACGCCGAGGCGCGGCGGCGACAATTGGTCGCCCGGATCATCGTCCGCTGGCAAGACGATCCGCCGCAGCATCCCGTGATCCTTGCAGGCTCCACCGGGTCGCGCGGCACGACTGCCTTGCTGATGGAGGCCGTGGCCCGCCTGCCCCAAGGCGCGATCATCCTGCCCGGTTTTGATTTCGAGATGCCCACCGCCGTCTGGAATGAGTTGGATCAGGCGCTTTTGGCTGAGGATCATCCGCAGTACCGTTTCCGCAAACTGATGAATATGCTCGGTGTCTCGCGGGGAGCGATTGAACCGTGGTGCGACATGCCCGCCGTTTCGATGGCACGAAACACGCTGCTTTCGCTCTCGCTTCGTCCTGCGCCGGTGACACATGCATGGTTGAGCGAAGGACCAAAATTGGATGACCTTCACGGCGCAACGGCTGACATCACTCTAATCGAAGCGCCCACGCCCCGTGTTGAAGCACTGGCCATCGCGCTGCGTCTGCGTCAAGCCGCAGAAGATGGCGTGAAGGCCGCGCTGATCACACCCGACCGGATGCTCACTCGACAGGTTACGGCCGCGCTGGATCGGTGGAATATCCTTCCCGATGACAGCGCCGGGATGCCGCTGCAACTGTCCCCTCCGGGGCGGTTTCTGCGTCATGTGGCAGCGCTTTTTCTGCGTAAACTTGATGCCGAAGCGCTGCTGACCCTGCTGAAACACCCGCTAACCCACAGCGGCGCGGGGCGAAACTTTCACCAGCTTTACACCCAGCGACTAGAAGCCGAGATCCGCCGCCATGGGCTGCCCTATCCAGATGCCGAAGGCCTGACCGAGATCGCTGAACGCGCTGCAAAACGAATGGAAGACCCCAGCGGTTTCCGCAATTGGATCGCTTGGGTGGGAGAGACATTCCCCGGCCATGATGCCCCCGGCGAGCGGCCCCTGCCCGATTGCGTCGCCGCCCATTTGGCGCTGGCCGATAGGATCGCCGCCGGTCAAGCCGCCGACCCCGATCATCTGCTTTGGCACCATGGCGCGGGCATCGCCGCGCAGGGAGTTATGGAAAACCTCACCGAACATGCGGTGCACGGCGGCGCGATGAATGCCGCAGATTACGCCGATCTGTTAGGCGCGCTGCTGTCTCAAGAAGAGGTGCGCGAGGCCGACACCCCGCATCCCGACATCATGATCTGGGGCACGATGGAGGCGCGGGTTCAGGGCGCCGATCTGGTCATCCTCGGCGGCCTTAACGAAGGCACATGGCCCGAAGCACCGCCGCCCGATCCCTGGCTGAACCGCCAAATGCGCGAGAAAGCAGGGCTGCTGCTGCCCGAACGGCGCGTCGGCCTTTCCGCACATGACTACCAACAGGCCATCGCCAGCGCAGAGGTTTGGATCACCCGCGCGATCCGCTCGGATGAGGCCGAAATGGTGCCGTCACGTTGGCTGAACCGGCTAGGCAACCTGCTAGGCGGTTTGGGGGAAACCGGTGGGCCAGAAGCATGGAAGGCAATGCAGCAACGCGGCAGCTATTGGCTGGATCAAGTGCGCGCCTTGGAAGCGGTGGAGCGAACGGCCCCCGCGCCACGCCCCTCGCCCCGGCCCCCACGGGCGGCGCGGCCCCGCAAGCTGTCGGTGACCGAGATCAAGACCCTGATCCGCGACCCCTATGCGGTTTACGCCAAACACAGCCTAAAACTGCGCGCGATCAACCCGCTGGTGCAATCGCCCGACGCGCCCGTGCGCGGCATCGTGCTGCACCGCATTATGGAGGATTTCGTAAAGCTGGTGGCCCGAGATCCGGCACGGCTGACCCGCGAGACCCTGCTCGAAGTTGCCGCTCAGGTGTTGGAAGAAGAAGCCCCTTGGCCCGCCGCCCGCGCCATGTGGCTGGCCCGGATCGACCGGATCGCCGATTGGTTCATTTCCCGCGAACGCACCCGCGCCGAATTCTCCAGCCCCGTCGCTTTCGAGCAAGGCGCGCGTGGCAGCCATACTTTCGCGGACCTCGGTTTTACTCTCAGCGGATTTGCTGACCGGATCGACCAGACCGATGATGGCGATGTGCTGATCTATGATTACAAGACCGGCACGCCGCCGGGCAAAAAGGAACAGCGCCTTTTCGACAAGCAACTGCTGATCGAAGCGGCGATGGTCGAACGCGGCGGCTTCCCCGAGGTGGGGGTGGCACATGTCGCCCATGCGGCCTTCATCGGCTTGGGCTCTAAACCCGTCGAAGTGCCCGCACCGTTGGACGAGGAAAACCCCCAAGAGGTGCTTGCCGGTCTGCATGCACTGCTATCGCGCTACCTAGACGAAGGCCAAGGGTTCACTGCCCGCCGCATGGTGCAAAGCGATGCTTTTGCTGGGAATTATGACCAATTGGCCCGCTTTGGCGAATGGGATGGCACCACTGCCGCCAAACCGGAGGATCTGGAATGATGCGCGATTTTGACGACGCCACCCGCGCCCAGATCGAGGCCGCCCGGCCCGATGCCTCCACGTGGCTGACCGCGAATGCGGGCTCGGGCAAGACCCGCGTGTTGACCGACCGCGTGGCGCGGCTGTTGCTCGATGATGTCGAGCCGCAACACATCCTTTGCCTGACCTATACCAAGGCCGCCGCCTCGGAGATGCAAAACCGTCTGTTCAAACGTTTGGGCGAATGGGCGATGCTGAAAGACGAGGCACTGCGCAGTGCGCTCGCCGATCTTGGTGTGCAAGGGGAGCTGACGCCTGAGCAATTGCGCAACGCCCGCACCCTATTCGCCCGCGCGATTGAGACGCCGGGCGGGCTAAAAATCCAAACAATCCACTCCTTCTGCGCCGCCCTATTGCGTCGCTTTCCGCTGGAAGCACAGGTCAGCCCGCAGTTCACCGAGATCGAAGACCGCGCCGCCGATCTGCTGCGCGCCGAGATTGTTGACGAAATGGCCGAGGGCGAAGATGCGCCTCTGGTGGCTGATATAGCGCGGCATTACACCGGCGAAGATTTCGCCAGCCTCACCCGAAGCATCGTCGGCCAACGTGACGCCTTTACTGAGCCGTGTTCATGGTCCGAGATCCTCGCGCTTTTCGCACAGCCCGACGACCTGACCGAGGACAAGATTGCCGGTTCGGTCTTCCTCGGCAGCGAGACGACGATGATGGCTGAGATCATTCCTCATCTGCTGGCTAAGGGTGGGAACGATGGCAAAGCAGGCGCGGCCTTGCAGGAGATCGAGCGCTACGATCTCTCAGCTCTGCCACAGTTGGAGAACATCCTGCTAACCGGCAGCGGCGCCAAAGCGCCCTTCACCGCCAAGATCGGCAGTTTCCCGACGAAACCGACCCAAAAGGTCATCGCGGAGCAAATGCCGCAACTTGAACAGCTGATGCAGCGTGTCGAAGACGCCCGCGAAGCACGTCTGGCGCTGAAGGCCGCGCGAAAGTCCTATGTGCTGCACCGTTTTGCTTTCCGCTTCCTTGCCCGCTATGCGGATGAAAAACAAAAACGCGGCTGGCTTGATTTCGACGATCTGATCCTCAAAGCCCGCGCACTGCTGACCGACAAGGCCGTGGCCGCATGGGTGCTTTTCCGGATCGACGGTGGCATTGATCACATTCTGGTGGACGAGGCGCAGGACACCTCGCCGCGGCAGTGGGACGTGATCGAACGGCTGACGGATGAGTTCTACTCCGGCGCAGGCGCGCGCAATGAGGTGGATCGCACGTTGTTCGTCGTGGGCGACAAGAAACAGTCGATCTATTCGTTCCAAGGGGCGGACCCGGAAGAGTTGGACCGCAAAGGTGCCACCTTTGAACAGAAAATCGGCGAAGCGGGGCAGTTCTTTCAGCGCCGCAGCCTTGCCTATTCTTTCCGCTCTTCCTCGGCGATCCTGCAGGCGGTCGACGGTGTATTCGACCCGGAGGTCCAGACCGGGTTCACAAATGACGGGCATTTGGCATTCAAGGATCGTCTGCCCGGCCGCGTAGACCTATGGCCATTTATCGAAAAAGCCGGTCCTGATGAGGGAGGCGACTGGACAGACCCCGTCGACCGGCGCAGCGCGCGGCATCACACGGTGCAACTGGCTGAGCGCATCGCGCGGCGCATCAAGGAACTGACGACTGAGAAACATTACCTCCCCGACGACAGCAAGGGCGGATTGGCGCGGCGGCGCATCCAACCGGGAGATTTTCTGATCCTCGTGCAACGCCGCTCGGCCCTGTTTTCTGAGATTATTCGCGCTTGTAAGGCGGCGGAACTGCCCATCGCCGGGGCGGATCGGCTTAAGGTTGGGGCCGAGCTCGCGGTGCGCGATCTGGCTGCGATCTTGTCGTTCTTGGCGACGCCGGATGACGATCTTTCGCTTGCAACCGCGCTGAAATCGCCGCTTTTTGGCTGGTCAGAGCAAGAGCTTTTCACGCTCGCCCATTACCGGAAAGAAGATCACCTCTGGCAGGCCTTGCGCAACCAGACCGAGGCCCATGCCGCCACGCTCCCGGTTCTGCGCGACCTGCGTGCGCAGGTGGACTACCTGCGCCCCTATGACCTGATTGAGCGGATCCTCACCCGTCACGACGGCCGCCGTAAACTGCTGGCGCGCTTGGGGCCAGAGGCGGAAGACGGCATCAATGCGATGCTGAGCCAAGCGCTCGCCTATGAGCGCGGCGCTGTGCCCAGCTTGACCGGTTTCTTGCAATGGATGCAGACCGATGATCTGGAAATTAAACGCCAGATCGACAGCGCGTCGAACCAGATCCGGGTGATGACGGTGCATGGCGCCAAGGGTCTCGAAGCGCCCATCGTCATCCTGCCCGACACCGGGCGACGCGATGTGACGATCAAAGATGAGATTATTACCGTTGCTGGCACACCTGTGTGGAAAGCCTCGGCCGATGACACGCCGCAACCGATGCGCGCACGACTGGACGAGATGAAAGAGGCTGCGCTGCAAGAACGGCTTCGGCTGTTTTACGTGGCCATGACGCGGGCCGAGAAATGGCTGATCGTGGCGGCTGCGGGGGAATTGTCTAAGGATGAATCCTCTTGGTATCAGATCACCGCTGCCGCACTGGCCCGATTGCAAGCCGAGCCATTAGGAGACGACGGCACGCTGCGCTATCAGCAGGGCGATTGGGATGCACTCGACATCGTGGAGACACCCGAGGAAATCGTCACAGCGCCCCAGTTAGACCCTAATTTTGCGCGTCCTGCCCCCGCACCAAGTGGTGAAGACAAGACCCTATCGCCCTCTGATCTTGGCGGTGCGAAGGCGCTGGCCGGTGAAGCGGGTTTCGATATGGATACAGCGCTAAGCTACGGCACTTTGGTGCATGAATTGCTCGAACATCTGCCGCTAATGGATGCGGAAGCGCGGGAGATTTTCCTTAGCAGTTTGGCCCGTAGTCATTCGGTTGAGATGATCGGCCGCGCGCAGGCAGAAGCAGAAGCCGTGTTACGCACCCCTGCCCTCGCCCCGCTTTTCGCCGACACGACGCTCGCTGAAGTGCCTGTCACCGGCAGCTTGGGCGCACAGCGTCTGCATGGTACGATCGACCGGTTGGTGATCGCCGAAGATCATATCCTCGCGGTGGATTTTAAAACCAACCGCGTGGTTCCCAATGCACCTGATGCCTGCCCGGACGGTCTGCTGCGCCAGATGGGCGCATATGCGCATATGCTGCGGCAGATCTACCCGCAGTGGCGAATTGAAACGGCAATTCTATGGACTGCGAAACCAGCGCTTATGGTGCTGCCCAACGAAATCGTGACAAATGCGATGCGAGCCCTGCCATATCTTGACGCCAGTGCCCCGCGTTCATAGGTTCAGGCCTTAACCCATTCCTGTCAGGAGAGCATCATGGCAACCGTCGCAGTCACCGACGACACTTTCGACGCCGAAGTTAAAAATTCGGACATTCCGGTTCTGGTCGATTTCTGGGCCGAATGGTGCGGCCCGTGCAAACAGATCGGCCCTTCGCTGGAAGAGCTTTCGGATGAAATGAACGGTCGCGTGAAGATCGTTAAAGTCAACGTCGACGAAAACCCGAACTCGCCCGCTCAGGTCGGCGTGCGTGGTATTCCGGCGCTGTTCATCTTTAAGGACGGTCAGGTCGTATCGAACCTTGCTGGCGCACGCCCCAAGGCGGCCCTGCAAAGCTGGATCGAAGAATCCATTTAATTTCAGTAAGTTACTGAATTTGAGTTACGAAAACGGGCGCCTTTCGGGGCGCCCTTTTCATTGAGATCAGACTGGCCAACCAAAGCGCCTTAGCCGCGCGGCAATCTTCTCCTCGGCCTCCGCTCGACCTGCGTTGATGCAGTTGTCCTGCCAGAACCACCACAGATAGGCTGCGAAATCCGGCTCTGCCCGTTCGGCTGCGTCGAAACATTGGCTGAGATCTGCCAGATCTGCCCTGACTCCAATATGGTGAAAGTCGATCTGGCCAAAGAAAAGGGCAGGTTTGCCAAAAAAATATCCGGAAAATGCGACCGCTGAGTTTTGGGTCACGACAAAGGCACAGTTCTGGAGGTGGCGCTCCATCTGGCCCATGGTCAGGGTCAAACGGGGGTGCTGCGCCGCGAGACGTTCAAGCGCGGTAAGCTCCTCTGCGCTATAAACCTCCTTTGGATGCAGCGCAGCCACAATGAGGCAGGTGGACTGGGCAAGTGTATGCTCCAGCATCTCTATGGGGCTGCAAGATTGGAAGGATCGCCGCTGCAACAGGCGGCCCTGCAAGGTAACATAGATTGGCCCATCTCTGCGCGTTTGCTCTGGTGCACTGCCAAACAGGCGCTTCTGCCAGAAACGGTAGAAACGCTGCGCTTCAATGGGGTCAATAAGCGCGGGATCGAACTCGCCTAAAGCGACATCCCACAACCAACGTTCAGGCCGCGCCTCAATCTGCCAGAACGGGTAGTGATAGCAACGGCGAAAAATCAAACCACGCGTGGTTGGGGCAGGGGCCATGTGGCTGAGCGTTAGCGCATCCGGGGCACGGACGGGCCCGCCAATATCGCGATATGTGACCCTAAACTGCGCATTTTCGAGTACACGCGCAACTTTACCGATGAAGTTATGCGCGCCGGACTCTGCGCTCTTCCGCAGCGGGGGTTCAAGATAGATATCAACTTCGGCGCGATCCTGCATGAGGCAGAGGCTAGCCCGCCGCGCAACCGCCCACAAGCGGCGCCGCCCTTGTCCTGCCCTGCCACGGGGGCCATATAGACGCCAAGCGACAGGAGGCCCCATGGCACAGAACGACGATTTCCCCGGTTGGCACGGGACCACGATTATTGGCGTCAAAAAAGGCGGCGAAGTGGTGATTGCCGGTGACGGACAGGTCAGCCTTGGCCAGACCGTGATCAAAGGCACAGCCCGCAAGGTGCGAAAACTCAGCCCCGGCGGCTATGACGTGGTGGCGGGGTTTGCTGGCTCTACCGCTGATGCTTTCACGCTGCTGGAACGGTTGGAGGCCAAGCTGGAGGCGACACCGGGGCAACTGGCCCGTGCGAGTGTTGAGCTGGCGAAGGACTGGCGCACCGATAAATACCTGCAAAAGCTGGAAGCGATGCTGATCGTGACCGATGGCAAAGACTTGCTGGTGATCACCGGCGCAGGCGATGTGCTGGAGCCGGAGCACGAAGTCGCCGCCATCGGGTCGGGCGGGAACTATGCCCTCGCTGCGGCGCGCGCTATGATGGACAGCGACCGTGACGCCGAAACCATCGCCCGCGATGCGATGGCGATTGCCGCCGACATCTGCGTCTACACCAACGGCAAACTGACCGTGGAGAAAATCACCGCATGACCGACCTAACCCCCCGCGAGATCGTATCCGAGCTTGATCGTTACATCATCGGCCAGAACGACGCCAAACGCGCTGTTGCTGTGGCGCTGCGCAACCGTTGGCGGCGCAAGCAGTTGGCGGATGATCTTCGCGACGAAGTGTACCCTAAGAACATCCTAATGATTGGCCCCACCGGCGTTGGTAAGACTGAGATCAGCCGCCGTCTGGCCAAGCTGGCCCGTGCGCCGTTTATTAAAATCGAAGCCACTAAGTTCACCGAGGTCGGCTATGTTGGCCGTGATGTGGAGCAAATCATCCGCGATTTGCTAGACAGTTCCATCGTCATGACTCGCGAGTTTATGCGTGAAGACGTCAAGACCAAAGCCGAGCAGGCCGCTGAGGAGCGCGTGATCGACGCCATCGCCGGAACCGATGCCCGTGACGGAACCCGCGAGATGTTCCGCAAAAAACTGCGCAGCGGCGAGTTGGATGACACAATGATCGAGCTTGAGGTCGCCGACAACTCTAGCCCCTTTCCGATGATGGACATTCCCGGCCAACCCGGCGGCGGCGCGGGGATGATGAACCTCGGCGATTTATTCGGCAAAGCCATAGGCGGGCGTACCACTAAGAAGCGTCTCGCCGTTGCTGACAGCTATGAAGTGCTGCTGGGCGAAGAGGCTGATAAACTGCTCGATGATGAAGCCGTGAACCGCGCCGCGATTGAGGCGGTTGAGCAGAACGGCATCGTCTTTTTGGACGAGATCGACAAGGTCTGCGCCCGGTCTGATGCGCGTGGTGGCGATGTTTCACGTGAAGGCGTGCAGCGCGACCTACTGCCGCTGATCGAAGGCACCGTTGTTTCCACGAAATATGGGGCGGTCAAAACCGACCACATCCTCTTCATCGCCTCAGGTGCCTTTCATATCGCCAAACCCTCGGATTTGCTGCCCGAACTGCAGGGCCGCTTGCCGATCCGCGTTGAGTTACGGGCGCTGACCGAAGGCGATTTCGTCCGCATCCTGACCGAAACCGACAATGCTTTGACGCGTCAGTACACCGCGCTGTTGCGCACCGAAGAACTGACCGTGACCTTCACCGAAGAGGGCATCGCGGCGCTGGCCAAGATCGCGGCGGATGTGAACACTTCGGTCGAGAATATCGGAGCGCGACGGCTCTATACCGTCATGGAACGGGTGTTTGAGGAAGTTTCTTTCGATGCGCCGGATCGCTCGGGGCAGGAGATCACCGTCGACGCGGATTTTGTTGAGAAGAACTTGGGCGAATTGACCCGCTCTACTGATCTCAGCCGCTACGTTCTTTAGGGCTTTTCTTTCCTCCATGCCCCGGCGATGAAAGGGGCATGGAGTACCTCTCATTTCTGCGGCGTAACTGGCTGTTTCTGTTGGCCGGTTTCCTGCTCACCTTCACCTCGTCCTATGGACAGACTTATTTCATCTCGCTCTTTGCGGGGGTGATTAAGGGCGACTTTGGCCTGAGTGATGGCCAATGGGGTGGCATCTATACCATCGGCACGACGCTTTCGGCGATTACCATGGTTTGGGCCGGGGTGTTGACGGATCGGTTCCGCGTGCGGGCGCTGGCGTTTGGCGTGATGGTGGCGCTGGCCGGGGCATGTTTGGCGATGGCGGCGGTGCCGAATTGGGTCGCGCTGATTTTTGTCATCTATGCCCTGCGGCTAACCGGGCAGGGGATGATGTCCCAGCTTGGACAAGTCGCCATGGTGCGCTGGTTCGAGGCCTCCCGCGGCAAGGCGCTGTCGTTGTCTTCGATGGGCTTTGCTGCGGGACAGGCGTTTTTGCCGGTGATCTTTGTGGCGCTTTTCGCCAGCTTCCATTGGCGCAGTCTGTGGGTGCTGGCCGCCGTGCTGGTTTTGCTGACGATCCCGGTGATCCAGATGCTGCTCAGGCAGGAACGCACACCGCAAAGCATGGCGGATCATGCGCAGCGCGCCGGGATGCAGGGGCGGCATTGGACGCGGGGTGAGATGCTTCGCTCGGGTCTATTCTGGATGATGATCCCCTTTGCCATCGGCCCCTCGGCATGGGGCACGGCACTGTTCTTTCAGCAGGTGCACCTCACCGAGGTGAAAGGCTGGGAACTGGTCGAATTCGTGGCGCTTATGCCGATCTACACGCTCTCGGCGGTGGCCTGCACCTTTCTTTCGGGCTGGGCGATCGACCGGTTCGGGGTCAGCCGTGTGGTTCCGGTGATGATGTTGCCCTTCGCGCTGTCATTCGTCGTGCTGGCCTATGCCGATACCCTATGGATGGCGGGAATCGGCTTGATGATTTTCGGCGTGGGGCAGGGGATGCAATCAACCGCCCCCGCGGCCTTCTGGGCGGAATATTACGGCACGCGGCATGTCGGGTCGATTAAAGCAGTGGCGGCAGCGCTGATGGTCTTTGGTTCAGCCATCGGACCGGGCGTAACAGGGCTGTTCATCGACCTTGGCGTGGATTTCCCGGAGCAGATGTTGCCGATTGCGCTCTACTATCTCTTGGCTGCGGGATTGGCTGCATGGGCGATCCGGCGCTACAAACCTTGGCTGCGCGCCTAACGATTTCGCCTGAGATAAACGTAATAGGCACCGCCGCCGCCATGACTTACGTGTGCCTGCGCGATCTGGAGCACCAGCGCGCTGAGCGGCGGCATCGACAGCCATTGTGGCACTTGATGGCGCAGCACACCGTCGCGTACGGGGATCGGGCCGCCTTCGTCACGGCGTTTGCCCTTGCCGGTGATGACCAACACCAGCCGTTTGCCACGGGCATGGGCGTCCATGATAAACCCATTCAGCGCGGGATGGGCGCGGTCGAGCGTCATGCCGTGCAGGTCAATCCGGCCTTCGGGGCGCAGTTTGCCGCGCTTCAGCTTGCCGAAAGCTTTGTGATCCATCTGGACCGGCGCGGTTTTCATCTGCTCACTTAATGTAGGGCGCAGATCATTGCTGCGCTTTTTCACGCTCGGCTGAGGCTTGTTTCCTTGCAGCGTGATCTTAGCCCGGCGGATCTGCGGCGGGGCGGGGGCAGGCGCGTCGATTTCGGGCGTGAAGAGCTTGTTCAACTCCAGCTTCTCGGTCCGCTCGGTCACCCTGCGCCACAGCGCGAGGTCGTCGTCATTCAGCCGCCGGCGCTTCATATCGCGCTCTCGGGCAGGAAGGCATAGGCGCGTTGGATCGGCATGAGCACCATCATCCGGCCCGGATCACGCAAGCGCCCGGCGGCGCGGCCTGCCTTGTCGCCGGTGCCGAAGAACACATCGGCCCGTTGCGTACCTTTGATGGCCGAACCAGTGTCTTGCGCCACCATCAATCGACGCATCGGTTTCTTGCCGTCTTTTTCCAACCAGACGGGCGCGCCCAACGGCACATAGGCCGGGTCCACCGCAACGCTGCGCAGCGTGGTGATGGAACGGTTCATCGCCCCCAGTGGCCCCTTGTCAGCGGGCACGCGGCTGACTTCACGGAAAAACACATATGACGGGTTGTGATACAGCAATTCGCGGCCATCCTCGGGGTTGCGGCGCACCCAATTCTTGATCACATCGGCGCTGACCTGATGCGCCTCATAGACACCGCGCCGCACCAATTCGACCCCGACCGACCGGTAATCATGCCCATTGGCACCGCGATAGCCCACGCGCAGATAGCTACCATCGGGCAGGCGAATGCGGCCAGAGCCTTGAATTTGAAGGAAGAACAGTTCGACCGGGTCATCGACCCAAGCAATCTCTAGCCCGCGGTCGCGCATCACTTCGCCATCTAGGATCTCGCGCCGGGTCAGCCACGGGCGAATCTCCTCGGCCTCAGGGGGCATGGCGTAGATTGGGTATTGGAAACGCGCGGAGGGGTAGAGATCGCCATCAAGCTCAGGCTCAAAATAGCCGGTAAAGAGCGCGTCTTGACCGTCTTCCATTAGGACAGGACGAAAGAATAGTTCGAAAAATTGGCGGGGGTCCGGCCCATCTTTGGCCAATTTGCACAGCGCGCGCCAGTCGACATCTTTCATATCCCCGCAGGTGCTGGTGAACACCTCGAACG
This sequence comes from Sulfitobacter sp. AS92, assembly GCF_038900015.1. Lineage (NCBI taxonomy): Bacteria > Pseudomonadati > Pseudomonadota > Alphaproteobacteria > Rhodobacterales > Roseobacteraceae > Sulfitobacter > Sulfitobacter sp. AS92. Next base: position 237,764 of record NZ_JBBMQL010000001.1, read on the forward strand.
CGGCGGCGTGGTCATCCTCGGCCCAGCCGTCAAGCTGGTCGAAATCCATGACCGTATAATGCACTTCCGCTGCGGCCGGTGTAATCATTGATACACCGCCCAACAGCGCACAGGCGCAAAGGGCACGCGCTACCCGTCTGTGGAAACCAGCAGCCAATTCGGATCATCCGAGCCCATGACACGGGCAAAGACCCATGTATCTTTTTGGCGTTTGATTTCGTTGATGCTGCCTTCGACGATCTCCCCTTCACGGTTGCGCACCGCCGAGGTCAATTCGCCGACAAAGCGGATGGTAAGTTCGGCTTCTTTCGTGGCTTCGTCCATTCTGGCGTCGATCAGTTCCAACTCACGCACACCGATGAAATTAGCCTCAATCGTCAGACCTTGGTCTTCGCGGGCGGCCACACCATCGACAAAGCTTTCATAGACATCCTCGGCCAAGAAGGGCTGGATTTCAGCCAGATCGCCGCGCTCATAGCCCATGACGATCATCTCATAAGCACCGCGTGCGCCTTGCAAGAAATCGTTCACGCCGAAAGACGGCTCAACGCGCTTCATCTCGGCAAGCGCTTTGCCCGAAGTGCTGTCTTCGGCAACGTGATCGGTAATATCGAGATCCGGGCCGCCTTCGATCACCTCGAACGACGGGCCACTGCGTGCGGCGGGCGTTTGATCGCTGACGGGAGGCTTTTCAAAGCCCTCGCGCGTGCCGAGCACATTTTTCAGGCGCAGGATCAGGAATACGGCGATACCGGCAAGCACCAGAAGCTGTATCAGGGGAGAATTCATCGAAACCTCATTCAGGGTGGCATGGAAACATGCAAGTTAAGCTCTTATGTAGGTGTTCGACCGGGGCAAGTCCACTCTGCCCCCAGCGAAAGGACCCTGCCGCATGTGGCTATTGATCGCATTTATCGCCGTGCCTCTGATCGAGATCACGCTTTTCATTCAAGTTGGCGGGGCCATCGGCCTTGGCTGGACCCTTGCCGTTGTGGTGCTAACGGCCATTCTGGGCACGTGGTTGGTGCGCTCTCAGGGGGCGATTGCCATGGGTCAGCTGCGCAGTTCTTTCTCTGATCTGCGCGATCCAACAGAGCCTTTGGTGCACGGTGCGATGATCCTTTTTTCCGGCGCACTTTTGCTGACGCCCGGGTTTTTCACAGACGCGGTTGGCTTTGCTTTCCTGATTCCACGCTTTCGGGCGGCGGCCTATCGCGCCATTCGTGACCGTGTGAACATCCAAAGTTTTGGCACGCCCGGCGGCGGTATGGGCCCGCGTCCCGGCCCTCAAGGCGGGCGTGATCCGCGTGGCGACGTAATTGACGGTGATTTTCACGAGATTCCCGAACAGCCGCGCCAGACCAAGGGGCCATCCGGCTGGACAAAGGATTGAGCGGCCCGTGCTGACCTGCTAAGCCCGGCTGGATTTAAAAAATTAACCACAACAGGACACAGACCATGGCAGAAAACGAAACACCGCAACCCACACAGCCGCAGATGCGCGTGCTGGGCCAATTCATCCGCGACATGTCCTTTGAGAACATCATGGCGCAAAAGGGCGCGCCCGCCGATGTGCAGCCTGACGTGCAGGTTCAGGTGAACCTCGACGCAAAAAAGCGCGCCGGGGACAGCCAGTATGAAACGGCGATCAAGCTGAACATCACCTCCAAGGCGAAAGACGGCGACGCGACGCTTTTTGTGCTGGAAATCGACTATGTCGGTATTTTTCAGGTCGAGAACGTGCCCGAAGAGCAGATGCACCCCTATCTGCTGATCGAATGCCCGCGCATGATCTTCCCGTTCCTGCGCCGCATCGTCAGCGACGTGACCCGTGATGGTGGTTTCCCGCCGCTGAACCTTGAGAACATCGACTTCCTGTCGCTGTACCGCAACGAAGTTGCGCGCCGGCAGGCAGAAAACCCGCCTAAAGCCGACGCCTAAGCGTTAGCCCAGCTGTTTCCACAGCACGTCGTCGCCCAGCTTGCCGATGAATTCGGCATGGGCGGCGGCTTCGGCCTCTGTCAGACGTGAGGGCAGGGGATTGGGCCGCGGTTTCGGGGTCCAGCGCGAGTCTGGCTGACCGGCTTGTTGCTCAGGCGCAGACGACAACGCAAAGTCGGGCTGCCGCCCGCCGATCAACTCCAAATAGACTTCGGCCAGAATTTCACTGTCGAGCAGGGCGCCGTGCAGGGTGCGCGACGTATTGTCGATGCCGAAGCGCCGGCAGAGCGCGTCGAGAGACGCGGGTGAGCCGGGGAAGCGCTTGCGCGCGATCTCCAACGTATCAAGCGCTTGCTCCCATGGGATTTGCGGCAGGCCCATCCAGCGCAATTCGGCATTCAGGAATTTAATGTCGAAGGCCGCGTTGTGAATGATCAGCTTTGACGTGCCGATAAAATCAAGGAACGACTTCCCGATTTGGGCAAACTTGGGTTTGTCGCGCAGGAAATCGTCGCCAAGCCCGTGTACCTGAAACGCCTCTTCCGGCATTCCGCGTTCGGGATTAATATATTGGTGATAGGTCTCGCCCGTGGCCATGTGGTTCATCAGCTCAACCGCACCGATTTCGACGATACGGTCGCCGCTTTCGGGGTCAAAGCCGGTGGTTTCGGTATCGAGCACGATTTCACGCATGACGTAGCTTTTCCTTAATGTCGCGGACCACCTCCCGGACCTGCGCACGGGCATGGTCGGGCGTGTCGGTGACTATCACATAGTCTGACCGGGCGCACTTCTCTTTGGCGGGCATTTGCTTGGCGCGGATGGCGTCGAATTGGGCTTCGGTCATGGTGCCGCGGGCAAGGACGCGGTCGCGCTGAACGTCGTCGGGGATTGTCACGCAGACCACCGCGTCCATCGCGGCGTCGCCGCCTGTTTCAAAGAGCAGCGGGATGTCGAGCACGGCGATGTCGCTCGTGGCTTTGGCAAGAAACGCGGCGCGGTCCTGTGCCACCAGAGGATGAACAATCGCTTCGATCCGGGTCAGGGCGGTGGGATCGGCGGCGATGATCTCTTTCAACGCGGCACGGGAAACGGCCCCGGCTTCTATCGCCGTCGAAAAAGCTGCCCGCATCGGTGCCACAGCCGCGCCACCGGCGGCATAGAGCCGGTGCACCGCCGCGTCGGCGTCCCAGACGGCGCAGCCTTCCTCAGTAAACATCTTTGCCGTGGTCGATTTGCCCATGCCAATCGACCCAGTCAGCCCAAGGTGGAACATCAGCGCAGCGCCGCCGTTCGGGTGGCGCGGTCAACCTCTGGCCGCTTGCCAAACCAGCGCTCAAACGCAGGAACCGCTTGGTGCAGCAGCATGCCAAGGCCATCGACGGTGACACAGCCCATTTCCTCTGCCGTTTCCAGAAGATGCGTCCGTAGTGGCGCATAAACGAGATCTGTCACCACGGTGCCGGGGCGCAGACCATCAAGCGGTACACGCAACGCGCCCTTGCCGATCATCCCGAGCGAGGTGGTGTTCACCACCAAATTCGCACGATCCAGCATGTCACCCGCCTGCACCCAATCAACAACCTTTATCCGGTTGCCAAAGTCCCGCTGCAGCTGTTCCGCCCGGACACGGGTGCGGTTTGACAGGCAGATCTCGGGCACGCCTGCGTCGATCAGCGATGAAATCACCGCCCGCGCGGCCCCCCCAGCACCTAGCACCGCCGCTGGTCCGGCTTTAGGATTCCAATCCGGCGCGCCGGCTTTCAGATTTTCGATAAACCCGTAGCCATCGGTGTTATCGGCATGGATTTTTCCGTCTGCGCGAAAGATCAGCGTGTTGGCTGCCCCGATCAGCGTAGCGCGGTCGCTGATGAGATCCGCGATCTCCATCACTGCTTCTTTATGCGGAATGGTCAGGTTTACCCCGACGAAACCCATCTTGGGCAGCGTTCTCAGCGCCTCTTTCAAGTCGCCCGGTGCCACATCAAGCGGGACATAGTGCCCCGCGATGCCATAGGTCTCTAGCCAATGGCGGTGCAACTGTGGAGATTTGGAATGGGCGATGGGCGATCCGATCACACCGGCAAGGGGGATTTTGGCCAGGCTCATGTTTCGAGGTCTCCGCGCAGCGTCAGATAGTTCAACAACTCAAGAAATGGCATACCGAGGACGTGAAAGTAATCCCCCTCAATTTGACTGAACAGCCGCACACCTTCTTCTTCTAGTTTATAGCAGCCCACGGCGTGACGAATGCTCTCCCAATTCCGCTCAACGTAATCGGCAATATAAGCGTCGCTTGTTTCGCGCATCCGCAGCCGCACTTGGCCAACATGCCGCCAGAGCGGTTCACCATCTTCATAAAGCACGGCGGCAGAGAGCAGCGAATGCCGATCCCCGCGCAGCTGATGCAATTGGGCGATGGCCTCTTCCTGGTTAGCCGGTTTGTGCAACATCTCTCCGCGATGCTCCAAGACCTGATCGCAGCCCAGCACCAAAGCGCCAGAGTGCTTTTCACTCACCTTACGGGCCTTCATCTCGGCCAATGTGTCGGCAATATCGCGGGGCTTGGCGTCTTCGCCCCGCAGGGCGGCGGTTATCATCTCTTCATCTATGCGCGCGGGGATCACCTCATGCGGGATTGCGGCCTGCCGCAAGAGCTGTGCCCGGATCTCCGAGCCGGAGGCGAGGATGATTTTTTGCGGCATGTGGATAACCCTGTGATGAACTGGCGCAAATCTTGAGGATTTGTTCTGCGAGATAAACGTTGACAGCACAAGCCCGCAGATCTCGCCCCGAGTCGCGGTTTTTGTCGCCGATTCCCACCCCGAGGGATATGGATAAACCGCTTGTGCGTATAACCACTCTACTTCACTGGTTATCCCCGTATCGATACATTTTGTCCCCCGGAAAATACGCTGGCAAGATATTGAGAAGTTTCAATATTCGAGAATCAGATCGGTTTTTTCCACAGGGGGTCGTGAAGTTTACTCACCTGTTGATAACCGGCAGTATAAATCATTAATCCACAGGAATCCGGTTCCCTACAATCAACTACATCTTTTCTCTTTTCTTAATTATTAAGAAAGAAGCACGCACACCGGAGCCTTTCTCATGTTTGACCTTCTCAGCTTTGCCTATCCGTGGATCAAAGCGCTCCATATCGTGTCCGTCATCAGTTGGATGGCCGCGCTGTTCTATCTGCCGCGTCTCTTTGTACATCATGTCGAACGGGCGGGTTCCGAGGGGCAAATGCACGCGACATTCTCGATGATGGAATACAAGCTCGCTGAGTTCATCATGCGGCCCGCGATGATGGCCACATGGGTCTTTGGCCTCGCCCTCGTTCTAACGCCCGGAATCGTGGACTGGACGATGATCTGGCCTTGGACCAAGGGGGCGAGCGTGATCGCCATGACGGTTTTCCATGTTTGGTTAAAAAAACAGGTAAAATCCATTGAGCAGGGCGAGAGCACCGTCACAGGCCGTCAGTTCAGGCTATTAAACGAAGTCCCAACTCTGTTGATGATCGTGATCGTCTTCTCTGTCGTCGTGAAATTCTGAAGCAATTGACTCAAGCGGCCCTGTTGCCTATATCTGCGCCACTGTCCCGTCCGGGGCGATTTCTGCCTGCCACATTCAAATAATCGACCAGCCCGCATTCTGCTGCGGCTGAACAGGATGCTTCATGACAACCGAAACGCTGAACCTCGCTGATCTCAAGGCGCAGACGCCGAAAAACCTGCTCGCCATGGCCGAAGAGCTGGAGATCGAAAACGCATCGACCATGCGCAAAGGCGAAATGATGTTCCAAATTCTCCGCGAACGCGCGGATGACGGTTGGGAGATCTCAGGCGACGGCGTGCTCGAAGTGTTGCAGGACGGATTCGGTTTCCTCCGCTCGCCCGAAGCGAACTACCTGCCGGGCCCCGATGACATCTATGTCTCGCCCGACATGATCCGCAAATGGTCGCTGCGCACCGGGGACACCATCGAAGGGCTGATCAAGGCGCCTGACGACACGGAGCGCTATTTTGCGCTGACCGAGGTGACCAAGATCAACTTTGAAGCGCCTGAGAAGGCCCGCCACAAAGTCGCCTTCGAAAACTTGACGCCGCTATACCCTGATGAGCGTCTGACGATGGAGGTCGACGACCCCACGATCAAGGACCGCTCCGCCCGGATTATCGACCTTGTGTCGCCTATTGGCAAAGGCCAGCGTTCCCTAATCGTTGCTCCGCCGCGTACGGGTAAAACCGTGCTATTGCAGAACATCGCCAATAGCATCGAGAAAAACCACCCTGAGTGCTATCTAATCGTCTTGCTGATCGACGAACGCCCCGAAGAAGTCACGGACATGCAGCGCTCGGTAAAGGGAGAGGTTGTCTCTTCTACCTTCGACGAGCCAGCAACCCGCCACGTGGCCGTGTCTGAGATGGTGATTGAGAAAGCTAAGCGCCTGGTTGAGCATAAGCGTGACGTAGTCATCCTGCTCGATTCGATCACCCGATTGGGCCGTGCGTTCAACACCGTGGTGCCGTCCTCCGGTAAGGTTTTGACCGGTGGTGTCGATGCCAATGCCCTTCAGCGCCCCAAGCGTTTCTTTGGTGCGGCGCGGAATATCGAAGAGGGCGGTTCGTTGACCATTATCGCGACTGCCTTAATCGACACCGGCAGCCGGATGGACGAGGTGATCTTTGAAGAGTTCAAAGGGACCGGTAACTCCGAGATCGTGCTCGACCGCAAGATTGCGGACAAGCGCGTCTTCCCTGCGATCGACATTCTTAAATCCGGCACACGAAAAGAGGATCTGCTCATCGATAAGATCGACTTGCAGAAAACCTTTGTTTTGCGCCGTATTCTCAACCCGATGGGCACCACAGATGCCATCGAGTTCCTGCTCGGAAAACTGAAACAAACCAAGTCAAACTCTGACTTCTTTGACTCCATGAACACCTGAGTTATTTAACAATAACAATAGGTTAGTGACATATGGATACGATCTTCGCCCAAGCGTCTGCGCCGGGTCGAGCCGGAGTTGCGGTAATCCGCATCTCTGGCCCGCAGGCTTTTGCGATCGCGCAGAAGATTTCTGGCAAACGACTTGAAGGCCGGACGAGCGTTCTGCGCAATCTGCAGGACTCTGCGGGTGAGGTGATTGATCAGGCCCTTGTATTGAGCTTTCCCGGGCCGAATTCATTCACCGGCGAAGATGTGATAGAGTTCCAACTGCACGGGTCTATCGCTGTGGTCCGGGCAATGCTTTCGACCCTTAGCGAATTTCCTGATACGCGAATCGCCGAGGCAGGCGAATTCACGCGACGGGCGTTGGAAAACGAAAAGCTCGACCTCGCACAGGTCGAAGGTCTCGCAGATCTAATTGAAGCGGAAACAGAAGCCCAGCGAAAGCAGGCCGTGCGAGTTTTGTCAGGGCATCTTGGTGCGCGCGTTGAAGACTGGCGGAAAGATTTGATTAGGGCGGCAGCGCTGCTTGAGGCGACGATTGATTTCGCAGATGAAGAAGTTCCGATTGATGTTACCCCAGAGGTAAATGATCTGCTGACGAAGGTCGGTGCTGAACTAAAAGCTGAAATTCGAGGTACGCATGTAGCGGAACGTGTTCGAAGCGGTTTCGAGGTAGCAATCATTGGTCCGCCAAATGCCGGTAAATCTACGCTCTTGAATGCGCTCGCCGGGAGAGATGCGGCGATCACCTCTGAAGTGGCAGGAACGACCCGGGATGTAATTGAGGTTCGAATGGACCTGGGCGGTTTGCCCGTAACGCTTCTTGATACAGCTGGGTTAAGGGATAGCGAAGATCAAATCGAGGCAATAGGGATTGAACGCGCTATCGAACGGTCAAGGCTGGCGGATCTGAGGGTCTTTCTCGCCTCACCGGGCGAATCTCTCATGGTTTCGCCGGAAGCTGAGGACATCGTATTAGTACCGAAAGCGGATCTCGTTTCCAACAGTGAAAACGGGGTATCCGGAAAAACCGGGCAGGGGGTCTCTGACCTTATCGCCCGTATCCAAACAACCCTGTCAAAGCGGAGCTCTGGCATCGGGTTGGCAACGCATGAGCGGCATCGTGTCGCTTTGGAGCAAGCCGTATCGTGTTTGGGTGAGGTAGATGCTATCCTAACGCGCGGGCCGGATTTTTACGATTTGGCGGCCGAAGAACTTCGATTCGCCATACGTGCGCTAGAATCTCTGGTCGGGCGGATTGACGTTGAGAATTTGTTGGATGAAATTTTCACCAGCTTTTGCGTTGGTAAATGATGGAGTGTTTCACGTGAAACATTATGATGTGATCGTGATCGGCGGAGGCCATGCGGGGGCGGAGGCCGCGCATGCATCAGCACGTATGGGCGCTCAGACTGCCCTTGTCACGATGAGCCGCGATGGCATTGGAGTTATGTCGTGCAATCCCGCTATTGGCGGTCTGGGTAAAGGGCACCTAGTCAGAGAAATAGATGCGATGGACGGGGTAATGGGCCGCGTTGCTGACAAGGCCGGAATTCAATTCCGGTTACTTAACCGCCGCAAAGGCCCGGCGGTTCAGGGTCCGCGTGCACAGGCCGATAGAAAAATCTACCGTAATGAAATGCTCCGAGAGACTGAAGGGCAGGAGTACCTACAGATCGTCGAAGGTGAAGTGGTCGATTTTTTAATGGATGGCCCGACCGTTTCGGGTGTCTTACTGGCCGATGGCACCTCCCTCAATGCGACCTCGGTAGTTTTGACCACAGGCACTTTCCTGCGCGGCGTTATTCATATCGGTGATGAATCGCACCAGGGCGGCAGAATGGGAGATAGAGCGTCGGTGAAACTGGCCGAACGTATCGATTCCTTCGGCCTTCCGATGGGCCGCTTGAAAACTGGTACACCACCGCGTTTGGATGGTCGTACGATCAACTGGGATATTTTAGAACAACAGCCGGGCGATGACGCGCCAGTGCTGTTCTCATTCTTGTCTGACGAAATCTCGGCCCCGCAGGTCGCCTGTGGGATTACCCATACGAATGAGGCAACTCATAAGATCATCCGAGAAAACCTTGGTCGTTCCGCGATGTACGGAGGTCATATTGACGGAGTGGGGCCGCGGTACTGCCCGTCGATTGAAGATAAAGTCGTGCGTTTTGCAGATAAGGAATCCCATCAGGTGTTCTTGGAACCTGAGGGTGCTGATGATCATACGATATATCCAAACGGCATTTCGACATCCCTTCCTGCGGATGTTCAAGAGGCCTATGTTCGTAGCATGGTTGGATTAGAAAATGCGGTGATACTTCAGCCGGGCTATGCAATCGAGTATGACTATATCGATCCGCGAGCGCTTTCCTCAACGTTGGGGGTTCGTACTGTAGAGGGGCTGTACCTAGGTGGGCAAATCAACGGTACCACTGGCTATGAAGAAGCAGCTGCGCAGGGTCTGGTTGCTGGATTAAACGCGGCTCTTTCTGCCCAGGGGAAGGAGCCGGTCATCTTTAGCCGTTCGGATAGCTATATCGGCGTGATGATCGACGATCTGACGACGCGGGGCGTAACTGAGCCTTATCGCATGTTTACATCGCGGGCCGAATTCCGATTGTCGCTTAGAGCGGATAACGCTGACCAGCGGTTGACTCCATTGGCGATTGAACTGGGCTGTGTGTCAGGTGAGCGTATTGAGGCGTTCGAATGTAAGCTCAACGCTCTAACCTTAGTCAAGGAACGTCTTTCATCTGAGCTGTACACACCGAAGGAACTTCAAGCTGCCGGACTGAGCGTCAATCAAGATGGCTCAAGACGCACCGGGTTTCAAGTTTTGGCCTTTCCAGACATTAGCTTCGAAGACCTCATCCCGCTTAACCCGAACCTGACAGATACGCCAACCGAAGTGCGGCGGCAAATTGAACGGGATGCTCTATACGCTACCTATATCGAGCGTCAGAAAAAGGAAATTGATCTATTGAAGAAGGACGAGGGCCTGCGGATACCTGGCGATTTTGACTTTGCTTCCCTTGCTGGACTTTCAAATGAGCTTAAGACCAAGATCTTGGCGGCGCGGCCCGAAACCATGGCCCAGGCCGCTCGTATCGATGGGATGACTCCGGCTGCGCTTACTTTGATACTTGCGCGGGTAAAACGGGGCGTGGGGAAGAAATCCGCATGAGCGAGTTTGACGTAAAAAATGTTTCACGTGAAACATTGCAGAAGTTAGTGGCGTTCGCAGAACTGGTTCGAAAATGGAATCCAAAGATCAATTTGGTTTCCAAGTCGAGCCTTGATGACCTTTGGGACCGCCATATTCTAGATTCAGTCCAAGTTTTCCGCCTTGCCGAAGAAGGAGACAACTGGGTTGATATCGGGAGTGGGGGCGGATTTCCGGGGATCGTTATTGCTATACTCAATCAAGAAGAGCAAAGGTTCCGCGTTAGATTGGTCGAAAGTGATCAGCGGAAATGCGCATTTTTACGGACTGCTATCAGGGAACTAGGGCTGACTGCGACCGTAGATAACGAGCGGATTGAAAACGCTCAAAATCTTGATGCAGATGTTCTCTCCGCACGGGCGCTAAGCGATCTGAGCCAACTTCTTATCTATGCTGAAATGCACCTTAAACCCAGCGGCGTTGCAATCTTTCCGAAAGGCCAGAACTGGCAACAGGAGGTTGAAGAAGCTCAACGCTTATGGTCTTACCGATTTAAAGCGATTGAAAGCAAGACGAATTCTGCGGCGGCAGTCTTGATGATCAAGGATATCACTCGTGCCTGACCTATCTCGTCCAGCGGGACCAAAAATTATCGCAGTTGCAAACCAAAAGGGTGGGGTGGGTAAAACCACAACGACGATTAATCTAGCGGCAGCATTGGCTGAAACAGGGAAGCGCATACTTGTTGTTGATCTTGATCCGCAGGGGAACGCTTCAACCGGTCTTGGGATCGAAGTCGAAGATCGTGAGTTCACCACATACGAACTCTTGCTTGACGATATTGAACCTCAACAAGTCATTCAGAAAACAGAGACAGAAGGTCTGATGATTATTCCGGCAACGGTTGATCTTAGTTCGGCTGATATCGAGCTTTTCTCTAACGAGAAGCGGAGCTTTCTTTTGCATGACGCATTGCGCCAAACGCAGATGGATGCATTCGAACTGGATTATATCCTTATCGATTGCCCACCTTCTCTTAATCTTTTGACTGTTAATGCGATGATCGCTGCGCATTCTGTGCTGGTGCCCTTACAAAGTGAGTTTTTCGCGCTTGAGGGGCTTTCTCAGCTGATGTTGACAATTCGGGAAGTGCGTCAAAGCGGGAACAAAGACTTGCGGATCGAGGGGGTGCTGCTGACGATGTATGACAAGCGCAATAACCTTTCTCAACAAGTCGAAAATGACGCGCGTGCAAACTTGGGCGAGCTGGTGTTCCAAACCGTCATTCCGCGGAACGTTCGGGTGAGCGAAGCGCCCAGCTTTGCCATGCCGGTGATAAGTTACGATCCAACCTCTAAAGGAGCTGTAGCTTACCGAGATTTGGCGGCTGAGCTAACAAGAAACAATGGTTAATAAGGTGGCAGTATGGCGGACAAACAAGAGCGTAAACGGGGTCTTGGCCGGGGGCTTTCGGCGCTGATGGCTGACGTAGCAGAGACAGAAAGCGTCGCCGCTAAGGGAGCTGGTGCGGCGGAGCAGTTCGTTCCGATTGAGCGGATCAAACCGAACCCTGATCAGCCGCGCAAACGCTTTGAACAGGAAAACCTCGACGACCTGGCGGCTTCGATCCGCGAAAAGGGCGTTATCCAGCCGTTGATTGTGCGGGCGATCAGCGATGGTAACTTTGAGATTGTGGCCGGTGAACGCCGCTGGCGTGCGTCACAGATCGCTAAGATTCATAGCCTTCCGGTCATTGTGCGCGAATTCACTGATGTCGAAGTACTCGAAGTTGCGATCATCGAGAACATACAGCGTGCCGACCTTAACTCTGTCGAAGAGGCGGCGGGTTACCGTCAGTTGATGGACAAGTTCGGTCATACGCAGGAAAAAATGGCAGAAGCTTTGGGTAAAAGCCGGAGCCATATTGCGAACCTGCTTCGTCTGCTGAACCTGCCTGAACCTGTGCAGGAGATGGTGCGTCAGAGTGAGCTTAGCGCTGGCCACGCACGTGCGTTGATTCCAGCAAAGGATCCGATGAAGCTTGCACAGCAAGTCATCAAGGGCGGCCTTTCTGTGCGTGCCACAGAGGCGCTGGTAAAAAAAGACCACGCCGGTGAGCGCGATAATATGGTAAATAATGCACGCCTCTCGCAGCGCAAAGAGAAGGATGCGGATACTCAGGCGCTTGAAGGAGACCTGTCAGCTAACCTGGGATTGAAGGTTGAATTGGATCACAAGCCCGGCCAAGAAGCAGGTAAGGTGACACTGCATTACACCTCGCTTGATCAGTTAGATGAGATTTGTCGCTTGTTAGGTGGGTCTTAAGGAAGAAGCGTTTCGATCACGGCGTTCAATACGATAACGCCTTGATCTGAAACGATTAAACGATTTCCATGCCGTTCTGCCATACCAATATCTTGTAGATGAGCCACGGCATTTTCGTCAATCGGATGCCCGGAGATGGCAGCATAACGCGCAAGGTCGACACCTTCTTTTAGGCGCAGACCCATCAAGAGAAACTCCGTCGCCTGTTCGCCTCGGCTGATGGCAACACGGGGTTTCTCTGCTTCGCTCTTCGCCACGCCATCAAGCCAGCGTTGTGGATTACTGTAGGCCACGGTGGCTAGCTTTTGACCGTTAAGTGTTAACCGCCCATGTGCGCCGGGACCGATCCCAATGTAATCACCATAGCGCCAATAAATCAGATTATGTCGGGATTGCGCGCCATCACGGGCGTGGTTAGAGACCTCGTAAGCCGGCATGCCCATTTCACTGCAGATGTCTTGGGTCATCGTGAACATGTCTGCACCCAGATCTTCGTCTGGCAATCCACGCAACCTACCGCGGGCATAACGATCACCGAATGCGGTTCCCTGTTCGATCGTAAGTTGGTAGAGAGAAATATGATCGATCGCGAGGGACAGAGCCTGTTTTAATTCAGCTTCCCACTGAGCGGCGGTCTGATCCTGTCGCCCATAGATAAGATCAAAACTGACGCGCTCAAAGGTGTTGCGCGCGATATCAAAGGCAGTCATCGCCTCTTCGGCGGAATGTAGACGGCCAAGGCGTTTGAGATCTGCGTCGTTCAGAGCCTGGATTCCCATAGAGACACGGGAAACCCCTGCCTGCCGATAGGCAGCGAAGCGGCCAGCCTCGACAGAACCGGGGTTGGCTTCGAGCGTGATTTCTAGGTCATTGGCGGTGGGCCAGTGCCGGCGGATAGCGGCGATGATATCTGCGACCACGTCAGGGTCCATCAAGCTGGGCGTACCCCCACCGAAAAAGACGGCGTTGAGGATACGACCTGGCGTTTCGTCTGCAGCACGTTGCAATTCAGCGAGATATGCTTCGCGCCATGCGGACTGGTCTATTTGACGGCTGACGTGGCTATTGAAGTCGCAGTAGGGGCACTTTGCCTCGCAAAATGGCCAATGGATATAGAGACCAAAGCCGCCTTGTTGCCAATCTTCACCCAAAACAGCCTGCAATCAATTTGGCAAATGCATCGGCGCGGTGGCTGATGCTGTTTTTCTGCGCTGCGTCCATTTCAGCAAAGGTGACTTCGTGGCCGTCCGGTTGAAACATGGGATCGTAGCCGTGCCCTTGTTCTCCGCGCATGGGCCAGACCAAAGTGCCGTTAACCTTGCCCACAAAGACTTCGTCATGGCCGTCGGGCCATGCCAGAACCAGCGTCGCGCAGAAACGGGCGCGGCGGGGGTGGGGGGCGTTCTTCTCTTCTAGCAGATCGCGTGTCTTGGTCATGGCCATAACAAAGTCTCGGCCATTCTCGGTTTCGGCCCAATCGGCGGTGTAGACACCGGGTGCGTTGTCCAACGCCTCGACTTCGATACCTGAATCGTCGGCCAGCGCGGGCATTCCGGTGGCTTTGGCCGCTGCGTGAGCTTTGATACGCGCATTGCCGACAAAGGTGGTTTCAGTCTCTTCTGGCTCGGGCAGGTTCATCTCAGCCGCGCCAACGACGGACACCCCATGGGGAGCAAACAGTTGGCTCATTTCCGCCAGCTTGCCCGCGTTATGCGTGGCGATCAGGATCCGGCTTTCGGCGAACTTACGAGTCATGCGGTGACCGATTTTTGGATTGCGGCCAGCTCTCCGGCGCCTTTTTCGGCCAAGTCCATCAGTTGGTTCATCTGGTCGCGGGTGTAGGTAGAGCCTTCGGCGCTCATCTGGACCTCAATCAACTTGCCTGAACCGGTCATGATGAAGTTACCATCGACGCCGGCTTCGGAATCCTCGGGGTAATCGAGGTCCAACAGTGGCTGGCCCGCGTAAATGCCACAGCTTACCGCGGCGACTGGGTCAACCAGCGGATCAGAAACGACATCACCCGCTTTCATCAGCTTGTTCACTGCCAAACGCAGCGCAATCCAACCACCGGTGATCGAAGCGCAGCGGGTGCCGCCGTCAGCTTGAAGCACGTCACAGTCAACGGTGATCTGACGCTCACCAAGGGCAGAGCGGTCAACGCCAGCGCGCAGGGCGCGGCCAATCAGGCGCTGGATCTCAACCGTGCGACCCCCCTGCTTGCCCGAAGCGGCTTCACGGCGCATCCGCGTGTTGGTGGCGCGGGGCAGCATGCCGTATTCCGCCGTGACCCAACCCAGACCCGAGCCTTTGATAAACGGCGGTACGCGGTCTTCGATTGTTGCGGTGCACAATACATGCGTGTCGCCCATCTTAATCAGGGCCGACCCCTCGGCGTGTTTGGTGAAACCTGTCTCGATCGAGACGGCGCGCATTTCATCGAGTTTCCGGCCAGAGGGACGCATGACATATCCTTTTTAATGTTGCCCGGGGATACCGCCCCACAAGGCTTTGATGCAACCCCGATTGACGTTTGCCCGGCTTGTACCTTTATTAGAGATGAGAGCGAGCATAGATGAAAAACACGCCTGAACTGCTGAAAGACATGAATGACCGATCCCGCGAAGTGTTTCGCCGGGTGGTCGAAGGATATCTGGAAAACGGTGATCCGGTGGGATCTCGCACGCTGACGCGGGACTTTAGTGAGAAGGTTTCAGCGGCGACGATCCGAAACGTGATGCAGGATCTTGAGTATATGGGCCTGTTGGACAGCCCACACGTCTCGGCCGGGCGTATTCCGACGCAGATGGGCCTGCGGATGTTTGTCGATAGCATGATCGAAATCGGCGACCCTACCGAGCTGGACCGCGAGAAGATCGACGCGACGTTGGGAAATAATTCCTCCGATGTCGGTGGGTTGCTGGACCGTATCGGTTCGGCCTTGTCTGGTGTGACGCATGGTGCGTCCTTGGTTTTGACGCCAAAGCACGAAGCGCCGATCAAGCACATTGAGTTTGTCTCCCTATCGCCGGATCGGGCGCTGGTGGTGTTGGTCTTTTCGGATGGACATGTGGAGAACCGGCTGTTCACCCCGCCGCCGGGGCAAACTCCAAGCTCAATGCGCGAGGCAGCGAATTTCCTGAACGCCTTTGTCGAGGGCAAGACGATCAGCGAATTGCAACGCAGCATCAAACGAGAGATTGCCAAGCGCCGTCAGGAAATCGACGTGCTGGCGCAGCAGCTTGTTGAAAGTGGGGCCGTGCTTTGGGATGCGGAAGGGGAGCATTCCGAGCGGCTGATCGTGCGCGGGCGGTCGAATCTTCTGGGCGGAGAGGGTGAGGCGGAGGATCTGGACCGCATCCGGAGCTTGTTTGACGACCTAGAGCGCAAGCGGGACATCGCCGAATTCCTCGAACTTGCCGAAGATGGCGAGGGTGTGCGCATTTTTATCGGCTCAGAAAACAAACTTTTCTCACTTTCGGGTTCCTCTCTGGTGGTTTCCCCTTATATGAACGCTGATCGTAAGGTGATCGGGGCCGTGGGTGTCATTGGCCCGACACGCTTAAATTATGGACGTATCGTGCCGATTGTGAATTACACGGCACAACTGGTGGGGAAGCTGATTTCCGACCGGAACTAGAGGTGGAACATGGCAGAGCCTAAGGAAAACGACTTTCTGGACGAGATCGACAGCGCCGAAGCTGAAGAATACGCCGAAGACATGGCCGAGATCGACGAAGAAGCCCTCGCGGTAGAAGAGTTGCGCGCCGAGCGCGACCAATATCGTGACCGTTTCATGCGCGCACTGGCCGATGCGGAAAATGCGCGCAAGCGGTCTGACAAGGACCGTCGTGAAGCCGAAAACTATGGTGGCTCCAAGCTCGCCCGTGACATGCTGCCGGTCTACGACAACATGAAACGCGCGCTTGAAACCACGACGGACGAACAGCGCGAAGCGTTGGGTCCGTTGTTGGAGGGTATCCAGCTGACAATGCGTGAGCTGCTGAGCGTTTTCAAAAAGCACGGCATCGAAGTGATCGCACCTGAAGTGGGTGACAAATTCGACCCTAAGCACCACGAAGCGATGTTTGAGGCCCCCGTGCCCGGCACCGTTGCGGGTGAGATCATTCAGGTCGCCGCAGAGGGTTTCATGCTGCACGACCGACTGCTGCGCCCCGCGCAGGTTGGTGTGTCTTCAACCCCGGCAAGCTGACACTCATTCAGTTAGGTTTTGGAAGAGGCGGTCAGGAATTGGCCGCCTCTTTTAGTTTGTAGATCAGTTCAAGCGCTTCGCGGGGGGAGAGTTCATCGGGAATGATCTCTTTCAGCTTTTCCTCAACGGCGGAGGATTTGGCCACTTTGGCCTGTGGGGCAGGGCTGACCGCAAAGAGCGGTAGGTCGTCAATCAGCGTTTTCTGGGTGGCGCCGCCTTCGCGCTCGCCCTTCTCCAACGCTTCGAGCACCACGCGAGCCCGCGCAATCACCGGCGCCGGCAGGCCTGCCAATTGCGCGACCTGTACGCCGTAAGACCGATCTGCGGCCCCCTTGCGGACCTCGTGCAAAAAGACGACTTCGCCCTCCCATTCCTTAACCGCCACGGTGGCATTATCGACCCCCGGCAGCTTGCCCGCCAGCGCCGTCATTTCGTGGTAGTGCGTGGCAAAGAGTGCGCGGGCGCGGTTCACGTCGTGCAGATGCTCCAACGTGGCCCAAGCGATCGAAAGGCCGTCATAGGTGGCCGTGCCGCGGCCGATCTCATCTAAAATGACCAGCGCCCGGTCGTCCGCTTGGTTCAGGATCGCGGCGGTTTCGACCATTTCGACCATGAAGGTCGAGCGGCCCCGCGCCAGATCATCCGACGCGCCGACACGGCTGAAAAGCTGGCTCACGATGCCGATATGTGCCGACGTCGCGGGTACGAAGCTGCCCATCTGTGCCATCAACGCAATCAGCGCGTTTTGGCGGAGGAAGGTCGATTTACCCGCCATGTTCGGACCGGTCAGCAGCCAGATGTTGGCGGCGTCACCCTCAGCCCCCAGATTGCAGTCATTTGCGATAAAGGGCTCGCCCGATTTCTGCGCCAGTGCGCGCTCGACGACAGGATGCCGCCCGCCTTCAATCTCAAACGCGCGGGACATATCAACGCGGGGCCGTGTCCAGTTTTCACTGCGGGCGAGGTCAGCCAGCGCGGAGGCCAGATCGATTTCGGCCAGCCCGGAAGACGCTTGGCCAATCTCGGCGGCTTGGTCCAAGATCGCGCTGCGCAGACGTTCATAGAGCTGTTTTTCAATCTCCTGCGCATGGTTGCCAGCGTTGAGGATTTTCGTCTCCAACTCTGACAGTTCGACCGTGGTAAAACGCACTTGATTGGCGGTTGTTTGACGGTGGATGAATGTCTCTGAGAGCGGGGCAGAAAGCATTTTTTCCGCGTGGGTGGCGGTACATTCGATGAAATAACCTAGCACATTGTTGTGCTTAATCTTTAGCGATGAAATTCCCGTATCAGAGACAAATTGCTGCTGCATGCCAGCGATGACCCCACGCCCTTCGTCGCGAAGTTCTCGGGCGGCATCAAGGTCTTCGTCGTAGCCAGGCGCTATGAAACCCCCATCACGGACCATCAGGGGCGGCTCTGCCACCAGGGCCTGATCTAGCAGGTCAATCATATCGCCATGGCCTTGCAGCCCGTCGGCGGCGCCGCGCAACAGATCTGGCAGTTCGTGCTGGGTTAGAGACTGATGCAGTGCTTCGGCCTCAATCAACCCATTGCGGATTGCAGCGAGGTCGCGTGGGCCGCCCCGATCTAGCGAAAGCCGTGACAGCGCGCGGTCAAGGTCTGGGACATTGCGCAGACGCTCACGGATATCCTGCGCCACGCGAGGGGTGTCAAAAGCAAAGCTGATCGCATCGGCGCGGGCGTTAACCACCTCGACCACCCGCGAGGGGCTTGAGATCCGCCGCTCCAACAGACGTGCGCCGCCAGCGGTTGCAGTGTTGTCCATGATCGACAGCAGTGATCCGGTGCGGCCACCGTTGAGGGAGTGGGTCAGTTCCAGATTGCGCCGTGTCGCCGCGTCGATTTGAACCGTGCGCGCTTCGGCCTCTTTCTGTGGCGGGCGCAGCAATGGCAGATTGCCGCGTTGCGTGATCGTGAGGTATTCTATTACCGCGCCCATCGCCGAGACCTCGGCGCGGGTGAAGGTGCCAAATGCTTCAAGTGTGGCGATATCAAACAGGTCGCAAATTCGTTTTTCGGCACTGGTGCTGTCAAACGCCGACCGCGCCAGCCCAGTCAGCGCAATGCCGAAATCTGAGACAACTTCGTGCAGTTCGTTCTCTTTTGCCTCAGATACGATCAGTTCCGATGGCGAAAGGCGTGCCAGTTCCGGCCCCAGTCGGACCTGCGCTAGGGGCATCACGTGAAACGCTCCGGTAGAGATATCGACCCACGCCATCGCGCAAGCATCACGCACTTCGGCAAAGGCGGCGAGGTAGTTGTGCCGCCGCGCTTCCAGCAAGGACTCTTCGGTCAGCGTGCCGGGGGTGACCAGACGGACGACATCCCGCTTCACCACCGATTTATGGCCGCGTTTCTTGGCTTCCGCCGGGCTTTCCATCTGTTCGCAGACGGCCACCCGAAACCCCTTGCGGATCAATGTCAGCAGATAGCCTTCGGCGGCATGGACCGGCACACCGCACATGGCAATGTCTTTGCCCTGATGCTTGCCGCGTTTGGTCAGCGCGATATCCAGCGCTTCGGCCGCAGCGACGGCATCGTCAAAGAACATCTCGTAAAAGTCGCCCATGCGGTAGAACAGCAGCGCATCCGCGTGGTCCGCTTTAAGCTCGAGATATTGCGCCATCATTGGCGTTACTTTTTCTGTCTGCACGGCTGCCCCCTGTTGCAGCGCGGACCCTACAAAACCCCCCGCCTCAGCGAAAGGGGGGTACAGCGCGTTGGGCGGTCTTTGTCATGCGATTTGCCCTGACGTAGGGCATGCGTTGTGCTGAACTCTGATCGTGGCTAAGAAGATTCTAAAGCAGAAAAAGGGTTATGTCGTGACGAGAAAGAACCGTATCACCTCTGAAGAGGCACTTGCCTTTCACCTTGAACCGACGCCCGGCAAGTTCGAGATCTCGGCCACGGTGCCGATGACCACGCAGCGTGACCTTAGCCTTGCCTATTCCCCCGGTGTCGCCGTGCCCTGTGAGGCGATCGCCGCGAACCCCGAAACAGCCTATGACTATACAAACAAAGGCAATCTTGTCGCCGTGATCTCTAACGGGACGGCGGTTCTGGGGTTGGGGAACTTGGGCGCTCTGGCCTCCAAACCGGTAATGGAAGGCAAGGCGGTGCTGTTCAAACGCTTCGCCGATGTGAACTCAATCGACATCGAACTGGACACCGAAGATACCGAAGCCTTTATCAATGCCTGCAAGCTGATGGGGCCAACTTTTGGCGGCATCAACCTAGAGGATATCAAAGCGCCCGAATGCTTCATCATTGAGCAGCGGCTCAAAGAAGAGATGGATATCCCCGTCTTCCATGACGACCAGCATGGCACGGCGGTGATCTGTGCCGCCGGGCTGATCAACGCGCTGCACCTGTCGGGCAAAAAGATCGAAGATGTGCGCATTGTGTTGAATGGTGCGGGTGCTGCGGGAATTGCCTGTTTGGAGCTGCTCAAATCGATGGGCGCACGGCATGACAATTGCATCATGTGCGACACCAAGGGCGTGATCTACCAAGGCCGTACCGAAGGCATGAACCAGTGGAAATCGGCCCACGCCGCCAATACTGAGCTGCGCAGCCTTGAAGAAGCGATGAAGGGGGCAGATGTCTTCTTGGGGGTGTCGGCCAAGGGTGCGGTGACCCCAGATATGGTTGCTTCAATGGCCGACAATCCGGTGATCTTTGCCATGGCAAACCCCGACCCAGAGATTACGCCCGAAGAAGCCCATGAGGTGAGGATGGATGCCATCGTTGCAACTGGGCGCTCTGATTACCCCAATCAGGTGAACAACGTGCTGGGCTTTCCCTACCTCTTCCGTGGGGCGCTGGATATTCACGCACGCGCCATCAACGACGAGATGAAGATCGCCTGCGCGCACGCCTTGGCGCAATTGGCGCGCGAAGATGTCCCGGATGAGGTGGCGCTGGCCTATGGCAAAACGCTCACGTTCGGGCGCGACTATATCATCCCCACACCATTCGATCCGCGTTTGATCCACCGCATTCCGCCTGCCGTGGCTAAGGCGGGGATGGACACGGGCGCGGCGCGGCGTCCGATCATCGATATGGATGCCTATGAACTGGGTCTGAAGTCGCGCATGGACCCGACCGCAAGTATTCTGCGCGGTATCAACGCGCGGGCACGGGCAAACCAAGCGCGGATGATTTTTGCCGAAGGGGACGACCCGAAGGTGCTCCGTGCGGCGGTCATGTACCAGCGCGCCGGGCTGGGCAAGGCGCTGGTGGTGGGCCGCGAAGACGATGTGCGTGCCAAACTGGAAGCCAGCGGCATGGAAGACGCGGTGCGCGAGTTGGAAGTGGTGAACGCCGCCAATACCCAGCATTTAGAAACGTACAAAGATTTCCTCTATGGCCGTTTGCAGCGCAAGGGATTCGACCGCAAAGACATCCACCGCCTCGCCTCGCGTGATCGGCACGTTTATGCGGCGCTGATGCTGGCGCATGGGCACGGCGATGGTCTGGTGACTGGGGCCACGCGCAAATCAGCGCATGTCTTGGAGCGGTTGAATCATGTCTTTGAGGCCAACGCCGAAGCCGGAGCAGCGGGCATTACAGCGCTGCTGCACAAGGGGCGGATCGTGTTTATCGCCGATACGCTGGTGCATGAGTGGCCGGACGAGAATGATCTGGCCAATATCGCCGAAAGCGGTGCCCGCGTGGCACGGCATCTGGGGCTAGAGCCGCGCGTGGCTTTTGTGAGTTTCTCGACCTTTGGGTATCCAGTATCTGAACGGGCCGAGAAGATGCACCTGGCGCCTGAAGTGCTTGATCGGCGTGGCGTAGACTTTGAATACGAAGGCGAGATGACCGTCGATGTGGCGCTGAACGCTGCAAGCCAAGCCAATTATCCGTTCTCACGTTTGACGGGCCCCGCGAATATTCTTGTGGTGCCAGCGCGGCACTCGGCCAGCATCTCGGTCAAGTTGATGCAGGAAATGGCGGGGGCGACGGTGATTGGACCAATTCTGACGGGCCTCGATAAGTCGATCCAAATTTGCTCTTCAACATCAACGGCGAATGACATCCTCAACATGGCCATCCTCGCAGCCTGTAAGGTGGGCTAATGATTTGGAATCTCGGCTCTATTAACGCGGATAACTTCTATCTGCTGCCCCATCTGCCGGGGCCGGGAGAGACCATTTCGGCCCGGGATTTCCGGCAAGGGCTGGGCGGCAAGGGGGCCAATATGTCGGTCGCAGCCGCGCGGGCAGGGACGCGGATTATGCATGTTGGCGCGCTTGGTGCTGATGGCGGTTGGGCGCTGGAACGCCTTTTGGAATACGGGGTCGAGACGGCGCATATCACCTTGATGGAGGGCGTGACCGGCCACGCCAATATTTCCGTCGATCTCGAGGGGGAGAACAACATCGTCATCTTCCCTGGCACCAACCACGAGATCACCGAAGAGATGATTGGCGCGGCACTCAGCGAAGCATCCTCTGGAGATTGGCTGATGATGCAAAATGAAACCAATGGCCAACGTTTCGCGGCACAAACAGCCAAAACCTTGGGCCTAAAACTTGCCTATGCGGCTGCCCCTTTTGATGCCGAGGCAGTAAAGGCGATCATTGAACAGATTGATTTACTGGTGTTGAACGAGGTTGAAGCGGCGCAGCTTCGGGCCGCAACCGGGGGCGAACTGCGGCAACTGCCCATCGACGACATCATCGTAACGCTGGGCGCGGGGGGCTGTGAATGGGTCTCTAACAAGGCGCATCGGGTTGAAAGCTACCCGGCCTACAAAGTCGATGCGGTGGATACTACAGGCGCGGGGGACACCTTTACCGGCTATCTTGTTGCAGGTCTGGACCGGGGGATGACGATGCCGAAAGCAATTGATCTGGCAATGAAGGCCGGAGCATTAATGGTCACGCGCCATGGAACTGCAGATGTGATCCCCGACCTTAAAGAGATCAGGGACCACGATTTTCGTCGCTAAGCCACGGGCACAGTGCTTATTTCGCGAAAGGCGCAGCGCTGCCCCAAAGCTGTTTCACCCGTGCGTCACGGCCACAGCCATTGCGGTAACGCTTGTAGGCCACTGATTTTTGAACGCCGACGCCGACGCTGCTGAACGCCAAACGTTCGCTGCTTTTGTAGTAGTCTTGGTGATAATTTTCGGCTGGATAGAAGGTCGCATTTCCGAGAACCGGCGTCACGATTTTGGTGCCAAGAGCGGCCTGCGCCTCGGCTTTTGCTTGTTCTGCCGCGCTCTTTTGCGCAGGGCTGCCGGCGAAAATCGCGGTGCGATAGCTTTCTCCGCGGTCGCAGAATTGGCCGCCAGCATCCGTGGGGTCGATCGAGCGGAAAAAGAGATTAAGCAGTGTATCGCGGCTGACCACTGCAGGGTCGAATTGGATTTGCACGGCCTCATAGTGCCCCGTGTTGCTGCCTGTGACTTGTTTGTACGTTGGGTTCTTGGTGCGACCACCCGCAAAACCTGACACGGCTTCTTTCACACCTTTGACGGATTCAAAATCCGCCTCGACACACCAAAAGCAGCCGCCGGCAACGGTCAGCACTTCGGTTTCCGCCGCATCCGCGGGACGGTTCTGTGCCACAAATCCCAGCGTGATCGCGAGGGTAAGTATGGCGGGTTTGAACATTGATTTTCGGAACATGTCTGTCTTCCTCTGCCTTAGGGTTGCCGCTGGATAGAAGCTAACACAAGGGCGGGATGGGGAAAGTCACGCTGTGGTGAAGGTAGTTTACCGGTTAGCCTATTAGTCCATCCTCTGAGCTATTTTCGCACTATCTTAGCTATCTCACTGGGGTACTACCCGGGAATAACCGTGCGAATTTAATAACTTCCGATGGCGATACCCCGGATAAGAGTGGCTGAATGTGAAACGTCTCTAAAATCTTATAGGATATTGAAACTTATCCCCGGGCCCTTTCGTGACTCCGTCACATTTCAAACGGAGGGAAAACCAAATGAAAAAGATTGCAAGCACTGTAGCCGCACTTTCCATGATTGCTGGTGGCGCTTGGGCTGACACTCATGCCATGGCGATGGTCGAAGCATCGGGTCAAGATATGTCTAATGGCGTCGTTAGCGCCGATAAAGTTATGGCTGGCGAGAACGGTTGGTTGGTTGTGCACCGCACGGACGCCGACATGAAGCCCGGCCCGGTTGTCGGCTATGCGCCCTTGCGCGCTGGCGAAAACACCGACGTTGCCGCGATCCTGCAAGAGGAAGTGGCATCTGGCGATATGCTGATGCTGATGGTGCATTCTGAAGATGGCGGCATGAAAACTGGTGTGTTTGAATACACACTGGGTGCCACCGAAGATGGCCCCATTAAGCCGAATGGCGAGTTGGTGATGACGGTCGTCACTGCCGATTAATCCGGCTGGTTTAGATGTGAAAAGGCCCGGGCGGGAACGTCCGGGCCTTTTTTGTTTGGGGTGGTTGGGGCGAGCCGCCGGGGGCGCTGCCCCCGGACCCCCGCGGGTATTTAAGAAAGGATGAAGGGGAAAGGGGCCTTCCGTGCTTCAGCCTTTGAGACGTTTGTCGCGGGCCGCGAGCAGTTTAAGACGCAGGGCGTTCAATTGGATGAAGCCTGCGGCGTCTTTTTGGTCGTAGGCGCCGGCGTCGTCCTCGAAGGTCACATGGGCCTCGGAATAGAGGCTGTGATCAGACCAGCGGCCTACGGTACGGACGTGGCCTTTGTAGAGTTTGAGGCGCACGGTGCCGGTGACATGCGTTTGGCTTGCATCGATTGCGGCTTGCAGCATGATGCGTTCGGGGCTGTACCAGAAACCGTTGTAGATCAGTTCTGCGTATTTCGGCATCAACTCGTCTTTGAGATGCATGGCGCCGCGGTCGAGGGTGATGGATTCAATGCCGCGGTGGGCTTCGAGCAGCAGTGTGCCGCCCGGGGTCTCGTAGATGCCGCGTGATTTCATGCCGACGAAACGACCTTCGACGAGGTCGAGACGACCGCAACCGTGTTTGCCGCCGAGTTCGTTGAGCTTGGTCAGGATGGTGGCCGGGGACATGGCCTCGCCATTGATGCTGACGGCGTCGCCGCGCTCGAAGCCGATTTCAACATATTCGGGCGTGTCGGGCGCCTCTTCCGGGCTGACTGTGCGCTGGTAGACGTAGTCGGGTGCGTCGACGGCGGGATCTTCGAGGACTTTGCCTTCGGAGGAAGTGTGCAGCAGGTTGGCATCAACCGAAAAGGGCGCTTCGCCGCGTTTGTCCTTGGCGATCGGGATTTGGTTTTCTTCTGCGAAGGCCAGCAGTTTGGTGCGGCTCGACAAATCCCATTCGCGCCAAGGGGCGATAACCTTGATGTCGGGGTTGAGTGCATAGGCGGCCAGCTCAAAGCGGACTTGGTCGTTGCCTTTGCCGGTGGCGCCGTGGGCGACCGCGTCGGCGCCGGTTTCCTCGGCGATTTCCACGAGGCGTTTGGAGATCAGTGGGCGGGCGATGGAGGTGCCCAGTAGGTAGAGACCTTCATAAACCGCGTTGGCGCGGAACATCGGGAAGACGAAATCGCGAACGAATTCTTCGCGAACGTCTTCGATGTAGATGTTCTCGGGGGCGATGCCCATCATCTCGGCTTTTTTACGGGCTGGCTCCAGCTCTTCGCCTTGGCCGAGGTCGGCGGTGAAGGTCACCACCTCGCAATCATATTCGGTTTGCAGCCATTTCAGGATGATCGAGGTATCGAGGCCGCCGGAATAGGCAAGCACGACTTTCTTGGGCGCGGACATGACGGTGGTTCCTTTCAAGTTCGCCCTGCGAGGTAGCGGTTTTCGTGGGTGTGGGCAAGATTGAAGCCTGCGTTGACCCGCGCCGCTTGCGCGCCTATCGACGGGAGACAGCAAGGAGAGCACAGATGGCGGATGAATTTGCATCGAAAGCGCAGGCGGCGGCAGAGGCGCTTCGGGTTTTGTTTCCGGCCACGCCGCTGTTGCGCAACGAGCATCTGTCGGAACGCTTCGATGCGGATATCTGGCTGAAGCGCGAGGATTTAAGCCCGGTCCGCTCTTACAAGTTGCGTGGGGCGTTCAATGCGATGCGAAAAGTGATTCCTGAGCAGGGAGTTTTTGTTTGCGCCTCAGCGGGGAACCATGCGCAGGGGGTGGCCTTTGCTTGCAGTCATTTCGGAGTGCGCGGGGTGGTCTTTATGCCGGTGACGACGCCCCAGCAGAAGGTGCAAAAGACACGTATCTTTGGCGGGGACAACGTCGAGATCCGGCTGGTGGGGGATTATTTTGACGCCACACTGGCCGCGGCGCAGAGTTTCTGCCGGGCTGAGGGTGCACATTTTCTGTCACCCTTTGATGATGAGGATGTGATCGAAGGGCAGGCGTCGGTCGCGGTAGAGATCGCTGAGCAGTTGGGTAAGGTGCCGGATCGGGTGATTTTGCCAGTAGGGGGCGGGGGATTGTCCTCGGGAGTGGTTAGCTATTTTGGCGACGCCTGTGACTATACCTTTGTTGAGCCTGCTGGCGCACCGAGCTTTGCGCGGGCATTGGAGGCCGGTGCACCAGTTGATGTCTCTCCGATTGATAATTTTGTTGATGGGGCGGCGGTTGCCAAGATAGGTGCACGCACCTTTGCGCGCTTGCGGGGGGTGAACCCCGCCGATGTGGTGCATCTCCCGGAAGACCGAATCTGCGTAACGATCAATGAAATGCTGAACGTCGAAGGGATCGTATTGGAACCTGCGGGCGCGCTTTCGATAGACGCGCTGAGTGAGGTGGCGGATCAGATTGTGGGCAAGACGGTGGTCTGTGTGGCATCGGGCGGCAATTTTGATTTTGAGCGCTTGCCAGAGGTTAAAGAGCGGGCGCAGCGCTATTCTGGGGTAAAAAAGTATTTCATTCTACGGCTTCCGCAACGGCCCGGGGCGCTGAAGGAATTCTTGATGCTGCTTGGGCCTGAGGATGACATTTGCCGATTTGAGTATCTTAAAAAATCAGCGCGCAATTTTGGATCGGTTCTGATTGGGATCGAGACCCGTCAGCCCGAGAATTTCAGACCCTTCTTAGAGCAGTTGGACCAGTCAGGGTTTACCTACACGGACATCACGAACGACGAAACGCTGGCGCAATTTGTTCTTTAAACTGGAAAGGCGTTCCGGTGCCTTGTGAATATTTCTTTGGACCTCCTTTCCGGTAACTTGCCTTAGGAAGCTTAACAGACGCTTACTTCTAGCGATTCATCGCCTGTTAAGACGCCATGGGTTAGACCATGGGCGCCTGTCAGGATTATGTCGCATGAAATTGGATATTCTCAGCCTATCCCCGGCGATGGCGACCCCTGCGGTGACACCATTGGTTCTTGTGGTTGATGACAATGACATTCAACTGAATCTCTTGTCGTCTTCGCTGGGGCGTTGGGGGTATGAGGTGATCACGGCCACCTCCGGCGTTGCGGCATTGGCGCTTTGCGCTGACCGTTTGCCTGATCTCGTCCTGTGCAGTTGGATCATGCCGGGGATGTCCGCGCTGGATTTCTGCCGCGCGTTTCGAGAGCTTTCAGAGGATCAGTACGGCTATTTCATTTTGCTCATGACGGAACAAGAGAGGGGAGAAGTGGCCCGTGCGCTAAATGCTGGCGCTGATGATTTCTTGATATGTCCTGTCAGTGATCTGGAACTGCGCGCCCGGATCATGGTGGGTGAGCGTATCCTTGCCATGCAGCGGGAATTGACCCAAAAAAACCGGCTGATTACTGAGACATTGGGTGTGTTGCAAAAGGTGCAGGGCCTGATCGACAAGGATCTACTCGAAGCCAAGAAGTTACAGCAATCCCTGCTGCGCGAACGCTACCGAGCGATGCCGGGCGGGACCCTTTCGATGATGCTGCGTTCTGCTGGTCATGTTGGGGGTGACCTGGTGGGTTATTTTCCCGTGCGGCCGGGGGTGGTCGGGCTTTTCGGATTAGATGTTTCGGGCCATGGCATTAGTTCGGCCCTGATGACGGCGCGGCTTGCAGGGTATCTTTCGGCTACGACACCAGATCAAAATCTAGCGCTCACTCTGCTGCCCGATGGCAGCTATGCGGCCCGCCCGCCGGGAGAGGTCATTGAAGAACTTAATGACCTCGTCCTTAATGAGATGGATACGGAGCATTATTTTACGCTGATGCTGGCAATTGCCGACCTTACGACGGGAGAGGTAACTGTTGCTCAGGCTGGGCATCCGCATCCGGCCTTGTTGCGCAGCGATGGTATGGTGGAGCAGGCCGGTGCGGGCGGCTTTCCTGTCGGGTTGCTCGCAGGGGTAAGATTTGAGCAATACAAGCTCCAGCTTGCTCCGGGGGATCGGTTGTTGATCCTATCTGATGGCGTGACGGAATGCCCTGATCCGGGGGGAGAGATGTTGGGCGAAGATGGGCTGGCGCGCATGTTAGGTGAGTTGCGGCGGTTTAGCGGCCCAGCTTTGTTAAGCGCGTTGGTCTGGAAGCTTTCGGAGTTCGCAGGCAGGCGCGATTTTCCCGATGATGTTTCAGGGATACTGCTTGAGTACCTTGGCGATAGCTAGCGGAGGTGACGTTGCAGAAACAGCCGGTCACCCTCATTCGCGAGGGTCGCCAGCGCTTCGCTCGCTGATAGCACCAATGTGGCGTGATGCGGCTCGGTCGGTTCGGCGATCTGGCGTACGGGGTGGGCGACATAGATATGGCAGATTTTCTGCGCCCAAAGGTCGTAATCCTTCATATAGGTGAAGCGGCGGAACGCACCCAACCGACGTGGCTGGGCGATGCGCCAACCGGTTTCTTCCAGCACTTCGCGGTGGAGTGCTTGAAGCGGGGATTCACCGGCCTCAATGCCGCCACCGGGCAGCTGCACTTCGGTTTGATCGCCCATCTCAAGCGTCATTAAGAAGCGGCTTTGCAGCGGCAGAATGGCGTAGACACCGGGGCGTGGTGTATACGTTCGACCGGGCTGTGGTGCGTGGCCTGTACGTCGGATCATTTGTTGCCCCTTTTTCCATGGGTTGCTGCGCCTATATAGACGCGGTATGCCAAGCGGCCCCCGGTAAGGAAACCCAATGACCCAAGGAACTAAAATCGCGTGGGACGATACCGTTCTGCCCTTCCAGCTTGATAATGTCGACATGCGCGGCCGTGTGGCGCGGCTTGATGGCGTGTTGGAAGGCATTCTAAAGCAGCACGACTACCCGCCGCAGGTTGAAGCCTTGGTGGCCGAGATGGCCTTGCTCACCGCATTGATCGGTCAAACGATCAAGCTGCGATGGAAACTGTCGCTGCAGGTGCAGTCCAAAGGTGCCGTTCGGATGATTGCGACCGATTACTATGGCCCCACAAAGGAAGGCGAACCTGCGCGCATTCGCGCTTATGCCAGCTATGACGCAGACCGGTTGACCGATGATGCGCCCTTTGAACAGATTGGCGAAGGTTATTTCGCAATTATGATCGATCAGGGCCAAGGCATGACCCCCTATCAGGGCATCACGCCGCTGGCCGGTGGGTCATTGGCATCCTGTGCTGAGGCGTATTTCGCCCAGTCCGAGCAGCTGCCGACCCGCTTCTCGCTGAGCTTTGGCAAATCGTCGGGGCCGGGTGAGCCAGAGCACTGGCGCGCTGGGGGGATCATGTTGCAGCACATGCCTAAAGCCTCGCCGTTGGCTGCATCGGGCGAGGGGACTGGTGACGTTCTTAAGGCGGATGACCTGGTTGAGGGTGATGAGGCCGAGAACTGGAACCGTGTGAATATTCTGCTCGGCACAGTTGAGGATTTGGAGCTGATCGGCCCCAGCGTGCCACCGACCGACCTGCTGTTGCGATTGTTTCACGAGGAACAACCGCGGGTCTATGACGCCCAACCGGTGCGTTTTGGTTGTACCTGTTCAGAAGATCGCGTGCGCCAAAGTCTGTCGATATACTCGGCGCGCGACATCGAAAAGATGACAACCGATGATGGCCGAGTGACCGCCGATTGCCAGTTCTGTGGTGCGCACTATGACCTTGATCCGGCCACGGTCGGTTTCGACGCTAAGGCATAAAGTGAGCGACCGGTTCCAGTCTTTCCGCGAAGCGCTTGCGCAGACAGGGGTGGAATCCTCTGACTTTGATTTGAACCCAGAGGTCACTTTGCCCGAAGGCCGCAGCTTGCGACCCGCGGGTGTGCTGGCGCCGGTGATCGATACAGGGGGCCGGCTGGAACTGATCCTGACCAAACGCTCTTCGGCGTTAAAACATCACCCCGGACAGATTGCCTTTCCGGGGGGCAAGCAAGACGGCGGCGACGCGGATGTGATCGCCGCTGCCCTGCGCGAAGCGCGCGAAGAGATCGGTCTGCCGAGCGAGATCGTGGATGTGCTCGGCGTGCTGCCGGCGCATGAAACGGTAACCGGCTTCAGTGTCACCCCGGTAATCGGCTATGTGTCCCAGGACTTTAGGGTGGCTCCCGAACCGGAAGAAGTCGAAGAGGTGTTTCGCGTGCCGCTTGACCATGTGCTGAACCCCAGCAACTACATCGTCCATTCCCGGCGTTGGCGCGGCCAGCGCCGGTATTATTACGCTGTTCCCTACGGTCCCTATTACATCTGGGGCGCGACCGCGCGTATGTTGCGGGCATGGGCGACACGCATGAACAAATGATTCCAGCCGACACGCGATGGTTACATGATGAAGACGCGCAGCAGGTTTGCCGCGTCGTGCAGGATGGGGGATATCGCATCTATTTTGTCGGCGGCTGCGTGCGCGATGCGCTTCTGGGTCTGCCGGACAGCGATGTCGATCTCTCCACAGACGCCCCCCCTGAAACGGTGATGGCGCTGGCCAAGGCTGCCGGGGTCAAGGCCGTTCCGACGGGGATTGATCATGGCACGGTGACGCTTGTCGCGGGAGGGAAACCGTTTGAGATCACCACTTTTCGCCGTGATGTTGAGACTGATGGCCGCCGGGCTCTCGTTGCCTTCTCAACCGATATTGCAGAAGACGCGCGGCGCCGTGATTTCACAATGAACGCGCTTTACGCCACGCCGGACGGACAAGTGCTTGACCCGCTGGGAGGGCTGCCCGACCTTCATGCGCGGAGGTTGCGCTTTATCGAGAATGCAGAGCAGCGTATTCGCGAAGATTATCTGCGTACCCTGCGCTATTTTCGTTTCATGGCCTGGTATGGCAACCCGCAAGTGGGGCCAGAGCCTGATGCACTCGATGCAATTGCGTCGAATTTGGGCGGGTTAGAGACACTTTCGGCAGAACGTGTGGGGCAGGAATTTAGAAAGCTGCTGCGCGCGTCTGATCCTGCCCCGGCGTTGGCGTTGATGCGCCAGACCGGAGTTTTGCCTGTGTTGATGCCGGGCAGCGATGACCGGTGGATATCTATTCTGGTTCATTTTGAGCATGCACTGGGTCTTACCCCAGACTGGCTGGTCCGTCTGGCTGCACTGGGCGGCGAAGGGCTGACTGACCGTTTGCGACTGAGCAAGGTTGAGGCGAAGCGGCTCGCGTTGCTGCAGGAACATGGATTCGCGGGGCCACCACTCTCAGAGCTTGCGTATCGGCATGGGGCTGAAGTGGCACAAGCCGCGGCGTTGTTGCGGGGGTGTATGGCAGAGCAGATGCCCGAAAGTACAGTGTTAGAGACGATCAGTCACGCGGCACAAGCGCGGTTTCCCGTATCAGCCAAAGATTTGATGCCGAAATTTAACGGTCCGGAATTGGGGCGTGAGCTTGCCCGGTTAGAGCAACTTTGGATCGCGTCTGGTTTCACCCTGTCTCGTGCAGAATTGCTGAGCGGATCCAGCTAGATCGACATTTCGGTAATTTTCAGCTATTTAGGCTGCACGTCATGGGGATGTGCGAAATGTACCGCGGGATCTGGTTCAGCTAAGCTAACTTAACCACCACCCAATTGCGGCTATGCCACCAGGCGCGGTCGGTCATTTTGCTTGTCTATATTTCAAGGTCTCCCCATGTTCCGTTTTTTTGAAAACCTCGTTGATCCCTATGTTTCGTATAGTGAAAAGGATCATCCCCCGCAGGGGCTTTGGACCTTTTTATGGGACTACGCGCAGCCCTTCAAAAAGGTCTTTGTCCTTGCCGGGATGATGGCGATCTTCGTGGCTGCGATCGAAATCGGTCTGATCTACTACATGGGGCGCGTTGTCGATCTGCTGGGAAGTGACCCTGCGCAGATGTGGGAAACCTACGGAACTGAATTGTTCCTCGTCGCGCTTGCTGTGCTATTTGTACGACCTTTGATGCAGGCGTTTGACGTCATGCTGCTCAACAATGCGATCCTGCCGAACTTTGGGACGCTGATCCGCTGGCGGGCGCATCGGCATGTGTTGCGTCAGTCTGTCGGCTGGTTTGAAAATGATTTCGCCGGACGTATCGCCAACCGCATCATGCAAACACCTCCCGCAGCGGGAGAGGTTGTGTTTCAAGCATTCGACGCGATCTCCTACTCGCTTGCCTATATGATTGGCGCGGCGATCTTGCTTTCGACATCGGATATCCGTTTGTTAGTGCCGCTCTTGGGGTGGTTCTTTCTCTATGGTGCCTTGGTGGCGTGGACGATCAAGCGGGTCGGCCCGGCGTCCAAAGCGGCGTCGGATGCGCGTTCGCAAGTGACCGGGCGGGTGGTGGATGCCTATACGAACATCCACTCGGTCAAGATGTTCGCGCATCATGATCTGGAAGTGGATTTCGCTGGTGAGGCTATTGAGGAAGCCCGGCGCACCTTTCAGGGCGAGATGCGGATTTTCACCATCATGGACGTGGTGCTGACCTTCCTGAACGGTATGTTAATCGTCGGCGTAGTCGGCTGGGCGCTGGCGCTTTGGATGGGCGGCGAGGCGAGCGTTGGTGTCGTGGCCGCTGCCGCCGCATTGGCGCTGCGGCTTAACTCAATGACCGGTTGGATCATGTGGGCGCTGTCGAGTTTCTTCCGCGAATTGGGTGTTGTGGCCGAAGGGATGGAAACCATCGCCCAGCCCCTTGCCCTAACCGACAGACGCGAGGCAAAGCCACTAAACCTGACCGAAGGCCGGATTGAGATGGCAGGGCTGAGCCACCAATACGGGCGTGAAAGCGGCGGTGTTCAGGGTGTCGATATCACCGTGCAGCCGGGCGAGAAGGTTGGCCTTGTTGGCCGCTCTGGCGCGGGCAAGTCGACCCTCGTGAAGCTGATACTGCGGTTCTATGACGCCGAAGCAGGCGAAATCCGGATCGATGGCCAAGACATCGCGCAGGTCCGGCAAGACAGTCTGCGGCGGCATATTGGTGTGGTGCAGCAAGACTCCTCCCTGTTGCACCGCTCGGTGCGGGAGAACATCCTCTATGGCCGTCCCGACGCCAGCGAGACTGAGATGATCGCGGCAGCCAAACAGGCTCAGGCACATGAGTTCATCCTTGATCTGACCGACCCCGAAGGCCGTTCGGGGTATGACGCGCGGGTGGGCGAAAGGGGTGTGAAGCTCTCCGGCGGGCAGCGGCAACGAATTACGCTAGCGCGGGTGATCCTGAAGGACGCACCGATCTTGTTGTTGGATGAGGCAACCAGCGCGCTCGACAGTGAGGTGGAGGCGGTCATTCAAGAAACGCTCTATGGCATGATGGCCGGCAAGACGGTCATCGCCATCGCTCATCGGCTTTCGACCATTGCTGAGATGGACCGAATTCTGGTTCTGGATCAGGGCCGTATCGTCGAAGAAGGCACCCATGACGCGCTTTTGCACAAAGCTGGGCTATATGCAGCGTTCTGGCACCGTCAGTCTGGCGGGTTTCTGGCATTGGATGAAAAGACTTGAGCATTTCAGACTGGATCAACCCTTTTCACCCCGCCGATGGCCCGCCGCCGCAAACGCTTGGCGCTTTCATGCGCTGGTGCCTGGCGGGCGCTTGGCCGGTGCTGTGGCTCGCTGCACTTTTCTCTGCCGCAGCGGGCGCGATGGAGGCGGGCACTGCGTGGATATTAGGCAGGGTCATCGACGCCACGGTCAGCGCGGGACCAGAACGGTTTTTTGAGGGCAGCAGCCTTGTACTGGTGCTGGGCGCAGTGGCGTTTTTCCTTGTAGCCCGACCGGTGCTTTTTGGTCTGTCCGCGGCGTCGAATGCGATCATGGTGCAACCCAATGTGAACCCGTTGGTGCTGTCGCGTCTGCACCGTTGGACGCTGGGGCAAAACGTTAATTTCTTTGATGATGATTTTGCGGGGCGCATCGCGCAAAAGCAGATGCAAGCGGCGCGCGCGGTGACGGATGTGGCCGCCGAAGTGATCAACGTGGTGGCCTTTGCGCTGGCATCGCTTGTGGGGTCGGTGGCGTTGCTCTTGGCAATCGACTGGCGTGTAGCAGTTGGCTTTTCTGTTTGGTTGGTGATGTATTTCGCCCTGATCAACTGGTTTTTGCCGCGCGTGCGCAAGCGGGCGGCGGGACGGGCCGGGGCGCGGGCGATGGTTTCGGGACAGGTGGTCGATACGATCACCAACATTAAAACGGTAAAACTATTCGCCCATGCCGACCACGAAGACCGCGCCGCACTAAGCGCGATGAAGAGTTTCCGCAGCCGCGCGTTAGAGTTTGGCTATCTGGCCGCCGGTTTCCGTGTGGCGCTGATGAGCCTTGCCGGGCTTTTGCCTGTGCTGCTGATGGGCGGGACAATCCTGCTCTGGCAGCGCGGCATGGCAAGCGAGGGGGATATCGTTGCGTCCGGCGCTATCGCGATCCGCATCGCGCAGATGACCGGCTGGGTCTCGTTCACGCTGATGGCAATCTATTCCAACATTGGTGAGGTCGAGGACGGGATGCGCACCCTGACGCCGCGCGTACGGCTGGATGACGAGCCGGATGCGCAGGAGCTGGTGGTGCACGCAGGGGAGATTGAGCTGCGCGATCTCGGCTTTGCCTATGGGCGGCAAAAGGGCGGAATTGAACGGATCTCGCTAACCATCAAACCGGGTGAGAAACTGGGGATCGTTGGTGCTTCTGGCGCAGGCAAATCGACCCTCGTGGCACTGCTTTTGCGGCTCTATGAACCGGAACAGGGCAACATTATCATTGATGGAATGGATACATCCGAAGTCACGCAAGAGAGCCTGCGGCGCAATATCGGCATGGTCACGCAAGAGACGGCGATGTTCAACCGCTCGGCGCGGGACAACATCCTTTATGGGCGGCCAGACGCGACAGAGGCCGAGGTTATTGCGGCAGCCAAGCGCGCCGAAGCGCATGAGTTCATTCAAGACCTTGAGGACCATAAGGGCCGCTGTGGCTATGACGCGCATCTGGGGGAGCGGGGCGTGAAGCTTTCGGGCGGCCAGCGGCAGCGCATCGCCTTGGCGCGCGCCATCCTCAAGGACGCGCCTATTCTGGTGCTGGATGAGGCGACGAGCGCGCTTGATAGCGAGGTTGTGGCCGCGATCCAGCAGACCCTAGACCGGGTAATGGAGGGCAAAACCGTGCTCGCCATCGCGCACCGACTGTCGACCCTGACAGTGATGGACCGGATCATAGTGTTGGACGCGGGGCGCATTGCAGAGATTGGCAGCCACGCTGAACTGCTTGAACAAAACGGGCTCTATGCGCGCTATTGGCACCGGCAATCGGGCGGTTTTCTGGACGTGAAGGCAGCGGAATAGGCTTTCGCTGTGGCCATAGCCGCGCTATGGGCAGGCTATGACAGAACATAAAATCTTGCGTTTGGGCCACCACGGCGACGGCATTGCCGAGGGTCCGATCTTTGCCCCCATGACCCTGCCGGGGGAAACCGTCAGCGGTGAGGTCGAAGGCCAACAGCTGCGCGACGTTCGTATTATCACGCCGTCTGAGCAGCGCGTGGCGCCGCCGTGCCGTCATTTCAAATCTTGCGGCGGTTGCCAGCTGCAGCATGCGTCGGATGATTTCGTGGCCGCGTGGAAGGTTGATGTCGTGCGCAATGCGCTGTCGGCCCATGGGTTAGAGGCTGAATTTCGCCCCATCCAAACCTCCCCTGCGCAGTCCCGCCGCCGGGCCACCTTTGCCGCGCGCCGCACGAAAAAGGGCGCGATGGCCGGGTTCCATGGCCGCGCTTCTGACGTGTTGATCGAAGTGCCGGGGTGCCAGTTGGTCGATCCTGCATTGCTTCCAGGTTTGAAAGTGGCCGAGGAGCTGGCCCTGATCGGCACCAGCCGGAAGGCCGAACTGGCCGTGACGGTGACGCTTTCCGACGAAGGGCTCGACGTGTCGGTAACCAAGGGAAAACCCCTTGATGGGCCGCTCCGGCAGCAATTGGCACAAACTTGCGAGGCGCTGGCGTTGGCGCGGTTAACGTGGGACGGCGAAGTGATCGCCATGCGCGCGCCACCGGCGCAGACCTTTGGAACAGCGCCGGTCACACCGCCGCCGGGCGCTTTCCTTCAGGCCACACGTCACGGTGAAGCGGCGTTGCTTTCTGCGGTGACGGAGGCTGTGGGAGAGGCGGATTTTGTGGTGGACCTATTTGCTGGTTGCGGCACCTTTTCCCTGCCTTTGGCGCAAAAGGCGCGGGTTCATGCGGTCGAAGGCGATGCCGAGATGATTGCGGCGCTGGAAGGTGGCTGGCGTCGGGCGAAAGGTGCCAAACCTCTGACG
This sequence comes from Sulfitobacter sp. AS92, assembly GCF_038900015.1. NCBI lineage: Bacteria > Pseudomonadati > Pseudomonadota > Alphaproteobacteria > Rhodobacterales > Roseobacteraceae > Sulfitobacter > Sulfitobacter sp. AS92. The sequence goes on from NZ_JBBMQL010000001.1 coordinate 273,961, forward strand.
ACTGAGACGCGCGATCTGTTTCGCCGTCCGCTCTTGCCGGACGAACTGGCCAAGGTCGATGCTGTGGTACTCGATCCCCCCCGCGCTGGCGCCGAGGCGCAGGTCGCCGAGATCATCCGCGCGCAGTTGCCGCGTTTGGCCTATGTATCTTGCAGCCCGGTCAGCTTCGCCCGGGATGTGCAGAAATTGGTCGCGTCGGGCTATCGGCTCGACTGGGTTCAAGTCGTGGATCAGTTCCGCTGGTCTTCGCATGTGGAACTTGCAGCCTGCCTAACCGCGCCGGAAAGTTAAGCGATTGTGTCGTATTTCCAGTGTCTCATCACCTCTTTTTGAATGAAATATGTCCCTCAATATGCTACCGCAGGTAAAAAGGCCGGAATGGCCGGGGCATTGAGGGCACAGTGATGAAACGCAGGACGATGATACTTGGCGGCACTGCTATGGTGGCGCTTGGCGCGTGCAGCAGCAGTAAATTTAAACGCTACAATGGGCCAGAAGTGACCTATGTGGTTGTGAACAAAAGCCAACGTCGCATGATGCTGTTGCATCATAACCGCGTGTTAGAAGATTACCCGATTAAGTTGGGCTTCGCTCCGGTGGGCCATAAAACGGTCGAAGGCGACGGGCGCACGCCCGAGGGGCTGTATCGAATCGACCGTCGCAATCCGAACAGCCGCTTCCATCTTTCCGTTGGTATCGATTACCCGAACCAGCTCGATGCCGAATACGCGCGCTCAATGGGCAAAAGCCCCGGCGGTGATATCTTTATCCACGGGCAAAAAGACCCGCGGCAAAAAGAAAAGAACGATTGGACATGGGGCTGTATCGCGGTCACCAACAAAGAGATCGAAGATGTCTATGCGATGGTGCGCGATGGCACACCGATCCTGATTACGCCCTAGTAATCAGATAGGCAGAAACGAAACCGGCCCCCGCAGGGGCCGGAAGTACTGCTAAATCAGTGCAAGATCAGTTGCCGACAACCAGTGTCCACCAGATCTTGCCGCCGTTTTCCTGATACCAAGAGAAACCCATCTGACGGCCATCGGGTGCCATCAAGATGCGGCGCGTGTCGGGTTGTTCCATCCATGCGGCAAGGGTTTCCAGCTCAGTCTCATAAGTTTCCGAGATGACTTCACCAACCAGACCGCCGGTATAGCCCACGCGCTGGATGCGATCGATTGGCGAAGACCCGTCAGATCCAAAGTGCCAAGGGCGGTTTTGCACCGACATATCGCGCGCATGGGTGGCGGCGGCCGCGTTCAGCTTTGCATCAAGCGCCAGCGGCGTGACGCCAGCCGAGCTGCGCAGCGCATTCACCGAGTCGAGCATGCGGAATTGAATTGTCCCGGTGTCCGAGTTGCTGATGCGGTAAGAACCGCCGGCTTTGCCACCGGTGGTGCTGGCAGGGACACAGGCAGATAGCGCAACCGTCAGCGCCAGCAGGATAGACAGGATACGGATCATGAAAGCGCTCCACGCAATGAAATTTTTTCTGCCTTACATCGGGGGGCGTTGCAGTTCAAACGCACATAGGCGTGAGTCTGCCATCGTACTGCGGTTTCAATTGAAACTGCGTCTTTCAGGCCATATATGTGGCATTAATTAGCATAATTTCAGTTTGGAGACGTTCCATGTCCGCTCACCGTTTTTCGATTAAGAGCCGCCGTGGCTTCCTCGCTGGCAGCGCTGCGATGCTTGCCACACCAGCGCTGGCGCAAAGCACCTCTACTTTCAACTCCGACTCGACCACAGAAGCAGAGCGCGACTTGACTGATGCGGTCAAACGCAACGTCTCAAGTTTCCGCATGCTGGACTGGCGCCCCTACTTCAGCAACACGCGCAACGGCGCGGTGCTGGTCGATATCGACAGCCGCGCGGTACATTACTGGTCCGAAGATCAAAGCGTCTACAAGCTCTACCCCTCGTCAGTGCCTCTGACCGAAGACCTGACCCGCCGTGGACGTACCAGCATTATCAAAAAGGTCGAGGGGCCAAGCTGGCGTCCGACACCTTCGATGCTCAAGCGCAATCCAGAGTGGCCGCCCTATGTTGGCCCCGGCCCAGATAACCCTCTGGGCACCCATGCACTCTACCTCAGCTGGACCTATTACCGTATCCACGGTACCCACGACACAAGAAAAATTGGTCGTAAGTCTTCCAATGGTTGCATTGGGCTCTATAACGAACATATCGCCGAACTTTTTGCCTTCACGAAGGTCGGTACTCAAGTGTTGCTTATTTGACGACATCCCCCTGATTCCTCATTGCAAGACCTGATTCCGGGTTTGCAAACTTTTGCCGATACTGTTTAGAACGGTAACACGAGGTAAGTCTTGGGCGCGTGTATGTACATGATACTGCACGCCTATTCTGGAGGTTATGTTATGAAGAAACTCGTTCTCGCCGCTGCTCTGTCCGCTGCTGCATCGACTGCTTTTGCTGGTTCGCTGGCCGAGCCAATCGTCGAAGCACCGGTTATCGTGGAAGAAACAACAGGTTCGTCCGCGGGCATCCTGGTTCCCCTGATCCTGTTGGCACTGGTTGCCGCAGCTGTTGCTTCCGACTAATCGGAACTGACGATCAAACGGAAAAGGCGGTGCAGTGCACCGCCTTTTTTGTTTTCTCCGTACGGTTTTGAAAGAGGGGCCGCTTTGAAAAAGGGGCCGCCGCAGCGACCCCAAAACTGATTTAGACCCAGCCAGCCAGATTCTCTCCGATGATCGTGGTCAGCGCGTCGATATGCGCATCATCATCGTTAAGGCAGGGGATATAGGTGAAATCCTCTCCGCCGGCCTCTTCAAAGCTTTCTTTAATCTCTTCGTTGATCTCTTCCAGCGTTTCGATGCAATCGGATGAGAAGGCAGGTGCACAGACGGCGATGCTCTTGTTGCCAGCTTTGGCCTGACGGGCGACCTCTTGAACCGTGTAGGGTTGCAGCCATTCCTCAGGGCCAAATTGAGATTGGAAAGTCGTCATGATCTCACTGTCGGCCCAGCCCAACCGCTCCTTCAGCAGGCGCGTCGTTTTCTGACATTGGCAGTGGTAGGGATCACCCTCCATCAAATAGCGCTGCGGCAGGCCGTGGTAGGAACAGACCAACAAGTCGGGCTTTTTGTCCTTCGCGGCATAGGCGCGCTCGACCGACTGCGCCAGCGCATCGATATAGTCAGGCCGGTCGAAGTAAGGGGCAACGGTGCGTGCGGCGGGTTGCCATTTCTCTTTCGCCAAAGCTGCAAAGAATGCGTCATTCGCCGTGGCCGTCGTGGCCCCTGCGTATTGCGGATAAAGTGGGAAAAATAGGATCTTCTGGCATCCTGCCGCGACCATCGCTTCGACCTTGGACAGGGTCGATGGATTGCCGTAGCGCATGGCATAATCCACCATCACATCCGCCCCATAGCGCGCCTGCAGCGCCGCTTTGATCTTTGCGGTCTGTGCTTTGGTGATCGTCGCCAAGGGGCTTTCGTTCTCGGCCTCATTCCAGATGGATTTATAGGCCGCACCGCTGGTGAAGGGGCGCTTGGTCAGGATCACCGTTTGCAGCAGGGGCTGCCATTTCCACGGGCTGTAATCGATCACCCGGCGGTCCGAAAGGAATTCGCTCAGATAGCGGCGCATCGACCAATAGTCATAGCCATCAGGCGTGCCGAGGTTGGCAAGTAGAACGCCGACCTTGGGCCGTTTAACTTTCGGGTGATCGGCAGGGCCGTGTTCTGGCTGGGCGGTCTCGGGCTGGGTGGCCTGCATGGGGGTTCCTCGCACATGGGTCCGCGCAGAGATAGCCGCTCTGAAGTTTTGGTCAATCAGGGAGAGGCTCTTCGCGACTATTCAGCGCATCCGCAAGCCGTTGTTGTGCGGAGCCGGGGCGGAGCGGTTTTTGCTGACTTTCGTCCGGTGCCCAACCGGCAAGAAAGATCATGTCGAAGGTCGCAGTGATCCGGCCGGAGGGGGCTGTGAAATGCGCGGCATAAAGTTCCGTAGCCCGTTGCAGCACCGCGCGGCGGGTTGGGCGGCGCAGGCGCGCTTCTAGCGCATTGCCTTCGCCCATCTCGCGCAGGTCGCGCATTAGCGCCCATGCGTCGCTATATTCTACGGTCAACGGCTGGCTGTCGGCCACCGGCAGTGCCATCCCGGCCCGTTGCAGCAGTGCACCCAAATCGCGCAACTCGCCCATCGGCGCGATCCGCGGTGACAGGCCGCCGGTCACTTCGGCCTCGGCTTGGCCCAAACAGGCGCGTAATTCATTCAAGGTTTGCCCGCCCAGTGCCACGGCTTGCAACAGCCCGTCCGGGCGCAGCGCACGACGGCATTGGATCAGCTGACCAATCGGATCATTGGCCCAGTGCAGCCCCATGGCGTGGATCACCAGATCATGGGACTGTGGTTCCAACGCCAGCACCTCGGCTTCAGGGATCAACGTCGCGCCGGGAAAAAGCGCGGACCAGACCTGTGGGAAGGCGGTCACAATGGCCGGAGCGGTAAACGCCTTTTTAACCAGTCCCACGCGATCCTGAACTTCTTCCGCAGCTGCTTGCTGCAGGAACATGCCCCGCTCTGTCGCGCGGGCGCGACGATGGGCAAGGGCCGTAGGGTCGATCAGGGGGGGCTGTGCTGTCATGAGGAACACATAGAATGCCGTCACGGGGACTTCAAACAGCGGTGTCATTAATTTATCCGCCGCGCTGTCTGGGGTGTGGCGGTTTGGTCGATGCGGATTTCGGGCTGTGCGGCACCTGTTGGCGCGATACGGGTTTTATCGGCGGCACGGTGTGCGATGCTTGCGGGGTGCCACTGCCGGGCGGTGGTGATCTTGCTTCACCGCATTGTGATGCCTGTCTTGCCACGCCGCGCCCCTGGGCGCAGGGGCGCGCGGCGCTGATTTACCGGGATATGGGGCGCAGACTGGTGCTGGCCCTGAAGCACGGCGACCGTCAGGAGATTGCCCGTCCCGCTGCACGCTGGTTGGCGCAGGCAGCGCAGGACATTTTGCCCGAAGAGGCGCTAATCGCACCGGTGCCCTTGCATTGGCTAAGATTGCTCAAACGGCGCTACAACCAATCGGCGCTGCTGGCCAAAGCTTTAGCGAGGCAAACTGGCCATAGCTGGTGCCCCGACCTGTTGCAGCGCACCCGGCACACGCCGTCGCTGGATGGGTTGAGCCGGGCGGAACGGTTCGACGTGCTGCAGGAGGCGATCTGCGTCCATCCGCGACGGCGGCACCGTATCATGAGGCGACCGGTGATTCTGGTGGATGATGTCTTAACCTCCGGGGCCACGCTGACAGCCTGTACAGACGCCTGTATCGCAGCCGGTTCTGGCCCCGTTTTTGTGCTGGCACTGGCGCGCGTGGCCAAAGAGACCTAGATCACTGTGCAACGTTAACTGTTCAAAGGGTGATCCTATGCAACCTGTCGAAATCTATACGTCGCCGCTCTGCGGCTTTTGCCATTCCGCCAAACGTCTGCTGACCCAAAAGGGCGCGGCCTTTGATGAGGTCGATGTTCTGTCAGAGCCAGAGCGCAAGAAAGAGATGATTCAACGCGCTGGCGGCGCCCGCACCGTGCCGCAGATTTTCATCGGTGACGTGCATGTGGGCGGCTGTGATGAGCTTTATGCGTTGGACCGTGCAGGCAAGCTCGACGCGCTTTTGCAAGACAAATGAAAACCGCGCTGCTGCAACTCAATTCCTCGGACGATCCCACCGCCAATCTGACCGACACGCGCGCCCTGCTGCGCGAGGCAGTGGCGGGCGGGGCGGAGTTTGTTCTGACGCCCGAGGTGACGAATTGCGTCAGCACCAGCCGCAGCCACCAGCAGGCCGTGCTGGCCTATGAGGAAGACGACGCCACCCTTGCCGCCCTGCGCGAAGAGGCGGCGAAGGCGGGCATCTGGCTGCTGATCGGCTCGCTCGCGCTTAAGACACGCGGCGGCGACGGACGTTTTGCCAACCGGTCTTTCCTGATCTCTCCGCAGGGAGAGATCGCGGCGCGCTACGACAAGATACACATGTTCGATGTGGATATCAGCGCGACCGAGACCTACCGCGAGTCCGCAGGTTATCGGCCCGGCGACAAGGCCGTGGTGGCGGAGACACCCTTTGGCAAAATCGGCATGTCAGTCTGCTACGACATGCGCTTTCCCGCGCTTTATCAAGCGCTTGCCGAGGCGGGGGCGCGTATCCTCACGATGCCTGCGGCCTTCTCCCCGGTGACGGGGGCCGCGCATTGGCACAGCCTGCTGCGCGCCCGTGCGATCGAAAACGGCTGCTATGTGCTGGCCCCGGCACAGACCGGCACCCATGCCAGCGCCGACCATAAGACCCGCGACACCTATGGGCATTCGCTGGTGGTGGCCCCGTGGGGCGAGGTCGTGCTGGACGCGGGCACGGCTCCCGGCGTTTATTTTTGTGACTTGGACATGGAAGAGTGCGACAAGGCCCGTGCCAAGGTGCCCAGCCTTGCCAACCGCCGCCCCTTTGCCGCGCCCTGACCGGACCCGAGATGACCGACGATAAAAACACACTTGCGATCATGCTGTTCGGCGAATTGCTGGCCGCCGATCAATCGGTGCGCAGTCGGCTCACACGGGTTTTGCCGCGCGGGATGGAGATTTCGCATTTTTCGGTGCTGAACTCCCTGTCGTGGCACGGCGGGGAGCGCTCACCCGCGCAGCTGGCTGAGACCTTCAACGTCACACGGGGCGCGATGACCAACACGCTGAGCAAGCTGGAATGGGCGGGCTACGTTCATATCCGCCCCGATTGGGATGATGCGCGGCGCAAGATGGTTGCGATCAGCCCCGCTGGGCGGCAGGCGCGGGATGCGGCGGTGAATGCGATCACGCCGATGATCTCCAACGTGGTGGATGACATCGGCGAAGAGCAGGTCCGCGCGACCCTGCCAATCCTGCGCGCCCTTAGGCGTCAGTTGAACCAGGATTAAGGCCCGGATTAAGGCTGGCGGTCACGTAGTTGACGCTCAGATCCCGATCCGACAGACGCCAAGACCACGCGACGGGATTAAAGACAAACCCCTTGCTGTCCACCGGTTCCAACCCGGCGCGGTTCAGCAGGTCATAAAGCTCATCCGGCGTGATGAACTTGTTCCAATCATGTGTGCCCTTGGGCAGCCAACGCATCACATGTTCCGCCCCGACAATTGCCATCATGAAAGACTTCGGATTGCGGTTCAGGGTCGAGCAGATGTGCAGCCCGCCCGGTTTCAACAAGCGGCGGCAGGCGATCAGATAGTCGATGGGGGAGGCGACATGTTCGACGACCTCCATGTTGAGCACCACGTCGAATTTCTCACCCGCTTCAGCCATCGCCTCGGCTGTGGTGTGGCGGTAATCAATCTCTAATCCTGATTGCTGCGCATGAACCTGCGCCACGGGGATATTGCCCGCCGCCGCATCCGCGCCCACAATATCGGCCCCAAGACGCGCCATGGGTTCCGACAGCAGCCCGCCGCCGCAGCCGATGTCGAGGATACGCAGACCTTCAAAGGGGGCAGACACCGTCAAATCACGGTCAAATTCACCGGCGATTTGGCTGGTGATATAATCCAACCGGCAGGGGTTCAGCATGTGCAGCGGTTTGAACTTACCGTTCAAATCCCACCATTCGGCGGCCATCGCCTCAAATTTGGCGATCTCGGCGGGGTCGATGGTTGATTGATCCGCTTGCATTCTGATCTCCCTGTGCTCTTTTGGGTTCAATGACTATATAGGGCGGCAATGGACAAGTATCCCGACCAAAAACGCAGCACGCCAAATCTTTATCCGCCGGTTGAGCCTTTCGACCAGCGGATGTTGTCTGTCGGGCAGGGGCACCAGGTCTATGTCGAGCAATGCGGCAACCCGGATGGTATTCCGGTTGTGGTGCTGCATGGCGGGCCGGGCGGTGGCTGTAGCCCATCGATGCGGCGGTATTTTGACCCATCGGTTTACCGCATCGTGCTGTTTGACCAGCGCGGCTGTGGACGCTCGCGGCCTCATGCCTCGGTCGAGGACAATACGACGTGGCATCTGGTCGCTGATATTGAGCTGATTCGCACCGCGCTGGGCATCGATAAATGGATGGTTTTTGGCGGTTCTTGGGGGGCGACGCTGGCACTGATCTATGCCCAAGCGCACCCCGAAGCGGTCCGCCATCTGATCCTACGCGGCGTGTTCCTGATGACGCAGGCCGAGCTTGATTGGTTCTATGGCGGCGGGGCCGGGCGATTCTGGCCCGAACTTTGGGCGCGGTTCGTGAACCTGATCCCCGAAGACGAGCGCGACGATCTGATAGCGGCCTATCACCGGCGGCTGTTCTCAGGCGATCTGGGGGTCGAACAAGACTACGGTCGCGCTTGGGCGGCGTGGGAGAATGCGCTGGCCTCGGTCCAGTCTGACGGTGTGTCACATGGCGGTCCTTCGGCCTATGCGCGGGCATTTTCACGGTTGGAGAACCATTATTTCACCAACAACGGCTTTCTGGAGTTCGACGGTCAGATCCTCGAACATATGGGCCGCATCGCGCATATCCCCGGCGTTATTGTGCAGGGGCGCTATGACATGATCTGCCCCCCTGCAGGCGCTTATGCGCTGGCCGAACGCTGGCCGAATGCTGACCTGCGTATGATCCGCGACGCGGGTCATGCGCTGTCAGAGCCGGGGATCAGCGCGGAGTTGGTGCGCACGATGGACAGGATTGGTCAGCGATGAGCGCGCGTAACTCTCTTCTGGATCGCCGGGCGCTGTTCACCACCGGTGCAGCGGCGGCATTGCTGGCCGCAACGGGCGCTGGCGCGGGAGAGCCGCCGCGACGTGGTGGCCGTCTGCGGCTCGCGCTTTCCGGCGCGACGCGGCAGGACGATTGGCTGCAAGGTGCCGGGCTTTTCATGCAGGTCGCGCGGCAGGGGCTGATCTTTGACACACTGACCGAAGTAGCGGGCAACGGCATTCTGAAGGGTGAGTTGGCGTCGGGCTGGCAAGCAAGCGAGGGCGCGCGGCAGTGGCAGTTTGATCTACGGCCCGATGTGCGGTTTCACGACGGCAGCGCGCTGACCGCAAGCGATGTGGTGGCGAGTCTGCAAAGAGTACTGCCTCAAGCTGAGATTTCCGCGCGCGGTGCCCTTCAAGTGCAGATCACATTACTTCAAGCGAATCCTGGTCTGCCGCTGCTGTTGTCAGAGCCGCATTTTGTGATCCGCCCTGCCCATGCACCCGAGGCAGGGATCGGCACCGGGCTCTACCGTCTGCGGCGCTTTTCCGCCGGGCGTCAGGTTTTGGCCGAGCGGGTAGAGACGCATTACAAAGACGGCACCGCCGGATGGTTCGATACGGTTGAGCTCGTCTCGATCCCGGCACGGGAGGTGCGCGCGCAGGCGTTGAGCGAAGGGCTTGTGGATGCAGCGGATTTGCCCGCGCGGCCCCGCTATCGCGAGCGGGGCGATGTGACGCTTCAGGCCGATAGCGCCGGTGGGGTCAGTGCCCTGTCGGGCGATCTGCGTCAGCCACCCAACACCGGACGCCAAGCCCCGATGGATAACCTGCGCGCGCCCGAGCGGTGGTGGTTCGGCTAACAGGGGTTGCAGTTTCAGGCTTTCCGGCCTATATCCCCTTTCAACAGCGGCGCTTTCGGGTCCAAACCGAAGGCTCCACCGATCTTGAACACGGGCCGCGCGCCCGTTTTTTTATGCCTGAGCGAAATTGCCAGATTCAAATTGGATGTCTCATGTCGAATGACCTGATTGCCAAAGCCGCCATTGACCGCCGTCTGGCCGAGATCATCACCCCGGTGATCGAGGACATGGGGTTTGAATTGGTGCGCGTCCGCCTGATGTCGGGCAAATCCACCATCCTGCAAGTCATGGCCGACCGGCCCGACGGCGGGATTGAAGTGGACGAATGCGCCAAGATCTCGCAGGCCATTGGCGCGGTCTTGGATGTCGAAGACCCGATCCTCGACGAATACGCGCTCGAAGTTTCCAGCCCGGGCATCGACCGCCCTTTGACACGGCTTAAGGATTTTGATGCTTTCGAAGGCTATGAGGCCAAGATCGAAACGACCGAGCTGATCGACGGCCGCCGCCGCTTTAAGGGCGAACTGGCTGGTGTCGAAGGCGGTGAAGTGTTGATCAACGTCGAAGAGGGCACCATCGGCCTGCAGTTCGACTGGCTCAGCGATGCCAAGCTGTTGCTGACCGACGACCTGATCAAAGAAATGCTCCGTCAGCGCAAAGCGTCTGGCGCGATCGACGAAAACGAATTTGATGATATCGAGACTGAAGAGTCTGCTGAGGGAGACACCTAATGGCCATTACATCTGCAAACCAGCTTGAGCTGTTGCAAACCGCCGAGGCAGTTGCGCGCGAAAAGATGATCGACCCCGGTCTGGTCGTCGAAGCGATGGAAGAATCCCTCGCCCGCGCCGCCAAGTCCCGCTACGGCGCCGAGATGGACATCCGGGTTGATATCAACCGCAAGACCGGCAAGGCGACATTCACCCGCGTCCGCACCGTGGTCGAGGATGAAGACCTTGAGAACTATCAGGCTGAGTTCACCGTGGACCAAGCCAAACAATACATGGCCGAGCCTAAGGTCGGTGATACCTACGTCGAAGAAGTTCCCCCAGTTGAGATGGGCCGGATCGCGGCGCAGTCGGCCAAGCAGGTGATTCTGCAGAAGGTCCGCGAAGCTGAGCGTGACCGCCAGTTCGAAGAGTTCAAAGACCGCGCCGGCACGATCATCAACGGTCTGGTCAAGCGCGAAGAATATGGCAACGTCATCGTCGATGTAGGCGCTGGCGAAGCGATCCTGCGTCGGAACGAGAAGATCGGCCGCGAAAGCTATCGCCCGAACGACCGTATCCGCGTTTACATCAAAGATGTGCGCCGCGAGCAGCGCGGCCCGCAGATTTTCCTGAGCCGTACCGCGCCCGAATTCATGGCCGAGCTGTTCAAGATGGAAGTGCCGGAGATCTATGACGGCATCATCGAGATCAAAGCGGTCGCCCGTGACCCGGGTTCGCGCGCCAAGATCGCTGTGATTTCCCATGACGGCTCCATCGACCCTGTCGGTGCCTGCGTTGGTATGCGCGGTAGCCGCGTGCAGGCCGTCGTGAACGAGCTTCAGGGCGAAAAGATCGACATCATTCCGTGGAATGAAGACCAGCCGACGTTCCTTGTGAACGCGCTGCAGCCTGCTGAAGTGTCGAAAGTGGTTCTGGACGAAGAAGCCGGCAAGATCGAAGTGGTCGTGCCCGAAGAGCAGCTGTCGCTGGCGATTGGCCGTCGTGGTCAAAACGTGCGTTTGGCCAGCCAGCTGACCGGCCTCGATATCGACATCATGACAGAAGAGCAGGAAAGCCAGCGCCGTCAGGCCGAGTTTGAACTGCGCACAAAGCTGTTCATGGACAACCTTGATCTGGACGAATTCTTCGCCCAGCTTCTGGTTTCCGAAGGCTTCTCCAACCTCGAAGAAGTTGCCTATGTCGAAGTCGACGAGCTGCTGGTCATCGACGGTGTGGACGAAGACACCGCTGGCGAGTTGCAGGCCCGTGCCCGTGACGTGCTTGAAGCGCAGAACAAAGCGGCGCTTGATAATGCCCGTGCCTTGGGTGTCGAAGACAGCTTGGTTGAATTTGAGGGTCTGACCCCCCAAATGTTAGAAGCGCTGGCCAAAGACGACGTAAAGACCCTGGAAGATTTTGCCACCTGTGCCGATTGGGAACTGGCTGGCGGTTGGACCACGGTCAACGGTGAGCGTGTTAAGGACGATGGCGCGCTTGAGCCCTTTGAGGTCAGCCTTGAAGATGCGCAGGCTATGATCATGACCGCCCGCGTCATGCTGGGCTGGGTCGACCCGACCGAGCTTGAAGGCGGCGCGGATGAAGACGACGTAGAAACAGACGGCGAGACCGCCGAGGAGGCCGAGGCCTAATCGGGCCTCGGGGGTTGCACATGGGACGCGGTGGCGCTTCGAACGACCAGCAAGATGGTCCAGAACGCAAGTGCATTGCCACGGGCGATGTGCAGCCAAAACACGGGTTGATCCGCTTTGTGATCGGTCCGGACAATCAAGTTTACCCCGATATTCTGGGTAAACTGCCGGGCCGGGGCATCTATGTCTCGGCTGACCGTGCCGCGCTGGAACTTGCGGTAAAGAAAAAGGCCTTTGCTCGGTCGGCGAAACAGCCGGTCACGCTGCCAGACGGGTTGGTCGACGAAGTCGAACAGCAATTGGCGCGCCGGGTGGTGGACTTGATCTCGCTCCAGCGCAAAGCAGGCAAGGCGGTCGCCGGCTACGAAAAGGTCAAGGGTTGGTTGCAATCCGAAGAGGCCGAAGTATTGATACAGGCTGTAGACGGGTCAGGGCGCGGTAAGTCCAAGCTGAGCACCCCACACTATGGTCATTACATCGGCTGGTTAACCGCCGATGAATTGGGTTTGGCATTCGGTCGCCAAACTGTGATACATGGGGCGCTCGCCTCTGGCGGACTCACGCAACGTGTTGTAGAGGAAGCCGGACGACTTAAAGGCGTGCGCGTAAACGAGGGTGGCAGCGGCCATCCGAAAGGATAGACGAGCTTCATGAGCGATAGTGACGGCAAGAAAACATTGGGTCTGCGCGGCGGCGCACGTCCGGGGAATGTAAAGCAAAGCTTTAGCCACGGGCGGACCAAAAACGTTGTGGTCGAAACCAAGCGCAAGCGTGTTGTGGTGCCCAAGCCGGGTGGCCAGAAACCAACCGGGCCGGGTGCCGGGCCGATTGGAGATCCTAAGAAACGTCCCGCAGGCATCACCGATGCCGAGATGGAGCGTCGTCTGAAGGCTGTTCAGGCCGCCAAAGCCCGCGAGGTTGAGGAAGCCGCAGCACGTGAGGCCGAAGAAAAGGCCCGCGCAGAAGATCGTGAGCGCCGTCGGGCCGAGATCGAAGCCAAAGAACGCGAAGAGCGTGAGCGCGAGGAAAGCCTCAAGGCGAAAGCCGAGGAAGACGCGCGCCGCAAGGCCGAGAAAGCAGAAGCCGAAGCGGCTGCTGCTGCCCCCGCGCCTGAGCCTGCCGCCGCGCGCGAGCAGAGCAATAAGCCTTTGCCCGCCGCAACGCCGCGCAAAACGACAGATCGTGACCGCGACGAGACCAAAAAGCGCAGCAAGGGTGGCGATAGCCGCCGTTCTGGCAAGCTGACCGTGAACCAAGCCCTCACCGGTGGTGAAGGTGGCCGTCAGCGTTCCATGGCGCAGATGAAGCGTAAGCAGGAGCGTGCGCGTCAAAAGGCGATGGGTGGTCAGGTCGAGCGTGAAAAGATCGTGCGCAACGTCAATCTGCCCCCGGCGATTGTCGTGTCCGAGCTTGCCAACCGTATGGCCGAAAAGACCGGCGCCGTTGTGAAAGCGTTGATGCAAAGCGGCCTGATGGTTACGCAGAACGAATCCATCGACGCGGATACTGCAGAACTCATCATCGAAGAGTTCGGCCACAAGGTTGTGCGCGTCAGCGACTCTGACGTTGAAGACGTGATTAAAGAGATCGTAGATAAGCCCGAAGATCTGCAGGGTCGTCCGCCCGTCATCACGATCATGGGCCACGTTGACCACGGTAAAACATCGCTGCTTGATGCGATCCGGAATGCGAAAGTTGTTGCTGGCGAAGCCGGTGGCATCACCCAGCACATCGGTGCCTATCAGGTCACGACCGACACTGGCGCGGTTCTGTCCTTCCTCGACACACCCGGCCACGCGGCCTTTACCTCCATGCGTTCGCGCGGTGCTCAGGTAACGGATATTGTGGTTCTGGTGGTCGCGGCGGATGACGCCGTGATGCCGCAGACGATCGAAGCGATCGCCCACGCGAAAGCGGCGAAAGTGCCGATGATCGTGGCGATCAACAAGATCGATAAACCTGCTGCGAACCCTGATAAGGTCCGTACAGACTTGCTGCAGCACGAAGTTATCGTCGAAAAGATGTCTGGCGATGTGCAGGACGTCGAAGTTTCGGCGGCCACGGGCCAAGGTCTCGACGAACTGCTCGAAGCGATTGCGCTGCAGTCTGAAATCCTCGAACTGAAAGCGAACCCAGATCGGGCCGCTATTGGTGCGGTGATCGAAGCGCAGCTTGACGTGGGCCGCGGTCCTGTTGCGACTGTTCTGGTTCAGAACGGCACGCTGCGTCAGGGCGATATCTTTGTTGTGGGTGAGCAGTACGGTAAGGTTCGTGCGCTGATCAACGACCAAGGCGAGCGCGTCAAAGAAGCCGGGCCATCGGTGCCGGTTGAGGTGCTTGGCATCAACGGCACGCCAGAGGCCGGGGACGTATTGAACGTGACCGAAACCGAAGCGCAGGCCCGTGAGATCGCTGAATATCGCGCCAATGCCGCCAAGGACAAACGTGCTGCTGCCGGTGCTGCCACGACGCTGGAACAGCTTATGGCCAACGCCAAAGCGAACGAAGACGTCAGCGAGCTGCCGATCTTGGTCAAAGCCGACGTGCAAGGTTCTGCCGAAGCGATCGTTCAGGCGATGGAGAAAATCGGCAACGACGAAGTCCGCGTTCGGGTTCTGCACTCCGGTGTGGGCGCGATCACCGAGACGGATGTCGGTCTGGCAGAAGCCTCCGGCGCCCCGATCATGGGCTTCAACGTGCGTGCCAATGCTTCGGCGCGGAACACTGCGAACCAAAAGGGCGTGGAAATCCGCTACTACTCGGTCATCTATGACCTTGTGGATGACGTGAAAGCGGCTGCTTCCGGTCTGCTCAGCAACGAGATCAAAGAGAACTTCATCGGGTATGCGAATATCAAGGAAGTCTTCAAGGTCACGGGCGTTGGCAAGGTTGCGGGCTGCTTGGTTACCGAAGGTGTGGCACGCCGCTCCGCCGGTGTCCGTCTGCTGCGCGACAACGTGGTGATCCACGAAGGCACGCTGAAAACGCTCAAGCGCTTCAAAGACGAAGTGCCCGAGGTTCAGTCCGGTCAGGAATGCGGTATGGCGTTTGAAAACTACGATGACATCCGTCCTGACGATGTGATCGAGATTTTCGAGCGCGAAGAAGTGACCCGCACCTTGGCCTAAGCCAATCGCTTAGACTACGAATTCCCCAGAGGCCCGGTCAAATTGCCGGGCCTCTGCTTTTGTGAAAGCTCCTTTTGCATCGTCAAAGCTGATCCGGGAAAGATTGACGTGGAGGGGCGAAATATCGATCAAGTTGAAATCATTCGGTTCCCCCCTCTGGCGGGAGGAAAGGCTGGTGCCCGCGTGCAACTGAATCGCGAGATGCCCGTCATGCTCAGGCGCTGGATGTGCGAAGGTCCCTGCGTGCCAAATGTGCAAATGACCCGATAAAATGAGATCAGCACCGCAGTCGAGCAGGCGGCGCAATGCGCGCTTGGCACCGGGAATAGGGCGTTTCTGTGTTTCCGTGGGGTGGTCCAAAGGGTGATGACAGACCGCAATCCGCAATGTGCTCTCGCCACCTCCTGAAAGGGCGCGGCATGCGCGCCGTAAACGGCGAAGACCCAGTTTGCCTGTCTGCCATTTAAATCGGTCCACCGTGTTTATCCCGACAGCGATAAAATCCGGACCCTTGTGGACTGGGGTCAGATCACGATCAATCCAGTGCCGATAATAGCGCCACGGCGTCAGAAACCGCGTAAAAGGCCGATGCAGTGGGATGTCATGGTTGCCTGGGACGCTAAGAACCGGCGCATTGATCCGGTCAATAAACGCCCGCGCCGCGCGGTATTCTTTCTCACGTGCGCGTTGAGTGAGATCGCCTGAAATGATCACCAGATCAGGGTCATAGCCGTTCACAGCACTGAGTAGAGGAGCCAGAAGATCAGGCCGGTCTTTACCAAAGTGGAGGTCAGAAAGGTGGATTAAACGGCTCATCTCACGTTCTCCTTCGCAGCATCCGGTACGAAAATATGGATGGGAGATGTTGCACGGGAAAGCCGGTAGGGGCCGGCCATCACGGCAACTTCTCCGTCCCGTGCGACATAGCGTTTACGCTGTTTCATACGGATCTCGATTTCGGACCCACAGAGCATTTCGTAGTCGGTATGAGGTTTGGCCGTGCCGATCGCCAGTGCCACGGCATGGCGCAGCAAGCCAAAACGGTAGGTGTCAGGGGCGACAAGCAACACCATGTCGCCACGGGCGATGCAGTCTTGCCCATCCAAGCCCATCTGGTCGAGTTGAAAGGCATTGTTCACCGCAAAGACGAGCGGCGTATGTAAGGTGCTTACTTTACCATCCACCGCGATGGTCAGCTTGAGTGTCGTCCGAAACCCAATGAGCGCTTTGATGACGGACCAATAGGCCGCAATCCTGCTGCGGCCCCAACGTCGATAGATCCCTTCGCGTGTTTTCAAGATCGCGGGATACGCGCCAATGCTTGCGTTATTGAGAAACGTCTCACCGTTGATGGTGGCCACATGTATCGGACGGCTTTGGCCCGTAGCGATCAGGTCTACCGCCTTTTCAAGGTCCTCGGGGATGCCCATTGAACGCGCGAAGTAATTAAAAGTGCCCTGAGGGATAATCCCAAGCGGCCGATCTTGGCCTACCATAGCCGAAGACACTCCCGAGATCGTGCCATCTCCGCCAGCCACAGCAATTAGGCCATCGCCCGCCGACAAGGCCTCCCGCGCGGCATTTGCGGGGTCATTGCGTTTGTCGATGTAAATAAATTTTGCCGTTACCCCGTGCCGCGCAAAGGCGTTTCGGATGGTGGCTTCAGCTTGTTCACCGTCTTGGCGGCCTGAACCATGGTTCAGGATGACGATTGCGCGTTTCGGTGACATAATATTCCCTACCAAATGGTATGGGAAAACGCGCCGGAACGCCTAATTGTTCACATAAATAGGCGTTCCGCCAAGATTTTCTTAGACTGGTTTGCCTTCGAAAATCTTACCGTCAACTTGAACGGCCATGCGGCCACCGGCCAACATTTTTACAAAAATACCCTGAACGTAGATGGAACTTCCGATCGTGATGGTTCTCAGCATGTCGGCACCCTTTCATACAGATGTTACAACTCTGCCTCAGGATGATGCGCTAATGGTTAAATTATACGCAAGATGCTGAGCGTTTGCCGATAACTAGTGCAGTTTTGCCACTGTGCGCTAGAGCCAATCACGTAAAATTGAAATGAGTGGCACATCTGCTTCGGGCATCGGATAGGCGCGCATTTCGTTTGGACGCACCCATTTCAGCGTCTGCCTCTCACGCGACACCGGGGTGCCGCCCCATTTGCGACAGGCGAAGAGCGGCATCAGCAGATGAAAATCGCTGTAGCTGTGGCTGGCAAAGGTCAGTGGGGCGAGACAGGATTCCCATGTCTCGATCCCCAGCTCTTCGTGCAGCTCACGGATCAACGCCTGCTCTGGCGTTTCTCCGGGTTCGATTTTGCCGCCCGGAAATTCCCATAGGCCAGCCATTGCCTTGCCCTCTGGCCGCTGCGCCAGAAGTACGCGACCGTCGATATCGATCAACGCAGCGGCAGACACGAGCACTGTCTTCATAAGATCAGGACCGATAGTCGGCGTTGATGTCGATGTAGCCGTGGGTGAGGTCACAGGTCCAAACCGTGCATGCGCCGTCACCGAGGCCAAGATCAACACCAATGACGATGTTCTGGCCTTTCATATGCGCGGCTGCGGCGTCCTCAGAATAGTCCGGGCTGCGCCAGCCATCGCGGGCAACTTCGACATCGCCAAACCGGATCGACAGGCGGTCTCGGTCTGCTGCGGCGCCGGATTTGCCGATCGCCATAACGACGCGGCCCCAGTTCGGGTCTTGGCCTGCGATGGCGGTTTTGATCAGTGGCGAATTGGCGATAGCCATGGCATGAACCTTGGCTTCGGTATCGTTTGAGGCACCAGTCACCGCTACTTCGACGAATTTCTGTGCGCCTTCGCCGTCTTTGACGACCTGATGCGCCAGATCGAGCATGAGATCGCGCAGGGCTTCGTCGAAGGCTTCGTTGTCGGACACATCGACCCCAGAGGCACCCGTCGCGGCCATGATCAGCGCGTCCGAGGTGGAAGTGTCGCTATCCACGGTAATGCAGTTGAACGTCGTCTCTGTATGGGTCGACAGGCGCTGCTGCAGCTTGTCTTGCGCAATGACGGCATCGGTGAAGATATAGACCAGCATCGTCGCCATATCAGGTGCGATCATGCCGGACCCTTTGGCGATACCGGCGATAGAGACGGTTTTGCCGTCGATTTCCACCGTCGCGCTGGCGCCTTTGGGAAAGGTGTCCGTCGTCATGATCGCCCGTGCGGCGTCTTCGATGCCCGCAGGGTCTAGCTTTCCGTTTAAATCGCCAAGTACAGCGGTGATGCGCTCATGGGGCAGCGGTTCGCCGATAACCCCAGTGGAGGAGGTGAACACCCGCGACTGTGGCACGCCGCAGGTCTCGGCAGCGGCGGCGGTGATTGCCTCAACCGCGTCGGTGCCGCCACGCCCAGTAAAGGCGTTGGCATTGCCGGAGTTCACGACAATGGCGGCGCCCTCATCCGAGGCGCCGCCGATTTTTGCCTGGCAGTCCAGCACCGGGGCCGCGCGGGTGGCAGAGCGTGTGAACGCCCCCGCCACAGCGCTGCCCGGTGCCAGCTTCGCCAACATCACGTCAGTGCGGCCTTGATAGCGCACACCAGCGGCGATGGTGGCGAATGTCACGCCGTCGATAACCGGAAGGTCGGGAAAACGGGCCGGGGCGAGCGGCGAGACAGCCAGTGATTTACCCATAGATCAGTTCAGCCATTCGGTGTTTTTGAGAACAGTTGGGTCGATGCCTTCGGCGGCGCTGCGGTCAACCTTGGCGGCCTCTGTCAGGCTTTCGATGGCTGTCTGCACCTTGGTTTGGCGCACTTGGGTCTCAAGCTCTTCGCGCACGTCTTCAAGCGCGGGCGCTTCGCCGGTGCGGGTCTCGTTCAGCTTGATAACATGCCAACCGAACTGAGTTTCCACCGGCTCAGACACGCCACCTGCTTCCATGCCGGCGACGGCTTCTTCAAACTCGGGGACCATCATGCCGGGGCCAAACCAACCCAAGGAACCGCCACCGGGGCCGGAGGGGCCGGTCGATTTTTCTTTGGCAACTTCGGCAAAGTCCGCACCGCCGTCGAGTTCAACCTTGATCGCGTCGGCCTCTTCCTTGGTCTCAACAAGGATATGCGAGGCGTTAAATTCCTGCTCAGGCTCGGCGTCTTTGTACTGCGCGTCATAGGCGGCTTGCAGCTCTTTATCGCTGACATCTTCAGCCATAACGCCTTCGATCGCTTCACCCGCGGTGAGCGAGCGTGTTTCGTTTTCGATCGACAGTGTCACGCGCGGCGGCAATTCGCCGGTAAAGCTGTCAGCTAGGGCAGTCTGCTGCACAAGCTGATCAAGGATGCCTTGGAACAGCACGTCATCTGGCAATTGCTGGTACTGCTGAGGCAGGGTGGCACGCGCCACGAGCATATGCCCAAGCGTAATTTCAGTGTCGTTGACTGTGGCAACAACCGTGTCGACACCCGGTTCGTCTTGGGCAGTTACAGGCAGCGCCACAGCGGCGGCAAGCGCCAAAGACGACAGAAATGTGAGGGGTTTTTGCATGGTTGGGGTCCAATCGCTTCGTTCGTAGCAAGGCTGCTACATTGACAGTGTATGGCACGCCCCTTACATCGCCTTATGGCGCTAAGAGGCGCGGGCTCATCCACTATCTATGGGCTGCTATGGCGCTCGGCAAGCAGGTCGGCGCAAGACATCATAACTTCGGCGGGAGATTACATGCTGGGTATCGGAACAATCGCCAAAAAGGTCTTTGGCACGCCAAACGACCGGAAGATCAAGGCGACCCGTCCACTTGTGGCACAGATCAATGCGCTGGAGCCCGAGTTCGAAAAGCTGAGCGATGACGAGATCAAGATGCGCACTGCCGAGCTTGGCAAGCGCGCCGATGCGGGCGAAAGCCTTGATGATCTGCTGCCCGAAGCTTTTGCAAACTGCCGCGAAGCTGCGCGCCGAACATTGGGCCTGCGGGCCTTTGACACGCAGCTATTGGGCGGGATTTTCCTGCATCAGGGCAATATCGCCGAACAGAAAACCGGTGAGGGCAAGACGCTGACCGCGACCTTTGCCGCCTATCTGAATGGGCTGACGCATAAGGGCGTGCATATTGTCACTGTCAACGAATACCTCGCCCAGCGTGACGCTGAGTGGATGGGCAAAGTCTTTGGCGCTTTGGGTCTGACCACCGGCGTTGCCTATTCCGGCATGCCCGAAGACCAAAAACGCGCGGCATATGCTTGCGACATCACCTATGCCACCAACAACGAGTTGGGTTTCGACTATCTGCGCGACAACATGAAGTCGAGCCTGTCGGATATGCTGCAACGCGGGCATAACTTTGCAGTTGTGGACGAAGTTGACAGCATCCTGATCGATGAGGCGCGGACGCCGTTGATCATCTCCGGTCCGTCGCAGGACCGTTCCGAGATGTATCAGATCATCGACACGCTGATCCCCTCGTTGACCGAAGAGCATTACGAGCTCGACGAGAAGACCCGCAACGTCACCTTCACCGATGACGGCAACGAGTTCCTTGAAGAGCAGTTGCGCGCCCGTGATCTGATCGAAGAGGGCATGACCCTTTATGATCCCGAAAGCACGACCATCGTGCACCACGTCAACCAAGGTCTGCGCGCACATAAGCTGTTCCAGCGCGACAAGGATTACATCGTTCGCGATGGTTCCGTCACGTTGATTGACGAATTTACGGGCCGCATGATGCCGGGCCGCCGTCTTTCGGACGGCCTGCACCAGGCGATCGAGGCCAAAGAAGGCGTCGAGATCCAGCCAGAGAACATCACGCTCGCCTCTGTCACCTTCCAAAACTACTTCCGCCTTTACGACAAGCTGGGCGGCATGACCGGCACGGCCCTGACCGAAGCCGAAGAGTTTGCCGAGATTTACGGCCTTGGCGTGGTCGAAGTGCCAACCAACGTGCCAATTGCCCGTGTGGACGAGGACGATGCCGTCTACCGCACCGCGCGTGAAAAATACGAGGCGATGATCGAAAAGGTGAAGGAAGCCCACGCCAAGGGCCAGCCTTGCCTTGTCGGCACCACTTCAATCGAAAAGTCCGAACAGCTGAGCACCATGCTGAACGCCGATGGGGTCGCGCATAACGTGCTCAACGCCCGTCAGCACGAGCAAGAAGCCCAGATCATCGCCGATGCTGGCAAGTTGGGTGCCGTGACCATCGCCACCAACATGGCGGGCCGTGGCACCGACATTCAGCTGGGCGGCAATGTTGAGTTGAAAGTGCTTGAAGCACTGGACGCCGACCCAGATGCAGACCCGGCGAACATCCGTGCGCAGATCGAAGCACAGCACGCCGAGGAAAAGCAAAAGGTGCTAGAGGCCGGTGGTCTTTATGTTCTGGCGTCTGAGCGTCACGAGAGCCGCCGGATCGACAACCAGCTGCGCGGCCGTTCGGGCCGTCAGGGTGATCCGGGGCGCACCTCTTTCTTCCTGTCGCTTGAAGACGACCTGATGCGCATCTTTGGCTCTGAACGGCTGGAAAAGGTGCTGACTACGCTGGGCCTGAAGGAAGGCGAAGCGATTGTGCACCCTTGGGTGAATAAGTCGCTGGAGCGCGCGCAGGCGAAGGTCGAGGGCCGTAACTTTGACATTCGTAAGCAGCTGTTGAAATTCGACGACGTGATGAATGAGCAGCGCAAAGTGATCTTTGGCCAGCGCCGCGAGATCATGGAAGCCGACAACCTTAATGAGATCGTCACCGACATGCGCGAGCAGGTGATCGACGATCTAATCGACACCTACATGCCGCCCAAGACCTATGCCGATCAGTGGGACACCCAAGGGTTTTATGCTGCGGTGATTGAGCAGTTGAACGTCGACGTGCCGATCATCGCGTGGTGCGAAGAAGACGGCGTGGATGATGAGGTAGTCCGCGAACGTCTGATGAAGGCCACGGATGAGCTTATGGCCAAAAAGGCCGCGGCTTTCGGCGAAGAGAACATGCGCAACATCGAAAAGCAGCTGTTGTTGCAGGCCATCGATACCAAATGGCGCGACCACCTGCTGACGTTGGAACATCTGCGGTCGGTCGTCGGGTTCCGCAGCTACGCGCAGCGTGATCCGCTGAACGAGTACAAGAACGAAGCCTTCCAGCTTTTTGAGACAATGCTTGATAGCCTGCGGCAGGACGTGACCCAAAAGCTGGGCCAGATCCAACCGATGAGCGAAGAGCAGCGCCGCGAGATGATGCAGGAAATGGCCGACCGTCAGGCCGCCATGCAAGCTGCTGCGACCGAGGCTGCCGATGAGGCCTCTGAGCAGGCCGAAGCCGCTGCGCCGGGCTTTGATGAGAACGACCCCGCCACTTGGGGCAACCCAGGGCGGAACGATCTCTGCCCCTGTGGCTCTGGCAAAAAGTTCAAACATTGCCACGGCGAGATCAAATAAGCGGCGCCACCTTTTCGCCCATAACTTGGCTTTTCAGGGCCATACCCCGGCCCTGATCTCCGCGCATAAAGTCTCCAACGAATCCGTTGAAGGGGACTTGTCATGCGGCGCACTAAAGAAATTCTGACGGCTGTCGGCACTTTGGCCTGTGCCGTGGGCATCGGCTTTGTCATGCAAAGCTCTAACTCGGCGCAACAACGCTATGGATCGGCTGAGGCGAGACACCCCGTGGCCGACAACGGCGCTTTGTTGGAGGTTGAGGGCATCACCCTGACCTCGGCAGCATTCGACAGTCCCATTGCACTTCCCGCGCTGGATAATCAGGTGATCAAGGCCGCGGCGCCACAAAGCCTGCCGCCCGCGCCAGATAGCCACAGCGTCGCAATCACCGCGGCTTGCGATATCACTGCCGAGGCCGAAGCCGTGGCTGCAGCGATGGTAAAACTGACGCTAGACGCCGCGTGCCTGCCCAACGAGCGGCTGACCGTGCATCATAACGGGATGATCTTTACCGAAGTGACCGACGACAAAGGCCAGTTGCGTGTCACCGTGCCCGCCTTGTCAGAAGAAGCTGTCTTCATCCTTGCCTTTGGCAACGGCGACGGCGCTGTGGCGCAAACTTCGGTGTCAGAATTGTCTGGCTTCAACCGTATCGTGCTGCAGTGGAAAGGCGCGGCGGGCTTTGAGCTTCATGCCCGTGAATTCGGCGCGGATTACGGGGATGCGGGCCATGTCTGGTCCGGCGCGCCGCGCGATATGACCGCGGCTGTGCTTGGCGAGGGTGGCTTCATGACGCGTAACGGCGACACCAACACCTCCGACCCTCTGATGGCCGAGGTCTATAGCTTCCCGGTCGCCACAGCGGCGCAGGAAGGCGATGTCGCGTTGAGTGTTGAGGCTGAGGTCAGCGAGGCCAATTGCGGCCTTGAGATCGAAGCGCAAGCGCTGGAATTGCGCGGCAGCGACCAGGTGAAAACCCAAAACCTGACCTTCGCCGTGCCGGACTGTGATGCGGTTGGCAACTTTCTGGTGTTGAATAATTTGCTCCAAGACCTGAAAGTCGCGCAGAACTAACGCAACCGGGTAGGTCTTGATGAACGGGTTAAAACGTGCGGCGATCAGCGCCGCACTTTTGCTTTTTACTGCGGGAACGCTGGCGGCACAGGATGTCGCACTCACCTCACGCGATGGCAGTGTCGAGATTAGCGGCACTATGCTGGGCTTTGATGGCGAATTCTATCGGGTCGACACCGACTATGGCGAGCTAACCGTCGACAGCAGTGGCGTGTCCTGCACCGGGCCGGGATGCCCCAACCTCGAGGACTTCGTCGCCGAAGTACGCTTTTCGGGCTCTGCCACCATGGGGGCCCTGTTGATGCCCGCGCTGATCGACGCCTTCGCAGAGCGGCAGGGCTATGCAGTCGGCCGCGAAGAGGGTGAAGGCGGGCGTTTCGCGCTGCTGCTTACGCGTAAGGACGACAGCAAGCTGGCTGCACGTTTTGATTTTCGGGCGACCAACACCAACGAGGGTTTTGCCGATCTTTTGGCGGACGAAGCTGATGTGGTTATGGCCTTGCGCGAGGTGCGCCGGGAAGAGCGGATCAACGCGCGTGAGGCTGGTTTGGGCGATTTGACAGGGGCCAACCGCAGCCGGGTTCTGGCCTTGGATGCCGTGGTACCCGTGGTGGCACCGTCCAATCCGGTAAAACAAATTTCCCCGCTCACTTTGGCGCGGGTGTTTGCGGGGGAGATTAAGAATTGGCAGCGCCTTGGTGGGCCGGATGCCCCTATTGAGCTACACATGCCGACAGCGAATGGCGGGCTCAGCCAAGCCATCGTTGATCAGGTGTTGACCCCTGCGGGACTGGAACTGAGCGCCGATGTAATCCGTCATGCGATGCCCGAAAGCCTTGCCGATGCCGTGGCGCGGGATGTCTTTGCCCTAGGCATCACCAGCTATGCCGAGCAGGGCGGGACAGAGGTGCTGACCCTCGGCGGCAACTGCGGCTTTGCGCTCGATGCCGCCCGGCGTACGATCAAGACCGAAGATTACCCGCTGACCGCGCCGATGTTCCTTTACTTCCCCGCCCGCCGATTGCCCCTCATCACGCGAGAGTTTCTGGCCTTTACCCGCAGTCCTTCGGCCCAGATCGTTATTCGGCGTGCCGGTTTTGTGGATCAAACACCTGAAGAAATACCGGTTGAGGAACAGGGCAACCGCTTTGCCAATGCGATTATCACCGCCGGTATCGAAACGCCGTTAGGAGAGTTGCAGCGCATGACGGCGACGTTGGTGCCCATGGCGCGGCTAACGACTTCGTTTCGGTTCGAGGCAGGCTCTATCCGGCTGGATGCGCAGTCACGGTCCAACGTCCAGCAGTTGGCGCGGGCGATGGAGCAGGGGCAGTATGACGCACGGCGGTTGATGTTTGTGGGCTTTAGCGATGGTGAAGGCGCAGCAAGGACCAATCGCGAGATCGCCCTGCGCCGGGCTGAGGCTGTGCAACGCGCTGTCAGCGCAGCAGCAGTTACCGCCAATCTGTCGCGCATCGATCTGCGGGTGGATGCCTTTGGTGAGGCCATGCCGATTGCCTGTGATGACAGTGAGTGGGGCCGCCAGGCCAACCGTCGGGTAGAGGTTTGGGTGCGATAAGGGGATGCAGCGCGCCGTCCTAAAGATGACCCTCGTTCCGGAAACTCAATTCGCGTGATTTGCCGATGATTAGGTGATCATGCAAGGTCAGCCCCAGTGCGTCGCAGGCGGTGGCGACCTGATTTGTCATGTCGATATCCGAACGTGACGGGCTGGGATCCCCAGACGGGTGGTTGTGCACGAGGATAATCGCGCTGGCATTCAATTCTAGCGCGCGTTTGGCAACTTCGCGGGGGTAGACCGGCACATGGTCGACCGTGCCTTTGGCTTGTTCTTCATCCGCGATGAGAATGTTTTTCCGGTCGAGATATAGAACGCGAAACTGCTCTGTTTCCAGATGGGCCATGGTGGTGTGACAGTAGTCCAGCAAGGCGTCCCAAGAGGCCACGACATGCCGCTTGAGAACCTTGGCGCGGGCCAGCCTTTGGGCTGCTGCCTCAACGATCTTAAGCTCGACGATTACCGCTTCTCCGATGCCTTTGACATCGCGCAAGCGGGCGGCGGGGGCTGTGATAACGCGGTTAAAATCGCCGAATCTGTCCAGCAATTCGCGCGCCAGCGGTTTGACGTCCCGGCGCGGAATCGCGCGGAAAAGAACGAGTTCCAGCATCTCATAATCCGGCATAGCCGCTGCGCCGCCGTCGATGAAACGGCTGCGCAAACGCTGTCGGTGATCTGCGATATAAGAGGGTTGCTTGCCCGTGTTGGACGGCGGTTTGCGCGCTTCGTCCATGAGGAAGGGAAGGGGCTGATCAGCAAGGGTTCTCGGGATACGGGTCATGCCCAGAATTTTGCGCGAAGGTGGTTAGGATTCGGTTAACAGCGTTTTCACGTGCTATTTAACTTCTACATCTAGGGTTGCGGGCAAGGCGCGACACGCCTCGCCCGACAGATTTAACCCTTCATCGAATCCCAAAAGGATTTGACAGAAGAGAAGAAATTGCTGCTTTCGGGATTGTTGTTCTGGGCTTCGCCCGCAAACTCCTGAAGCAGTTCTTTCTGACGGCTGGTCAAGTTGACTGGGGTTTCAACCGCAAGTTCGATGATCATATCACCGACGCCACCGCCCCTCAGCGGGGGCATGCCCTTGCCACGCAGGCGCATCTGGCGACCCGATTGGCTGCCTGCCGGGATCTGCACGCGGCCACGGCCACCGTCGATGGTGGGCACTTCGATATTACCCCCCAAAGCGGCGGTGCTCATCGACACGGGGACACGGCAGAACAGGTTCGGCCCGTCACGCTCAAAGAGCTCATGATCGGCCACCTCGATAAAGATATAGAGGTCACCCGACGGTCCGCCGCGCATGCCCGCTTCGCCCTCACCGGCAAGCCGGATACGGGTGCCGGTTTCAACGCCTGCGGGGATGTTGACCGAGAGCGTGCGCTCTTTCTCAACACGGCCCGCGCCGCGGCATTTCTTGCAAGGATTCTTGACGATCTGACCCATGCCGGAACAGGTGGGACAGGTGCGTTCAACAGTGAAGAAACCCTGTTGTGCGCGCACCTTGCCCATGCCCGAACAGGTCGGACAGGTCGAAGGCTCTGCGCCGCCCTCGGCACCGCTGCCGTCACATGAATCGCACTGGACAGAGGCCGGAACGGTGATCGACTTTTGCATGCCCGAAAAGGCATCTTCGAGCGAGATGCGCAGATTATAGCGCAAATCGGCCCCGCGCGCGGCGCGACGGCCACCGCCGCCACCCCCACGCTGACCCATAAAGTCACCGAAGAGATCGTCGAATACATCGGAAAAGGCCGAAGAGAAGTCGCCCTGACCGCCGCCCATGCCGCCGCCGGGACGACCGCCACCCATGCCACCTTCAAAGGCGGCGTGGCCGTAGCGATCATAGGCCGCTTTCTTGTCGTCGGTTTTCAGCACGTCATACGCTTCGCCCACTTCTTTGAACTGGGCTTCGGCGTTTGGGTTGTCTTTGTTGCGGTCGGGGTGAAGGTCTTTGACCTTGCTGCGGTAGGCCTTCTTGATCTCGTCGGCAGAGGCCCCTTTGGCAACGCCAAGCACCTCGTAGTAGTCACGTTTTGCCATGGGTTATCATGCTCCTGCGCTGGAACGTGATGGGCCGGCCCGTCTGACGGACCGGCCCTTTCACAGGTTCCGTTTCACGCTTACGCGCGCTTGTCGTCGTCCAGATCTTCGAACTCGGCGTCAAGGATGTCGTCGTCGCCACCCTGCGATTGCTGAGCGTCCGAAGGCCGTGCGGTGTCGTCGTTGCCTTCTTCCTGAGCGTTTTTGTAGATCGCTTCGCCCAGTTTCATGGCCGCTTCGGTGACGTTCTGGATGCCGGATTTGATCTTGTCGGCGTTGTCTGTCTCCAGCTCGTCCTTCAGCGCGGCAATGGCCAGCTCGATCGCTTCGACGGTGGTTGGGTCAACCTTGTCGGAATGCTCTTCCAGCGACTTTTCGGTCGAGTGGATCAGCGATTCCGCCTGGTTTTTCGCTTCGATCAGCTCGCGACGGGACTTGTCCGCCTCGGCATTCTCTTCCGCGTCCTTGACCATCTTGTCGATATCCGCATCCGACAGACCACCCGACGCTTGGATCGTGATCTTTTGCTCTTTGCCGGTGCCTTTGTCGAGCGCGCCCACTGACACGATGCCGTTGGCGTCGATGTCAAAGGTCACTTCGATCTGCGGCATGCCGCGTGGGGCAGGCGGGATGTTTTCAAGGTTGAAGGCACCGAGCATCTTGTTGTCGGCTGCCATCTCACGCTCACCTTGGAAAACCCGAATGGTCACAGCGTTCTGGTTGTCTTCGGCGGTCGAGAAGACCTGAGACTTCTTCGTCGGGATCGTGGTGTTACGGTCGATCAGGCGGGTGAAGACGCCACCAAGGGTTTCAATGCCCAAGGACAGCGGGGTCACGTCCAGCAGAACCACGTCCTTGACGTCGCCTTGCAGAACACCGGCCTGAATGGCGGCACCAAGGGCCACAACTTCGTCAGGGTTCACACCCTTGTGCGGCTCTTTACCGAAGAACTTCGTCACTTCTTCTGCGACTTTCGGCATACGGGTCATACCACCGACCAGCACGACTTCGTCGATGTCGGAAGCCGAGAGGCCCGCATCCTTCAGCGCTGCGGCGCAGGGCTTCATCGACGCTTTGATCAGGTCGCCAACGAGGCTTTCCAGCTTGGCGCGGGTCAGCTTCATGACCATGTGCAGCGGCGAGCCGTCCTTGCCCATCGAGATGAAGGGCTGGTTGATCTCGGTCTGGCTGGAGGAGGAAAGCTCAATCTTGGCTTTCTCGGCAGCTTCTTTCAGACGCTGCAGCGCCATCTTGTCTTGCGTCAGGTCAACGCCGTTGGCCTTTTTGAACTCATCCGCAAGGTAGTTGACGATGCGCATGTCAAAGTCTTCACCGCCGAGGAACGTGTCGCCGTTGGTGGATTTCACTTCGAACAGGCCGTCGTCGATCTCAAGGATGGTCACGTCGAATGTACCGCCGCCAAGGTCATAGACCGCGATGGTTTGCGTGTTCTCTTTGTCGAGGCCGTAGGCCAGCGCGGCTGCTGTCGGCTCGTTAATGATCCGCAGCACTTCGAGACCGGCAATTTTACCGGCGTCTTTGGTTGCCTGACGCTGGGCGTCGTTGAAGTAAGCGGGCACGGTGATAACGGCCTGCGTGACTTCCTCACCCAGATAGCTCTCTGCGGTTTCTTTCATCTTACCAAGGATGAAGGCCGAGATTTGGCTGGGGGAGTATTTCTCACCACGGGCTTGCACCCATGCGTCGCCGTTGCCGCCATCGATGACGTTGAACGGCATGTTCTTTTTGTCTTTGGCCAGATCCGCATCGTCGTTGCGGCGGCCGATCAGGCGCTTGACGCCGAAGACAGTGTTTTCTGGGTTGGTGACCGCCTGGCGCTTCGCCGGCTGGCCGACAAGGCGCTCATCGTCGGTGAAGGCAACGATGGACGGCGTGGTGCGCGCGCCTTCAGCGTTTTCGATCACACGAGGCTGACTGCCATCCATGATGGCGATACAGCTGTTGGTGGTGCCAAGGTCAATACCGATTACTTTGGACATGTTTCGATCCCTCTTTGAATCTAAGGCGATGACACGAGGCGCGGACCCGTTTCGGCATCCTGCCCCGATCTGATGACATCGAAGACCACGTGCCTTCGACGGTTCGGAGCGTATATAGGGAGGGTATTTGCACCCTGCAACCATTGGCTGGTCAGGATGGTCGCGATTCCGTGATGTTTTTGCCAAACGAGTGAGGAAGAACGAAGAATGACTGCTTTGCGCCTGCGCGGCTTTGATATTCACAAGGAGTTTCTGGGAAGGGCCGCCCAGCAGGAGGTGCTGGAGGCGGTGCGCGGCGTGGTGCGTCAAGCGCCGTTCTTTCGCCCTGAGGTGCCGCGCGGTGGGCGTATGTCTGTCCGTATGACAGCCGCCGGGCGCTATGGCTGGTTTTCGGACCGGCGCGGCTATCGCTATGTTACCGAACACCCGGACGGTCAGGCTTGGCCAGAGATCCCCGCGCCGATACTGGCAATCTGGGATCAATTGACGGGGCTAGAGCGGCGGCCTGAATGTTGCTTGATAAACTACTATGACGCAGATGCGCGCATGGGGCTGCATCAGGACCGGGATGAGGCCGATTTTCAGTGGCCCGTGGTGTCGGTGTCGTTAGGGGACGACGGGCTGTTCCGCATTGGCAACCTAACGCGCGGCGGCAAGACGGAATCGATCTGGCTGCAATCGGGGGATGTGGTGGTGATGGGCGGTGACGCGCGGCTGACCTATCATGGGGTGGACCGGATCAAGCCCGGCACATCGACGCTGCTGCCCAAAGGCGGGCGGATCAATCTGACGCTGCGGGTGGTGGAGTGACGTTTTCTTTAAAAGAAAACGGTTACGGACTTTTTTAAAAAGTCCGGGCATTAGCGGCCGAGCGAACAGCACCCCGTCTGATGTTGCCAACCGTCACCCCCCTGCAAAAGGAGATCGACCGCCAACCCATAGGCTCGGTCTGACATGCCATCGCTACAGGCGCGGGCCGACACTGTGGCGATGGCCGTGCCGTTTGGTCCCTCTGCAATCAAGTGAAAACTGTCCCGCCGCCCTTGTGCGGGACCGGATTGCGTAAGGCGATAGTCTCGCGCACTATCAGAAATCGCGGTATAGATCAGCGCCTCACCCTCCACGTTCAGCGACCAAAACGGCTCTGTCCCGGCGCATCGTGCCACTGCAGGCATCGCGCCCTGCCATTGGCCGGGGGCCCGCGCCAGATAACGCAGAGAGACCCATCCGCTGCCCTTACCGGTGTTCACCAGTCCCCAGACATGACGGTCATCAGGGCGGATCACTTCGATGTCTTCGGCATCAGGCGCAAGGCTGCCAATGATTGGCGCGCCGGCATCGGGGGCTTGGCGAATGTTCAGTACATCATCAGTCGCCACATTGCTTACGTCATAAAGTGCGGGCCATGCATCCTGTGTCGCGAAAGCGGGAAGCGCCCAGAAACAAAAAAGGACTGCCAGCAGCCTCAACGCCGAGCATTCCAACTGATAGAGGCATGACGGCGGGTATAGAATTCACCCATCAGCCCGATCATCAGCAGGACAAGCCCCACCCAAAGTGGATACTCCCAATTGCTGTAGCGTGGGTTGTAGTTGATGAAGGCAAAGCCGCGCGCTTGGTCAATGCTGTGAAACAGCGGATTCCAGTCGAACATCGCCAGCATGTAGCCCGGCAGTGAGTTGGCCAGAAACATCTTGCCCGAGGCGATCATATTGGCCCGCTGATAGATTGTCGAAAAAATCGTCACGAAAGAGGGAAACCACGGTTTAATCGCCAGCATCACCAGCCCAAGCGCGCAACCGGTAAACCACGCCGTCAGCAACATGCCAAAGGCAGCAATTGGCTGGTCAATGGTTATCGGGGTGACAGCGACATGGTAGATGAAAAGGATCGCAAAGAGCGACAGCACCTGAATATAAAGCGACCCAACCGCTGCCGAGGCGATGGCGATGATCGTATTCATAGGCGCGTGCTGCATCATCGGGCTTGCCGGCCCTTCTGAAGCTGCAACCGCGCCCAGGGCTTTCACATGCGTCAGATAGAGGAAGATCCCCGACATCAGATAAACAAGGAAATCACCCCGTACGGCAGACCCGCGCATACCAAGGATTGAAAACATCACATAGAAAGCGACCACAAACATCACCGTCTGCAACATGTTCATGGCGATGGCGATAAGAGCATTGTTGTGCTGCTTGCGCACATTGCGCACGACGGAGTGATAGATAAGCTCCGCCATAGCAATGGCGGTCCCGATGCCGGATTTCGGTTTTCTATTAGATTGGAACATGCGCGCGTCCTCGACGAAGCCCTAACGTGGCACGGAATTCTTGCTGTTCCGTTAGCTGCAAAGCATAAGGGAAATGATTAATCGAAGCAACGACAGCCCGCAGGGCCGGAGGCGAAATGAATTACGAGAACTTGGTCGTAGAAATGCGGCGGCTGGCATTGGAAGCCGGGGACAAGATCATGGAGATCTACGGTCAGGACGATTTTGAGGTGAAATCAAAGTCTGACGACAGCCCCGTTACTGCTGCTGACGAAGCTGCCGACGCGATCATTTCCGAAGGACTTCGCGCCGCATTCCCCGACATGATGTTGGTGACAGAAGAACAATCTGCGACCCATTCTGCCAAGGGCGACACATTCCTGATCGTCGATCCGTTGGACGGGACGAAAGAGTTTGTCCACCGCCGGGGTGATTTCACGGTGAACATTGCGCTAATTGAGAAGGGCATACCGACCCGCGGTGTTGTCTACGCACCGGCCAAATCGCGGATGTTCTTTACCCAAGCCGATGGTCAATCGGTCGAAGAAATTGGCAATTTCGCCAAGGATCAGCTGGGTGAGACTAAGACGATTTCTGTCTCTAACCCAGACAATTCAGCCCTTATGGTTGTCGCCTCCAAATCGCACCGCGATCAGGCGACCGACGATTACATTGGCAAATACGGCGTCCGCGACATGACCTCCGCAGGGTCTTCGCTGAAGTTCTGTCTTGTGGCCACGGGCGAGGCTGATCTCTACCCGCGTCTGGGCCGCACGATGGAATGGGACACTGCCGCAGGTCATGCCGTATTGAATGGCGCTGGGGGCGCGGTGGTGCGTTTTGACGACCTTACACCGCTGACCTACGGCAAAGAAGATTTCGCCAATCCTTTCTTTATCGCCCATGCGCCCGGCGTTGATCTGAAGGTGGGCTGATGTCTGTCCTCATCGTCATCCCCGCCCGCTACGCCTCGACCCGCTATCCGGGCAAACCGCTCGTTGCACTCACTGGTGCCTCGGGTAAAAAACAGTCTCTGATTGAGCGAAGCTGGCGCGCGGCCTGCGCCGTATCTGGCGTGGACCGCGTTGTTGTGGCCACCGATGACGCCCGCATCCGCGAAGCCGCCGAAGGTTTTGGCGCCGAGGTGGTGATGACTTCGGAAGCCTGCGCCAATGGCACAGAGCGCTGCGCTGAGGCTCATGCCGCGCTGGGCGGGGGGTATGACATTGTGGTGAACCTGCAAGGCGACGCACCGCTGACACCGCATTGGTTTGTCGAAGGGTTGGTACAGGGGCTAAATGACATGCCCGAAGCCGAGATCGCCACCCCGGTGCTGCGCTGCGATGGTGCTACGCTGAACAGTCTGTTGGGCGACCGCAAAGCGGGCCGGGTCGGTGGCACAACGGCGGTCTTCGGTGCCGACAATCAGGCGCTCTATTTCTCGAAAGAGGTCGTTCCCTACACTGGCAAGGCCTATGCAGAAACAGATGCGACCCCGGTTTTCCACCACGTCGGTGTCTATGCCTATCGCCCCGAAGCCTTGGCGCAATATCCAAGCTGGCCTGTGGGCCCGCTGGAGCAGCTAGAAGGATTGGAGCAGCTGCGCTTCCTTGAGAATGGCCGTTCGGTTCTCTGTGCCGAAGTTGAAGCCAAGGGGCGCGAATTCTGGGAGCTGAACAACCCCGAAGACGTTCCAAAGCTCGAAGCTATGATGGCGAAAATGGGATTGGAATGACAGCCACCCCCGATAGTGCGGCACCGCAAAGCGCTGCACTGGAAAGCGGCGTGCCTGTAAGCATCGTGATTGTCAGCCGAAATCGGCCTGAAGCATTGCGGCGTTGCCTGACGGGGGTGGGACAGCTTCAATATGCACCCTTTGAGGTCATCGTCGTGGCCGATCCTGCGGGGGCTACTGTGGCGCGCGACTTGCCTTTTGCGAATGCATTGAAATTGGTGGCGTTTGACAGGCCCAATATCTCTGCCGCGCGCAACCTTGGGGTCGCTCAGGCTGCGGGAGAGGTGGTGGCCTTCATCGACGATGATGCGGTGCCAGAGCCGCAGTGGTTGCGCCATTTAACGGCGCCAGCGCGGCAGCCCGAAGTCGCCGCCATGACCGGTTTTGTCCGGGGGCGGAACGGAATATCCTTCCAGTATCGCGCGCGTCAACTAAACGCACAAGGTACGCCGGAAGAGTTGGACGTTGACCCAGAAAACTTCAGCGTTCTGCTGCCCCCGCAAGGCGGAGCGATCAAGACTGAAGGCACGAACATGGCCTTTCGCCGTGAGGTCTTGGTCGCTCTAGGCGGCTTTGATCCTGCCTTTCACTACTACTTAGACGAGACCGATTTAAACATGCGTCTCGCGCGGGCGGGCCATGCTACCGCGATTGCCCCCTTGGCCGAGGTCCACCATGGCTTTGCCGCCAACCACATGCGCAGTGCCAACCGGATCCCCCGTGACCTTTTTGACATCGGCGCCAGTTGGGCGGTGTTTCACCGCAAACATTTGCCCCAGTCAGAGCGCGCTTCCCAGTGGGCGCGTTTGCGCGCAGATGAACGCCGACGGTTATTGCGTCATATGGTGAGTGGCGGACTGGAGCCGCGTGATGTTGCCCGGCTGCTGCACAGGCTAGATCAGGGGCATACAGAAGGGGTTGAGCGCCCCATCAGCGCTGGAATGATCGCGCAAGAACCTGCCAGTGCATTTCGCATATTTCCGGCCCGTCCGCGCCGCAGCGTGGCGATGTTCACGCGGCCCATAAAGCTGGCCAAAGACCGCGCCATTGCTGCAAAGCGCGTCGATTCCGGCGAAATCGTAACTTTAATCAGTCTTTCGCCTACGGCTTTGTATCACCATGTTGCCTTCGACCCCGCTGACGCTATCTGGCTGCAAACCGGTGGAATATATGGAAAATCTGCGCGGAATGAGGCGGTTTTTCGCTTAAATCGGCGGCGGGATAGGCTGAAAAACGAAGTCAGGCGAGTTGCCAGTCAGCGTGGTTTCAGCGATGATCGTTAGCGGTAGAAAAGCGTCGGTAAGATTGACCGTGGCGCTCTGTATATTTCGAATAAGTTGTAAGGATTAACATGCGCAAGAAGGTAACAAAGGCGATCTTCCCCGTTGCTGGAATGGGAACACGCTTTCTGCCTGCCACCAAGTCGGTGCCGAAGGAGATTATGACCCTCGTAGATCGGCCGCTGGTTCAATATGCAATTGACGAAGCGCGGGCCGCTGGGATCAAAGAATTCATTTTTGTGACCTCACGCGGCAAAGGCGCGTTGGAGGATTATTTCGACCATGCGCCGCAGCTTGAACAGGAGTTGCGCAAGAAGGGGAAAACCGAGCTTCTTCAGATCCTACAAGACACCAATATGGACAGTGGTGCGATTGCCTATATCCGTCAGCACAAAGCACTTGGACTTGGCCACGCAGTTTGGTGCGCCCGCCGTCTAATCGGCAACGAACCCTTTGCGGTGATGCTGCCTGATGACGTTATCGCGGCTGAGAAACCCTGCTTGCAGCAGATGGTCGAAGCCTATGAGGAAACCGGCGGCAGCATGGTCGCCGCGATGGAGGTTGAACCGTCTCGTGCCTCCTCCTACGGCATCCTCGATACAAGTGAAGAGCGCGGCGATCTGGTGAAGGTTAAAGGCATGGTTGAGAAACCCGCCGCTGATGAGGCACCTTCGAACCTTGCGGTGATCGGGCGTTATATTCTGTCGCCAAATGTTCTGAAAAATCTCAATAAGCTGAAATCTGGCTCCGGTGGAGAGATCCAGCTGACCGATGCGATTGCCCAAGAAATTGAGCAAGACCGCGAGGTTTATGGATTCCGCTTCCGTGGTCAACGGTTTGATTGCGGCTCTAAAGCTGGATTTTTGCAGGCGACTGTGGCCTTCGGTCTTGCCCGTGAGGACCTGCGTGACGACCTATCGGCCTACCTGCAAAGCATCGCTCAAATCGATCGGGCGGCGCAGTAAGTTCAGGAAGGCGCGACATGGAAAACGTACTGGTAACCGGGGGTGCGGGCTATATCGGCTCGCATGCCTGTAAGGCGTTGAAAGCGGCGGGGTTCACACCCGTGACTTTCGATAATCTTGCGACCGGCTGGCGCGATGCGGTTAAATTCGGCCCATTTGAGCAAGGCGATTTGCAAGATCGGGCGCGGCTTGATGAGGTCTTTGACAAATATCGTCCCATCGCCGTCATGCATTTCGCGGCGCTCAGCCAAGTGGGTGAGAGCATGGCAGAGCCTGGTCTCTACTGGCGCAACAACGTCGGCGGTTCACTTACCCTCATTGAGGCGGCGGTGGATGCAGGCTGCAAGCGGTTCGTCTTCTCGTCCACCTGCGCGACCTACGGTGATCAGGACAATGTTGTTTTAGACGAGAGCAGCGCGCAATATCCAATCAATGCCTATGGGGCATCCAAGCGTGCGATCGAAGACATTCTGCGCGATTTCGAAGCAGCGCACGGTCTGCAGCACGTCATTTTCCGCTATTTCAACGTGGCTGGTGCAGATCCTGAAGGCGAGGTGGGCGAATTCCATCAACCAGAAACGCATTTGATCCCCCTCATGCTTGACGCCATATCCGGGAAACGGGCGGCGCTGACCGTCTTTGGCGATGACTATGACACGCCCGATGGCACCTGTATTCGTGACTATGTGCATGTATGTGACTTGGTCGATGCCCACGTCTTGGGCCTAAAATGGCTTCAAGATGGTAAAGGGAGCCGAGTGTTCAATCTTGGCACAGGGAGCGGCTTTTCGGTGCGTGAAGTGTTGGATCATAGCCGCGCGGTAACCAATCAGACCGTGCCACATCAGATCGGCGCGCGCCGTCCGGGGGACTGCACCAAGCTGGTTTCCGGCTCTTCCCGCGCGATTGAGGAATTGGGCTGGCAGCCCGAACGCTCGACCTTGGACAAGATGATTTCGGATGCCTGGCATTGGCACCAAACCGGACATTACGATGCCTGAACCCGCTGCACGGTTGCTTGACCTGACGCGCTCTTTGCGCCGGGTTGGGCGGACCGCTACAGGGGTTGATCGGGTTGAGCTTGCGTATCTCTCAGAACTGTTAAGGCGAGACGCGCCGCTCTTTGGAATGGCGCGAACCGCTTTGGGCTATGTCCTGCTGGATCGCGCGGGGATGCAAGCGTTTCATGATCGGCTCATGGGGCATGTGCCATGGGGGCGGGCTAACCTAATGTCGCGGCTGCCACGGGGTCGCAATGTGGCCCTAATACAGGCGGAAAGCGATTTGCGGCGCTTGGCGTTGACGCGATGCCTGCCCGCTTTCTTGCCGCGCATGCTCAGGCGCAATCTGCCGCCGGGCTTTGCTTATCTTAACGTAGGTCATAGTAATCTTACCGATCGCGTTTTCGGGGCAATGAAAGAAGCGAAGGCACAGGTTGCGGTTCTAATCCACGACGTGATCCCGCTGGAGTATCCCGCCTATCAACGTCCCGGCACGGTTGCGCCCTTTCGGGCCAAGATTGACCGGGTAAGCGCGCAAGCCGATCTGGTGATCTATAATTCGCAAGACACACAACGCCGCAGCGAAGCGCAGATGCGCGGGCGGATACCGCCTGCCGTGGTTGCGCATCTGGGGGTCGATGCGCCCTCCCCCGATGTCGGGGAACTGCCTGCCGGACTGCTCCCCAAGCGAGCCTATTTCGTCATCGTGGGCACGATAGAGCCGCGCAAGAATCACGGTTTCTTACTCGACCTATGGCAATCCAAGGGCCCGACCGCCCCACCGCTGCTGATTTGCGGCAGCCGGGGGTGGAACAACTCTGCCGTTTTCGACCGGCTTGACCAATTGCCACCCGATGGCGCCGTGCAGGAAATAGCAGGCCTTAGCGACAATGCGCTCGCGGCCTTGGTGCAGGGGGCGGCGGGGATGCTCTTTCCAAGCTACGCCGAAGGCTTTGGCCTGCCCCCGGCCGAGGCGCTAAGCCTTGGAACGCGTGTTTTATGCAACGATTTACCGGTCTTGCACGAGGTCTTGGGCGACAAAGCCGTTTACGCGGCCCTGACCGAGCCCTATTCATGGATCAGAACAATCGAAGATTGGGCCGAAACTCCGCCAGACCAGCGCCCTGCGACGACTTTTATCGCGCCAACTTGGGCCGAGCACTTCAAGACCGTGTTAAAGTCGACGTGATAGCGCAGTAAAAGAGCGGTCAGGTCCGAGAGGTAAGGGGCGGTTTGGGCTTAATTCAGTCATATCGGTTACGGCTGCAACGCAAGCGCTGGCGCATCCGCGCCTTCCGTAAGCGGCGTGAGCTGGCCCGCGTGGCGAACCGTACCGCACAGATCAAACGCGACGACATCCTTGTTTTCTGCACGCAGCGCAACGAACGCATCCGGTTGCCCTATTTCCTGAAATACTACCGCGAGATGGGCGTGGGGCATTTCTTCTTCGTCGATAATGACAGCACGGATGGCTCGCTTGAATACCTTGCCGACCAACCTGATGTATCGGTCTGGAGCGCCGAGGCCAGCTATAAGCGTTCGCGTTTTGGGGTGGATTGGCTGAATTGGCTGCAGACGAAATATGCCCATGGCCATTGGGCGCTGACGGTCGATCCGGATGAGTTTCTGGTCTACCCATTCTGTGACACCCGGCCTTTGCGGGCGTTGACCGATTGGCTTGATGCGTCGTCGATCAAAAGCTTTTCCGCGATGTTGCTGGACATGTACCCCAAAGGGCGGCTGGACGAGGAACCTTACCAAGCGGGGCAGAACCCGATTGAGATTGCCTCGTGGTTCGACAGTGGCAATTACACCATTTCGCGCAATCGGCGGTTTGGGAACCTCTGGATACAGGGCGGCCCACGGGCGCGGGTATTTTTCCCCGACATGCCTGCAAAGGCACCGGCGCTGAACAAGGTGCCGCTGGTCAAATGGGACCGGCGCTATGCCTATGTCAGCTCGACCCATATGCTGCTGCCGCGCGGGTTAAATCAGGTCTATGATGAATGGGGCGGAGAGAAAGCCTCAGGCGTGCTGCTGCATGCCAAGTTCCTCGACACTTTTGGCGCAAAAGCGGCAGAGGAGTTGGAGCGCAGTGAGCATTACGCGGCTTCAGTTGAATACAAAGCCTATGCTGACCGGTTAAAGGACGACCCCCAACTGTGGTGCAAATGGTCGGAGCGGTACATCAACTGGCGCCAGCTTGAGATTCTCGGGCTTATGTCCAAGGGGAACTGGGCATGAGCATCGGGATCGTCATGTTGGTTCACAACGCATGGGACCGCGCCGAGCAGGTCGCCCGGCATTGGGCCGCGGCGGGCTGCCCGGTGGTGATCCATATCGACAAGGCCGTGCCCCGGCGCGCGCATGACGCTTTCGTGGCGGCACTCTCTGACCTGAAGGATGTGCATTTCAGCCCGCGCAAGCGTTGCGAGTGGGGCACTTGGGGCATAGTCGCCGCCTCACAAGGCGCGGCGGAGGTAATGCTGTCGAGCTTTCCCAAAGTGCGCCATGTCTATTTGGCCTCCGGCTCTTGTCTGCCGCTGCGCCCGGTGCAGGAATTGATCGATTATCTTGAGGCGCGCCCCCAGACCGATTTCATCGAAAGCGCCACCACGGGAGATGTACCTTGGACCGTAGGCGGGCTGGATGAAGAGCGGTTCACCCTGCGCTTCCCTTTCTCGTGGCGGCGCAATCGCTATTTGTTTGACCGCGCGGTAGAGGTACAGCGCCTGCTGCCCCTTAAACGCCGAATGCCGCGGGGAATTGTGCCGCATATGGGGTCGCAGTGGTGGTGCCTGACCCGGCGCACCCTGTCGGCAATCCTGCAAGACCCTGACCGGCCAACATATGACAAGTTCTTTCGCCGTGTCTGGATTCCTGATGAGAGCTATTTCCAGACCCTTGCGCGGCTCTATTCCAGCAAGATCGAAAGCCGGTCGCTGACCCTATCGAAGTTCGATTTTCAAGGTAAACCGCATATCTTTTACGACGACCACCTCCAGGTTTTGCGCCGCTCAGACTGTTTTGTGGCACGCAAGATTTGGCCGCATGCAGACCGGCTTTATCATGCGTTTTTGACTGACTCTGCCGGTGCGATGAAAAGGACCGAACCGAACCCCGGTAAGATCGACCGCATCTTTTCCAAGGCGGTGGAACGGCGGACCCGTGGCCGGGCTGGGCTCTATATGCAAAGCCGCTTTCCCAATGAAGATTGGGAGAATGGTGTCACCGCCGCGCCCTATTCGATGTTTCAGGGCTTTGCCGAGATTTTTGAAGATTTCGAGCATTGGCTGAGCCGCGCCACCGAGGCGCGGGTGCATGGCCATCTCTTTGCGTCCGATCGTGCGCATTTCGCTGATGGGCAGACGGCGTTGAGCGGGGCGCTGTCGGATAATCCGGTGCTGCGGGATCATAATAGCAGCGCATTTCTGGCCAATCTGATCTGGAACACGCGCGGCGAGCGTCAGTGTTTTCAATTCGGCCCGATGGACAATCAAGACATCAACTGGCGTGTCGCCAAAGACCCTAATGCGCAGATTTCGGTCATCACTGGCGCTTGGGCGGTGCCGCTGTTCCGCTCAAACCTCGATTTTGCCGATATCCGCCGCCGGGCCGCAAAACTGCAGCAGGTTGAAAGCAAGCATATGGATATTCTGCGGTCACCCTTTGCCAAGGCGCGGGTGCGGATCTGGTCCATGGCCGAATTTATCGAAGCACCGATGGAGCCTTTGCAGTTAATATTGGATGAGATTGGCCGCACCCGCCTGCGCCGCCTGTCAGAGGCGCCGCGCATGGTGGACCTGAACGGGTTCGGCCAATTTCTGCAAAACCTCAAGAACCAAGGCATGCATCCCTATCTGATGGGTGATTTTCCGGTCGCCCAAGGTGTGACTGGTGATGCCAAGCCTTCCCCGAAACCCTATCTGGTAAAATAACCCATGAGCGATAAATTCGACAGTTTCGTGGTCTTCGCCGAGATGCGGACCGGGTCTAACTTTCTTGAAGCGAACCTGAATGCTTTCGCGGGGATCGCCTGTCATGGAGAGGCGTTTAACCCCTTCTTCATGGGCTACCCCAAGAGCGAACCGATCCTTGGCGTCGATCAGGCGACGCGGGACGAAAACCCCAAAAAGCTGCTGTCTGCAATCCGGGGGCAGCGGGATGCCTTGGGCGGTTTTCGCTATTTCCACGATCATGATCCGCGCGTTTTTGATACCATCATCAAGGACCAGCGCTGCGCCAAGATCGTGCTCACGCGTAATCCGGTCGACAGCTACGTCAGCTGGAAAATCGCGCAGGCGACGGGCCAGTGGAAGCTGACCGATATGAAAGCGCAGAAAGTGGCGCAGGCGGTTTTTAACGCTGATGAGTTTAGCGCGCATTTGGACGCCTTGCAGCGCTTTCAGATCACCCTGCTTAACCGTTTACAGACCTCGGGCCAGACGGCATTTTATGTGGCTTACGAAGACCTGCAAAGCGTTGAGGTGATGAACGGCCTTGCGCGCTATCTTGGTGTGGATGAGCAGTTAGAGGCGCTGGATAAGAACCTTAAGAAACAGAACCCCAGCCCGATCTCGGCCAAAGTCAGCAACTATGACGAGATGTTGGAGGCGCTGGCCCGGCTGGACCGCTTCGACCTGACCCGAACCCCTAATTTTGAGCCGCGGCGCGGGCCGAATGTGCCCTCCTATGTGGCCGCCGCGACGAGTGGCTTAATCTATCTACCGATCAAATCCGGGCCGCAGGATCAGGTGCTGGATTGGCTCGCCGCCCTCGATGGGGTGCCACGCGAAGCCCTGCGCGATAAGATGACCCAAAAGGAATTGCGGCAGTGGAAACGCAAAGCGCCCGGCCATCGCGGCTTTACCGTGCTGCGCCATCCGGTGTTGCGGGCGCATGACGCTTTCTGCCGCCATATCCTAACGACGGGCGAGGGCAGCTATCGTCAGTTGCGCAACACGCTGATCCGCCGTTACAAGATGCCGCTGCCGAAGGACGGGCCCGACGCGGGGTATGACCGTGCCGCGCATCGCACCGCCTTTGTGGCCTTTCTGAAGTTTCTCAAAGGCAACCTGGCCGGCCAAACCTCAATCCGGGTGGATGCGGCATGGTGTTCTCAGGCACAAGCGATCGCGGGGTTTGGAGAGTTCTGCCTGCCGGATCGCATCATCCGCGAAGAGGATTTGTCCGCTGAGTTGACTGCACTGGCCGCGACCCAAGGGCACGCAACCAGCCCTGCTGTGTCAGCGGGCTCAGAACCCGGGCCTTTCACGCTCAACGAGATTTATGACGATGAGATCGAAGCCCTCGCCGCGGATGCCTATCAGAAAGATTACATGACTTTCGGTTTCTCCCGTTGGCGCTGAGCCTGTGGGTGGATTGACCTTGCCGGGTCTGGCGTAAACTGGAACAACAACACATCTAGATTGCATTGCCAGAGGTCGCGCCCCGTGAGTTTTCTGTCTGTCACCTCTGTCCCCACTCTGCGGTGGAGTTCGCCCAAGGCGTTCACCCTCAAGCCGCCCTTTGCTTCGATGATGTTTTTGATCCTCGGGTTGGTCATGTTCGGCTTGGGCGAAGCGCTTTTGGTCAATGCTGGCGTGGGTGTCAGCCCTTGGACCGTCTTTGCCGAAGGCGTGACCAAGATCACAGGGTGGAGCCTTGGGCTTGCGACTTTTCTGATCAGTGCGACGGTGCTGCTGCTGTGGATCCCGCTGCGCCAGACGCCGGGTATTGGCACCATCCTCAACGCGGTGATCGTGGCGCTGGTGCTGGAATACGCATTGCCGATCCTGCCACGGTTTGACAGCTATCTGGCGAATGCCCTGCTGGCGTTGACAGGAGTCTTCGTGACAGGTTTTGGCGGCGCGATCTATCTTGTGGCAAACCTCGGCCCCGGCCCGCGGGATGGGCTGATGACGGGGCTGCAGCGGGTCACGGGCAAACCCATCGCGCTGGTGCGTATGAGCATTGAGTTGACCGTGGTCGCGATTGGCTGGGCGTTGGGGGGCACCTTGGGCCTTGGCACGTTATTGTTCGCGGTGGGCATTGGCCCGGCCATGGCAATTGGGATGCAGATTCTACAACTGCGCAGCGTGACCCGCTAAAGAAAGCGCTGCCCTTCCCGGTCGCACCGCCTGCCCGAAGGCTAAAATCCGCTAGATCACTACATTTTCCCGGGCCGACCCCACCGCATACTGCGGTATACCGTCGACCTTCGCTGTCTCTTCAGCTATCAGGGCAGCAAATGCAGCAATTTGGAGCATATCATGTCCGACATCATTTACACTAAAGTTGACGAAGCGCCGGAGCTGGCCTCTGCGTCCGTGTTGCCGATCATCCAGAAATTCGCCAAAGCCGCTGGTGTGAGCGTTGGTACGAAAGACATCAGCCTTGCCGGACGTATTCTGGCAACCTTCCCGGAGCACCTGAGCGCAGATCAGCGCCAGTCCGACGATCTGGCCGAGCTGGGCCGTCTGGTAAAGACGCCCGAGGCGAATGTGATCAAGCTGCCCAACATCTCAGCCTCTGTGCCGCAATTGGTCGGTGCCATCAAAGAACTGCAATCCCAAGGCTTTGCCCTGCCTGATTATCCAGATTCCCCCAGCACCGACGAAGAGAAAGCCGTTCGTGCCAAGTATGACACCATCAAAGGCTCGGCTGTGAACCCGGTTCTGCGCGAAGGCAACTCTGACCGCCGCGCCGCGAAAGCCGTGAAAAGCTTTGCGCAATCGAACCCGCACCGCATGGGCGATTGGGCATCCGACAGCAAGACGCATGTGTCGTCAATGTCTGGCAACGACTTCTTCTCGAACGAAGTTTCGGCCACGCTCGACAAAGCTTCTGGCGCGAAAATCGTGGTAGAGACCGCAGATGGTGAAAAAGTGCTGAAAGACGGCCTTGATTACCCCGCAGGCACTGTCGTTGACGCGACCTTCATGAGCGCTGCGGCCCTTAAAGAATTCCTCGCCACTCAGATCGAAAAGAGCAAAGAAGACGGCATCCTCTTCTCGCTGCACCTCAAAGCGACGATGATGAAGGTCTCTGACCCGATCCTTTTTGGCCACGCGGTCGAAGCCTTCCTGCAGCCCGTATTTGAAAAGCACGGTGAGACGCTGAAAGAGCTGGGTGTGAACCCCAACTCCGGCCTCGGCGATCTGCTGGAGCGTGTGAAGGGCAATGACGAGATCATGGCCGACATCAACGCCTGCATGGACGCGCGTCCGCCGATGTATATGGTCGATTCCGACAAGGGCATCACCAACCTGCATGTTTCCTCGGACGTGATCATCGACGCCTCTATGCCCGCGCTGATCCGCGCTGGCGGCAAGGGCTGGGGGCCGGATGGCAAAGAGCATGACGCGAATTGCGTGATCCCCGATAATTCCTATGCGCCGGTTTATGACGAGGCGATTAACTTCTTCAAAGAGAACGGCAAGTTGAACCCGGCGACCGCAGGCACCGTGCAAAACATCGGTCTGATGGCGCAAAAGGCCGAGGAATACGGCTCCCACCCGACTACATTTGAAATGTCGCAGGCGGGCACCGTTAAGATGATCCTCGACGACGGGACCGTGCTCCACCAGCACAAGGTCGAAGCCGGCGATATCTGGCGGTCGTCCTCAGCGCGCAAAGCGCCGATTGAGGATTGGGTCAACCTCGCCATCTCGCGTCAAAAGGCCGAAGGCTGCCGCGCGATTTTCTGGCTCGACGAAACCCGCGCCCATGACGCCGAGCTGATCTCTTATGTGAAGCCGATTTTGGAGGCCGAAGGCGTGGCCGACAAGTTCGAGATCATGGCCCCCCGCGAAGCTACACGCGCCTCGCTAGAGACCATCACCAAGGGCGAGAACACCATCGCCATCACCGGCAACGTGCTGCGCGATTATCTCACCGATCTTTTCCCGATTCTCGAACTGGCGACCTCTGCCAAAATGCTGTCGATCGTCAAGCTGATGAACGGCGGCGGTCTTTTTGAAACAGGTGCGGGCGGTTCGGCGCCAAAGCACGTGCAGCAGCTGGTCGAGCAGAACCACCTGCGGTGGGACAGCCTTGGGGAATTCTGCGCGCTTGGGGAAAGCCTGATGTTCTTGGCCGATGCCAAGGGCAACGAAAAGGCCCGTATCTTGGGCGAAGCGGTTGAGGTGGCAACGCAGGGCATTCTCGACAATGGCCGTTCCCCCTCGCGTAAAGTGAGTGAGCCGGACAACCGCGACAGCCACTATTGGTTCGCGCGCTATTGGGCCGAAGCGGTCGCCGCTCAAGGCAAAGATGCAGAGCTTGCCGCTCAGTTTGCCCCGATTGCAGAAGCACTGGCGACCAACGAAGCGGACATCCTTGCCGAGCTTGCTG
Source organism: Sulfitobacter sp. AS92 (assembly GCF_038900015.1). Taxonomy (NCBI): domain Bacteria; kingdom Pseudomonadati; phylum Pseudomonadota; class Alphaproteobacteria; order Rhodobacterales; family Roseobacteraceae; genus Sulfitobacter; species Sulfitobacter sp. AS92. The sequence goes on from NZ_JBBMQL010000001.1 coordinate 318,731, forward strand.
CGGTTCAGGGCCCTGCGGCTGATCTGGGCGGTTACTATCGCACGGATGAGGCCAAGACAGACGCCGTGATGCGCCCGTCTAAAACGCTGAATAGCATTATTGGCTAAACTGCCGAATATGCATCGATACGCCGCGTAGGTATTCCAGCTACGCGGCGTATTTTGTCCTGCGTATTGGGGCGATCAAACCAGCGCAGAAGCGGAATAGTTCGCGACCTCTTGAGGTTTAGTTGGTGGCGATCAAAAGGCTTTGGCATTCCAGAACCCGTCTCGACAAGCGGAGGGAAGCTGAATGCAGAAACGTCTTCAGGTTGATACAAAGACCGACGCGCGGCGAATGCTTCGCGTCACGGCCGTCTGGCAGTTAAGCGCTCAATCGCGTGATGACCCGCACCCCGTCCAACAACCTTGGGCGTGGCGCTCACTGCCCCTCGCGTCATAAACTGCTGTTGGTCTCGTCCTTTGCAATTAAGGTGCGCAGATCGTCTATGATCAAACTCGTCGCATAGGGCTTGGCATAGAATTTCGATCCTTCGGGCATTTCCTCATCCCCGACACCGATTACACCTGATGCGATCAATATTTTCACCGAAGGCCACCCGGTGCGCACATATTCGGCAAGCTTTAGTCCGTCCATCGATCCCGGCATGTCGATGTCAGTAAATAGAATGCCGATGTCATCATGAGAGCCGATGATTTCTATCGCGGCATCGGCAGAGGGGGCGTCGTAGGTCTTGAACCCAGCGTCTTGTATCATGTCGACAGCATCCATGCGCAACAACGGCTCGTCTTCGACGATCAGAACGGCGGGCCTTTTGGTGTCTTTGGCGTGCATATCAATGCGCTTTCATTGAATAAAAGAGAGGGTGTCAGGCCGTTTCAAAGCAGACCGGACATGGGTGCATTAAGTGTGAAACACAAACCTTTCGGCTTGAACGATAGCTCTACGTTCCCGTGGAAATAGCTGGCCAGTGCCTGTTCGATCATTCGACTGCCAAATCCACGCCTTGTGGGGGCATCGACCGGAGGACCGCCGGTTTCCTCCCATGTGAAAGTAAAGGTATCGTCGGTGACACCCCAGCGGATGCGAACCTTTCCCGCATTGTTCGATAACGCACCGTATTTCGCGGCGTTTGTCGACAACTCATGAAGGGCCATCGTGACCGCGAGGGCCTGTTTCGATCCCACCTCTACCTTTGGCCCATCAATGATAAAACGGCTCTCGCCAGTGCGGTGCGGCGCCAGTGCAGCGTCAACCACAGCCGGCATTTGGGCCTCGGCCCAAGATGCCGCGATCAGCCGATCATGGGCTTGCGCCATCATAGCAATGCGCGATTGCAGCGCGGTTTGTGCGTCAGGCAGATTGTCTGCCAGTCGCAGCGTTTGCGAGACCATGACGTTCACCATAGCCAGCGTGTTCTTTACCCGGTGGTTCATTTCGCCCAGCATCAGCTGGCGCTGTTCTTGGGCAACTTTGATCTCGTGGATATCCGTGCAACTGCCATACCAGCGCAGAATGGTGCCAGACCTGTCCAGCACCGGCTGTGCCCGCCCCAAGACCCATCTGTAGTCGCCCGAATGATGACGCAGACGGTATTCAATTTCGTAAATTTCGCCGGTCGTAAGGCTGTGAGACCAGAGCTCCCAAGCCCGTGCTTGATCATCTGGATGGAACACACCGTTCCACGATTCACCATCGGTGCTGCCGTGCGGCACGCCGGTAAACTCGTACCAGCGGTTGTTGTAATAATCGTGGTACCCATCTGGCAAAGTCGACCAGATCATCTGATCCACCGAATTCGCGATTGCCTGAAACTTCGCTTCGCTTTCGAACAACTGCCGTTCCCGCCGCTGAAGTTCCTCAAGCTGCTTGCGGGCTTCATGCTGCCGAACGCGGGCAGCAAGGGCTGATCGGACCGCGCGGATAAGCTCTTCGGCGTGCAGGGGGCGCGAGAGCAAGACGGCGTTGCTCAGCGTATCGATCTTCTGGGTGGCGCGCTCGCTGCGGTCGCGTGACGTGCCATTTGCCAAGACGATGAACGGCACGTCCGACCAAGCCGCCTGAGACGCCAGCACATGAGCGAGTTCTTGGGACCCCGCGCTGTTCAGCGCTTCTTCGGTAATGAGCACGGCCCCGACATGCTGCGCGATGAGGTCCGATAGTGTCTTGAGCGTTGGCGCGGAAACAGTCGCGATCCCGTCCTTCGCCAAAAGCTGACGTGCGACTGCGTCGTCGCGCCCACGCGGTGCCACCACTGCGACGGCTGACAAGATATCTGTCCCAGGTCCTGTCGTGGTGTCAGCAAGTGCGGCGAGGCCAGTCACGATTGGCGATCCTCAGCAGGATCCGCGGACAATGGCATCAGATCACCGTTAGACGGCGTATAAATCGGACTGCCCGAAAGAATAGCAGAGAAATTGCGAATTGGCTCGCCGACAGTCAAGCCGTCCCGATCAATCTTGAACTCGCGAATGCTGCGCTCGTGGTCAGAGGTCCGTGTTTTAATGACCGAGATGGATTTGCGGATTTCCCCTTCGGCTTCAAAGAACCGAAGCATCATCACGGTATCTGCGAGGTAACTGATGTCGATGTCTGAACGCAGCTCGCCGGTGATGCCGTGCTGACCGAGGACCATCATCGAAATCACACCCTGCTGTGACAGGTAGCTAAGCAACTCATGCATTTGCAGCACAAGGAAGTTGTCGCTGGGCATGGCGTGCAGATAAGCGTTTAGGCTGTCGATCACCACGACGCTTGCATCATCGTCCTCAACCGCATTGCGTACAGCATAGGCGAATTGACCGGGCGAGAGCTCGGCCGGGTCGATCTGGCGGATATGCAAAGAGCCATCGTCGATATAGGGTTGCAGGTCCATCCCAAGCGCCTTGGAGCGGATCATCAACGTCGCGAGCCGTTCGTCAAACAAGAAATACGCGGCTTTCTGACCCCGCTCGAGCGCTGCAATCATGCAACGTACCGCCGTCGTGGTTTTGCCCACGCCAGCGGGGCCAGCAAGCAGTGCGTTGGTTCCTGGGAACAGCCCATTGCCCAAAAGAGCGTCCAATTCCTTTAGGCCGGTGGTCACAGGTTCGGTGGAATGCACACGGTGATGCTCTGCCGCGATCAGGCGCGGGTAAACACAAATGCCGCCCTTTTCAATGGAAAAGTCATGATAGCCCCCGTGGTATTTCAAACCACGCATCTTGATCACCCTCAAACGCCGTCGCTCCGAACCGAAGTCATTCGCCAGATGCTCCAGAGAAATGACGCCATGCGCAATGGAATGGAGCTGCAGATCACCAGGCTCGGCGGTGCGGTCGTCCAGCATCAGCACAGTGCATTTGCGCCGCGCAAAAAAGTGTTTCAGGGCTAGGATCTGGCGGCGGTAGCGCAGGGGGTTCTGGGCCAAGAGGCGCAGTTCGGAGAGGCTGTCGAGCACGACCCGGTCGGGATTGGTTTTATCAACAAGCTCAATGATGCCGCGCACCGTTTCGCCCAGCTCAACCTCGCTGGGGTGTAGAAGGGACTGTTCGTGGTCGGCACTGAAATCGTCTTCGGCGACCATTTCGTACAAAGCGATGTCATTCAACGTCCAACCATGGGACTGGGCGACGGCGGTTAGCTCATTCACCGTCTCGGAAAGAGTGATGTAGAGCCCTTTGCTCCCTGCGGCGCGACCATCCATAAGGAACTTTAAAGCAAGCGTTGTCTTGCCCGAACCCGGCGTGCCTTCGACCAAATAAAGCCTTTCCGGCGTCAGGCCGCCACAGAGCACAGAGTCTAGACCTGATGTTCCGGTGGATATTCTTTGCGTTGCTTCAGTCGTGTTTGTTATATTCATTCTGGTTTCTTCGCTCGAAAAATCGTCGTTGAGGTAGTCCGAACGCAGAAGAAGTAAACGAGGTGCTTGGGATTTTCTTACCACGACGCAGGGTAGAATGCGGCGTCGAATATCAGCCGCAAGGGCTTTCGTATCACGAAACCTATCACACTATTCGCGGCACTAATGCCGCGAATAGTAGGCTAAAGGCAGCCGAACAAACCTTTAAAAATCGAGGTTCTCGACGCTCAATGCGTTTTGTTGGATGAACTCGCGCCGTGGTTCAACGACATCGCCCATCAGCTTGGTAAAGAGGTCATCCGCCTCGGCCATGTCCTCAACCCGGACCTGCAGCAGGGTACGCGCGTCGGGGTCGAGAGTGGTTTCCCAAAGCTGATCGGGGTTCATTTCTCCCAGACCTTTGTAGCGTTGCAACGACAGACCCTTTTCGCCTTCTGCAAATATCGCATCAAGCAGGTCCATTGGACCGTGGATCAGCTGGCTGCGGTCCTTGCGCACGAGGGTCGCGGGCTGGTCATAGACCTCTTGCAGGTGTTTGGTGAAGCTGCCGGATTTCCTGGCTTCGCCCGAACGCATCATGCGGCCATCCAGCGTGCGCACCTCTTCGACACCGCGCAGGATGCGGGCAAGGCGGATGCCGTGGTCTTGGGTGATGCGGCCCTGCCAACCGCGCTCATATTCCAGCGCGATCAAGTTCAGACGGTCGGCCACCTTGTCGGCCACGCCCTGCAGATCACTGTCCACCACGCCATCGACAAAGGCGCCAGCGATAGCGGCCTGCTCAACGATGTGGCGCGGGTAATGGGTCGGGAATGCCTCCAACACGCGGCGCAATTGACGGGCCATATCGACCACACGGGTCAGGTCTTGGCCGCTGATCTCTTCGCCGTTGCCTTGGCGCAGCATCGCGCCGTCGACACCCTGCTGAATCAGGTAGTCTTCCATCGCAGCTTGGTCTTTGAGGTAAACCTCGGACTTGCCACGCGACACTTTGTAGAGCGGCGGCTGTGCGATGTAGAGGTGCCCGTGCTCAATCAGCTCGGGCATCTGGCGGAAGAAGAAGGTCAGCAGCAGGGTACGGATGTGCGCCCCGTCGACGTCAGCGTCGGTCATGATGACGATCTTGTGGTAGCGCAGTTTGGAGAGATTGAATTCATCCCGCCCAATCCCGGTGCCAAGCGCCATAACGAGGTTGCCGATCTCTTGGCTTCCCAGCATCCGGTCAAACCGCGCGCGCTCGACGTTGAGGATCTTACCCTTCAGCGGCAAGATCGCCTGCGTCTGACGGTCGCGGCCCGTCTGGGCAGAGCCGCCAGCGCTGTCACCCTCGACGAGGAAGACTTCGGTCTTGGATGGGTCTTTTTCCGAGCAATCCTTAAGCTTACCAGCAAGGAAGTTCACATCCATCGCGGATTTGCGGCGGGTCAATTCCCGTGCCTTGCGGGCCGCTTCGCGGGCCTGCGCGGCCTCGACGATCTTGCCGACGATCTGCTTGGCCTCGGCGGGGTTCTCTTCGAACCATTCGGCTAGCTTCTCGTTCACCAGACCTTCGACTGCGGGGCGCACCTCTGAAGACACCAATTTGTCTTTGGTCTGCGAGGAGAACTTCGGATCCGGCACTTTGACCGAGAGCACGCAGGTCAGACCCTCACGGGCGTCATCCCCGGTGAAGTTGATCTTTTCCCGCTTCGCGATGCCGCTGGATTGCGCATAGCCGTTGATCGTGCGGGTCAGCGCGCCGCGGAAACCCGCCATATGGGTGCCGCCATCGCGCTGCGGGATGTTGTTGGTGAAGGGCAGTACGTTCTCGTGGTAGCTGTCGTTCCACCACATCGCCACTTCGATGCCGATATCATCACGTTCGCCGGTGATGAAGATCGGCTCGGGCATGACAGAGGTCTTGTGACGGTCGAGGTATTTGACGAATTCCTTCACCCCGCCGTCGTAGTAAAGCTCGGTCCGCAGCGGCTCAACAGGGCGTTCGTCAGTCAGGATGATCCGTACACCGGAGTTCAAGAAGGCCAGTTCGCGCAGGCGCTTCTCCAGCGTCTCAAAGATATATTCGCGGTTGGAAAAAGTGTCGGTTGAGGCCATGAAGCGGACCTCGGTGCCCGTGCGGTCAGTGTCGCCCAGCACTTCGAGGTGCTTGGTCGTAAAGCCGCCCTCAAACCGTGCGATATGCTCTTTCCCCTCGCGCCAGATGCGTAGTTCCAGCCAGTCAGACAGCGCGTTCACGACTGAAACGCCAACCCCGTGCAGACCGCCGGAGACCTTGTAGGAGTTGCTGTCGAACTTACCGCCCGCGTGTAGTTGGGTCATGATGACCTCGGCGGCAGAGACGCCCTCTTCCTCGTGGATGCCAACCGGAATCCCACGGCCATTGTCACTCACAGAAACTGAGGAATCTTCGTGGATCGTGACCGTAACCGCGTCAGCATGACCGGCCAGTGCCTCGTCAATGCCGTTGTCCACAACCTCATAGACCATATGGTGCAAGCCAGAGCCATCATCGGTGTCCCCGATATACATGCCGGGGCGTTTGCGAACAGCCTCCAACCCTTTGAGAACCTTGATGGAATCGGCACCGTATTCCTGTGGTGTCTGCGCGGTATCGGACATGCGGAAAAAACCCTTCTCGTTTGCCCGATTTATAGTGTTTTCGACCAGCATTGTCACGCGAATGACACAAGATTTTGTGTCAGGCGAAGGGGATCACAAGACCCACGAAAATCAGCAAGGCGCCAGAGATCAGATTGATCCGTCGCAGGGTGCGCGGGGCAGTGAGAAGGCCGCGGATATGGCCTACCAAAACTGCGATTGTGAGGTTCCCGATCAGTGGAACGATAACCGAGGCCGCAAGGATCAAGCCAATGTCAGGAGCGGTGACGGTACGCAGATCAAAGAACCCTGGTAGCACGCCGATATAGAACAGTACCGCTTTCGGATTGCCGAGGATCGCGATGATCCCTGCCGCGAAACCGGACCACATGCCGGGGCGGGTCAGGCGGCTGTCGGTGTTGATCTTCTCGTCCGCCTGCCGGATCAGAGCTACGCCCATCAGAATAAAAACCCCGCTGGCAATCCAGCGCAGCACCTCCATCATCGTGTCAAAGACCGAGAGGATCCATGTGATCCCCAGCACCGCCACGAGGGGCCAGAGCATATCCCCGATCGCCACGCCCAAGGCCAGCGGCCACGCGGCCTGAAACCCGCCCGACAGCGCGCGGGCCATCATCGCAAGCCAGACCGGGCCGGGGGTAAGGAACAAGATCAGCAAAGCGCCGCAGTAGAGCAGTAGATCGGCAGCGGTGATGGTCATGCGCTGGCCTTCACGCACGAAAGGCCGTCTTCTTCGGTCACTTCGACATATTGCGCGCGGTCGCCGAGGCTTTCAAACAGCTCTGGCCCGGTCCCGGTCATCCAAGCCTGCGCGCCAAGGGCGCAGATTTCATCGTAAAGCGCCGCGCGGCGGGTGGCATCAAGATGCGCTGCAACCTCGTCGAGCAGTAGCAGCGGCGGCGCCCCGAAATCTGCGGCAATGGCGCGGGCATTGGCGAGGATCAGTGAGACAAGAAGCGCCTTTTGCTCACCCGTAGAGCAGTCCCGCGCAGCCACGCCTTTGGCGGCGTAGGTGCCTTCCAGATCCGCGCGGTGTGGACCGATCAGCGTGCGCCCCGCGGAAAGGTCGCGCATGCGGTTGTCCGACAGCGCGCGGCGTAGGGCTTCGGCGTCACTCGGCATATCGCATTGCAATGCAAGCGTGGCGATGGGGAAGGCGGTCTGCGCCTCTTCCTGTGCGGCCGCCAGCGCCGCCAACGCCTGGATGCGGTTGGCGTGAATCTGCGCTCCGGTCTCGGCCATGCGGGCCTCTAATGCGGCGTACCACGCAGGTTCGCGCACCATATCCTTGAGCAGCCGATTGCGCTCGCGCATTGCTTTTTCATAGCTCAGCGACAGTTCGGCGTGGTCGGGCAACATGCTGAGCGTCACACGGTCCAGAAACCGCCGCCGCCCTTCGGCCCCCTCGATCCACAGCCTGTCCATCGCCGGGATCAGCCAGAGTACCCGCGCAATCCGGCCGAGCGCGGTCTGCGCCGTGGCCTTGCTGTCGATCTTCGTTTGCCGCGCGGCGCCTGCTTCGGACCAGATGTCGACTTCATGCAGCACCGACGGGCCGTGCAGTAGGCCGGTTACCTTCCAGCCCAAGGCTTCGGGCCTGCGCGCCATGTCCTGCGCGCTGGTGCGGCGCAGCCCACGGCCCGGAGAGAGCAACGAGATGGCTTCGATGATGTTGGTTTTGCCCGCGCCGTTCGGCCCATAGAGCGCCACAGGCCGCGCATCAACGTCAATCACCGCCCGCCTGTGCGAGCGGAAATGCGATAGGCCGAGGTTGGACAGATACAGCTGCGTCATGAAAAGTCGTTTTCTTTAAAAGAAAACGGTCCGGGAATTTTAAAAATTCCCGGCTGCGTCACACGCGCATCGGCATGACGACATAGACCGCCGAAGTGTCATTGCCTTCGCGCATCAGGGTCGGGTCGCCCGAGGAATTAAACAGGAACACAGCGTTCTCGCGGTCCACCTGGCTGGCAATCTCCAGCAGGTATTTCGCGTTAAAGCCGATCTCCAGCCGCTCATCGGCATAGGCCACGGCAAGCTCTTCTTCCGCTGCACCGCTGTCAGGCGCGTTGACCGACAGCACCAGACGGTCTTCGTCCAGTTGCAGTTTCACGGCGCGCGAACGCTCCGAAGAAACGGTCGCCACACGGTCCACTGCGCGGGCGAAATCGGCGGCGTCGACTTCCATTCTGCGGGTGTTTCCCTGCGGAATCACGCGGGTGTAGTCAGGGAAGGTGCCATCAATCACCTTTGAGGTCAGCGTGATGCCGGGGGTGGCGAAGCGGATTTTGGTTTCCGACACCGACACCGCAATTTCCATCTCGTCATCGTCCAACAGCTTGCGCAACTCGCCCACGGTTTTGCGCGGGACGATTACGCCGGGCATCTCGGCCGCGCCTTCGGGCATCTCGGCGTCGATCCGGGCGAGGCGGTGGCCATCTGTCGCAACGCAGCGCAGCGCCTTGCCGCCTTCGGCATCCGCGATATGCAGATAGACACCGTTGAGGTAATAGCGCGTCTCTTCTGTAGAAATCGCAAACTTCGACTTGTCGAACAAGCGGCGCAGCACCGGGGCAGGGGCCGAGAAGTTCGAGGCATATTCCGACGACGCCATTACCGGGAAGTCTTCCCGCGGCAGGGTCGCCAGCGAAAAGTTCGACCGGCCCGCTTCAACCGCGAGGCGGCCCGCGGCGGTGTCGGCGGTGAGGTTGATCAGCGCGCCATCGGGCAGCTTGCGCACAATCTCGTGCAGCAGCATGGCTGAAACGGTGGTGGCACCAGCGCGCTCAACCTGAGCGGCGACCTTGTCGACCACTTCGATATCCAGATCGGTCGCGCGGAAGGAGACATCGCTGCCTTCGGCCTCAATCAACACGTTGGCGAGGATCGGAATGGTGTTGCGGCGCTCGACCACGGATTGGGCTTGCGAAACGGCCTTGAGCAGTGCCGCGCGTTCGATGCTGAATTTCATATGCCTTCTCCCAATACCGATTGCCGGGAGAGGCAAACTACCCGGTTCCCACGCTTACACAAGAACTTTTGTGGCTTTGTTGCTGCGATTGCAAGAGGGGCGCAGGCCGCGCCCCTGATCGCTGTTTAACCGTGTCCTAAGGACAACCCTCAGGCGGTTATGCTTAGGATTCGAGCGCCCGGCGCAGCAGTTCCAGATCCTCGGCAATCTGACCGTCCGAAACCTTGAGCTCTTCGATCCGGCGCACGCCATGCATGACAGTGGTGTGGTCGCGCCCGCCAAAGCGGCGGCCGATTTCCGGCAAAGAGCGGCTGGTCATCTGCTTGCACAGATACATCGCCACCTGACGCGGGCGGGCATAGCTGCGCAAACGCTTGGGGCCGATCATATCGCTCAAGCGGATGTTGTAGTGATCCGACACTTTCCGCTGGATTTCCTCGACCGAGATCTTGCGTTCAGAGGCGCGCAGCACGTCCGCCAGACAGTCTTGCGTCAGACCCATGTCGATCTCACGGCCCACGAGAGAGGCGAAAGCGAATAGACGGGTCAGCGCGCCTTCGAGAACACGAACGTTCGAGGTGATGCGATGAGCGAGGAATTCCAGCACGCCATCGGCGACTTCAAGGTCGGGATAGGTCTTGCGCTGCACTTCGACTTTACTTTGTAGAATGCCGAGGCGGAGTTCATAGTCGGTCGGGTGCAGGTCGACGATCAACCCGCATTGCAGACGCGACTTCACGCGGTCTTCGAGATCCTTGATCTCGCCCGGCGCGCGGTCGGCAGAGATGATGATCTGTTTGTGCTGATCAACCAGCGCGTTGAATGTGTGGAAGAACTCTTCTTGGGTGGAATCCTTGCCCGCGATGAACTGAACGTCATCAACCATCAGCACGTCGACCGAACGGAAGATCTCTTTGAAGTCCATCATCTTGCGGTCGCGCAGGGCTTGGACGAAACGGTACATGAACTGCTCTGCCGAGAGGTAGAGCACATTCATCTCAGGCTTGCGCGCGTGCAGCTCACGCGCAATTGCGTGCATCAAGTGGGTCTTACCCAAACCAACGCCACCATAAAGGAACAGCGGGTTAAAGGTGACCGGACCACCTTCGGCGACACGGCGCGCGGCGGCATGGGCCAGTTCGTTGGGCTTACCAACGACGAAATTGTCAAAGCTAAAGCGCGGGTCGAGCGGGGCGGTGCTTAGCTGGCTGTTGGCGGTGGGTTTCACGGCAGCCGTGGTCTGACGCGCAGCCGGGGCGGGCTTGTCGGCGCCACTGGCTGGCTGCTGGTTCAGCGCAAAGTTCAGCCGCGTGGCATCGGTGCCGGCCGCGTTGATCTCATGCAGGATCAGATCCGAGAAATTCTGACTGACGTAATTGCCGAAGAAGTTCGTGGGCACTTTGAGTGTCATGATTCCGTCTTCGACATCGCCGGGCACAAGCGGCTCAATCCAGGTGGTGTAGTTGTTCTGCCCCACTGTTTTCAACAGCCGCTCTTTGATCTCGCCCCAGTGATCTAATGTCATCGTGCCTAACGTCCCGCTTTGCTTTTCGCACAGGGGCCGAGTGAATCCCGGCCCTAAATATTCGTTTCACCCGGCAACAGATCATCCACCCGGTCCCACGCGGGTAACCGACCTGTGTCCTTCGGACTTTCAAAGAATGGCCTGCCCATGAGCCTATCGCACCGTAAACCGGCGCAAGAGGCGCTGAACGAACCGTTCGTGTTCTCATCGACAGGGTAAACGTGCTGGCAGCAGCATTCACGACAGTGCTTCGGGCCGTATCTCAACGGTCATCCGCACCCCCCTGAAGTTGGCATTCTGCCAATTGGCTGACGCCGCGTTCAGGGCCTGTCCCCCCAAGCGAAGTGAATCGCTGGACCTTTGGTAGCAACTGTTTCAGGTCCGCTTCAACACATCTTCAATCTTGACTCATGTATTGTCTGAAAAGAATCTTAGCCGTGGTTTTCCCGCTGCACTTGCACGAAAAAAGGCGCCGCAGTGCGGCGCCTCTTGTCTTTCAAAGGGTTGGCTGTGGAGCCAGATTAACCCAGTGCTTTAACCCGTGCGGACAGGCGCGACATCTTACGCGAAGCAGTGTTTTTGTGGAATACGCCTTTGGTAACACCGCGCATCAGCTCGGGCTGGGCGGTCTTTAGCGCAGCAGTTGCCGCTTCTTTGTCACCGGAGGCAATCGCCTCTTCGACCTTACGGATGTAGGTACGGATGCGCGAACGGCGTGCTTTGTTGATCGCAAAACGCTTTTCGTTTTGACGTGCGCGCTTTGCGGATTGTGTTGTATTTGCCATGAGTATCAGCCTTCGGGTTCATTTTGTTGCGTAGCAATGCGTGACGCCAACCCTACCGGAAATCCGGGCCCCCAAAGGGCAGGTGATTCTAGCCAGAGCGGGCTGCACGCGCATGTATTGGGGCTGCCTATAAGACAGCAGGCGCGGCAATGCAAGCCGCGCCCCTAGAATCGCTTACTTGTCGCGGAACTGCGCTTCGCGTTTCTCGATAAAGGCAGACATACCTTCTTTCTGGTCTTCGGTGTTGAACAGCGAATGGAACATGCGGCGTTCAAACAGCAGGCCTTCGCTCAGCGGCACCTCATAGGCGCGGTTCACACATTCCTTGACCACGGTGGCCGAAATCATCGATTTCTCGGCAATCTTGCCAGCGGCGGCCATGGCTTCTTCCATCAGCTTTTTCACCGGCACCACGCGGGACACGAGGCCCGAGCGTTCGGCTTCGTCGGCGTCCATGAAACGGCCCGTCAGGTTCATATCCATCGCTTTGGACTTGCCCACCAGACGCGTCAAACGCTGGGTGCCGCCGATACCAGCCACAACGCCAAGGTTGATCTCGGGCTGGCCGAACTTGGCGCTTTCCGAACAGATGATGAAGTCGCACATCATCGCCAGTTCGCAGCCGCCGCCCAAGGCGTAGCCTGACACGGCAGCGATGATCGGCTTGCGGACGCGCAAAATCTGATCGGTTTCCGGTGTGAAGAGATCGCCCATGAAGACGTCGACAAAGCTTTTGTCGCGCATCATTGCGATGTCAGCCCCGGCGGCGAATGCCTTTTCCGACCCGGTGATGACGATGCAGCGCACCTTGTCGTTTTCCTGCGCGCCCTTCAGCGCTTTGGCCAACTCACCCAGCAACGCATCGTTGAGCGCATTCAGCGCATCCGGGCGGTTGAGGGTGATCAGGGCTACATGGTTGTCCACGTCCACGGTGATCGTTTCGTAAGCCATCAAGAATGCTCTTTGTTGTTGCGCTCAGGGGACTGTGCATACCACGGCCCCCCTATGTTTCAAGTTATCTTTGGCAGCGCGGGCAATAGAAGGAAGACCGCCCGCCCTGAACAATGCGGCCAATGGTGCCGTCACAACCCGGCCGGCGGCAGGCTTTGCCCTCTCGGCCATAGACATCAAAGCTGTGTTGGAAGTAGCCCAATTCGCCGTCGGCTTGGCGGAAGTCCTTAAGCGACGATCCCCCCGCTGTGATGGCATCGGCCAGCACCTGACGGATGATCGGCACCAGCCCGGCAATGCGGCTTGCAGAGATGCGCCCGGCCTTGCGCGCCGGATGGATGCCCGCCCGGTAAAGCGCTTCACAGACATAGATATTTCCCAAACCCGCGACGATCCGTTGATCCAGCAGCGCCGATTTGATTGGCATGTTGCGTCCCTTCAGCGCGGCCACCAGATGCGCTTCGTGAAAGTCGTTTCCCAAGGGTTCCGGTCCAAGCGAGGCAAGCAGCTTATGCGCCTTGGCGCTCGCGGTGTTCAGCAGGTCCATCGCACCAAAGCGGCGCGGGTCGTTAAAGGTGATCCGCGCACCGTTACCCATATGCAACACGACATGATCATGTTTCTCGGGCGCCGGGTGGTTGTGCTGAAACTGCCCCAATGGGTCGCCCGAAACCAGCATCCGCCCAGACATCCCCAGATGCACCAGCAGCGATTCCCCACCTTCCAGATCAGCCAAAATGTACTTTGACCGCCGCCGCAGCAGCGATACCCGCTGCCCGGTCAACCGCTCAGCCATGCGGTCGGGGAAGGGCCAGCGCAGGTCGGGGCGGTTTACCTCGGCGCGGGCGATCACCTGTCCTTCCATCGCGGGGGCCAGCCCCCGGCGGACGGTTTCGACCTCTGGCAGTTCCGGCATCTCGGTTTCCCCTCTCGCTTGCCTGTGACAAAAGGCACGCATTGTCCCCAGCCTACGGCACCCTATAACAAGGGACTGAACCAGAGGATCGCAAGAGCAGATGACCCAGGACGCCGACAAAACCACCCATTTCGGGTTCGAGACCGTTCCCGAACATGAAAAAGCAGGTCGCGTGCAGGGTGTGTTCAACTCCGTCGCCAGTAAATACGACATCATGAACGATGTGATGAGCATGGGCATCCACCGCGTCTGGAAAGAAGCGATGATGGATTGGCTCGCCCCACGCCCCGGTCAGAAGTTGCTGGACGTGGCGGGCGGCACTGGCGATGTGTCATTCAAATTTCTAGGCCGCGCGGGCCATGGTCATGCCACCGTGCTTGACCTGACCGAGCCGATGTTGGTCGAAGGCCGCAAGCGTGCGGAGGCCGACAGCCTGACCGGCAGCCTCGATTGGGTGGTGGGTGACGCGATGGCGCTGCCGTTTCCTGACAATACCTTTGATGTCTACACGATCAGCTTCGGCATCCGAAACGTGACCCGCCCCCAAGAAGCGCTGAACGAGGCTTACCGCGTTCTGCGCCCCGGTGGCCGTCTGATGGTGCTGGAGTTCAGCCAGCTGCCCAACCCCGCGATGCAGAAAGCCTATGACCTCTACAGCTTCAACGTGATTCCGCGCATGGGCCAAGCCATTGCCGGGGACCGCGACAGCTATCAATATCTGGTCGAATCGATCCGTAACTTCCCTGATCAGGAAACCTTCTTGTCGATGGTGCGGGCGGCTGGCTTCGGGCAGGCGAAATACCGCAACCTCACCATGGGGATCGCGGCGCTGCATTCGGGCTGGAAAATCTGATGCGCGGACCTCACAACATTTGGCGGCTGATCCGCACCGGCGCGACGTTGGAGCGCGCGGGCGCGATGAATGTGGTGCTGGATGCTTTTGATGCCTCCCCGCCGCTGCGTTTCGTGGCCCGGGCGCTTGGCCTGCCGTTCAAATGGCTGGGCTACAAAGGCGACCCGACCATGCCCCCCGCCACCCGCGCGCTGACGGCGCTTGGCCCCGCCTACATTAAATTCGGTCAGGTGCTGTCGACCCGGCCCGACGTGGTGGGCGATGATCTGGCCGTGCAACTGCGCGTGTTGCAGGACAAACTGCCGCCTTTTGATACTGCCCTTGCGCGCAAGGCGGTTGAGCAGGAACTGGGCCAGCCCGTCAGCGCTATTTTCTCGGAATTCAGCGAACCCGTCGCCGCCGCCTCCATCGCGCAGGTTCACTACGCGCGCATGGTTGAAACAGGCGAAGAGGTTGCCGTTAAAGTGCTGCGCCCGGGGATCGAAAAGGCGTTCCGCAAGGATATCGACGCTTTCTACCTCGCCGCGCGCATGGCCGAAATCTTCTCTCCCGGATCGCGCCGCTTGCGCCCGATGGAGGTGATTGAGCATTTCGACGGCGTCGTGCGCGGTGAATTGGACCTGCGGTTGGAAAGCTCTGCCGCGTCGGAATTCGCGGCCAATACCAAGGACGATGCCGGTTTCCAACTGCCTGAGATCAAGTGGAATTATTCGGCCCGTCGCGTGATGACGCTGGGCTGGGCCGATGGCCTGCCGCTGGGGGATAACGCCGCGCTCGACGCCGCTGGCCATGACCGCGTGGCGCTGTCAGAGCGGGTGCTGCAACTCTTTTTGCAACACGCCCTGCGGGATGGCTATTTCCACGCCGACATGCACCAAGGCAACCTAAAGGTCGCCGCCAATGGCGATATCATCGCCTATGACTTCGGCATCATGGGCCATATCGACAGCTATACCCGACGGGTCTACGCCGAGATCCTCTACGGCTTCATTCGCCGCGATTACCTGCGCGTGGCCAAAGTGCATTTCGAGGCCGGCTACGTGCCTGCCGACAAAGATGTCGATGAATTTGCCCGCGCCCTGCGCGCGGTGGGGGAGCCGATTTTTGGTATGGACGCTACCGGCATTTCCATGGCGCGGCTGCTGACTTACCTGTTCGAAGTGACTGAGCGTTTCGGCATGGAAACCCGGACCGAGCTGATCTTGCTGCAACGTACCATGGTTGTGGTCGAAGGGGTCGCACGGTCACTCAACCCGCATATAAACATCTGGGAAGTCGCGAGCCCGATTGTGACGGATTACATCACCAAATCGCTCGGCCCGCGTGCCATGCTGTCGGACCTGCGCGATACCGCTATGGTCATGGCCCGCTTTGGCCCGCGTCTGCCGGGGTTGGTCGAACAAGCATTGAACCGTCAGACCGAAGAACAGCCGCTGCGCCGCCCGCGCTTCTGGCGCTATATCGCGGCGACAGCGGTAATGTCGGGTATCGCGGGGGCGACGACAATCGCCCTGATTGGCGCGCTGCTTTAAGGTAAGGGGGCCACGCGGCCCCCTGTCTTTCCTTAGGCGATACGTTCAATCGCAAGCGCGATGCCCTGTCCGCCGCCGATGCACATAGTGATCAACGCCTTCGAACCGCCGATCCGTTCTAGCTCGTGAAGTGCCTTCACGGTGATGATCGCGCCCGTCGCGCCGACAGGGTGGCCAAGCGCAATTGCTCCACCATTCGGGTTCACCTTCGCGGGGTCGAAGCCCAGTTCCTTGCTCACGGCCAGCGCTTGGCTGGCGAAGGCTTCGTTGCTCTCGATCACGTCGAAATCACTGACCTTCAACCCCGTGCGCTTCAGCAGGTTCTGCACGGCAGGGATCGGCCCGATGCCCATCACCTCAGGCCGCACACCGGCATGGGCATAGCCCAAAATCCGCGCGCGGGGTTTCAACCCGGCGGCCTCAGCCGCTTCGGCACGGGCCAAGACCAGCGCCGCAGCACCATCGTTGATGCCGCTGGCATTGCCTGCCGTGACGCGCCCGTCCTTCTGGAAAACGGGGCGCAGCCCGGCCAGCGCTTCGGCGGTGGTCGCCTTGGGGTGCTCATCGGTGTCAAACGGCACCATGTCGCGCTTTACCTTCACCTCGACCGGCACGATCTGATCTTTGAAATGTCCCGCCGCAATCGCCGCCGCTGCGCGCTCTTGGCTTTGCAGGGCAAAGGCGTCCATTTCCTCGCGCGTGATGGTATGTTCATCGGCCACGTTTTCCGCCGTCACGCCCATGTGGCCCGTTCCAAAGGGGCAATTCAGGGTGCCGAGCAGCATATCAAGGCTGCGTACATCGCCCATTTTCTGGCCCCAGCGGGCATCAGGCAGGATGTAAGGCGCGCGGGACATGCTCTCGGCACCCCCGGCAAGGGCGAAATCCGCGTCGCCCAGCATCAGGCTCTGCGCTGCCGAAACCAACGCTTGCACGCCCGACCCGCACAGGCGGTTCACGTTCATCGCGGGCACCTCATCTGGCACGCCAGCCTCCCGCGCGGCGACGCGGCTGAGGTACATGTCGCGCGGTTCAGTGTTGATGACATTGCCGAACATCACATGGCCGATCTGGGCCGGATCGACGCCTGCACGCTCCATCGCGGCGCGTGCGACGATGCTGCCCAATGTGCTGGGCGGGGTCGCGGCCAATGCGCCGCCGAAGGTGCCGATGGCAGTGCGGGCGCCGCCCAAGATGACGATATCGTTTGACATGAAGCTCTCCTCTATCCGTTGGCGGCACTATGAGGCGAAGATGACCCATTGTCAGGCGAAACGTCCCGTCAAAGCGCCGCTTGACAGGGGCAGTGCGCCGCGCGACATATCCGCCATGACGGAAAATAATGACAAGATCCTGACGCAACTGCCCGCCCGCCTGAAAGAAGCGCGGCAGGGGCAGGGGCTGTCGCTTGATGCCGTGGCCAAGCTATCGGGCGTGTCACGCTCTATGGTGAGCCAGATTGAGCGCGGGGAATCGAGCCCGACCATCGCCACGCTGTGGAACCTGACCCGGGCCTTGCAGGTGGATTTCGCGGGGCTTTTAGATGGCGCGCCAACCGAAGCGCAGATTGAAGTGCTGCGCAGTGCGGCAGTGCCAACGATCAACAACCTTGGCTCCGGCTGTCGCATCCGCATTCTATCCCCGCCCGAAGAAGCCGGGCATCATGAGGTGTATGAACTGCTCATCGCCGAGGGCGGCATGTTGGACAGCGCCCCGCATACCCGTGGTGCCCGCGAGCATCTGAGCGTTTTTGAAGGGGCTGTCGAGGTCACCAGCGGCGCGGGGACCGAGCAATTGCAGGCCGGAGACACCGCGCGCTACGCCGCCGACGTGCCCCACGCCATCCGCGCTACGGCAGGGCAGGTGCGGGCCTTCTTGGTCGTGCAGGACGCCTGATATCCGGTATACCGGAAAAAATCCGCTATTCAAGAAATCCTCTATTTCGGAATAGCTTCCGCTATGGTAGATGAGCCTCAAAATGGAGAGACTCATGACCAAAGCATTTCTGGACCACATCACCGACACCCTGGCCGAGATCGACGCCGAGGGCATGATGAAACGCGAGCGGCTGATTACCACGCCGCAGGGCGGGGAGATTGAGGTCGGCACTCGCGAGGTGATTAACCTTTGCGCCAACAACTATCTCGGGCTGGCCGACCATCCCGACCTGATTGCGACGGCAAAACAGGCGATGGACGACAAGGGCTTCGGCATGGCCTCAGTCCGCTTCATCTGCGGCACGCAGGACATTCACCGCGAGCTTGAGCAGAAGCTGGCGAACTTCCTAGGCCATGACGATTCGATCCTCTTCGCCGCCTGTTTTGATGCCAATGGCGGGCTGTTCGAGCCGCTGCTGGGGCCGGAGGATGCGGTGATCTCGGACGCGCTGAACCATGCGTCGATCATCGATGGCATTCGTCTGTGCAAGGCAAAGCGCTATCGCTACGCCAACAGCGACATGGACGATCTTGAGGCCAAGCTGAAACAGGCCCGCGAGGACGGCGCGCGGTTCATCATGATCGCCACGGACGGCGTATTCTCTATGGATGGCTACCTCGCCAACCTGCCCGATATCGTGGCGCTGGCCGAGAAATACGAGGCGCTGGTCATGGTGGATGATTGCCATTCCACCGGCTTTATGGGGCCGAAGGGTGAAGGCACGCCGGCGCACCACGGGGTAAAGGTCGATATCGTGACCGGCACGCTGGGCAAGGCGCTTGGCGGGGCGATCGGCGGCTATATCGCCGGGCCGCAGGCGGTGATCGACCTGCTGCGCCAACGCGCGCGCCCCTATCTGTTTTCCAATTCGCTGCCTTCGTCGATCGTGATGGCAGGCATGCGCGCGCTGGAACTGGTTGAGCAGGGCGACGACCTGCGCGCCCGCCTGTTTGAGAACACCACCTATTGGCGCGCGGGGCTGGAAAAGTTGGGTTTTGATCTGCTGCCCGGTGAGCATCCCATCGTTCCGGTCATGTTGGGCGAGGCGCAACTGGCGCAGAACATGGCGGCGAAGCTTTTTGACGAGGGGGTCTATGTCTCCGGTTTCTTCTTCCCGGTGGTGCCACGCGGGCAGGCGCGGATTCGCACGCAGATGAATGCAGCCCTTACCCGCGAGCAGCTGGACCGGGCGCTGAAAGCCTTTGAATTGGCGGGCAAAGCCTGTGGGGTGCTGAAATGACCACCAATGAAATGAAGGCGCTTTCCAAGCTGCATGCCCGCGAGGGGCTGTGGATGACCCACGCCCCGGTGCCGGAAATCGGCCCCGATGACGTGCTGATTAAGATCAACAAAACTGGCATCTGCGGCACCGATATTCACATCTGGAACTGGGACGATTGGGCCGCGCAGACCGTGCCGGTGCCGATGATAACCGGGCATGAGTTCGCGGGCGAGATTGTGGAACTGGGCCGCAATGTCGAAGGGCTGGAGATCGGTCAGCGCTGCTCTGGCGAGGGGCATCTGATCGGCAAACAGTCGCGGCAAAGCCGGGCAGGCAAGTTCCACCTCGATCCCGCAACGCGGGGCATCGGGGTGAATGAGCAGGGGGCTTTTGCGCAATATCTCAAGCTGCCCGCCTTTAACGTGGTGCCGCTGCCGGATGAGATTTCTGACGACATCGGCGTGATCCTCGACCCTTTGGGTAACGCGGTGCATACGGCGCTTAGTTTTGATCTGGTGGGGGAGGATGTGCTCATCACGGGCGCCGGCCCCATCGGCATCATGGCCGCCGCCGTGGCGCGGCATGTGGGCGCGCGGCATGTTGTGATCACGGATGTGAACCCCGCGAGGCTGGCGCTGGCTGAAAAGGTCGCTGATGTGGTGCCAGTCAACGTCGCCAAGGAGGATCTGGCCGATGTGATTCCGCGTCTAAAGATGAAGCAAGGCTTCGACGTGGGGCTAGAGATGTCTGGCAACCAGCAGGCGCTGGATCAGATGGTCGAGGCGATGACCATGGGGGGGCGGATCGCGATGCTGGGCATCCCCCCGGGCAAGTCTCCGGTCGATTGGAGCCGCATCGTCTTTAAGGCGATCACCATCAAAGGCGTCTATGGCCGAGAGATATTCGAGACCTGGTACAAAATGATTGCCATGCTGGAAAACGGGCTCGATGTGTCAGGCATCATCACCCATCGCTTTGGGGTGGACGACTTCGAGCAGGGCTTTGCCGCGATGAAGTCGGGGCAGTCGGGTAAGGTGGTGCTCGACTGGACCTGAACCAATCAGGGGCGCAGGCGATTGCGCCCTTGTTGCGTTAGCACCCAAGCCTGGTCGCCCTCAAACACCGCGGCGCAAAGCGGCTTGCCGTAGCCCGCCCCGGTATCGAGGTTCACGCGGTTGCCGTAATGCGTGGCGCTGTCCACGGGCGTGTGGCCATGCACGATCAGCTTTGGGTGTGCTGCGGTGAACTCATGAAACCCTTTGCGGATCCACAGCAAATCATCCTCGCGCTGCGCGTCCAGTGGTACACCGGGGCGGACGCCTGCATGGGCAAAGAAGTGCTCAGGCGTTTGATGGGACAGCCCGAGGCTTTTTAAGAAGTCTACATGCGCCTGCGGCACCGCTTCACGGGCTTTCGCATGAATGTCTGACATCCGGTCGCGCCCGCTAACCGATACCCCGTAGGAGCCGAGCGTCGTGTCGCCCCCCAAACGCGGGTTCAGCCAATTAAGCTCAACCAGCAGAAGCGGATCGTGGCGGGGGAAATCCTCCATAAACCAGCTGAACATGCGGTCATGGTTGCCCATCAAGAAGGTCCAGTTGCGGCCCTCGGCCTTGCCGCTTGCCAGCCGCTCAATCACCGCGCTGCTGTCGGGGCCGCGGTCGGTGTAATCGCCGAGGAAGACGATGCGCGCGTCATGCCCGCCGTCTTCTTCGATCAAAACCAACACGCGCTCAAGCTCGGCGGCGTAACCGTGGATGTCTCCGATGGCATAGATGGGGCTGGGCATAATCTTTTTTGTCCTTCTGCGCCCCCACGTGATGCCGCAATGCGACGCGAAAGGGAAGGCTCAGCCGGGCAGGCCGGCTTCATCTGTGTTCAGGGGCAACATCAGCGTGGCAATCTGCTCACGCAGCCAGCGGTGCGCGGGGGCGTTGGTGGCGCGCTTGTGCCAATACATACCGATCAGGGGCGTGGGCATCGGGAAAGGCGTGGCATAGACGTCGATCTGCAATTTGCCTGCCAAGCGGTGCGCCATTTGTTGCGGCACGAAAGCCACATGGTCACTGCCCGCCACCGCGCTGAAGACCCCGTAGAAGACCGGCAGGGTCATAACCACGCGACGTTGCCGGCCCACGCGCGCCAGTGCTGCGTCACCCATTGCGGCAGTCTGGCCTTCGGGAGAGAATAGGATGTGGCCCAGATCGCATAGCAGATCGAGCGGGATCGCATTGCCCGGCGCAAGGCCCGCGGCGGTGAGGCGGGGATGCCCACGGCGGGCAATAACGGCGAAGCTGGAGTTGAACAGCGGCTGATAATCGACCCACCCGGGGTACTCCAATTGCGGGATTAGGGCCAAATCAACTTCGTGGGTTCTCAGCGGCGCGATGTAGTTATCCGGCACCAGATCGACCAGTTGCAACAGAATGCCGGGGGCCAGTTTAGCCAGATGGTCGCCCAAGGGCGGCATCAGCATTTCTGCAAAGAAATCACTGCCAGAAAGAACGAACCGGTCCACCGCGGAGGCGGGATCGAACTGCGGTGGGCCAGCAAGCAGGAATTCCACCTCATCCAGCGCCCGACGCAGAGGCTCTGCCAGACCTATGGCGAATTGGGTTGGCTCCAACCGTTGCCCTACGCGCACGAATAGCGGATCGGCTAGTGCCACGCGCAGCCGTCCCAGTGCGGCAGAGACAGCCGGTTGGGACAACCCGATGCGCCGGCCCGCTGCGACGGTCGAATTCTCACGCAGCAGCGCGTCCAGCACCCGTAAGAGATTGAGGTCGAAGCCGGATAAATTCATGCCATCAATAGTAGGAATAAGATCTATGAGTTTCCAGAATTAAACGCGGCATGAGACCCTTACTGTCATAGCGCAAACAGATGGAGGGTCAGAAATGAAGAGCAATGCAAAGGAGATGGCGCCGGTTGAATGGCTTGGTACGACCTATGAAATCATTCTCTCGAAAGAGGCCAGCGGCGGGGCAATGTCCATTGTCCGCGCGGAAGCACCCCCCGATAGCGGCCCGCCGTTGCATGTGCATCAGGACGCGGATGAGACCTTTGTAATTCTGAGCGGGAGGTCGGAATTCCTGCTTAACGGCAATCGGTCGATCTTAGGCGCGGGCGAGACAGTCTTTGTCCCGCGCGGGTCTGAGCATACCTTTCGCGTGGTGGGGGATGAACCGGCCCTGCATCTGGTGATCCTGACGCCCGGCGGTTTCGAGGGCTTCTTTGTCGAGATGGGGCGCGATCAATTGGCGATCCCAGATGACATGGAAGAGATTACCAAGCGCGCCGCGCAGTACCATCTGGCCTTTACCGGCCCACCATTGGCAGCAGCCTAAGAGGGAGAAGAACAGTGCGTGGACTTTCATTCGCATTTTTGATCTGCGGTACGGTGGCTGTGCTGACCGGCATGGCTTGGGGCATTCAGATGTCGGCAAGCGGGGACCATTCCCTATCACCGGCCCATGCGCACCTTAACCTGTTGGGCTGGGTCACTTTTGCAATCTACGGATTTTATTACCACCTCGTGCCGCGCGCCGCGGCGAGCCGTCTAGCGTGGCCGCATTTCGGTGTGGCGGTGGTGGGGTTGGTAATCCTTGTCCCTGGGATCGTCATGGCCCTGACCGGCGCAGGGGAGACGTTGGCCAAACTGGGGTCACTGCTGACCATTCTGTCTGCTTTGATTTTCATTGTGGTTCTCATTCGGAGCCGAGAACCGTCACCGTAACGAAAAAAGCGCCCCCGCGAGGGAGCGCTTTTACGTGTACTGGCCAAAGCTTAAATCAGGCGACGTCGAATTGCAGCGGCTTGATCTGGCGGAACATGCCGGTGTCGCGCAGCTTGCCGATCACCGCCTCGGGCACCTGATCATCGACATAGAGCAGGGCAATCGCCTCGCCCTTCGCCGTGTGGCGGCCAAGGGTAAAGTTAGCGATGTTCACGCCGTTCTCGCCCATTGTCTGACCCAAGGTGCCGATAATGCCCGGCACGTCTTCGTTGGTGGTGTAGAGCATATGCTCACCGATCTCGGCGTCGATGGTGATGCCTTTGATCTGGATGAAGCGCGGCTTGCCATCAGAGAAGACGGTGCCCGCGATGGAGCGTTCGCGTTTCTCGGTCACCACGGTCACTTTGACATAGCCGTCGAACACGCCGGATTTGTCTTGGTTGGTGGTGCTGATCTGGATGCCTTTTTCGCGGGCAACCACGGGGGCGGAGACCATGTTCACATCCGGGTTGGCGCGTTTCATGATGCCCGCCACGACACCACAGTTCAGCGCCTTGAGGTTCATCTGGCCGACGGAACCGTCATAGAGGATGTTGATCGCCTTGATCGGCTCATCGGTCATCTGACCGATAAATGCGCCAAGATGCCCGGCCAGCTTGACCCATGGGCCCATGACTTTGGCTTCTTCGGCGGTGACCGATGGCATGTTCAGCGCGTTGGTCACGGCACCGGTCAGCAGGTAATCTGACATCTGCTCGGCCACTTGAAGCGCCACGTTTTCTTGCGCTTCGGTGGTGGCGGCGCCGAGGTGGGGCGTGCAGACAACGTTGGGCAGGTTGAACAGCGGGTTTTCCTTTGCCGGTTCTTCGGCGAAGACGTCAAAGGCAGCGCCAGCCACATGGCCGGATTTCAGCATTTCGGCCAGTGCTTCTTCGTCAACCAGACCGCCACGGGCGCAGTTGATGATGCGCACGCCGGGCTTGGTTTTGGCAAGGTTTTCGCGGCCCAGAATGTTTGCCGTTTGATCGGTGTAGGGCACATGCAGCGTGATGAAATCAGCGCGCTTGAGCAGATCTTCGAGCTCAACCTTCTCAACGCCCATCTCTTCGGCTTTTTCTTCGCCCAAGAAGGGGTCATAGGCCACGACTTTCATCTTCAGCCCGCGCGCACGGTCGCAAACGATGCCACCGATGTTGCCCGCGCCGATCACGCCCAAGGTCTTGCCGGTCAGCTCAACGCCCATGAACTTGGACTTTTCCCATTTGCCGGCGTGGGTGGAGGCCGACGCTTCGGGGATTTGACGCGCCACGGCGAACATCATTGCGATGGCATGTTCGGCGGTGGTGATCATGTTGCCGAAGGGTGTGTTCATTACGATCACACCCTGTTTCGACGCGGCTTCTTTGTCGATGTTGTCGGTGCCGATGCCCGCGCGACCAATGACCTTGAGGTTCGGCGCAGCGGCGAGGATCTTTTCGGTCACCTTGGTCGCAGAGCGGATTGCGAGGCCATCGTAGTTGCCGATGATTTCGGCGAGCTTGTCTTTGTCCTTGCCCAAATCAGGCTGGAAATCGACATCGATGCCACGGTCGCGGAAGATTTGAACAGCGGCTTCGCTGAGGCTGTCGGAGATGAGTACTTTGGGAGCCATGTTTGTGGTCCTTTTTAAAAATATGGGGCAGGGGCGGCGCGTGGGGGTACGCGCCTGCCGGAATGCTTTAGGCGTTGATTTCAGTCTCGAAAGCCCATTCGAGCCACGGCAGCATCGCTTCGATATCGGCCGTCTCAACCGTGCCGCCACACCAGATGCGCAGGCCCGGAGGGGCATCGCGGTAGGCGCCAATGTCGAGTGCTGCGCCCTCGGTTTCCAACCGCTTGGCCACGGCCTTGGCAAAGGCTGCGCCGTCCTGAATGCGGTCATCGGTGAACTTCAGGCAGACCGACGTGTTGGACCGTGTCGCCGGATCGGTGGCGAGGAAATCAATCCAGTCATGCGCGTCAACGAAATCGGCAATCGCCTTGGTATTGGCATCGGCCCGCGCGATCAGCCCTTTGAGGCCACCCACGGATTTCGCCCAGTCCAGCGCCAGCAGGTAATCTTCGACGCAAAGCATGGAAGGCGTGTTGATTGTCTCGCCCTTGAAGATGCCCTCATTCAACTTACCGCCCTTGGTCAGGCGGAAGATTTTCGGCAGGGGCCATGCGGGGGTGTAATTCTCCAGCCGCTTAACAGCGCGGGGTGACAGGATCAGCATGCCGTGCGCCGCTTCGCCGCCCAGCACCTTCTGCCAAGAGAAGGTCGTCACATCCAGCTTGTCCCACGGCAGGTCCATTGCAAAGGCCGACGAAGTGGCATCGCAAAGCGTCAGACCCGCGCGGTCCGCGGGGATCGCGTCGCCGTTCGCCATCCGCACGCCGGAGGTGGTGCCGTTCCAAGTGAAGCAGACGTCATTGTCATAATTCAGCGCGGCCATGTCTACGATCTCGCCATACTCGGCGGTGTGAACCTGCGCTTCGATTTTCAGCTGTTTGACGACATCGGTAACCCAGCCTGCGCCGAAGCTTTCCCATGCGACCATCTCAGCCGGGCGTTCGCCCAAGAGCGACCACATGGCCATCTCGAATGCGCCGGTGTCAGAGGCGGGCACGATGCCGATGCGGTAGTCCGCAGGCACGCCGAGTACTTCGCGGGTGGTCTCGATTGCCTCCAGCAGTTTGGCCTTGCCGGGTGCTGCACGGTGGCTGCGGCCCAGCGGTGCGTCCGCCAGCTTGGTCAGGTCGAATGTGGGGATTTTGGCGCAGGGGCCGGATGAGAAACGTGGGTTCGCCGGTACGGCAACGGGTTTCGTGTCCGGGCGCGATGCCGGTTGTGTAATAGCCATTTATGCTACCCTCTCAGATAATCGCCCTTCGTTGGGGAAGGGTGTCCCACTTGTCGGCATACGCGGGGAAGCCGGACTGGCGCAAGTCGCAAAATGGCGCTAGGACGCCGGTCATGTCGCTTTGCGCGGCGCGAATGATGCGGATCGGAAACTTATGTTCACGGCAATCTTGTTGACCTCCCCCACCAATCCCACGCTTGACCCGGCGCTGGTGGAAAGCCTGCGCAACGCTTGGGGCGGAGGCGATGTGATCTGGCTCGCGCCGGATGAGGCGGCGGAATTCCCGCTTGGACAGATGCCTGAAAATCGTTGGGATGTTTGGGAAAACTGCCAGTCGATGGGGGTCGATCTGGTGATCGTGCCCACCGAGGGGCGGCGCAAGAAGATGCTGCTGGCCGATATGGACAGCACGATGATTCAGCAAGAATGTATCGACGAATTGGCCGAAGAAGCAGGCGTTGGCGCGCATGTGAAAGAGATCACCGCCCGCGCCATGAACGGCGAGTTGGACTTTGACGGCGCGCTGCGCGAACGGGTCGGGCTGTTGAAAGGGTTAGAGGCCAGCGTAATCGACAAGGTGCTGGCCGAGCGCATCACCCTAATGCCCGGCGGCGGTGCGCTGCTGGGCACGATGAAGACCAATGGCGGCTATGCGGCGCTGGTCTCAGGCGGGTTCACGGCCTTCACCGCCAAAGTGGCCAAAATGCTGGGCTTTGACGAGAATCGCGCCAATACGCTGCTCGTCGACCAGGCCGCGCTGACTGGCGAAGTTGGCCTGCCAATCTTGGGGCGCGAGGCCAAGGTCACCGCGCTGGAAGAGATCACCGCGAAGCTGGGAATCACCGAAGATCAGGTTATCGCCGTTGGCGACGGGGCCAATGATCTGGGCATGTTAGGCCGCGCGGGCATGGGGGTGGCACTGCATGCGAAACCCTCAGTCGCGGCGGAGTGTGACATCCGAATTAACTATGGTGATCTGACTGCGCTGCTCTTTGTGCAGGGCTATGCGCGCACCGAATTTGCGGGCTGACACAAAAGCCTGATTTGACCTGACACAAAAGCCTGATTTGACTCGCAGCGCAGAAGTGGCGGTAATAGGGCATGGCACAGCTGGCCCGGCCCTGCCGCGCTGTTCGACATTTTGCCGTATGGTGGCATTCTCCTTGGCAGAGCCTGAGCACAGTTTTCCTGTGCCGCATTGCAATAGGGAGAAGAACGATGCCGGATTTTATTTTTGCGTATCACGGGGGCAAGACCCCGGAATCTCAGGAAGAGGGCGAGAAAGCCATGGCGGCATGGGGCGCTTGGTTTGAGGAAATGGGGGAGCATATCGTGAACCCCGGCAACCCAGTCGGCATGTCCAAAACGGTGAGTGCACAGGGCACGGCGGACGATGGCGGGGCCAATCCACTCTCGGGCTTCACGGTGGTACGGGCCGCCGACATGGATAGCGCCTGCAAGATGGCCCTGGGCTGTCCGATGGTCGCCGATGGCAGCGGGTCGGTTGAAGTCGCGCCTGTGATGGAAATGTAGGCGCGACCTCTGGGCGGGTCTATCTGGCCAGTTCAGCCGCTGGTTTCAGCATCCCGGTTTGAAGCCCGCGCCAGTTGGTGATCGGCGCGTTCATCCGCTTGAGCGCGGCGGGGTGGTTTGCATCCAATGCGCCCAGTTTGACCAGCAGCGCGGTGATCGCGCATTCGGCGGCGCGGGTCGTGCCGCAGGCGGCTTTGAGCGCGATGCCGAGTTTGCGTTCAGGCCAGATGGCGATGAAGAAACCTTCAGCCCCGGTTTTCAGCGCGACCTTACCGTCCATTGCGCGCATCAACTCGGTGCAAGCCCGGCCTTCGCCCGCCACAAGTTCGGGGTGCAGGCGCATGGCTTCGTGTAGGCGTGCTTCGGCGGAACCTTCGGGGGCGGCGGCGAAATGCGCCATCGCGCGCGCCATGCCGTGCAGGGTGCAAGCCGGGTTGGGGGCCGAACAGCCGTCGATGCCATAGCCGGGTGAGGTTTCCTGCGTGACCGTCTCAAACGCCTCAAGGCAGGCTTTTTGCACCGCGTGGTCGGGCTTTTCATAATCCGGCCCGGTGCCGAGATGTTTGTTCAGCGTCAGGAAGCCCGAGTGTTTGCCGGAGCAGTTGTTGTGGATCTGGCAGGGTTTCTCATGGGCGCGGATCAGCGCCTCCATGGCGTCGCGGTCATTGGGTTCCTGCGCGCCGCAGCGGAAATCACCGTCATTCAGCCCCAGTGTGTCGAGCCAGACGCCAACACGATCTGTGTGGATCGCTGCCCCTTGATGCGAGGCACAGGCGAGGGCGAGCTGTTCGGTGCTAAGGCCTGCCGCATCGGCAGCGCCGGAGTTGATCAGCGGCAGCGCTTGGATCATCTTGGACGAAGAGCGCGGCAGGATCACTTTCTCAGGATCGCCCCAAGCCTCAACAATCTGGCCGCTGTCGTCGCAGATCACCGCATGCCCGGAATGAACACTTTCCAGAAAGGGACCGCGCCAAATTTCTGCGAAGGGGGCTGCTTTGCTCATGGGAACTTCCTGATTCTGGGCGAAAACCTGCCAATCAGGGTTTCGTCGGTCGCGCGTTTGCCGTTTTTGTGGTTGGTGTCGAACAGATAGCAGACGCCCGCAAGAGAGCAACCCGCCCGAGGTTGCCTGATCGGGGTCTGTGGATGCGTTGAGGTCAAGGACGGCTGGAGGCTGGACAGATGGAAATGATGAAGACTTGTGGTCTTGCACTTGGGGCGCTCGCCCTTGTGGCAAGCGGCGCAGTGGCGCAGGAGCAGAGCACCAATCGGGTGGCTGCCAAGACCGACTGGAGCGTCTTTGTAGAAGATAACCCGACGGAATGCTGGGGTGTATCAACCCCGAAGGAAGTCGTGAACACCCGCGATGGTCGGGTTGTTGCGGTGAACCGGGGCCAGACGTTGTTGATGGTATTCTACCGACCGTCGGCTGAGGCCAAGGGTCAAGTTGCCTTTACCGGCGGTTATCCTTTTGCATCCGGCTCGACCGTGACGATGGATATCTCGGGCAATGTGTTTGAGTTGTTCACCGAAGGGGAGTGGGCATGGCCTGCGACCACGGCGGACGATGCCAAGATCATCGCGGCGATGAAACGTGGCGCGGACGCAAAGTTGATTGGTAGTTCTTCGCGCGGGACTCAGACGAGCGATTCTTTCTCGCTGCTGGGGTTCACAGCGGCGGTTGAGGATGCGGCGAAGCGCTGCGGCGGCTGATCTGCTACGGATTTGAATAGAAACGGCCTCGCGATTGCGGGGCCGTTTTTCGTTTGCGGGTCAGGGTGGCGGCCAAGCCCGGAATCAAGCCGCAGGCGCCGGGCCATCGTCTGCCCGCGCGTCATGCCAAAGGCATGCCTTATGCAGATTGGGCGCACCTTTGGTGCGACCGGGTAGGCGATTTGGCAAGGCTGGGAGCGACATTGCGAAGGCGCATCATTTTTGAGCCATAAAGTGGCATGAACCACGCTTAGATCGCCGACCCGCGGGCAGGCGCTGGCCCTCATTGTCAAACTTATATGGAAACAAAAAATCGCGGCCCCCTTTCGGAGGCCGCGACCTAATTTTGGTTTTATCTCAGGCAGCCCGCGATAGTGGCGTAGCGGCCTCTTCGATGAACGCTCCGTGAAGCGCCTTGATCACCGGCTGTAGCGACTCGCGTTCAACGATGAACTGCACATCCACACTGCGCGGCCCTTGGCTCGCCCCGATCGCCGTCTGACCGGCATCTGCGATGGCCACCAAGCCACGCTGGAGAACCGACAGACCGTTCAGGTCACGCCCAATGACCGAGGCCATCGATAGCGTGCGGGTTGTGATCTCAGCCGCAGGGTAAATCTGCGCCAGATCCTTCTCTACCCGGCGCATCGTCTTGAGCGAGGCATCCAGATAGTGTGTGATCGTGTTCGCATTCGAGACCTTGGAAACGATCCGAACATTGTGGCGCGTGAGCACCTCCAAAATCGCAGTGTCATAGCCTTTGACGCCGACCATATCCTGCTCGAACAACTCAAATGCCACGATATCTAGGCCGGTGACGATCTCCACCGCAGGCGTCTCTGCCTTGCGGTCGTCGATCAGCGTGCCGGGGTCTTCGGGCTCAAAGGCGTTGGTCACGCGCAACGGCACATCGGCCTGACGCAGGGTCTTAGCCGCTTTGGGGTGGATTGCTTCCATCCCCATGTTCGACAGCTGATCCGCCACGTCATAGTTCGTGCGGCCGATCTTTTTGACGGCATGTTCGCCGACCAGTTTTGGGTCGCAGGACGACAGATGAAATTCCTTGTGAATGATCGCCTCACGCGCGCCAGTGAGGGCGGCGAGCTTAGAGAAGGTCACCTCGGAATAGCCACGATCAAACTCACGCATCAGCCCTTCGGCGCATTGCGCATAGCCGGTTACGATGGGCATTTCGGTGTGCGGGTCGATGCCGTCCATCGCCTGCTCAATGCGCTCATCCAGCGTGACATTGCCCTCATCACGCCAACCCGAGAGGTCAACGAAACGGGCATTCACACCAGCGCGTTGCAGCATGATCGTGGTGACGAAAGCGGAATGCGCCTCGCCCAGACCGGAGAGCAACTCACGGATCTGCAACATGTGTTCCGACAGGCGGAAGTGGCCGTAGGCGCAAAGGCGTTGCAGGTCGATCAGGCAATTGCGAGCGCCATGGGTGCGCTCAGACACAAAGGCGTCGGCCTGCTCAATATCACCGGGATGCTCAAGCACTTCGCGGTGCACGCGCTGCATCTCGGCGGACACGCGGGTCAGCGCTTCGTGCCAGCCGTGATCATTGCTGGCGTTGGCCAGATGGGCATAGACGCCCGGCTCGCCGGATTTTTTATGCTCCAGCAGCAGGTTCGTGATCCCGCCAAAGGCGGAGACCACGAAGACGCGCCCGTAGATGTCCGCGCCCTTGCGGTCACTGACAAAGAGCGTATCCTTGAGCTGGTTCACGCGGGACATGGACGTCCCGCCGATTTTTTCGACAGTGTGGGACGGTTGGGTCATATAAGTTACGCTACCTCCTCGGCAGGCGCATAGGAGCCGTCTTCACGGTGCACTTCGTTGCCAGTGACTGGCGGGTTGAAGCAGCACGCCATGTGCAGTTCTTCCTCTGCGCGCAGGGTGTGTTTGTCGTTCAGGTCCAGCGCGTACATCACGCCGGGGGTGATCTCGTGGGTCTCGCCGGTGGCGAGATCGGTGATCGACCCCTTGCCCTTCATGCAATAGACGCTCTCAAAGTGGTGCTTGTAGTGGAACGTGTGTTCCGACCCGGCCTCAAGAACGGTGATGTGGAAAGAGAATCCCATCTTGTCATCAGCCAAAAGCAAGCGTGTGGACGTCCATTGAGCGTCACCAACGTGACGGTCTGTGCCCTGAAGTTTGTTAAAATCGCGTACAATCATCGGTATTACTCCGCTGCCAGTTTCATGTTGCCCGTCACATCGCGGGTCGCCTGCAGAAGGATATCAAACCCTTCGCGCATGACATTCTCTGGCGTGGTGAGCGGGGCAAGATATTTGACGATTTCGTCGTTCGCGCCCGATGTTTCGATCACGAGGCCCAATTCATAGGCACGCGCACAGATTGCACCGGCCAGTTCGCCCGAGCCTACGTCGACGCCCTGCATCAGGCCGCGGCCTTTCAGCGTGGCACCTTCGACCAGATCAGCGACATCCTTGAGCGCGGTGGTCAACACGACAGCTTTCTCGGCCAACGACTTTTCGAATTTGTCGTCGGACCAAAATTTCTCGATCGCGACGCGGGCGGTGACAAAGGCGTGGGTGTTGCCACGGAAGGTGCCGTTGTGCTCGGCTGGCTTCCAGATGTCATGCTCAGGCGCGATCAGCAGGGCCGCGAAAGGCAGGCCGAAACCGGAAAGCGATTTCGCTTGGGTGACCATGTCGGGCTTGATGCCGGACGCCTCAAACGAAAAGAAGCTGCCCGAACGGCCACAGCCCGCCTGAATGTCGTCGATGATCAGCAGCGCGCCATGCTTGCGGGCGATTTTCTCGATGCCCTGCATCCATGCGTCGGAGGCCGCGTTCAGACCGCCTTCGCCTTGGATCGGCTCAAAGATGAATGCCGCAGGCGCGTCGATGCCCGACGACGGGTTCGACAACATCGCATCGATCATTTCAAGCGTGTTGACGTTCTCGCCGAGCGATCCCTCGAAGGGCATATGCGTCACGTCGGCCAGCGAGCCACCGCCCGCGCCGCCGCGTTTGCCTTTGTTGCCGGTCAGCGCCAGCGCGCCCATGGTCATGCCATGGAAACCGTTGGTGAAGGAGATCACATTCGTGCGCCCCGTCACCTTGCGTGCAAGCTTGATCGCAGCCTCAACGGCGTTGGTGCCAGTCGGGCCGGTCATCATGATTTTATAGTCCATGCCGCGCGGCTTGAGGATGTTTTCCTCATAGGCGTTCAGGAAAGCGGCCTTGGTGTCACTGTGAAAGTCGAGACCATGGGCAATACCGTCCGCCGTGATGTGATCCACCAGCGCCGACTTCATATCAGGGTCGTTGTGGCCATAGTTCAACGAGGAACAGCCGGCGAGGAAGTCGATGTAGCGGTTGCCGTCTTCGTCAAACATCTCGGACCCGCTTGCGCGGGTGAAAACGGCGTTCATGCCACGGCAATAGGAGCGCGCTTCGCTCTCGCGGCGGGTAAAGATCGTTGTGTTCTGTGCCATGTCTTTGGGCATAGGAATATCCTTTCTCTTCAAGAGAGTCTGTCGTGTGAATTGTCAGCTGCGGTTTACGCGGCGCGTTTTAGCGGCGCAGTCTCGGGCAGCGTGATCGTCACCATATGTTCGGTGTCGTGCGCGCCATCGAAATGGGCGTCTTTGGTAAAGTGGGGCGCATCCGAAAGGTCGCCGCCGACGTGGTTCGCAAAGCTGCGGAACAGCCCCCAGGAGGCGTCATTGTCCCGGGTGATCGTAGTCTTGAGGGTTTTGGCGTCCTCAGTTTCATCGCGGTTCACGAGTTCCATCAGCATGGTTTTACCCAGACCAAGGCCACGGGCCTTGGGGCTAACGGCAACCTGCCAGACAAAGAAGGCGTCTTGCGCAGGGATCATATGGCCGGAGATCCAGCCAACGATGTCGCCGTCCATCTCAGCCACAACACAAGTGTCGCGGAAGTGGTCGGCCTGGATCAGGTTCGCGTAAAGCGAGTTCTCGTCGAGCGGCTTGCAGTCGCGAATCAACTGCCAAATGGCAGCTCCGTCCTCGGCATTGGGCTTGCGCAGTTTGGGTGTGCGGGCTTTTTTCATGTCGAGTTCATTCTGCATCCGTTCGGGGCTCCCTTATTGTTTCGATAAGCTAAGTAGGGCATGTGCAGTCATACTTCAACATTCAAAGCAAAATACCTCAAAATACGCTTATAGCGTTGTTTCAGGGCCATGCTCATGTGCATATTTGTTTCGTAAGGCTAACGAAATTGGCGCGTTTCGCTTAGCTATACTAAGCGTTCAGGGCAGTTGAGAGCGATTGCTGAAATCGTCCCCATTGTGCAATGATGCACCATGACGCAAAAACATCCCGACCGGGTCGACGAGAGTCTGATCGCTTTACGCCGCATTTTGCGCGCTACCGAACTCTATGCCCGCGATTTGGCGCAGGCCGCAGGGGTCACCCCGGCGCAACTGCGGGTTTTGCAGATCGTCGGAGAGAAGAAAGACCCCACAGCCAAGACCCTCGCCAATCAGATGGGCGTCAGCCAAGCGACCGTGACCGCGTTAGTCGATAAGTTGGTGGCGCGCAGTTTGGTCTCGCGGCAGCCCTCGGCGCAGGACCGTCGGCAAACCAACATCACCCTGACCACCCAAGGTGAGGATGTGTTGGAGGAAGCCCCCGATGCGTTGCAACAGCGCTACGTCCGCGCCTTTGCCGATCTCGCCGATTGGGAGCAGGCGCAGTTGGTGTCTTCGTTGGAGCGTGTGGCGGCGATGCTGAATGTAGACAGTTTGGATGCCGCGCCGGTTCTGGCGACCGGTGAATTGCGGATGAGCAAAAAGACCTATTAAGGTTGACCTCAAAAGCGCGGGCAGCCAAACCCTTTTGCAAATCGCGTCATTCCCTATATAGAGACCCATCCCTAGCCTGTGAGTCTTTAAAATGTCCGCTTCCGCGCCCATCACCCAAGACGTGATGACCCTTCCCCGCAAGTTGCCCGAGGGGCCGATCAACCTTGTCGGTCTGACCCGTGACGCTATGCGTGACGTGTTGATCGCAAACGGCACGCCCGAGAAACAGGCAAAGATGCGTGTGGGGCAAATCTGGCAGTGGATTTATCAGTGGGGTGTGCGTGATTTCGACTCCATGACCAATCTTGCCAAAGGCTACCGCGCTGAACTGGCAGAGAAATTCGTGATCGAAGTGCCTGAGGTCGTGACCCGGCAGGAAAGCGAAGACGGCACGCGAAAGTATCTGGTGCGGATCGCAGGCGGCCATGAAGTTGAGGTGGTCTATATCCCTGAAGAGGGCCGTGGCACGCTATGTGTGTCCAGCCAAGTGGGCTGCACGCTGACCTGTTCCTTCTGCCACACCGGCACGCAGAAACTGGTGCGTAACCTCACCGCCGCTGAGATCATTGGTCAGGTTATGGTGGCGCGCGACGATCTGGATGAATGGCCCGAGACCGGCACTCGGACCGAAGAGGCCCGTCTTTTGAGCAATATCGTGCTGATGGGCATGGGTGAGCCGCTTTATAACTTCGAGAACGTGCGCGATGCGATGAAGATCGCGATGGACCCTGAGGGGATTCAACTGTCGCGCCGTCGGATTACGCTCTCGACCTCTGGCGTCGTGCCCGAGATTCACCGCACCGCCGCCGAAATCGGCTGCCAGTTGGCCGTGTCGTTCCACGCCACCACCGATGAGGTGCGCAACAAGCTGGTGCCGATCAACAAGCGTTGGAATATCGAAGAACTGCTCGACGCCCTACGCGCCTATCCCAAGGTCAGCAATTCCGAGCGGATCACCTTTGAATATGTGATGCTGAAGGGCGTGAACGACAGCGACGAAGACGCGCATCGTTTGGTTGAACTGATCAAGGGCATCCCGGCCAAGATCAACCTGATCCCTTTCAACGAATGGCCCGGTTCGCCCTATGAGCGGTCGTCGAACAACCGCATTCGCGCGTTTGCGGATATTGTCTATAACGCGGGCTATGCCTCGCCCGTGCGTAAACCGCGTGGCGAAGACATCATGGCCGCCTGCGGTCAGCTGAAATCAGCGACAGAACGCGCGCGCAAGTCGCGCAAGCAGATCGAAGCCGAAGCTGGAATGGGCGGCTAAGCCAGCCCGGCCCGGCCCCTTGCAAGGGCGGACACAGTAACCCCCTCGGCGGCGATGTCGCCGGGGATATCTTCGCCCCGCACCAAAGCGGCGGCAGCGCGGGCCAGAGCAGGCGCGGTTTGAATGCCATAACCGCCTTGCCCCGCCAGCCAAAAGAACCCTTCTCCTTTAGGATCAAACCCCGCGACCGGGTCGCCATCGGGCACAAAGCTGCGCAGCCCCGCCCAACGGCTCTCAATCCGCCGCAGGCTGAGGTCAAAGGCAGTTTCGATCCGGTCAATACAGATCGCCACATCCAATTCCTCGGGCTGCGCGTCGCAGGGCGCGGAGGGGGTCGCGTCCGCTGGAGAGATCAGCAGCTTGCCCGCATCGGCCTTAAGGTAGAACTGCTCATCAATATCCACCACCATTGGCCAGCGGTCGGGCACCACGCCCTCGGGCGGGGCCACGGTCAGCGCAGTGCGGCGTTTGGGGGTAAGGCCCACGGGGGTAAGGCCTGCCATCGTCGCAATTTCATCCGCCCATGCGCCTGCGGCGTTGACGATGACAGGGGCGTGAAACTGGCCCTGCGGGGTATCAACCTGCCAATCGCCGTCTTTGCGCAGTGACAGCACCTCGGCCTTGGTCTGCAAGACGCCGCCTGCTGCACGAAAGGTCTTGAGGTAATGTTGGTGCAGCCCATTCACGTCGATATCTGCCGCCGACCCATCGCGCAGTCCGGCTGCGGCATAATCCTTGCGCAGCAGTGGCACGAGGGTTTCGATCTCCGCCCCGGTGAGCGGGGTGACATGCGGTCCTAACTCTTCGGCCATACGGGCGAGTGAGGCTCTCTGATCCTGCCGCGCGACAAAAACCGCCCCGCGCGGCTCCAACAGCGGGTGGTCCAGATACGGGCTGGTGGGATTTTTGAAGAACGCGGCAGAGGCACGAGACAAAGCACGGATCACCTCAGGCCCATAGGTCACGGTAAACAGCGCGGCGGACCGGCCCGTGGTGTGATAGCCGGGCTGGCTTTCCCGCTCCAGCAGCAACACGCGCCGATCACTGGCCAGTTCCGCCGCGACAGAGGCGCCAGCAATGCCCGCGCCGATGACAATGCAGTCAAAACCGGTGGTGGAGGTGTTCATAGTCGTCCCCTTTGCGCAAAGGCTAGCACCGCCCGCAACTGGGCAAAAGGGTGGATACAGGCGAATTCAAGGTTGGAAGCAGCAGCGGGAAAACCTGCCAGTATGTTGCAATTGCATGAAGTTTTCCGCCCGAGCCGCAAAGCCGTTGACCGGATGCCCTCGCCCGGCGCAGTCTGTTAAAAAGGGGCGCCCGGTCTGCCGGTTCGATTGATGCTCCTGCCAACAGGAGTGCTGCCCCATGTTTGACCTGCCCCTTACCAAAACCCTTCCCGCGCTGACACTGGCCTTTGGCCTCATGGCATCCGCCTCTGCCGCTGCTGAACTTGTCGTCGGCATGCAGCAAGAGCCGACCTCGCTTGATCCAACGGCGGATGCGACCGCCTCCATCGACAGTATGATGACGCAAAACGTCTTTGAATCGCTGACCACGGTGGCCGAGAATGGCGAAGTGCAGCCCAACCTTGCGACTAAGTGGGACGTGTCCGAAGACGGGCTGACCTATACTTTCCATCTGGCCGAGGGCGTGATGTTTCACGATGGCAGCGCACTGGACGCGGAGGATGTGGTCTTCTCCTTCGACCGCGCCATGGCCGAGGAGAGCGTGAACCCCTCCAAGGATATTTTCGAGCCGATCACGAGCGTCGAAGCCATTGATCCGCAAACAGTTGAGATCACGCTCAGCGGCAAGGATGCGTTTTTCCTGTTCAACATGGGGCAGGGCGACAGCGCCATCGTCGCTTCCGAAACTGCAGAGGGCAACAATGCCAACCCGGTGGGCTCCGGCCCCTTCAAGTTTGACAGCTGGACCCGTGGCGACCGCCTGACCTTGGTCAAGAACCCCGATCACCGCGATGCGGCTGATGTGGCGCTGGATAAGGTGGTGTTCCGCTTCATCTCTGACCCCGCTGCCGCCACCGCTGCGATGATGGCCGAAGAACTCGACGCCTTCCCTGGCTTCCCCGCGCCCGAGCTGCTGCCGCAATTCGAAGCCGACCCGCGCTTCCGCGTCAATGTCGGCTCAACCGAGGGCGAAGTGATCCTCGCCATGAACAATGCCAAGCCGCCGTTCGACAATGTCGAAGTGCGCCGCGCCGTGGCCACGGCCATCGACCGCGATGAAATCATCGAAGGCGCGATGTATGGCCAAGCCGTGCCCATTGGCAGCTTCTACCCCCCGCATGGCACCGCCTATGTCGACCTGACCGGCGCCTATCCGCATGACACCGAAAAAGCCAAGACGATGTTCGAGGATGCAGGCGTTGCAGGCCAGACCATGACCCTGCGCGTGCCGCCGTTCCCATATGCCACCCGCTCGGCAGAGATCATCCAGAATGAACTGGCCGAAGCCGGGATTGATGCCAAGGTAGAGAACGTCGAATGGGGTTTTTGGATCGATGAGGTCTATAAGAAGAAGAATTTCGACATGACCATCATCGCCCACACCAGCCCCAACGACATGGGCAATTTCGCCCGCGGGCCGGATTACTTCTATGGCTATGACAATGCTGAGATGACAGCGCTGTGGGAGCAGATCACGACAGAGGTCGACTCGGCTAAGCGCGACGAACTGCTCAAGCAGGGCCAGCAGATGCTGTCGGATCAATCGGTCCACGCATTTCTGTTCCAGCTGCCGCTTCTGGGTGTTTTCCGGGAGGGGGTCGAAGGCTACTGGGCCTCTTCGCCGGTGCTTTACATGCCGCTCAAAGGCGTCAGCGTCGCCAATTGACCTAAACCGGCTGCGGTGCCTTGCGTGCCGCAGTCATTGGACCTGATCCCGTGGCCTATTTCCTTTTCCGACGCACGCTTGGTTTCGTGCTGACCCTGCTGGCCGTGTCGCTTGTGGTTTTTGCCGTGATGAACGTGCTTCCCGGCGATCCGGCGCTGACGATCCTTGGGATGGATGCCTCGGACGATGCGTTGGCCGCACTGCGTGAGCAGTTGGGGCTGAACGAGCCTATAGTGTCGCGCTATCTATCTTGGGTCTGGAATGCCGTTCAGGGGGATTTCGGCCTCAGCCATTCCTTCCGCGTGCCCGTGTCTGAATTGATCTCTGAACGGCTGCCGATGACCATTTCGCTCGCCGTGGCGGGGATGTTGGTGACCTTGGTGCTGGCACTGAGCCTTGGCATCACCGCCGCAGCGCAGCACCGCCGCGCGGGCGATTGGGGGGTGATGTTCCTCAGCCAACTGGGCATCGCGGTGCCGGCCTTTTGGCTGTCGATCCTTTTGGTCATGCTCTTTGCTGTCAAACTGCGTTGGCTGCCGCCCGGTGGATTTGCAGGCTGGTCTGATCCGGTCGCGGCGATCCGGTCTTTGATCCTCCCAACGGTGGCGCTGGCGCTGGTGCAATCAGCGGTGCTGGCGCGGGTCACGCGGTCTTCGGCGTTGGAGGTGATGCGACAGGATTTCGTGCGCACCGCGCGGGCCAGCGGGTTGTCGCATCGGCGGGTGCTTTGGCGGCATGTGCTGCCCAATGCGCTGGTGCCGATCGTCACCATCGTCGGCATGCAATTTGCAGCACTGGTGACCGGGACGATTGTGATCGAGAATGTCTTTTACCTGCCCGGTCTTGGGCGGCTGATTTTTCAATCCATCGCCAACCGAGACCTACCCACCGTCCAAGCGCTGGTGATGCTCTTTGCGGCCATCGTGGTGACGGCGAACTTCGTGGTCGACCTGCTCTATGTCGTGATCGACCCACGGCTAAAGGCGCGGGCATGAGGGGGCTTCCGGCGAACTTTCTTCTGGGCGCGGTTCTGGTCAGCCTTGTCGTCGGCATCGCAGCCCTGTCGCTCATCTGGACCCCGCATGATCCACAGACCATGTCGATCTCGACCAAATTCGCGCCGCCCTCAATGGTGCATTTGCTGGGCACCGATCAACTGGGCCGTGATGTTGTGGCGCAACTCATGGCGGCGGCGCGCAATTCGATGACCGTGGCGCTGGTGGCAGTGCTTTTGGGCGGCAGCATTGGCGTAGCGCTGGGCCTCTTGGCCTCGGCGCTGGGCGGCTGGGTTGAGGACGGGGTGATGCGGCTGGCCGATCTCGGCTTTGCTTTCCCGG
The DNA here is from genome assembly GCF_038900015.1 of Sulfitobacter sp. AS92. Taxonomy (NCBI): domain Bacteria; kingdom Pseudomonadati; phylum Pseudomonadota; class Alphaproteobacteria; order Rhodobacterales; family Roseobacteraceae; genus Sulfitobacter; species Sulfitobacter sp. AS92. The sequence goes on from NZ_JBBMQL010000001.1 coordinate 358,020, forward strand.
CGCTGTTGTTCGCGATCATGCTTGCGGCGGTTTTTGGTCCTTCGCTCACCAACGCGGTAATGGCGATCTCGTTCATCAATATCCCCATCTTCGCCCGCGTGACCCGCGCCTCCGCCAATCAAATCTGGACCCGCGACTATGTCGCCGCCGCGCGGGCTGCCGGGCGGGGCCGCTTTGCGATCAGCCGCGATCACATCTTGCCGAACATCGCCGCTGCAATCATCGTGCAGGCCACCATCGAGTTTGCCGTGGCGATTTTGGCCGAGGCGGCGCTGAGCTACCTCGGCCTTGGTGCGCAGCCGCCTGCGTCGAGCTGGGGGCGGATGTTGTCGGAGGCACAGACGCTGATGTATCTCGCGCCGCAATTGGCGATTTATCCGGGGCTTTGTATCGTAACGGCTGTACTGGGGTTCGGTCTGTTGGGCGATGGGCTGCGTGATATCACTGACCCAAGACTGGTGCGGGCGCGATGATCGAGCTTGCCAACCTCTCCGCCCATTTCGGCGAGGCAGCGGCCCTGCGTGACGCCAATCTGGTAATTCAGCGGGGCGACCGTTTGGGCATTGTGGGCGAAAGCGGTTCTGGCAAGACGCTTCTGGCGCTCTGCCTCATGGGCATGGCCCCCGACAGCGCGCGCCTGACTGGACGGCTCAGCATTGACGGGCAGGACATGGCCGGCGCGTCCGAGCGGGACTGGCAGCGCCTTCGCAGCCGCCGGGTGGCGATGGTGTTTCAAGAGCCGATGGCTGCGCTGAACCCGCTTAGACGCGTGGGCGATACGGTGATGGAGCCGATGTTGCTGCACGACGGTCTGACGCGCCGCGCGGCTCGGGTCCGGGCGCTGAGTCTGTTCGAAGAGGTGGGTATCCCGGACCCCGACCAACGGCTGCGGCAGTTCCCCCATGAGATGTCAGGGGGGCAGCGCCAGCGGGTGCTGATCGCGCTGGCCTTGGCCTGCAACCCGATGTTGCTGATCGCGGATGAGCCAACCACCGCACTGGATGCAAATGTTGCGTTGCGGATCACCGATCTGCTGCAACGGCTGGCGCGAGAGCGCGAGATGGCGCTGGTTTTTATTAGTCATGACCTTGCCGCCGTGGCGCGTGCCACCCAAGATATCGTGGTGATGTATGCCGGCGATATGGTGGAGCGCGGCCCGACGGCAGAGGTGCTCTCCGCCCCGGCGCATCCATATACCAAGGGTCTGCTGGGCGCGCGGCCTGATGCCAGTGTGGCGGGGCGGGACGCCAATGGGAAGCGGCGGCGCCTACCAACCATTCCGGGCTCTGTGCCGCCCCTCCAGGGTCTGCCCGAAGGCTGCCGTTTCTCGGGGCGCTGTCCGGTCGAACTGCCCCAATGCGCCACGCAGCGCCCGGTCTTTACGCAGACCGACGCGGTGCGCGGTGCTGCCTGTCACTTATTGACGGAGGCACGCCATGACTGACGTGCCGCTTTTGGAAGTCCGCAACCTCACCCGTCGCTACAAGCTGCCGCGGCAAAGCCTGCTGCGCCGGGCACCCGTGCTGACGGCGTTGGAGGGGGCCGCATTTTCCCTGCGCGCCGGAGAGACCTTGGGCGTGGTTGGCGAAAGCGGTTCGGGCAAATCGACCTTGGCGCGGCTCATCATGGCGTTTGAGGCTCCGGACGCGGGGGAGGTGCTGTTTCAGGGCCGCGATCTGCACGGCTTGACCGCAGAGGAATTGCGTAAGCTGCGACGCGGCTTTCAGATGGTATTTCAAGACCCTTTCGGCTCGCTCAACCCGCGCCGCCGCATTGGATGGTCTATTGCAGAGCCGCTGCGCGCCAATGGCGAGACGGAGAATATAAGCCTCCGCGTAGCCGAAGCCTTGGAACAGGTCGGGCTGCACCCTGCCGACGCGGGCAAATATCCGCATGAGTTCTCGGGCGGGCAGCGTCAGCGCATCGCCATTGCCCGCGCCATCATCACCCGCCCCGCGCTGCTGGTCGCGGATGAGGCGGTTTCGGCCCTTGATGTCTCGGTTCAAGCGCAGATCCTCAACCTTTTGATGGACCTGCAAGATGATCTGGGCCTTGGCATGGTGTTTATCAGCCATGACCTCGCGGTGGTCGGCTCAATCTGTGACCGGGTGCTGGTGCTGCAGCACGGCAAAACGCTGGAGAGCGGTGCGGCGGTTGATGTGTTGCGCGCGCCTAAGCACCCTTATACGAAAACCCTGCTGAAAGCCGCAGGAGTACGCCCATGACCCGCTTTGTCCACCTGACCGACCTGCATATCTCGCACCCCGATTTGAACGATCCGCATCTGCAAAGCGACACGCCCGCCACGTTGCGCCGCGTGGTCGAAGTGATCAACGCGATGGAGAAGCAGCCCGATTTCGTGGTGGCCAGCGGTGATCTGACCAATCAGGGCGATCAGCAAAGTTATGAACTGGTGCGCGACATCCTTAGCACCCTGCGCGCGCTCTTGGTGATGGCGCTTGGCAATCACGACAAGCGCGCCGGGTTCAACGCGGTCTTCGCGCCGGGGCTGGCGGATGCGCCCTATTTTCACGATGCGCCACAGGGCGATCTGCATGTCATCACGCTGGATAGCAGCGTGCCGGGCAAGGTGGCCGGAGCGCTGGATGACGCGCAGTTTGAATTCCTCGGGGCTGCGCTACAGCGTCACCCCGAGCTGGCGAAACTCTTGGTGATCCACCACCCGCCCCGCATCGATCCTGGCGCGCTTGCGTGGGGCAGCCTTGATGAGGCCAGCAGTGCTCGATTAGCTGAAATGCTGACAGGCCAACGCGTCGCGGGGATCCTCTCGGGTCATGTTCACGTGAACCGGGTCAGTCATTGGCATGGCATACCTGTAGTGATCTCTAACGGGCTGCACTCCACCATTGATCTGACCGAGACGCGCGATCTGCGCATCGTTGAGGGCACCGGATTCGGGCTGTGTGACTGGCTTCCAAGCGGCCTAAGCGTTTCTTTCGCCCCGCTTGACCCGACGGCGCGTGAATTGGCGCGGATTGATGAGGCCCAGCTAAAATCCTTTGAGTAGAACGACATCCACTGCCTGCAGCCGCAGCATTTGTCTCATGCCGCGCCGCAGTAAAAAAATTATTGTTGACCCTCAACCTTTTTAATCTCACACAACGGTACAAGAAAAAGTGATATCCGGCGCAAGATCGGATTGCTGTTCACGGGGAGGGTGAATTTGCCGACTGCCAATGGCGATAGTGTATCCACGCTTGGCGCGCGCATGCGCAAGCAGCGCCACCGGTTGTCCCTGACATTGCAGCAGTTGGGCGAAGCCTCTGGCGTGTCGGTCGGCTATCTGAGCCAAGTTGAGCGTGGACTGGCCACGCCATCGTTGGGTACCCTGTCGCAGATTGCGGTCGCGCTTCAGGTCGAAGTTGGCTTTTTCATCCATACCCCCAAGACCCAAGACAGCCTGACCCGCGCGGATGAGCGTCCACGCTTTGCCGTGTCGGGGTCTTCGATCGAATATGAAAAGCTTGGCGCGGATTTTCCCGGTCATGAGCTGTCGTCTTACATCATGAACGTGCCACCGGGCTATGCCTCCGAAGAGGTCGTGCATGAGGGCGAAGAGGTGATCTATATCCTTGAAGGAGAGATCGCGCAGGTCGTCGATGGGGGGGAGCATATCATGCGGCCCGGCGACAGCCTGCATTACCTCGGCAGCAGCCCGCATTCTTGGTCCAACAAAACCGACAAGCCCGCGCGCGTTCTTTGGGTGGGCCGGATGCAATACGAACAGGCCGCTGGCGCCAATAGAATACGTCCGAATGAAGGGGCAATCGCCACCGCATTCGCGTCGTCTCGCCCGTAAGGGCGTATCACCTGCGGCGGACAAACCGCTGCCAAAAAACAAACCAATCAGGAGAGAGAGAATTATGTCTTTTACAACCAAACTGGCCACCGGCGCCATGCTGGCGGCACTGGGTGCCACAGCCGCCTCGGCCCAATCGCTGGTCTATTGCTCCGAAGGCTCGCCCGAGGGTTTTGACCCCGCGCTTTACACTGCTGGTACCACCTTCGACGCCTCCAGCCACCCGATCTACAACCGTCTGGCCGAGTTCAAAGTCGGCACGACCGAAGTTGTGCCTGCACTGGCAGAAAGCTGGGAAGTCAGCGAAGACGGCATGAAGGTGACCTTCAAGCTGCGCGAAGGGGTGAAGTTCCACTCCAACGACCAGTTCACGCCGACACGCGACTTCAACGCCGATGACGTGATCTTTAGCTTTGACCGTCAGGGCAATGAAGAGAACCCCTACAACCAGGTTTCGGGCGGCACGTGGGAATACTACGGCGGCATGTCCATGCCCGACCTGATCGAGAGCATCGAGAAAGTTGACGATTACACCGTCGTCTTCAACCTGACCCGTCCCGAAGCGCCCTTCATCGCGAACATGGCGATGGATTTCGCCTCGATCGTGTCTAAGGAATATGCCGACGCGATGCTCGAAGCTGGCACGCCCGAGATGCTGAACCAAGCACCTATCGGCACTGGCCCATTCCAGTTCCAAGCCTACCAGAAAGACGCGGTCATCCGTTACCTGCGGAACGACGAATACTGGGGCGACCCGGCCAAAGTTGAAAGCCTGATCTTCGCGATCACGCCTGACGCTTCGGTCCGCTACCAAAAGGTGCAGGCGGGTGAGTGCCACGTGACGGCATATCCGAACCCTGCCGATGTTCAGGCGATGAAAGACGCCGAAGACATCGTCGTGATGGAGCAGGAAGGTCTGAACGTGGGCTATTTGGCTTACAACACGCAGGTCGCGCCTTTTGACAACGCCAATGTCCGCAAGGCGCTGAACATGGCGATCGACAAGCAGGCGATCATCGACGTGGTGTTCCAAGGGTCCGGCGAAATCGCCAAGAACCCGATCCCGCCGACCATGTGGTCCTACAACGACGCCATCGAAGACGACAACTATGACCCCGAGGCCGCCAAGACGATGCTCGAGGAAGAAGGCGTCACCGACCTGTCCATGAAGATCTGGGCGATGCCGGTTCAGCGTCCCTACAACCCCAACGCCCGCCGTATGGCCGAGCTGATGCAGGAAGACTTCTCCAAAGTTGGCGTCGATGTTGAAATCGTCTCCTACGAATGGGGTGAGTACCTTGAGCGCTCCAAGTCGAAAGACCGTGACGGTGCCGTGCTGCTGGGTTGGACCGGCGACAACGGCGATCCAGACAACTTCCTCGCGGTTCTGCTGGGCTGTGACGGTGTCGAGAAATCCAACCGCGCCCAGTGGTGCAACGAGGAATTCGACGCGCTGATCCAGAAAGCCAAGGTTCTGCCGACCCAAGAAGAGCGTGCGCCGCTGTACGAAGAAGCGCAGCAGATCTTCAAGGATCAAGCGCCTTGGGCCACCATCGCGCATTCGGTCGTCTACATGACCATGCGTCCCGAAGTTGAAGGCTATGTCGTGCACCCGCTGGGTGGCCACATCTTCAACCAAGTTGGCCTGAAGCAGTAACCCTGCCGCTATGATCAATGGGGGCGGCATTCTGTGCCGTCCCCATTTTATTAACCTCACCCGCCGGGAAGCCTTACCTTGTCCAATTCTCTGAATGATCGCCTGTCGGCCTATGCCGATATCGCCGCTGACCTATCGGTGGACGCCGTGGCGCTGGTGCCCGGCCCGAATTTCACCCGCGCTGTCGACCATGCCTTCATGAGCCACGAGCGCCCCTTTGTTCTGGTGATCCCCGCGCGCGGCCCCGCCGCCGCACTGGTGCCGAACCTAGAGTTGGGCAGCTGGGACTTGGTCGGCTTTGACGGCGCCGTTTTTGATTGGCGCGATCAAACCGGCTATGACGAAGCCTTCGCCGCGCTGACGCAGCACCTGAACATCACCTCGCTGGCCGTTGAGGGCCAAGTGATGCGCGTCTTCGTGCATCACGCGCTAAAGAAAGCGCAGCCCGACCTGCGGATCATCGACGCCGAGCGTGAAATCTCCGCCCCGCGCATGATCAAGACCGAGGCCGAGGTCGCCGCCCTGCAAGAGGCGATTAACATTTCCGAACGCGCCCTGCGCGCCACGCTCGACTCTGTGAAGCTCGGCCAGACCGAGAAAGAGATCGAACAGAAACTGGTGCAGATGGTTTTTGCCGAAGGGGCGGATGATCTGTCCTTTGCGCCGATCGTCGCGGCGGGGGACGGTTCAGCCCGCCCCCATGCCAAAGCGCGCGAAGATTACCGCGTCAAAGCGGGCGATGCGCTGCTGATCGACTTCGGTGCGCGCAAGAACGGCTTTGCCGCTGACATCACCCGCACCGTTTTCCTTGGCCATGTCAGCGATGAGGGGCGCGAGGTCTACGACACCGTGTTGCGCGCCAACCTCGCCGGGCTGGACGCCACCCGCGCCGGTGTCACCGCGCATGAGATCGACGATGTGGTGACCTCCGTCCTCGAAGCCTCGCCCTACGCCGACCGCATTCGCACCAAAACGGGCCACGGCCTTGGCCGCGATGTGCATGAAGCGCCTTATATTATGCGCGGCAACCACATGACTTTACCCGCCGGAACGGTGTACACCAACGAACCCGGTCTCTATGAGATCGGCAACTTTGGGGTGCGCATCGAAGATGACGTGCTGATCACCGAAGATGGCTACAAATCCCTGACCAACTTTCCGAAGGAACTGATGGTGCTACCGTGCTGAAATATGTTTTGTCGCGCCTCGCGACCTTCATCCCGACCTTTATCGGCGTCACGCTGATATCATTTGCCTTCATCCGCATGCTGCCGGGCGACCCTATCGTCGTCATGGCAGGCGAGCGGGGCATCTCAGAAGAACGCTACTTTGAACTGCAACAGCAGTTCGGCTTTGACCGCCCGATCTATGTGCAGTTCTGGGAGTACTTTACCGGGGTTCTACAGGGCGATCTGGGCAACTCTTTCGTGACCAAACGACCCGTCTGGGATGAGTTCTTCTCGCTTTTCCCAGCCACGCTGGAACTGTCGGTCTGCGCGATGATCTTTGCCGTTGCCTTGGGCCTGCCTGCAGGGGTGATTGCCGCCGTGAACCGGGGTAAGTTCTTTGATCGGGCGCTGATGTCCACCGCCCTCGTGGGCTATTCAATGCCGATCTTCTGGTGGGCGCTGCTGCTGATCATCGTCTTCTCGGGCAATTTGGGCTGGACGCCAGTCTCGGGCCGGATTGATCTGCTTTATTACTTCCCCAATGCGACGGGATTCATGCTGATCGACAGTATCGCGTCGGGGCAGGACGGGGCGTTTACCTCGGCGCTGAGGCACCTGCTGCTGCCGACCATCGTGCTGGGCACCATCCCGCTGGCCGTGATCGCGCGGCAGACCCGCTCGGCCATGCTTGAAGTGCTGGGCGAAGACTACATCCGCACCGCGCGCGCCAAGGGCATGTCGCCGGGCCGGATCAACGGCATCCACGCCCTGCGCAACGCGCTTATCCCCGTCATTACCGTGATTGGCCTGTCGGTCGGCACGCTGCTGGCGGGCGCAATTCTGACCGAGACGATCTTTAGCTGGCCGGGCATCGGCAAGTGGATGGTCGACAGCATTTTCCGCCGCGACTACCCGGTGGTGCAGGGTGGCCTGCTGCTGATCGCCGTCATGGTCATGGTCGTGAACCTCACCGTTGATATGCTTTACGGCATCATCAACCCCAAGATCAGGAAACGCTAATGGACGACGCACTCTCTGCCGAAGCCGAAATGGTACACGCGCGCCCCGGGCGCCTGCGCGAATTCTGGTTCTATTTCCGCGAAAACCGTGGGGCCGTGATTGGCCTGTGGATCTTTGCCGTCTTCGCCTTTCTGGCGCTGTTCGGTCCATGGATCGCGCCGCATGACGCCACCCAACAGTTCCGCGCAGCCACGCTGCAGCCCCCTGTCTGGCAGGACGGTGGCACTTGGAGCCACATCCTTGGCACCGATCCCTTGGGCCGTGACATGCTCTCGCGCCTGATTGTCGGTGCGCGCTATTCGTTCTTTGTTGGCATCGTCGTGGTCTCTATCGCCGCCTCTGGCGGGATCATTGTCGGCCTGATCTCGGGCTTTGCGCCCAAGTGGCTCGACACGATCATCATGAGGATCATGGACATCATCTTGGCCTTCCCCTCGCTGCTGCTGGCGCTGGTGCTGGTCGCCATCCTTGGGCCGTCCCTGACCAATGCGATGATCGCCATCGCCATCGTGCTTCAGCCGCATTACGTGCGTCTGACCCGTGCGAGTGTGCTGTCGGAGCGGCAGAAGGACTACGTCACCTCGGCCCGCGTTGTCGGTGCTGGCACGCTGCGGCTGATGGTCGTGACCGTGCTGCCCAACTGCCTTGCGCCGATCATCGTGCAGGCCGCGCTGTCGTTTTCGACCGCGATCCTTGATGCCGCCGCGCTTGGCTTCCTCGGCATGGGGGCGCAGCCGCCCACGCCGGAATGGGGCACCATGCTGGCCGAAGCGCGTGAGTTCATTCTGCGGGCGTGGTGGGTCGTGACCTTCCCCGGCCTTGCGATCCTCGTCACCGTGCTGGCGATCAACCTCATGGGTGACGGTCTGCGCGACGCCCTTGATCCGAAACTGAAGCGGAGCTGATTGATGTCTCTTCTGCGTATCCGCAACCTCTCGGTCGATTTCGCCACCGCCTCGGGCAAGTTCCGCGCCGTGGACTCGGTTGACCAAGATGTCGACACGGGCGAAATCCTCGCCATTGTCGGCGAAAGTGGCTCGGGCAAGTCGGTGTCGATGTTGGCGCTGATGGGCCTGCTGCCTTGGACGGCGGCTGTCACGGCTGATGAATTGACCTTTGACGGCAAAGATCTGCTCAAAATGAGCAACCGGGACCGGCGCAAGATCGTCGGTAATGACCTTGCCATGATCTTCCAAGAGCCGATGTCCTCGCTCAATCCCTGTTTTCCGGTGGGCTGGCAGATCAAGGAATCCCTGCGCTTTCACCTTGGCATGAACCGGGCCGAGCGGCACAAGCGGGCGATTGAACTCTTTGAGCAAGTCGGCATCCCGGACCCGGAAAAACGCCTGTCGGTCTTCCCGCACCAGATGTCTGGCGGGATGAACCAGCGTGTGATGATCGCCATGGCGATTGCCTGCAAGCCGAAGCTTCTGATCGCGGATGAGCCGACAACCGCGCTCGACGTGACCATTCAGGCGCAGATCCTCGACCTGCTGACCTCGCTTCGCGAAGAGACCGGCATGGGGCTGGTGCTGATCACCCACGACATGGGTGTGGTCGCCGAAACCGCCGAGCGTGTGAGCGTGCAATACGCGGGCCAGAAGATAGAAGAGCAGCAGGTGTTGCCGCTGTTCCGCCAGCCGCACCATCCTTACACGGCGGCGTTGCTGGATGCGCTGCCGGAGCGTGCCACCGAAAAGCGCTTGCCGACGATCCCCGGCGTTGTGCCAGGCCAGTTCGACCGGCCTGCCGGGTGCCTGTTCTCGCCGCGCTGCAAGTTCGCCAATGACAAATGCCGCAACCAGAACCCGCCACCGCTGAGCGAGGAACTGGGCAAGGCCCGTTGTTTCTATCCGCTGAATACCGATGAAAGGGTCGCGTCATGACTGCCCCCGTAATGACCGCCGACGCGCTAGAGCGTCACTATCAGGTTGGTGGCGGCTTCCTGCGCAAGACCCAGACGCTCAAGGCCGTCGCGGGCCTCGATTTCCAACTGCACCCCGGCAAGACGCTGGCCGTTGTGGGCGAGAGCGGCTGCGGCAAGTCCACACTGGCACGCATGGTCACGATGATCGAAGAGCCGACCGCCGGGTCGCTCACGCTCGACGGCAAACAGGTACGGCCTGAGGATTGGGCCGACCTGCGCCAGCATGTGCAGATCGTGTTTCAAGACCCCTACGGCTCGCTCAACCCGCGCCAGCAGATCGGCACGATCCTGCAAGAGCCGCTGGTGATCAACCGGAAGGACATGTCGAAGAAAGAGCGTGAAGAGAAGGCGCGCGAGATGCTGCGCCTCGTCGGTCTGCGGCCTGAGCATTACGACCGCTACCCGCATATGTTCTCCGGCGGCCAACGCCAGCGGATCGCGGTGGCGCGGGCGTTGATGCTGGACCCGAAGGTGCTGGTGCTGGACGAGCCGGTTTCGGCGCTTGATCTGTCGATCCAATCGGCGATCCTGAACCTGTTGGTCGACCTGCAGGAAAAGATGCAGCTGGCGTATCTGTTCATCAGCCACGACCTTTCTGTCGTGCGCCATGTGGCTGACGATGTGATCGTCATGTATCTGGGCCGCGCGGTCGAGAAGGGGCCGAAGGACGAAGTCTTTGAGAATCCGCGGCACCCTTACACCGCAGCACTGCTGTCCGCGACGCCACGTGCCGACCCCGAAGGCGGCAAAGAACGCATCAAGCTGCAAGGCGAATTGCCCTCGCCGCTGGCGATCCCCGAGGGCTGCCCCTTTGCCCCGCGCTGCTGGAAGGTGCAGGACGTCTGCCGGAAAGAGCGGCCCGTTCTCGAAGGCACGCCCCATCCGGCGGCTTGTTACTTCCCAGTTAACGAGTGAGGTGTTGCAGGTGGGTCAGACCACCTGCGCCACCACGCCGATGCAATCGCCCATCTTGACCAGCCCCGGCACATGCCGGGCGGTCAGGATGCCGCTGAGCTGCGCATGCGCCGTGAGCGCGGGCTGACCACTGCGGTCACTGGGCCAGAGCCGGGCGATGGGCTGGCCTTCGGTCACTTCATCCCCCAGATCGACCAGCGGCTCTAGCAGCGCATTCGTCTCGCTAAAGGTGAAGCAGCGCCCGTCTGGCATATCAAGCATGACTGTCTTTGCCATCTCAGGGTCGCCCTCCAAAATCCCTGCATGGATCAACAGATTGCGCGCGCCTTTGCGGGCGACGGCAACGCTCTTGGCCGTCGACGTGCCCGCGCCGCCGAGCTCGGTGGTGACAAAGACCTTGCCCTGCTCCTCCACTTCCGTGTCGAACATGCCGCGGTTGTCGATCTCCAGCATCTTCATCGAATAGGGCGCGTTGAACGCCTCCATGGCGGCCATACAGGCGGCCTCTTGTTTCTTGTCGGGCAGGATATGCGCGGCCGCGAAGGGCAGGAAATCAAGCGTGCGCCCGCCGGAATGGAAATCAAGTACCACATCCGCAAGCGGCACCAATTCAGTCGCAATGTAATGCGCGATCTTTTGGGTCACCGTGCCATCGGGGCGGCCCGGAAAACTGCGGTTCATATTGCCGCCGTCGATGGGCGAACAGCGGCGGCCAGCGGCAAAGGCGGGTTGGTTCATCATCGGCAAGATGATGACGCGGCCCGATACCTCTGCCGGGTCCAGCGTCGCGGCGAATTCTTGCAAAGCAATCGGCCCTTCGTATTCATCGCCATGGTTGCCGCCCGAGAATAGCGCGGTCGGCCCGTCGCCGCCATTGATGACGGTGATCGGAATCATAACCGACCCCCACGCGCTGTCATCGCGGCTGTAGGGCAGGCGCAAGAAACCGTGGTGCGCGCCGGGTTGGTCAAGCGGGATGGTCGGGGTGATGGGGGATTTAATCATGCGGAAACAAACAACTTTCGCGGTGTGGTGCAGAAACATTCATGGCCGGTCTCGGTGATGCGGATCGGCTCGGTGATTTCGAGCCCGCCATCATCCAGCCAGAGCGCGGGCATGAAATGGAAGGTCATGTTCGGCTCAAGGATCGTCGTATCGCCCCGGCGGAAAGAGATCGTGCGCTCGCCCCAGTCGGGGGGATAGCTGATGCCGATGGCATAGCCGCAGCGGCTGTCCTTCTCAAACCCGGCCTTGTTGAGCGTCTTGTTGAATGCATTGGCGATGTCCTCGGCCTTATTGCCCGGCTTGGCCTGTTCCAGCCCCGCGTCGATGGCCTCTAGCACCGCCTGTTCGGCGTCGCGGTATTTTTGCGGGACATCCCCGAAAAACAGCGTGCGCGATTGCGGGCACTGATAACGCCGGTGGGCACCTGCGATCTCAAAGAAGGTCGCTTCATTGGGCTGCATGGGCCGGTCGTCCCACGTCAGATGCGGGGCGGTGGCGTCCATGCCGGAGGGGGCCATGGGCACGATGGCCGGATAGTCGCCCCAGAAGCCCTGCGCGCCGCGAATGCCGGTGGCGTAGATTTCGGCGACCAGATCGTTCTTGCGCATCCCCGGCACGGCGACTTCGAGGATGCGGACGTGCATCTCTTCGACGATCCGCGCGGCGCGCTCCATATATTCGATCTCGCGCTCGGATTTCACGGCGCGTTCCCAGTTCACCAATGCCGTGGCGTCCATGAAGGTCGCCTTGGGCAGTTTGGTCTTTAGCGTGTCGTGGGCGCGGGCGGAGTAATAGTAGTTGTCCATCTCCACGCCGATGCGCGCGTTCTCGAGGCCCATTTCGCTCAAGAGGCTTGAGAGGTCTTCCATCGGATGCTTCTCGGGGTTCTGGACGTAGCTGTCGTCGTAGCCACGAATGCAGTCATCCTCCATGAAGACCGTCCGCCGGGCGCCGAGCGCATCCATGCCGCGGCCCCACCAGACGGGCTCGCCCTCATGTGTCACGATCACCGCTTGGTAGACGTAGAACGACCAGCCATCATAGCCCGACAGCCACGACATATTCGACGGGTCGCTGACCACGATCGCATCCATGTTGCGCGCGGCCATGACCTTTCGCGTTCGGTCAACCCGGCGCTGGTACTCGCTGTTGGTAAAATTCGCCTCATACGTGGTCATTGGCCAGCCCCTTTCATGTCTGGTTACCCGAATATTGCGATCCGGCCAGAGGGGCCGGGATCACGGAATGATGCCTTGTGCGTGGGCGCTTGGCATGTCGCAGTCGAACAGACGGCCATAGCCATCGGGGCGGCCCGACAGCCCGCCCATTCGTTGCAACGCCCAGCACAGCGCTTGGTTGGAGGTCACGACCGGTTTGCCCAAGGCGGCTTCGATCCGATCAATCACGTCGACACCGCGCAGGGACGTGCAGGAGAGGAAAAATGCCTCTACCTCTGGTCCGTCCAGTGCTGTGGCACCGTTGATGATGCTCTCGTCGTCGATCCGCGCCATGTCGCGGTCGTCTTCCAGCCCGAAGGCGCCGTTGCGCATGACCTTGAGGCCCTGTTCTTCGAAATAGGCGGCGAGGGGGGCGGCGGTGTCGGGCAAATAGGGGGTCAACATCGCCACACGCTTCACGCCAAGGGCGGCAAAGCCCGCGATGGCGGCAGAGGCGGGGGTGATGACCGGAACACCGGGAAGCCCTTCGCCGATCGCCGCGCGCACTGCCGGGTTGCCGATGGCGACAGAGGCGGAAGTGCAGCAAAACGCCACCGCCGAGAGTTTTACCCCCGGCACCAGCAGCGATGCAGTGCGGGCCAGATCGGGGGTCATGGCGCGTAGGCGGTCGGGCGTTGTGGGGTTTTCAAAGGCGATGCGGGCCGCATGCAGCGCGGCCTGCGCGGGGTCGATCAACCGCGCGGCATCGCGCTCGAATGTCATGTCGGTCGACAACAGGATCGCGCCGAGGCGCACCGGATCATCCTCACGCAAACGGCACTCAAGCGTTTCGCTTTGCACAGGGGGTGTCACCTGAATATTCCTTTACGCTAGACAACAAGCACGGGGCATTTCGCGAGCCCCGTGACTTTGTGTGACACTGAACCCAAAAGATAGCTATCGCCTGTCGCGCCCAACCCGCGCGAGCCGATGACAATCAGATCAGCATCATGTTTCTTGGCAAATTCGGTAACGGCGCGCGCAGGCCGGCCCGAGCGGACAAAGGCGCGGACATTCTCAACGCCAGCGTCTTTCATCAACTGTTTGCCGTGGTTGATGATCTCAGTCGCGTGGGCCTGCATCGCGTCGTCGATATTGCCGGGATCGTTGACCCGCACCATCGACAGCGACGCCTCTAGCATTGAGTGATGCCGATAAATCGTCAGCAAGGTTACCTTCGCCCCGGTCAGTTTGGACAGCTCAGCCGCTTTCATCAGCGCCCGATCCGCATTGATCGAGCCGTCATAGGGGGCGAGGATATGAGTGAACATGACGCTCTCCTCTTATTTCGCAAAGGCCAGATCGCGCAGGAACAGGGCAATCTGTGGGAAGAAGATCAGCGCGACAGACACGCTCAGCAGCATCACGATGAAGGGCGGGGTGCCGCGGATAACCTCCATATAGGGCCGTTTGAAGACCGCGATGGCGGTGAAGATATCACAGCCAAAGGGCGGCGTGGCCGAGCCGATGGCGACCTGCAAAGTGATGACCGTCCCGACCAGCACCGGGTCAAGGCCCACGGAATCGACCACCGGCGCAAAGATCGGCACGAGGACAAGGATCACCACAATCGGGTCCACGAACATACAGCCGATGAAAAAGGCGATGGAGATCACGAACAGAACGCCAATCGGCCCCATGCTGTCGATCCCGATGCCCGCCAAGATCGCCTGCGGGATCTGCGCGAAAGATATCACCCAAGAGAAGGCCGCGCCCGCCGCAACGAGGATGAAGACCACGGCGGTGATAAGGCCCGTGGACTTGGCCGTCTCATATATGCCCGCCAAGTCGATCTCGCGGAAGACGATCATCTCAAGGAAGATGGCATAGAGCACACAGGCCGCCGCCGCCTCGGTCGGAGAGAAGACGCCGCCGTAGATGCCGCCGATGATGATCGCCGGGAAACCCAGCGGCCAAAGCGCTTGGCGTACGGCGCGGGCGCGCTCGGCCCATGTGGCTTTCTCTTCGGTGGGGACGTTGTGGCGATAGGCGTAGATCACCGAATAGATCGAAAACAGCGCAAGGATCAGCAACCCTGGCCCAATGCCCGCGATGAACAGTTCGGCGATCGAGGTATTGGATACCACGCCGTAGATGATCATGCCGATGGAGGGCGGGATCAGGAAGGCGATGTCAGAAGAGTTCACGATCAACGCCAGCACAAAGCTGTCTTTGTACCCAGCCTTTAGCATCCGGGGCCGCAGAGGAGAACCGACCGCAACCACTGTCGCCTGCGTGGAGCCCGAGACCGCGCCGAACATGGTACAGGCCGCCGCCGTGGCAACTGCAAGCCCGCCTTTCATGTGACCCACGAATGACATCACCATGTCGATCAGCCGACCCGCAGATTGGCCCCGCGTCATAATGTCAGCGGCAAAGATGAACATCGGCACCGCAATCAGCGACGCAGGGCGAACGCCCGCCATCATCTGCTGCACCATCGTCTCTAACTGGCCGAAGCCGCCGAAGAGAGAGTAAAAACCGACAAACGCACCGACGATCAGCGGGATCATCATGGGAAAGCCCAGCAGCAGCAGGACAACCATGATGGAGAAAATGGTCATGCCCATCGTTTAGACCTCCCGTTCGTTGTCGTCGTAGCCTTCAAGAACGCTGGTCGACAGGTAAATATCCGGCTCAATGATGTTTTTGATCGCGGTCAAAAGATATTGCAGCCCGGTCATGAAGAATCCGACGGGCACCCAGACCAGCGTCCACCAGACCGGCACCTGCAGGGCGGGCAGCAGGCGGCCCCGTCCGGCCTGGGTCATGATGTATTGCAGCGCGTACCACGCGAGGCCGAACATGAAGACGGCGGTGACGAAGGCGATGAAGATCATCAGCACTTTGCGGGGGCGCGGGGGCAGGGCGTCGAAAATCGCCGACATGCGGATATGTCGCCCGTGCCGCGCGGCATAGGAAATGCCCGCGAAGGTGATGAGAATGATGAGGATGCTGTTCAGCTCTTCAGAAAAGAAGATCGAGCTTTGGAAGACGAAACGGCCCACCACATTGGCAATCGTATTGGCCGCCATCAACAAAACACCAGCGGCGAGCATCACAGACTCGAGCCAGCTGATCGCGTTGTCGATTGTACCCAAAGGGCCGGGGAGAGTGGATTTATAGGGGCCCACAGGGGCGTCATCGGTGCCGGTGGTGTCTGTCTGCGATTGCAGTTGCGAACTGTGGTTGTCTTCCGTCACCGGCGTCATCCCGTGAATGGTTCAAAATGGATCGCGTATAAATAAAGTCACCCCCCGGCAGTGGGCCGGAGGGTGAAAGGGCGCGTTTACTTGACGGCTTCGAGGTCGGCCTTAAATTGCTCAAGGATCTCTTTGCCGCTGTCGCCTGTCATCTCGATGAAGGCGGCTTCGACCGATGCAGCCTTATCCTTGAAGGGCTGGCGCTCTTCTTCGGACAGGATGTTGATCTGCATGTCGGGCTTCGCCGCTGCGATGTTTTCCAGCGACTTTTCCTGCAGGCCGGACTGGTATTCGAGGATATAGTCGAACGCCGCGTCGGATGCGTTTTCCACAACCTCTTTGTCCTCATCGGACAGGCCGTCATAGAAATCCTTGTTGGCCATCACAGCAGTGGTGAAGTTGTTGTGGCCGATGCAGGTGATGACCTCGGTCACCTCATACATCTTGGTGGATTCCAGATAGAAGCCTGGGTTTTCTTGGCCTTGGATGATGCCGGTCTGCATCGCGCCGTAAACCTCGCCCCATGGCAGCGGAGTCGGCGTCGCGCCGAAGGCTTTGTAGCTTTCCACCAAGAGCGGGTTGGTCATGACGCGGAATTTGACCTCATTGAGGTCTTCGGGCGTTTTGACTGGCTCTTGCGTGGTCATGCAGACCTCGCCTTCGGGGAACATGGTCAGCAGTTCCAACCCCTGATCAGCATAAAGCTTGGGGAACATCTCGTTGATGGCCTTGGAGGTGCGGAAGAACTCGTTGAGTTGCTCACCATCCTGCGGCAGCAGGTAAGGCACGAAAAAGACCTGCGCTTCGGGGATCAGCGCGCCGGTAAAGCCGGGGGATTGGTCGACGAACTGAAGGATGCCGGCCTGCGCCTGCTCCATCGTGTCGACGGATTCACCCAAGGTGCCGTATGGGAAAAGCTGAACTTCGTGGTCGGAGTTCGCTTCGACCTCTTCTTTGAACTTTTGGGCGTATTTACCCTGCACCTCGTCGAGCGCTTCTTCGAAAGCATAGCGCCATGTATCTGCCGAGGCCGCGCCTGCGACACTCGTCACGGCTGCGAGGATACCCCCGGTGATAACAGTTTTGAAAATAGCCATATTACTCCCTTTCATTTATTGTCCGCGCAGCCCAAAGGCCGCAGCGAAACTAATGTCCTGACTGTTAGATCATTTAAACCGATCCCAATCATGTCAATGTGAATATTGATCCATGACAATTTGCGCCGCTCTTACAGTCCCGCGCGTCTGGCCCTGTTGCGTAAATTTGCATCGATCATGCGAATCCCACGGGCAAATTCAGGAAAGGATTGCCCCCCAATGGCCAGGCGCAGTCCCGGATGTCGGTCCGGGGGACCGATGGCAAAACTGGCGCCACTCGCCACAGCAATCCCGATTTCGTGCAGCGATTTGACCAGTGCGGCTTCCTCATAGATATCGCTACAGGGCAACCAAAGGTGCAGGCCATTGGGACTGGTCCGCATGTCGAGGCCGCGAAAGACATTGGCGGCAAAATCGGCCCGGTCGCGCAGGGCAAGCTGTTGGCGGTTCAAGAGGGTATTGGCGGTCCCGTCTTCGATCCAATGGGATGCGATTTCTGTCATGAGGTTGGTTGCCATCCAGTTGGTCGCCATATGCCGGTTCCCGGCAGAGGCGCTTAGATGATCAGGCACCACAAGATAGCCGACCCGCAGCCCCGGCATCAGACATTTGGTAAGGCTGGTAAAATAGAGCACCCGTTCGGGTGCCATCATCGCCATAGGAGGGGGCGGGGCGTCTTGCAGCGGGCCCCATGACTGATTTTCGATGATCAGCACATCATGGCGCCGCGCGACCTCAATCACGGCGGCGCGGCGGCTTTCGGTCATGGTAAAGGCGAGTGGGTTGGCTCCGTTGGGGATAAGGTAGACGGCCTTGACGGGCTCTTTCGCGCAGACCCGCTCCAGCGCCTCGGGGCAGATGCCGCCCGCGTCGACAGTGACACCTTGCAGACGGATGCCAAGGAAGCGCGCCAGTGGGCGCAGGGTATGATGGCCGATGTCTTCGCTGACGATCAGATCGCCGGGCTGGGCCGCTGTCATGATCGCTATGGTCATGGCGCTGGTGCTGCCGTTGGTAGGGATCACCGCCATACCTTCCAGATCAAGCCCGCAAAGCGACAGCCAGCGTCGCACCGAACTGCTGCCGTCACCGGCGCGCAGGTCTTGGCGAAAGTCGCCCATCACGGCGCGGGGTAAAGAGCGCGCCAACGCGCGGAGTGTCTTTTGCATCGCTTCTTCATGGGCGTGGTCGAGCACCGGCTTCAGGATCGACATATCCAGCAACCGCCCGGCAGTCTTGCGGCTGACGAAGGGCATGGAGATATCATCGCTCGCCGCCCGCACAAAAGTGCCGCGCCCGACCTCGCCGACGATCTTGCCCGCCTCAACCAGCTTGTCATAGGCACGGCTCACGGTCTGGACGCTGAGCGACAGGTCAAAGGCCATTTGGCGCTGCGTCGGCATCCGGTCGCCGGGTTTGAGCGCCCCATGCTGAATCGCCGTTTCAATCGCCT
This sequence comes from Sulfitobacter sp. AS92, assembly GCF_038900015.1. Classification (NCBI taxonomy): domain Bacteria; kingdom Pseudomonadati; phylum Pseudomonadota; class Alphaproteobacteria; order Rhodobacterales; family Roseobacteraceae; genus Sulfitobacter; species Sulfitobacter sp. AS92. The sequence goes on from NZ_JBBMQL010000001.1 coordinate 376,503, forward strand.
GAACGAGTGATCGATAGGCAGGTCGGGTCAGGGATCCGGGGTCTGGGCGCCATTTTGTCATGATCGGGATGATCACCACAATCATGACAATTGACAAGTCTGACCTGCGCTCGCATGAAACTGCCATGAGCTTTGTCAAACTGGATAAACGCGATATCGCGGTGCTGTCGATCCTCTCTCGCGAGGGGCGCATCGCCAAATCTGCGCTTGCCGACAAGGTTAATCTCAGCGCCACCGCCTGCGGCGAACGGCTGGCGCGGCTGGAGTCTGCGGGGATCATCACCGGCTATCAGGCCCATGTCGCCCTGCGCCGCATCGCCCCGCATGTCACCGTCTTTGTGCAAGCCGAACTGGGCAACCACCGGGCCGAGGCGTTTCAGCGGTTCGAAGCGGTCATCGCGCAACATGATGAGATCGTGCAGTGCTGGGCCTTGGGCGGCGGTTTTGACTATCTGATGCAGGTCGTCACCCGCGACATCGACAGCTACCAGCGGTTGATGGACGCCCTGTTGGATCAGCAGGCCGGCCTGACGCGCTATTTCACCTATATCGTGACCAAATCCGTCAAATCCGCGCCGCTGCCGCTTTCAATGCTGCTGCCGGATGGCGATGACTGAGCAACCGTAGTTTTTCCGGTCGCAGGCCGTTCGCGCCGCAGAACCTCCGGCGTGGTCTGCTAAATTCAGTCAAACCCGCGCCAATCTCCGCCGTACCTTCGGGGAAATTCATCCCAAAGGAGGCGCGCCATGACCAAGATGACCCCAACCCCCGCAAACGGACTGCCTGCGCTGGAGCGTGGCGAGCTGGCCCGCCATTTCGCCTATGTCGGTGGCGCATGGGTCGCCGGGGCGCAGAGCGACGCGTTCGATGTGACCGATCCCGCGAGCGGTGCGGTGTTGGGGGCGGTGGCCAAGCTGAACGGCGACGACAGCCGCGCTGCCGTTGACGCCGCACACGCCGCCTTCCCCCATTGGGCGGGCCTGCTGCCGCAAGAGCGCGGCGCGATCCTGCGGCGCTGGCGTGACCTGATGCTGGAGAACCGTGAAGACTTGGCGCGGATCATGACCGCAGAGCAGGGCAAACCTATCTCGGAATCGCGCGGCGAGATCGACTATGCCGCGTCTTTCTTTGAATTCTACGCCGAAGAGGCGCGCCGCCCGAACATCGAAGGCGTCACCTCACACCTGCCCGACGCCGAAGTGGAAATCTGGCGTGAGCCGGTGGGCGTAGCGGCCCTCATCACCCCGTGGAACTTCCCTTCGGCCATGCTGACCCGCAAGGCGGGGGCTGCACTGGCGGCGGGCTGCACCGCGGTGGCGCATCCTTCGGCTGAGACTCCATTCTCGGCGCTGGCACTGGCCGAGTTGGGCGAACAGGCGGGGCTGCCCAAGGGGGTCTTTAACGTCGTGACCGGTGAGGCACCCGAGATCGTGAAACCGTGGATGGAGGACAACCGCGTCCGCGCCATTTCCTTCACCGGGTCCACAGAGATTGGCAAACTGCTTTACCGTCAGGCGTCGGATAGTGTGAAACGACTGGTGCTCGAACTCGGCGGCCATGCGCCGTTCATTATGTTCGACGATGCCGACATGGACCGTGCGGTAGAGGAAGCGATCAAGGCTAAATTCGTGACCTCAGGGCAAGATTGCCTCGGCGCGAACCGGTTCTTCATCGCCCGCGACAGCTATGCCACCTTCTGCACGCGCTTCACTGCAGCTACGCAGGCACTGACCGTGGGGATCGGCTCAGACGATCCGGACATCGGGCCGCTGATGAACGAGAAAGCCGTCGCCAAACAAGAGGAACACGTCAAAGATGCGCTTGACCGCGGGGCGCGGCTGCTTTGTGGTGGCAAACGGCACGCGATGGGGCCGCTGTTCTTTGAGCCGACGGTGCTGGCCGACGTGCCAGCCGACGCGCTGATCATGCGCGAAGAGACCTTTGGCCCCGTGGCCGCGATCGCGGCCTTCGACAGTGAGGATGAGGCGATCACACGGGCCAATGACACGGAATACGGGCTGGTGGCCTATGTCCACAGCCAAGACCCACGCCGCATCTACCGCGCCAGCCGTGCGCTGTGTTTCGGCATGGTGGCGGTCAACCGCACCAAGGTGACCGGCGCGCCGATCCCCTTTGGTGGGACAAAACAATCGGGCATCGGCCGCGAAGGATCGCGGCTGGGGCTCGAAGCTTTCACGGAAATCAAATACGTCTGCCGTGACTGGGCCTGAGATTTAAGAACACGGCGCAAAGACGCGCCGGAAGAAAGGAAAGACCAATGCTGAAGAACGATATGCTCGAACAATGGGACCGTGAAAATTTCTTTCACCCCTCCACCCATCTGGCGCAGCACGCGCGCGGCGAAAGCCCGACCCGTGTGATCAAGACCGCCAAGGGCAGCCATATCACCGACCGCGACGGCAATCAGTTTCTAGATGCTTTTGCCGGGCTCTACTGCGTCAACGTCGGCTATGGCCGCACAGAGATCGCCGAGGCGATTGCCGAGCAGGCGCATGAGCTGGCCTATTACCACTCCTATGTCGGGCATGGCACCGAGGCGAGCATCACGCTCAGCAAGATGATCCTCGACCGCGCGCCCGAAGGCATGAGCAAGGTCTATTTCGGCCTTGGCGGGTCGGACGCGAATGAGACGAACGTCAAGCTGATCTGGTACTACAACAACATCCTTGGCCGTCCTGAGAAGAAGAAGATCATCTCGCGCTGGCGTGGCTATCACGGTTCGGGTCTGGTGACGGGCTCGCTGACCGGGCTGGAGCTGTTTCACAAGAAGTTCGACCTGCCGCTGGCGCAAGTGGTGCATACCGACGCGCCCTATTACTACCGCCGCCCCGACGCCAACATGAGCGAAGCGGCGTTCACCGCGCATCTCGTGGGCGAGCTCGAAGCGCTGATCGAGCGTGAGGGTGCCGACACCATCGCCGCCTTCATCGGTGAGCCGGTTCTGGGCACCGGGGGCATCGTGCCACCGCCCGAAGGCTATTGGGCTGCCGTGCAAGAGGTGCTGAACAAGCACGACATCCTGCTGGTCGCGGATGAGGTCGTTACCGGCTTTGGCCGTCTGGGGTCGATGTTCGGCTCTGAGCACTACGGGATGAAGCCTGATCTGATCACCATCGCCAAGGGTCTGACTTCGGCCTATGCGCCGCTGTCGGGCTCTATCGTCGGCGATAAGATGTGGAAAGTGCTGGAGCAGGGCACCGATGAGAATGGCCCCATCGGCCACGGCTGGACCTATTCGGCGCATCCTATCGGCGCGGCTGCGGGAATCGCGAACCTCAAGCTGATCGACGATCTGAAGCTGATCGAGAATGCCTCGGACGTGGGCGGTTACCTCAATGCGCAGATGAAAGCCGCATTGGGCGATCACCCCAAGGTGGGCGACATTCGCGGCGAAGGGATGCTCTGCGCTGTGGAATTGGTCGAAGACCGTGAAGGCCGCACGCAGTTTGATCCATCGCGCAAAGTGGTGCCGACCATCGTGGGCGATATGCTCAAGGCTGGCGTCATCGCCCGCGCCATGCCCCAAGGCGACATCATCGGCTTCGCGCCACCCTTCTGCCTGACGCGTGAAGAAGCGGATAAGGTTGTGGGGGTCACTGCCGATGCGATCAAGGCAAGCTTGGGATAAGTTCTCAAGACGCTGAAATGAGAACGGCCCGGCGGAAACGTCGGGCCGCTTTCGTTTAGGGAATCGCATATGAGAGACAAGCGACCCGTAAGACCGACGAAGAATGAATAATCGGTTAAGACGCCCGTTCTGCGGGGTGAATCGGCCCAAAAACGGAAACAGTGCCCCGGTTTGTCGCCTATTTACTAAAAATTCGCCCAAATTAGGCCACACTTAACAGGGAAATTAGAAGCAAGCGGCGGCCCGTCCAGTTTGAGGGCAAAAGAATTTATCTGTGGAGAGATGTGATGAGAATTTTGGCGGTGGATGACGATCCGATTATCCTCGAATTGCTTGGGCAATTTGTAGAGATCATCGGCGCGCATGAACTGACGACCGCCCCGTCGGCTCTGCACGCGGTTGATATGCTGGGTGATCCGAACCTTGGCCCAGTTGACTGCTTCATGCTTGATATTCAGATGCCGGGCATGGATGGGATCGAACTGGCCCAACACATCCGCAACTCCTCGCGCCATGCAGATACGCCGATCCTGATGCTGACCGCGATGTCCGATAAACGCTATATCGACGGGGCCTTTGCTGCCGGGGCCACCGACTATGTAACCAAGCCGTTTGAGATTGCCGAGCTGAAGTCCCGCATCGGTCTGGTCGAAGGCATGGTAAAAGAGCGCCAGCAGCGGACCAAGAAAATCTTTGCAGCCAAGACCATCGCCGATCAAGCCACGCATATGGAGTTGTTCGAGCCGGTCCCGATCTATGATGTGGACAACGTCATCGACTATACCGCGATGGAGAACTACGTCGCACAGCTGTCGCGCAGCGCGCTGTTCGGCTCTACTGCTTTTGCCTTTGCTATTCGCGAAGTTGACGCTTTCCACGCGACGATGACGTCGTTCGAGTTCTATAGCCTTGTGTCAGATGTGGCTGAGATTTTGTCGGATACGCTTGTGGACCATCAGGTGCTGATGTCCTACGCGGGCAACGGTACATTTGTTTGCGTCACGGAAAGCGGATGGCGTCCGAATATGGGCGGGCTGATGGATGCGGTTAACTTTGAGTTGTCTCAGACCGAATTATTCGACAATTATGGCGAGCGTGTTTACCCACGCGTCAGTGCGGGCGAAGCAGTTCGGCTGATTTGGAAAAGCGGCAACTCCGTCATGGACGCGCTGGCGCAGGCTCATGCAAGTGCAGAGTCCGCCAGTGTGGCGCATACGAGATCGCTCAATGACTTTTGGCAGAATGATCAACAGGCATGACTAAAATGTTAGCTGAACTTCCCGGCATCGAGCGCATTCGCAAGCGCTTTGTCGATATGCTGGCCGAGCGTCAGACACAGATCGCCAGCCATGGTCTGGCCGCGTGGGACGCAACGACCGTTGAAGAGATTAAAGGCAATCTGGCGAGCGCGCAGGCCATTCTGCACCAGATCGCGGGCAGCGCTGGATCACTGGGGTTCGAAGAGCTTGGCCGTATGGCGCGCAAATGTGAAACGCAGATTGTCGACCATTTGGCCGGATCAACTGCCAATCGGGCGGAATGCCCCATCGAAATCATCTCGGAACTGGACGGGTTCGTCGCACAGTGCCGTCAGGAAATCGACGCGCACGCTTAATGGCGTGGCAGCCTTGCCTTGCTTGGCACGTCCCCACTCAGTCAAGTTCATACCGATGCCGCCCAATGGGCAAACTGACGGGACGCTGGCCTATGCGGCCTGCATCGCGGCTTTGACCTGATCGGCCAAGGCAATGGGGTCAAACGGTTTGCTGATCACATCAGCCGCCCCCAGATCGCGCAGCTCTTCAATCTCGTTATGTTGGGCGCGTGCGGTCATAAAGATCGCCGGCACGTCGCGCAGGCTGTCCATTTCACGCATCTTTTCCAGGGTCTGGCGACCTGTCATGCCCGGCATCATCATGTCGAGCAGGATAACATCGGGCGTGTAGGACTGAACCTGTTTCAGCGCCGCTTCTCCGGTCTCACATTGGACGACATCGAAATCGCCGCTTAGCTCAAGCGCCATCAGCGCGATTTCCCGAATATCCGCGTCATCCTCGACGTGCAGCAGTTTGATCATTCCATACTCTCTCTAGGAGGCTTCACGTAGCAACGAAGCCGGTTCCTCTGCCGCTACCTGAGAATTTTTCTTCGGCAGGGTAAAGTAAAATGTCGTACCAAATCCCTCGCGGCTGTCAAAACCTATTTTACCGCCAAGGTTCTCGACAATGGCCTTGCAGACGCTAAGGCCAAGGCCGGTGCCGCCTTTTTCAGCACGTTTGGAGTTGGACAGATCAGCGAAACGCTGGAACACTTTATGTTCTTCAGACGCCGGAATGCCCTGGCCGCGGTCTGATACGGAGATGCGCAGCTCATCGTCATTCTCTTCGGCACGAATGGTGATCCGCTCCCCAGGTTTCGAGAATTTGGCCGCGTTGGACAGGAAGTTTGTCAGCACTTGAATAACCCGGTTTGGGTCTGTGGTGACTTGCATCGGGGTGTCCGTGGTTTCAACCTGAATGCGCACACCATGGCGCTGTTCAAGCGAGGAATTGGCAGCACTTGTTTCCCGAAGAAGTTCAGCGATATCGGTTTCTTCTAGATTAAATTCTAGTTGCCCCGTGGAGATTTTTTCGAGATCAAGAATGTCATTGATGATCAGCACCAAACGGTCGGCATTGCGGTGCGAAATCTCCAGCAGAGCGCGCGCTTTGCTGGGCAGTTCGCCCGCCGCGCGCGACAAAAGCAGCCCCATCGATCCTTTGATTGAGGTGAGCGGCGAGCGCAGTTCGTGGCTTACCATCGAAATGAACTCAGACTTCATCCGCTCTTCGTTGATGATGTCGGAAATGTCGTTAAGCATGATCAGGAAACGCCCCGCCTTGCCACCAATGGGCAACAGCTTGACCGTCACCTGAAAGTGACTGCCAAACATTTCCGTGTCGAACTGGGACATTGCCTTGCCCGAGGCGGCAAGAGATTTACAGACCTCAAGAATGGCGTGACTACCGCTTTTCTCGCCGAGGTCCTCAAGCGTGCGTTCCGAATAAGGTTCAGCGCGCCAGCCTGTACGGCTCATTGCGACGCGATTCATATAGCTAAAGCGGTGCGTCTCAGCGTCGACGATCCAAATGTCATCGCGCAACTCATATAGCGTCTCAGCTGTGTCTCGCTCGGCCAACAGCTCATTGGCGTGAGTCACATCTGTGCGGGCTGAGATTGACCCGGTCCAATCCCCGTTTTTGTTAAAGAGAGGCATAACAGTGCATTGCGTTTGAATAACGCGGCCGTCGGCACAGCGCAGTGGGGTTTCACCCTGCCATGTCTTGCCCTGCTTCAAAGCGGCCCGCATTTCTGCAGCAATTTCGCAAGATTGTTCATTGTAGAGCATCGAAACAGGCTGACCGATCAGTTGGTCGCGGGTGTAGCCCGTCAGTTCGGTAAAGCGGTCGTTGACTTGTTTTAGAACTCCGCTTGTATCGAGAATGTTCACGATAGCATGACTGTCAAAGGCTCTAAGTCTTTGTGCCATATCGTGATTGTCCAGCGAGCCATTGCCCCCCGGTCGCAGTGCGTTCACCCCAAAAGGGGTTAGCCCCGCCAGAACGATCGCGCCAACCACAGGAATAATTTCCCCGGTCAGAAGTGCAGAAGTTGCGGTGTACCAGCTGCCGGAAATGGCAGTGCCCAGAAAAAAGGTGGCGGCGGTACGTTTGTTAAATGACTTTGACGACACTCGTAAATCCTCGCCCAGAAACGGTCTTGCTGTAGCTCGTAGCATAACTTTTAAATTTTAGTTTAATCAGAATGCCGAACCAAGTTGGCAATAATATGGCATGTCGCACTTTAGCGTCACTTCCCTGAGGCACTTGTTTTTTTAAGACGCGCGTGCGGTGGCTCCGGTAATCGAATTCACCACCGAACTGATCCCACTCCGTGATTTGATGAGGTTTATCCCCACACGCGGGTCAGGCTCGCGATTGTTGTCGGCAGAGAGGCTGATAATCTTGGCGGTGGGATGTAGCCGGGTGATGTCCCCCAGCAAGGTTCGTGCATCCCCGTCAGGCAAAGACCAGTCTAGGATCACAACATCAAGCTCGTCTTGGCCGATCAATTGCCGCGCCTGCGCAAGGTTGGTGACATTGGTTACATCTGCAACACTGTCCAGCCCGGTGCGGATCACCTCAGCAAAGTCCAGATCGTCTTCGATGTGTAGGACCCGCAGCTTTGCATGCCGCTCGCCAATTTTTGCATCCGGTAGGGTCGGGGCCTGAATGGTCTTGGCCTCGGCGATAGGGCAGGTGAACCAAAAAACGGTGACGCCATTCGGGATGCTTTCAAAGCCGATGGTGCCGCCCTGACGTTTGATGATCTGCCGGGTAATGTTCAGCCCCAGCCCGGTGCCGCCCTTGGCGCGGGTGTCCGATCCATCCGCCTGAGAGAAAGCCTGAAAGATCCGCGGGCGGAAGTTTTCGGGCACGCCGGGGCCGGTGTTTTGGATAAAGACGATCGCGCGATCGCCCAACTGTTCTGCACGGATCTGCACCTCGGACTTTGCGTCGGAATATTTGCAGGCATTCGAAATCAAGTTGGCCAGAACCTGCCGGGTTCGGCTTTCGTCGACACGGACCATCAGCGGGTCGTCAGGCAGTTGCACGCCTAAGGTGTTGTTGTGGGTCGTCGCAAAGGGCGACATCTCGTTCATGGAATCTCTGATGACGCTGTTCAGATCAGCATCATGGAAATCAAACATCACTTCACCGGAAGAGATTTTCTCAAGATCAAGGATATCATTCACGATATGCGACAGCCGGTCGGCATTGCTGCGCGCGATGTCGATCAGACGAATATGGGCGGGCAGCAGGCGGGTATTGTCCGTGGTGTCGATCAGTCCCAACGCCCCTTTGATCGAGGTCAATGGCGTGCGCAATTCATGGCTGACAGTAGAGACAAACTCACTTTTGATCTGCTCAAGCTTCTTTTGATCCGTGATGTCGTTGATCTGCACGATAAAGACATAGCCGCGGGTGTTTTTGTCGAAGGTCCACGAGACATTGAACAAGCCCCAGCGTTCAAAACCTTGCTTATGCGTGATGCGGTATTCGGCTTGATAGTTCTGCGAGCTGCGCGATTTGACCAGCCCCCGGACCTCTGCGTAGAGCTTGGTCAGGTCGTCTTCGGGCATCATATCGCCAAGCTTGGTGTTCGATAGCAACTCGTCTTCGCTGTAGCCACAGAGCCTACACAGCGCGCTATTGACGCTGTTGAAAACGCCGCCCTCGCCCAGGATGGCCATGCCAACCGGCGCTGCAGCAAGCACCTGACGAAAACGCCGCTCGCTGGTTTCAAGCGCATTCCGCGCGTGAACGATATCGGTCACATCGGTCTGGGTGCCAACCATTCGCAGGGCAATGCCATCTTCGTCGCGCTCAGTCACCACCGCGTCAGAGCGCATCCAGCGCCACTCTCCGGTGCCGATCTTCATCCGGTATTCGGTCACCGACCGTTCTTGCTGTCCTGAAATACAGGCCTGATCGGTCTGAGTGAGCAGGGACAGGTCATCGGGATGAACGCGTTTGAGGAATTCCCCCTGCGGGTCGGAAAGCCGCTCGTAATCGGCCATCCCCAAGATGCGGCGCCATGTCGAAGACACCTCAGATTTTCCGCTGCGCAAATCAATGTCGAAAACGCCAATTTGCGCGCCTTCAAGTGCGAGATCATAGAGCGCTTTGTTGCGTGCCAGTTCATCTTGCACCGCAAGCTCTGAGGTGAGATCCCGCACAATCGCAGTCAAACGCCGCTCTCCGGTGTATGTGGTCCAATCGTTGCGTTGCAGATCAAGCTTCAGTTCTTGGCCAAAGCATGTCTTTCCTGTCGCATTGACCTGATCATGGTCATGATCTTCGATCACATCGGTGACGAGATCAGCAAAATCCATGTCCTTGAGCGCCTCGCGCCCATAGCCAAAGCAGACCAGCGCGGCCTGATTGGCAAACAGCACGCGGTCACTGCTGTCGAGCAGGAAAACAGGCGTTACGGCGTTTTCAATGACCGAACGATTTTCTTCTTCATGGGCGTCGATTTGCCGTTCGCGTAGGGCGGCAAGCTCGCTGAGTGCGGCGCTGCGTTGGCGCATACTGCGGAAGGCCACAAAGAAGAGGATTGCCAGCAACAAACCGGAAATGAGCAGGAGTTCCGGCACGGCGCTGTGCATGGCGCTGTCGAAACCTACGGTGCTGACATGAACCAAGGTCCAAGGCCGGCCAAAGCGTTCGATCGTTTGGGTAATGCTGTGGCGCCCAACCTCGGCGCTCTCCCCGGTGCTGTCGAAAATCAGGTTTTCTGGTGCAGTGGTTAGCCCATCAAAGACTTTGATGGCATAAGATGCGCCCTGCGCCGGGGTCAGCCCGTTCAAAAGGTTCGCGCCGACAAAAGGGGCATAGACCCAGCCGATAAAATCCGCTGTGTCCTGCGCGGCGCTGTCGGCGGCGGCAAAAACCGGACGAAGCAGCAAGAAACCCGGCTGCCGGGTTTTATCCTGCACCAAGAGGATACGGGAGGTTAACTGCGGCTCTCCGGTTTCGCGGGCACGTAGGGCGGCGCGGCGGCGGTCTTCGTTAAAGCTAATGTCGAGGCCCACGGCCTCTGCATTTGGCCCTTGAGGGTAGATATATTGGATCACCATCTTTTCGGCATTGCCGGTGTTGGGGTGAATGCTGAAATCATCGATGCCAAGAGCAGTGACCTGTTCGACGAAAGCGTCCTCTGTTCCCCTGGCCACCGAAGCGACAAAGCCGATGCCGTTGATCCCAGGCAAAAAGCTCTCGATTTGAAGCGCGTCAACGTAATGACCAAAGTCGCGGGCGGTCACCTCGTCAGAGGACTTCATGAAGGCGGCGATACCGTTGAGACTTTGCAGATAGGTATGCATTCTCGTATCGAGGCTTTGTAGGCTCTCTTCGGCGATGCGATCAAAAGCGCGTTCGGCGGCAGCATCGTTGCTGCGACTGCTGTAAAGAAACACCCCAAAAGTGATGGCGATACATCCGAGAAATAATATAAATTCGGGTCGCCGCAAAAATCTTAACCTTTGTATTTAGCTACCAAAAGGCGGTGGAGCTTTTTCCTTGAGGGAAAAATCTAGCGCCTCGGGGCAATATATCCAATCCGGCCATATTCACCGGTGTCCCCAAAAAAGCAACAAACGGATCCGCTTCTAACGCAAAGCATGGCACATGTGGCTTTGGCGCAAAATGCCTGCGGAATGGGGCAGGTTCCCAAATTTGCCGGAGGGATTGTGACCCGTCGCCGGGCGCTCTACCACTATCGGGCCAAGAGGCGGGGCAGGAATTTGCGAGGGGGCCACTATGAATGATGAAGCACAGCTAGAAGGGCGCTATGACTATATCATTGTCGGTGCGGGCACTGCGGGCTGTGTATTGGCCAACCGTCTCAGCGCTGATCCTGCCAATAACGTTCTGCTTCTCGAAGCCGGAGGGAACGACAATTACCACTGGGTCAAAGTGCCTGTGGGCTATCTCTATTGCATCGGAAATCCGCGCACTGATTGGATGATGAAGACCGCCCCCGAACCGGGGTTGAACGGGCGCAGCTTGGCCTATCCGCGCGGCAAGGTGTTGGGCGGCTGCTCTTCGGTGAACGGTATGATCTACATGCGCGGGCAGGCGGCGGATTATGATCATTGGCGGCAGCTTGGGAACACCGGGTGGAGCTGGGATGACGTGCTGCCCTATTTCCTGAAGTCCGAAGATCACCACGCTGGTGGCACCGACATGCACCGGTCAGGTGGCGAGTGGAAGGTCAGCAAGCAACGACTGCGGTGGGACATTCTAGAGGCCGTACAGAAAGGCGCGCGCGAGTTTGGGATCGAGCCGCGTGCCGACTTCAATGACGGCGATAACGAAGGATCGGGCTTTTTCGAGGTCAACCAACATGGCGGTGTGCGCTGGAACACGGCGCGTGGTTTTCTCCGACCGGCGATGAAGCGGCCCAACTTGCGGGTGATGACTCACGCCCATACCGAGGGTCTGATCCTTGAAGGCAAGCGCGTGACAGGCGTGCGTTTCACCCATGAAGGCCGTGCCTTGCGGGCCTTGGCCGAGGGTGAGGTGATACTGGCGGCAGGGGCGATCAACTCTCCCAAAATCCTAGAACTGTCTGGCATCGGGCAAAGCGAGCTTCTGGGCGGTATGGGGATCACCACCCTGCACGACCTGCCCGGCGTGGGTGAAAACCTGCAAGACCATCTGCAAATCCGCACCGTCTATAAGGTGCAGAATACCAAGACTCTCAACACGATGACCCATTCGCTTTGGGGCAAGGGGCGGATGGGGCTGGAATACCTCATGCGGCGCAGCGGTCCGTTGGCCATGGCGCCCAGCCAATTTGGGATGTTTACCAAGTCCGACCCGGCGTTGGAAACGCCCGATCTGGAATATCACGTGCAGCCCCTCTCAACCGATAAACTGGGCGATCCGCTCCACCGTTTCCCGGCGATCACCGTATCGGTGTGTAATCTACGGCCCGAGAGTATCGGTTCTTGCCACCTGACCAGCCGTGACAGCGCCGTGCAGCCGGACATCCGCCTCAACTACCTCTCTACTGAGAGCGACAAGCGCGTGGCGATCAAATCGCTGAAACAGGCGCGGCACATCATGACGGCGAAAGCACTGCACCCCTACGCGCCCGAAGAAATCTTGCCCGGCCCCGCCGTGCAGAGCGACGAAGACTTGCTGTCCAAAGCGCGGGATATTGCCACGACGATCTTTCACCCCGTCGGCACCTGCAAGATGGGCAACGACCCGATGGCCGTGGTCGATACCGACCTGCGGGTTCATGGGCTCAGCGGGCTGCGGGTGGTCGATGCGTCGATTATGCCCAAGATCGTCTCGGGCAACACGGCATCGCCCACGGTGATGATTGCCGAAAAAGCCGCCGACGCGATTTTGGCGGGGCGGTGATGGTATGTTAAGTACGCGGCTGACTGAGCGGTTGGGGATCAGCCACCCCATCATTCAAGCGCCGATGGCCTTTGCGGCGGGCGGGCGGCTGGCGGCTGCGGTCTCAGGCGCCGGGGGCTTGGGCATGATCGGCGGCGCTTACGACGCGGGCGAGTGGATCGCCGAGCAACAGGATCTGGCGGGCAATCAATCCGTTGGCTGCGGCTTTATCACTTGGAAGCTGCGCGAGCATCCGCAGGCGTTGGAGCAGGTGCTTGCCCGCGACCCGGCGGCGGTTTTTCTGTCTTTCGGCGATCCGGCAGAGTTCGTCCCTGCGATCAGCGATGCGCAGGTGCCGCTGATATGCCAGGTGCAAACCCTGCGCGATGCGGCCCATGCGATTGACCTGGGGGCCGAGATCATCGTCGCGCAAGGTTCCGAGGCCGGTGGGCACGGTGAGAAGCGCGCGACCTTTACGTTGGTGCCGGAAATCGCCGATCACATCGCCCGTCACGCGCCTGACACGCTGCTCTGCGCCGCAGGTGGTGTGGGTGATGGGCGCGGGCTGGCTGCAGCGTTGATGCTCGGGGCCGATGGGGTGGTCATCGGCTCGCGGTTCTGGGCGTCGGAAGAGGCGCTGGTCCATCCCGCAATGCTTGAGGCTGCGATTAAGGCCAGCGGCGATGACACGCTGCGCAGCACCGTCACCGATATTATGCGCGGTTATGACTGGCCCAAACGCTACACGGGCCGCGTGTTGCGCAATGATTTCACCGACCGATGGCATGATGACCCCGCGGGGCTGCGCGCCGCTCTGGCGCAGGAGTTGCCCCGGTGGCAGGCGGCGGTGGCGGAGGGCGACGCCCGCACCGCCAACGCGTTCGTCGGGGAGGTTGCGGGGCTGATCCGTGATGTGAAACCCGCCGCAGAGATCCTGCGAGATATCGTTGAAGGGGCAGAGGCCGCATTGGCGCAGAAATTCGCCCAATAGCCGGTCGATGCCAATAACATCGACCGGCTGAATGGGCCGAGCAGAAGCTTCTTATCCTTGGTCTTCCACTTCTTCCCGGCCCGGCACATGCTCGCGGGCGGGGGCGGTTTCCCAATTCTCGATGACCTCCATCGCCTCATCCGCGCTTTCGACAAAGCGGAACAGGCCAAGATCTTCGGCAGAGATCGTGCCCGCATCGGCCAGCGCGTCCCAATTGATGATCTTTTCCCAGAACTCACGCCCGAACAGCAAGAAGGGTACGCGGTTCATGCGGCCCGTCTGGATCAGGGTCAGCGCCTCGAACAATTCGTCCATCGTGCCGAAGCCACCGGGGAAGACGCAGATCGCGCGGGCGCGCATCAGAAAATGCATCTTGCGGATCGCGAAATAGTGGAAGTTAAAGCAAAGCTCTGGCGTGACATATTCGTTGGGTGCCTGCTCAAACGGCAGCACAATATTAAGGCCAATGGAATGCCCGCCAGCATCCAGCGCGCCACGGTTGCCCGCCTCCATCACGCCTGGTCCACCGCCGGTGACGATGACGTTCTCCACGCCGCCGGTTTCCATCGACTTTTCGGTCATCAGCCGGGCGAAGGTGCGAGTCTCATCGTAAAAGCGCGACAGATCGGCCAGCGTCTTGGTGCGGGCGGTGTGTTTCTGCGCCGGTTCGGGAATGCGTGCGCCGCCGAACAGCACAATGGTGGATTGGATGCCATGCGCATCCAGAAGCAGCTCGGGCTTAAGCAATTCCAGTTGCAGGCGTACCGGGCGCAACTCTTCGCGGCACATGAAGTCATTGTCGGTAAATGCTAAACGGTAGGCCGGTGCGCGGGTTTGTGGCGTGTCAGGCGCGTCTTCAGCCTTGGCGCGGTCGGCGGTGGCGCGGCGCAGGGGGTGGCGGTGTTCCTCGGTCATCCTCGGGTCTTTCTTTGGTCTAGGGCTTGGCTCAGGTGGCGCAATGGGTGTTCAGGTCAACATGCATTGTTGGCCGAAGAATGACCACGCCTCAGTTGGCCCGGCAATTGCACCCTTGGCGGTGCAAGGCTATAGCCCTCAAAAGGCCTTTTCATCATTCGGAGACTTTCCCCATGTCCAACGCCCAACTTGAAACCGCCATCGAAGCCGCTTGGGATACCCGCGACCAGATCACATCCGCCACCACCGGAGAGACCCGCGACGCCATCGAAGAGACGCTGAACGCGCTCGACAGCGGCAAACTCCGCGTGGCGGAAAAGCAGGAAGACGGCAATTGGAAGGTCAACCAATGGGCCAAGAAGGCCGTGCTGCTGGGGTTCCGCATCAAGGATATGGAACATCAAGAGGGCGGCCCGCAGGGCGCTGGCTGGTGGGACAAGGTCGACAGTAAGTTCAAAGGCTGGGGTGACGCCGAGTGGAAAGAGGCCGGTTTCCGCGCCGTGCCGAACTGCGTCGTGCGCCGCTCGGCCTTTATCGCGCCGGGTGTGGTGTTGATGCCGTCATTCGTGAACATCGGCGCCTATGTCGACAGCGGCACCATGGTTGACACATGGGCGACCGTCGGCTCCTGCGCCCAGATCGGTAAAAACGTGCACCTTTCGGGTGGCGTTGGCATCGGCGGCGTGTTGGAGCCGATGCAGGCCGGCCCGACCATTATTGAAGACAACTGCTTTATCGGCGCGCGTTCGGAAGTCGTCGAAGGCTGCATCGTGCGCGAAGGCTCGGTGCTGGGCATGGGCGTGTTCATCGGCCAGTCGACCAAGATCGTTGACCGTGAAACCGGCGAGATCATGTATGGCGAAGTGCCAGCTGGTTCTGTCGTCGTGGCGGGCTCCATGCCCTCCAAGAATAACGTGAACCTTTATTGCGCCGTGATCGTCAAACGGGTGGACGCCAAGACCCGCTCCAAGACCTCAATCAACGAGTTGCTGCGCGACTGATGGAACCAAATGCCCAGTCATGGCGTTGATCCCTGAATTTAAAGGAGATTAACGACATGACGGGTATCGGTTGGTTTGCAGCAATTATCGTAGGCGGCCTCGCAGGTTGGATCGCAGAAAAAATCATGAAATCGGACATGGGTCTGATCATGAACATCATCCTCGGCATCGTAGGTGCCTTGGTTGCGAACTGGCTCTTGGTTCTGATCGTCGGCAGCACGCTGGGTGGTTGGTTCGGTCAGCTTATCGTGGGCATTATTGGTGCCTGTCTGTTGATCTGGGTCGCACGGCTCGTACGCAGTAAGACCTAAGAGCGGGGGCCGCGGCCCCTTTCCAAGTCTAAGCGAAAAGGTTAGGGCTGCCGAAATCAATCGGCGGCCTTAATCATGTCTGAACCCAAAAAAACCAAAAAGCCATCGCGCCAACAGGTCTTTACCCTTTTGGTCCAGATCGGGCGCAAGGATGGCGATGGGCTGCCCGACAAGGCGACAGGTGCCGCGCTGATGTGTTTCGCCTCCGGCATTGATGAGGCGGAGGCCGTGCGTGAAACGGTGGCGATCCTTAAACAGGCAGATACCAATCCATTGGATGTGACCGGCTATGGCACGCTGGACGAGCGCGAGGCCGAGGGGCAAGAGATCGACGCCGAAGAGCGTGAGTTGATGCAACGCGCTTTGGAAGAAAACTCGGTCATCGTCGCACAGATGACCCCGTTTTTCGACTGACGACCGCCTAACACAGGGAATTGCATAGCGCCCCCTTGGCATTGGCGCGATTTGCCCACACAAGTTACCGGACAAGCGAAAACCCCTGAAAAGGAGCCGATATGTCCGGTCTCGACCCTGTTGATCTTACCGCAAAACTGGTGCGCTGCGCCTCTGTCACCCCAGTCAACGACGGTGCGCTGGAAGTGCTGGAAGAGGTGCTGGGCGCGGCGGGGTTTGACTGTACCCGCGTGGACCGGGGTGGTGTGTGCAACCTTTTCGCCCGCTGGGGCAACAAGGGCAACACCAAGTCCTTCGGCTTTAACGGTCATACCGACGTGGTCCCGATTGGGGATGAGGCTGACTGGACCATGCCGCCCTTCGGGGCCGAGATCAAAGACGGCATCATGTATGGCCGCGGCACCACGGATATGAAATCCGGCGTGGCAGCCTTTGTCGCGGCGGCAGTGGATTTCGTGAAAGACACACCCCCCGATGGCTCTATCGTACTGGCAATTACCGGTGACGAAGAGGGCGACGCGCTCGACGGGACAACAGCGCTTTTGGACTACATGGCCGAAAACGGCGAACGGATGGATGTTTGTCTAGTCGGCGAGCCGACCTGCCCTGAGACCATGGGCGACATGATAAAAATCGGGCGGCGCGGGTCGATGAATGCGCATTTTAAGGTGACCGGCAAACAGGGCCACGCGGCCTATCCGCACCGCGCCAACAATCCTTTGCCGGCAATGATGCGGCTGATGGACCGGCTGGCGAGCCAAGAATTGGATCAGGGCAGCGATCATTTTGATGCGTCCACATTGGCGGTGGTAACGGTCGACACCGGGAATAAGGCGACCAATGTGATCCCGGCGCAGTGTCGCGGTGCGGTGAATATCCGGTTCAACGATCACCACTCGGGCGCAGCGCTCAGCGATTGGCTGCGGGGTGAGGCCGACAAGATCGCCGGGGAATTCAGCGTCCAAGTGGATGTCGAAATCACCATCTCGGGCGAAAGCTTTATCACCCCGCCGGGTGCTTTGTCAGATCTCGTTTCGGGTGCTGTTGAGGCTGAGACAGGGGTGAAGCCGGAACTCTCGACCACAGGCGGCACCTCGGACGCGCGTTTCGTCAAGGCGCATTGCCCGGTGGTAGAGTTCGGTCTGGTGGGGCAGTCCATGCACCAAGTCGATGAACATGTGCGGGTCGAACATATCGGACAGCTCAAATCCATCTACACCCGAGTGCTGCGGAATTATTTCACGTGAAACCATCGCTCATCGTTATGGTGAAAGAACCACGTCCCGGTCGGGTGAAAACCCGGCTGGGCCGCGACATTGGCATGGTGGGCGCGGCGTGGTGGTTTCGCCATCAAACGCGCCGTCTTTTGCGGCGGATCGAAGACCCGCGCTGGCAGGTGGTGCTGGCCGTGGCCCCCGATATCGAAGGGCTGCAAAGCCGGGTTTGGCCCGCGCATTTGCCCCGCTGGCCGCAGGGCAAGGGCAATCTGGGCGACCGGATGGCACGGATGCTGCGCGCCGCTCCCGGCCCGGCCTGTGTGATTGGGGCGGATATTCCCGGTATCAACCGCAAAGAACTGGCGCGGGCCTTTGCAGCCCTTGGCGACCATGACGCGGTGTTTGGCCCCGCGCCGGATGGTGGCTACTGGCTCGTTGGCCTGAAACACCCCCGTCGCGCACCGCCCAGCCTGTTTGATGGTGTGCGCTGGTCCGGCCCGCACGCGCTGGCAGACAGCTGCGCGACACTGCCAGGCTACCGGATTGCGCAGGTTTCGACCCTGCGCGACGTGGATGAAATTCACGATTTGCCATGACGACAGGGAGGCTGCGTGCTACCTGCTGAAATATGAGCAAGATACCTAGCAAATCCGAGATCCTCGACTGGATCGAACAAAACCCCACGCTGACCGCCAAGCGCGACATCGCCAAAGCCTTTGGCATCAAAGGCGCGGCGCGGATCGACCTGAAGCGCGTGCTGAAAGAGCTTGAGGCCGAAGGCCATCTGGAAAAGCGCAAGCGCAGCTATCAGGATCCCGACCGCTTGCCGCCTGTCTCGGTGCTGCTGGTCACGGGGCCGGACAAGGATGGTGATCTGTTTGCCAAGCCGATGGAATGGCATGGAGAGGGCAACGAGCCCGTCGTTCTGCTGATCCCGCGCGACAGCGACCCGGCCCTAGGCGAGGGCGATCGGATACTGGCACGGTTGACGCTGGTGAAAGGCGAAGACCACCATTATGAGGCGCGGCTGATCCGCCGCATCGGCAGCAATCCGAAAAAGGTGCTGGGCATTTTCCGCAAAGCTACCGAGGGCGGGCGCATTGTCCCGATCGACAAGGGTGCAGACCGCGAATGGCGCGTCGGCGCGGACCATACCCACGGCGCCAAGGATGGTGAGTTGGTCGAAGCCGAGCAGGCCGGGCCAAAGGGACGCATGGGCTCCCCCCGTGCGCGTATTGTCGAACGTCTGGGCGACCCGTCAGAGCCGCGCGCCGTGTCGCTTATCGCGATTCACCAGCACGGCATCCCGGACGATTTCCCCGATGATGTGGTGGCCCAAGCCGACGCTGCCAAGCCGCAGGGCCTCAAGGGCCGCGAAGATCTGCGCGATCTGCCACTGGTCACCATCGATCCGTCGGATGCGCGTGACCATGATGATGCTTGCTATGCCCATGCCGACGAAGACCCCAAGAACGAGGGCGGCCATGTTGTCTGGGTCGCCATCGCGGATGTCGCTGCCTATGTGACGCCGGGCTCGGCGTTGGACATCGAGGCACGTAAGCGGGGCAATTCAACCTATTTCCCGGACCGTGTTGTGCCGATGTTGCCGGACCGGCTTTCGGGTGATCTGTGCTCTCTACACGAAGGGGTTCCGCGCGCCTGTATCGCCGTGCGGATGGTGCTGGATGCCAAGGGCAATAAACTTAGCCATACCTTCCACCGCGGGCTGATGCGCTCGCCCGCGTCGCTGCATTACGAAGAGGTGCAGGACGCCATCGACGGTAATCCCAATGACCGCACCGGGCCGCTGTTGGAACCTGTGTTAAAACCACTCTACGCCGCCTACGGCGCGCTGAAACTGGCGCGGGCGGAACGTCAGCCGCTGGAGCTGGACTTGCCCGAACGCCGCATCGAATTGGGCGATGACGGCAAGGTAAAATCGGTGAACTTCCGCGAACGGCTCGACGCGCACAAGCTGATCGAAGAGTTCATGGTGCTGGCCAATGTCGCTGCCGCTGAGACGCTGTTGAAAAAGAAAACCCCGCTGCTGTTCCGTATCCACGAAGAACCTTCGCCGGAGAAGCTGGAGAGCTTGCGCGAAACCGCGCAGGCCGCCGGGCTGACGCTGGCCAAGGGGCAGGTGTTGATGACCTCGCATCTGAACCGGCTGCTGGATCAGGCGGCGGGAACCGACGACGCCGAACTGATCAACATCAGCACCCTACGCTCGTTGACGCAGGCCTATTACGGCCCTGCGCACATCGCGCACTTTGGCCTCGCACTGCGGTCCTACGCGCATTTCACCTCGCCGATCCGACGCTATGCCGACCTTATCGTGCACCGCGCGTTGATCACGGCGCATGGCTGGGGCAAGGACGGGCTGACTCCGGAAGAGATTGAAGGGCTGGAACAGACCGGCGCGCATATTTCGGACACCGAGCGGCGCTCGATGGTGGCGGAGCGCGACACGACCGACCGCTACCTTGCGGCCTTCCTGTCGGAACGCGTGGGCAATGAGTTCACCGGTCGCATCAGCGGTATTGCGCGTTTCGGCGCTTTCGTGAAACTGGATGAGACCGGCGCGGATGGTTTGTTGCCGATGCGCTCTCTGGGACGCGAGTATTTTCATCACGATCCTGAGACACAAACTCTGATGGGGTCGGACACCGGCATGATCATCGGCATTGGCCAGCGGGTCACCGTGCGGCTGGCCGAAGCGGTGCCGGTGACCGGGGGCATCGCGTTGGAACTGCTTGAGATCGAAGACCAGAAGGTGAAGCAGGGCGGCAGCCGAAGCCCCGCCGGCCGCAACCCGCGCGGCAAGGCCGTCAAAGCCAAGCGCAAGAAGGACAAGATTAAGCGTAAAGTGACCCGCACCCGCCGCTGAGGCGGCAAACAAGCGGAGCTTCGCGGATGGCGATGCCCCTCCCTTCCCACCGGGGCGGGGGGCGCATAGGATTTATCGCAACTCTATGAGGTGAGGCGATTATGATCCGGCATTACGCGATGATTTCAAGCATTTTGGCGACCGCGGGTATGGGGGCTCCGGCCTTTGGGGCGGGTCCGGTAGAATCCACGCGGCCCGCACCGCGTGCGCCTGTGGCCGTGCTGGTTGCCTCGACCCCCGCTGAGCAAGCGGCCCCCTCCGAAGCCACCGGCGACGACGCCGGGCTGCGCGTTTGGGTGAAAGAATTTCGCCCCCGCGCACTTCAGCAGGGCATTGACCCGGATATCTTTGACCGGGCGCTTGATACGGTAAGCTATGACCCGGAAGTGATCCGCCGGGACCGCAACCAGTCAGAGTTTACCAAGACAATCTGGGATTACCTCGACACTGCGACTTCAGAATTGCGGGTGCAGAATGGGGAAAAGGCGCTGGCGCAGTGGCAGCGCACGTTGGAAGACATCGAAGCGAAATACGGCGTGGAGAAAGAGATCGTCACCGCGATCTGGGGGTTAGAGAGCGCCTATGGCAGTTTCCGGGGCGGCGATAGTGTGTTGTCGTCGTTAACCACACTTGCCTATGACGCGCGTCGGGCCGAGTTTTTCGAGGGCGAATTGCTCGATGCTTTGCGGATCCTTCAGGCGGGCGATACGGATGCTGAACAATTGCGCGGCTCTTGGGCGGGCGCGATGGGGCACACGCAGTTTATGCCCTCGTCCTTCCATGCCCATGCGGTTGATTGGGATGGCGACGGGCGGCGCGATATCTGGGGCGATAACCCCGGTGATGCACTGGCCTCTACCGCGGCATATCTCAAGCATTTCGGCTGGACCGAAGGACAGCCTTGGGGTGTCGAAGTGGCACTGCCCGAGGGGTTTGACTATCTGCTGGCCGACCGCGATGTCACCAAGACGCCTGCGGAATGGGCTGAACTTGGCGTGACTGCATTGGACGGCACGGCGGTGGCGGATCACGGGCCGGGGTCGGTGTTGCTGCCCGCTGGGGCGCAGGGGGCCGCCTTCATGATTTTCCCGAATTTCGAAGTGATTGAGCGCTATAACACGGCGGATGCCTATGTGATCGGGGTGGGCCATCTGGCCGACCGGATCGGCGGCGCGGGAGAGATTAAGCAAGAATGGCCCCGCGAGGATCGCGCGCTGAGCTTTGATGAGCGGATCGAATTGCAGACCCTGCTGACCAAGGCCGGATTTGACACGCAGAAGATCGACGCGAAAATCGGCCCGCTGACCGTCAATGCGGTGCGCAGCTTCCAACAGGCCGAGGGCATCGCGCCGGATGGCTATGCGTCGCCTCGGCTGCTGGAACGTTTGCGCAAAGAGTAAAGGGCCGCCCCGCAGGGGGCTGCCCTGCTACTTAGGACGCTGCTTTTAAAAGGTCTTTGTCTTTCAGGTCCGCATAGGTCGCATCCAGCGCCTTGATGGCCCGCTCGGCGAAAATCTTGATTTCTTCGGGCGTGATGATCAGCGGCGGAGAGATGATCATCCGGTCGCCCACATGGCGCATCACCAAATTGTTGGCAAAGCAATGCTCCCGGCAAGTATACCCCGCGACGCCACCATCGGCAGCAAATTTGGCACGGCTTTCCTTATGCGGTGTCAGGGGCAGGGAGGCCATGAGGCCAGAGACGTTAACCCCGCCCACGAGTGGATGCTCCCCCAGCTTATCCAGCGCTTCTTTCAACGCGGGCGCGGCAACGTCGCGCACATGGTCAATGATGTTCTCTTCTTGCATGATGCGCAGGTTTTCCAACGCCACAGCGGCGCAGACGGGGTGGCCTGAATAGGTGTAACCGTGGTTGAATTCGCAAGCGTTGATCACCTCGGCCACTTCGTCACAGACGATTGACCCGCCAATCGGTGCGTAGCCAGAGCTGAGCCCCTTGGCGATGGTCATGATATGCGGCTTGATGCCGATGGTTTGCGAGCCGAACCAGTTGCCCGTCCGACCAAAGCCGCAGATCACCTCATCGGCGATGATGAGAATGTCGTGCTTTTCGCAGATGCGTTGGATTTCGGGCCAATAGGTGCTGGGCGGGATGACGACGCCACCGGCGCCTTGCACAGGCTCGCCGATAAATGCAGCGACCTTATCCGCGCCCAGTTCGAGGATCTTTTCCTCCAACTCACGCGCACGGGCCAGACCGAACTCTTCGGGTGTTTGGTCGCCGCCTTCGGCGTACCAATCAGGCTGGCCGATATGGTGAATACCGGGGATCGGCAGACCGCCTTGTTCGTGCATCGGCGTCATGCCCCCAAGGCTGGCCGAACCGACCGAAGACCCGTGATAGGCATTTTTGCGGCTGATGATATGGCTCTTCTCGGGTTTGCCCTTTTGCGCCCAATAGGTGCGGACCATGCGCAAATTGGTGTCATTCGCCTCTGACCCGGAGCCAGCGAAAAAGACGTGGTTCAGATCACCGGGGGCGAGGTCGGCCAGTTCTTTGGCCAGCGCGATGGCAGGCACATGGGTCGTCTGAAAGAAGGTGTTGTAATAGGGCAGTTCGTTCATCTGCCGCGCGGCCACTTGGCCCATCTCTTCGCGCCCATAGCCAAGGTTCACGCACCAAAGCCCTGCCATCGCATCTAGGATTTCATTGCCCTCGCTGTCGGTCAGATAGATGCCTTTTGCCCGCGTGATGACGCGTGCACCTTTTTTGCCCAAGTCGTCGTTGGTGGTGAAAGGATGCATATGATGCGCCGCATCGAGGGCCTGTAGGTCCGCGGTGGGGAGGTGATTCGTGATGGGCGGCATGGGGATGCACCTTCTATCTGCGTGAAAATTGAGCTTCGTCGCAGGATATGATCAAATTATAGCATGTCAATCGAATCAACGCGGAATGGGTAGCCCATCAAGAGCGGCGCGGATTTGGGTCATTCCTTGGGCAACATCGCCTGCCATGACTTCCCCGGCTAGGGTGACATTGCCCGCAGAAAAGGCAGCCATAAGTTCTGCATGTTTATCGGGCAGATTGCTGGTGCCATAGCGCCCGCAAACCACCCGAAGCGAAGGGCCAAACCGCAGCCAAAGTCGGTCTACTGTGGCGGCCATGATCGGTGCTTCGGCAAGGTCATAGATCATCGAGTGAAAGCTGTAGTTCTGCATCAAGTAACCGCCCACATCGCCGCGGTCGATCGCGTGGTTCAGCGCCGTGTCGCAGTCATTCAACGCTGTTAAACGTCCTTCTGTCATGCGTACTGCGGCGCGTCTGGTCAGCTCAGGCTCAAGGGTTTCACGCATGAACCCAAGCTCTTCGAGGCCCGTGTGGGTCAGTTCGGGCACGGTGACGCGACGGTTGCCCAGATGGGTCAACGCGCCCTCGGATGTCAGACGGCGGATGGCCTCGCGTACGGGGGTCATCCCCGCATCAAGGGCGGTGGTCAAACCTTGGATCGTGACCCCTTGTCCGGGGGCCAGATCGCCGAAAAGAATCATCTTGCGCAAGCGCTCGTAGACATGCTGATGGATCGGTGTCTTGACCGCCGCGTCGGCGGCGGGAAGCAGTCTCGGATCGGTTTTTTCTGAACCCATGGGAGCGGTCTTTCCGTCTTGTTACGCCGTAGCTTGCAGCATTTCATTCTGCATGAAAGCATAAACCATCTTGCCCGAAGAGGCAAAACTTGATCAAATTGACGAAAGGTGGGGATCAACCCGACCTGTCTAACGGGAGTATGAAATGAAAAATGTGCTACTAAGCAGCGTCGCCGTTGCCACCTTGATGGCAGGTGCGGCCTCTGCGGAAACGGTCCGGGTCTATAACTGGTCCGACTATATCGACGAATCCCTGCTGGAAAAATTTGAAGAAGAGACCGGCATCGAACTGGTCTACGATGTGTTCGACAGCAACGAAATGCTGGAAACCAAAATGCTTTCCGGTGGGTCGGGCTATGACGTGGTCGTCCCCACGGGCACCTTCCTGCAGCGCCAGATCACTGCCGGGGCATTCCAGCCGCTGGACACCTCCAAGCTGTCTAACCTTGAGAATATGTGGGACGTGGTTTCCTCGCGGACCGAACAATATGATCCCGACAATGCGCATTCGATCAACTACATGTGGGGCACCACCGGCATTGGCGTAAACCTCGGCAAGGTCAAAGAAGCACTGGGCGAAGACGCCCCGGTCGACTCTTGGGACTTGGTTTTTGATCCTGCCAATATGGAAAAGCTGGCCGACTGTGGCGTGCATTTCCTTGACGCCCCTGCCGAGATGATCCCCGCGGCGCTGAACTACATTGGCGAAGACCCCAACAGCCATGACCCCGATGTGATCGCAAAGGCCGAAGACGTCTTCATGCCGATCCGCCCCTATATCCAGAAGTTCCACTCTTCGGAATATATCAATGCCTTGGCGAACGGCGATGTGTGCGTCGCAGTCGGCTGGTCTGGCGATATTCTGCAGGCCCGTGACCGCGCGGCCGAAGCTGAAAACGGCGTTGAAGTTGCCTATAATGCTCCCTCCGAAGGGGCGCAGATGTGGTTTGACCAAATGGCCATCCCGGTCGACGCGCCAAACCCCGAGGGCGCGCATAAGTTCCTGAACTTCATCATGGACGCCGAGAATATGGCGGCAGCGTCGAACTATGTGTACTACGCGAACGGCAACAAGGCCTCACAAGAGCATTTGGTCGAAGATGTGATCAGCGACCCGGCGATCTACCCTTCTGAGGCGGCGCTGGATAACCTGTTCACCACCACACCTTACCCGCCAAAAGTACAGCGCGTGGTGACCCGGCTCTGGACCAAGATCAAGTCCGGTACCTGATCTGAGACAGGGGTGCGGCCAGTAGGTCGCGCCCCTTTTTCTTGCCCTTGCGACCTGATCAAAGGATGTCTCAACCGTGAGCCCAACCGTCTTCGCCCCGTGGAATGATCCCGACGAAAAACCGCTTATTCGCTTTAAGAATGTCACCAAGAAATTTGGTGAATTCGTCGCCATCGACGATCTATCGCTGGACATCTACGCGCAAGAATTCTTTGCGCTGCTTGGCCCCTCGGGCTGCGGCAAGACGACGATGATGCGGATGCTGGCGGGGTTTGAAAACCCAACCGCCGGACGGATCGAATTGGCTGGGCAAGACATTGCACCAGTGCCGCCGAACAAGAGGGCGGTGAACATGATGTTCCAGTCCTACGCGCTGTTCCCGCATCTCAGCGTCTGGGACAACATCGCTTTTGGTCTGCGTCGCGATAAGTTGGGCAAAGACGCGATCGAGGCGCGCGTGGCCGAGATGCTGAAACTCACCCGTCTTGAAAAATTCGCCCGCCGCAAGCCGCATCAGATCTCTGGCGGCCAACGGCAGCGCGTGGCATTGGCGCGGTCGCTGGCCAAAGCGCCAAAGCTTTTGTTGCTCGATGAACCCTTAGGCGCGCTCGACAAAAAGCTGCGCCAAGACACCCAGTTTGAACTGATGGACATTCAAGAATCCACCGGCACCACCTTCGTCATCGTGACCCACGACCAAGAAGAGGCGATGACCGTCGCCTCCCGCGTGGCGGTGATGGACGAGGGTCGCGTGATTCAGGTGGCCACTCCGGCTGAGATCTACGAGGCGCCGAATTCCGTCTATGTGGCCGACTTCATTGGCGACGTGAACATCATCGAAGCCAACACCAAGGCCATTGGCCAAGACCAGTATCATCTAAACTGGATCGACGGGCAGCCGCCCCTGACGGCGACCTCTGCCACGCCGTTCAGCGAAGGCCAGCAGGCCCATCTGGCGATCCGACCAGAGAAGATCCGCATCACGACCGAGCAGCCCGAGGATGCACCCAATGCGCTACAGGGCAAAGTGCTGGACATCGCGTATTTGGGCAACCTCTCCACCTATCACGTCGAACTGCCCGGCGGGCAGGTGATCAAGGCGCAGACGGCCAACACCCGCCGTATCGCCCGGCGTGACATCACGTGGGAAGACCCGGTCTGGATTTCATGGAGCGCCACCGCAGGCGTTTTGTTGGCGCAATGAACATGCGTCGTTTCGCCCTGATCGCGGTCCCATATTTCTGGCTTCTGGCGCTGTTTCTGGTGCCTTTCCTGATCGTTTTCAAAATCTCCTTGTCCGACACGGCGCTGGCGATTCCGCCTTATACGCCGACCATCAAGGACGGCATCAGCGCGCTGATTGCCCAGTTGGATTTCGAGAATTTCGCCTTTCTGGCCTCTGATGATCTTTATTGGAAAGCCTACCTCAGTTCGCTGCGCATCGCGTTGATCTCAACCGCCTTCACGCTGCTGGTCGGCTATCCTATTGCCTACGGCATGGCCCGCGCCCCCGAAGAGTGGCGTGCCACATTGATGATGTTGGTGATCTTGCCGTTCTGGACCTCCTTCCTGATCCGCGTCTATGCGTGGATGGGCATTCTCAGCAACGAAGGGCTGCTGAATCAATTGCTGATGTGGGTGGGTGTAACCGCAGAGCCTTTACAGATCCTTAATACCAATACGGCAGTCTATATCGGCATCGTCTATACCTACCTGCCCTTCATGATCCTGCCGATTTACGCTGCGCTGGACCGTTTGGATGAATCATTGAACGAGGCCGCCGAAGATTTGGGTTGTTCGCGTCTGCAAGCCTTCTGGCTGGTGACGATTCCGCTGTCGCGCAACGGCATCGTGGCGGGTAGTTTTCTGGTCTTCATCCCCGCCTTGGGCGAATTCGTGATCCCCTCGCTGCTGGGCGGGTCGGGCACGCTGATGATCGGCAAGGTGCTCTGGGAAGAGTTCTTTAACAACCGCGATTGGCCGGTGGCGAGCGCCGTTGCCGTGATCTTGCTGCTGATCCTGATCATTCCGATCATCCTGTTCCAACGCAACCAGCAGAAACAGGCGGAGGCCGAACAATGAAGCGGATGACATGGTTCAACGTGACCTCCCTGACGCTGGGGTTTGCTTTTCTCTACCTGCCGATGATCATTCTGGTGATCTACAGCTTCAACGCCTCGAAACTGGTGACGGTCTGGGCTGGTTTTTCGACCCGCTGGTATAGCGAGTTGCTGCAAAACGAAGCCTTCTTAAATGCCGCTTGGGTCACGATCAAGGTCGCGGTGATTTCGTCGTCGATCGCCACGGTGCTGGGCACGATGGCCGCCTATGTACTGGTGCGTGGCGGGCGGTTCATGGGGCGAACGCTGTTTTCCGGCATGATCTACGCGCCGCTGGTAATGCCCGAGGTGATCACCGGCCTGTCGCTGCTTTTGCTGTTCATCGGCATCGGATTGGACCGCGGCGTGCTCACTATCGTGCTGGCGCATACGACGTTTTCGATGTGCTACGTCTCGGTCGTTGTGTCCTCTCGGCTGGTGTCCTTCGACCGCTCGCTGGAAGAGGCCGCGCTCGATCTCGGCTCGTCCCCTTGGGAAGCCTTCCGCCTTGTCACCCTGCCGATCATTGCGCCTGCGGTGATCTCGGGCTGGCTCTTGGCCTTCACGCTGAGCCTTGATGATTTGGTGATCGCCTCCTTCACCGCCGGGCCGTCGGCGACGACGCTGCCGATCAAAATCTTCAGCGCCGTGCGCTTGGGCGTCTCGCCTGAGATCAATGCGCTGTCGACGATCATGATCGCCATCGTCACCGTGGGCGTCATCACCGCGTCGCTGGTCAGCAAACGCTCAAGCCTGCGCGCGCAGGAGGAGGCCCGTGCGGCGGAACGGCCCGCAACGTGAAGCGTATCTACCCGGCCTTCGCCTATTCCGAAGCGCCGCGTGCGGGCTGCTGGTGGGATGAAACCTGCGCCGCGCCAGACCACAAGGCCCAGCAAGGGGATGAACAGGCTGATGTGGTGATCATCGGCGGCGGCTTCACCGGCCTCAACGCGGCGCTGCATCTGGCGCAGGCCGGGGTAGGGGCCACGGTGCTGGAGGCCGAGCGCGTGGGCTTTGGCGCATCCGGCCGCAACGGGGGCTTTTGCTGTCTGGGCGGCGGGATGCTCGACGACGCCACGCTTGATCGCAAATTTGGGCGGCAGGAGCGGCTCGGCTGGCGGCAGGCCGAATTGGCCGCGATCCGGCAGGTTAAGGATTTCATCACCACCCGCGGTGTCGATGTCGACCGGCACTCCCAAGGCGAAACCCAACTGGCCCACCGCCCCCGCGATTTCGATGAGATGCGCGGCAAGTTGGATTACTACGCAGAGAACTACGGTGTCACGGCGCGCCTGACCGAAAAGGCCGACCTTGCCGCCGAAGGGCTAAACGCGGGTTTCGAAGGCGCGATCACCGTGCCGATTGGCTTTGGCCTCAACCCCCGTAAGTATATCACCGCCTTGGCGCAGGCCGCCGAGGAGGCGGGAGCGGTGATCTATCAAAACAGCCCAGCCCTCGACGTGACCCGGCGTGATGGTGCATTCGATGTCACCACCCCCACGGGCCGCATCCGAGCCGAGCGCGTTATCATCGCCACCAACGGCTATTCCTCCGAAGACCTGCCGCCATGGCTTGCCGCGCGTTACATGCCCACGCAGTCCAGCGTGATCGTGACGCGTCCAATGACCGAGGCAGAGTTGTCTGCCCAAGGCTGGACCAGCCGACAGGCCTGCTATGACAGCCGCCACCTGCTGCATTACTTCCGCCTGATGCCCGACAATCGCATGCTGTTCGGCGTGCGCGGCGGTCTGATGTCCAATCCAAATTCCGAAAGGCGCGCCCTGCGCCGCGCGCGGGCCGATTTCGAGGCGATGTTCCCCGCGTGGCGCGATGTAGAGACCCCGCATGGCTGGTCCGGAATGGTCTGTATCGCCCGCAACCGGATGCCCTTTGTGGGACAGGTGCCGGATCAGCCGGGCATGTTCGCGGGGCTGTGCTATCACGGCAATGGCGTGGCGATGGCCAGCTATTCCGGCGCGCTTTTGGCTGATCTGGTACGCGGCAAGACGCCAGAGCGGCCCTACCCCGCCCCCATGCGCGCCCCGCTTGCGCGGTTCGAGTTGGGCCGCTTTCGCCGGGCGGTCATGCCCTTTGCATATGCCGGATTTGTGCTGTCGGACCGTTGACGGCGTTCAGCCCTGTTCCGACGCTGCGCGTTCTTTCGCCAGCATGATCTGACGTTGGCGCTCGCGGAAACGCTCTTTGTCGGCGTCCGATGTCTCGTCCACACATTGATGACAGGACACCCCGGCCTCATAGGCAGGGTGTGTCGAATCCTCGGGCAGGATCGGGCGACGGCAGCCGTGGCAGAGCATATGCGGCCCTTCGCGCAGCCCGTGGCCGACGCTGACGCGGTTGTCGAAGACAAAACAATCGCCTTCCCACGTGCTTTCCTGTTCAGGCACCTCTTCGAGGTATTTCAGGATGCCGCCTTTGAGGTGAAAGACATCCTCAACCCCCTGACCAATCAGGTAATTGGTCGATTTCTCACAACGGATGCCGCCAGTGCAGAACATCGCGATCTTCTTATTGTGGAAGCGGTCTTTGTTCGCCTCCCACCACGCGGGGAATTCGCCGAAGCTTTCGGTCTGCGGGTCCACCGCGCCTTCAAAGGTGCCGATGGCCACTTCGTAATTGTTGCGCGTGTCGATCACCGCCACATCGGGAGAGCGGATCAATTTGTTCCACTCTTTGGGGTCGACGTAATGCCCCACCTTGGCGCGCGGATCGACATCGGGCTGGCCCATGGTGACGATCTCGCGCTTGATGCGGACCTTCATCTTGCCAAAAGGCGGCTTGTCGCTCGTCGCCTCTTTCCACTCCAGATCCGCGCAGCCGGGCAGGGCGCGGAGATGGGCGATCACCGCGTTGATCCCGGCGCGCGGCCCGGCGATGGTGCCGTTCACCCCCTCGGGGGCCAAAAGCAGCGTGCCCATGACCGATTGCGCTTCGCAAAGCGCCAGCAGCGCAGGCTTAAGCGCTGCGGGATCCTCAAAACGGGTGAAGTGATATAGGGCGGCAATGGTATACATAAGCGTCAAATAAGCGCTTCGGCCGCAAAGCTCAATCCGGGGCGTGCCATTGACCTACCCCACCCACAGCCCTACCCCTTTTGTTGAGGAGACTGCCCATGACCTATGCCCTGATCGTGATCGACGTCCAAA
Organism: Sulfitobacter sp. AS92; assembly: GCF_038900015.1. Classification (NCBI taxonomy): domain Bacteria; kingdom Pseudomonadati; phylum Pseudomonadota; class Alphaproteobacteria; order Rhodobacterales; family Roseobacteraceae; genus Sulfitobacter; species Sulfitobacter sp. AS92. Next base: position 406,945 of record NZ_JBBMQL010000001.1, read on the forward strand.
ATGATTTCTGCCCCGGCGGCGCGCTGGAAGTGCCCCAAGGCGATGAGATTCTGCGCGGCATCAATGCGCTGATCCCCGAGTTTGACGCGGTTGTTCTGACGCAAGACTGGCACCCGGCGGGGCATTCGTCATTCGCGTCTTCGCATGACGGCAATGCGCCGTATGAGATTGTCACCATGCCATATGGCCCGCAGGTGCTCTGGCCCGATCACTGTATCCAAGGCAGCATCGGCGCACAGTTCCATCCCGATCTGCAAACAGACCGGGCCGATCTTATCATTCGTAAGGGCTATAACCCCGACATCGACAGCTATTCGGCGTTTTTTGAGAATGACCACAGCACCCCCACGGGGCTTGAAGGTTACCTGCGCACGCGCGGGATTGAACGGCTAACTATGGTCGGGCTGGCGCTGGATTTCTGCGTGAACTTCTCGGCTGTGGATGCGGCGAAGCTGGGTTTCAAGGTTGAAGTGCGCGAAGACCTGTGCCGCGCGATTGATCTGGACGGATCGCTCGCCAAATCCCGCGAGGGGATGCGCGCAGCGGGGGTAACGTTGGCCTGATCCACCGCTTTACCCTTGCCTATTGGGCCGTGCCCTTGGCACAAGAAAGCAAGCAACAAGGAACCTCCCATGGTCGACATCGCCACCCGCGTCTATAACCACAAGTGGAAGATCGACCCCATCGTGCGGTCGCTGATCGACACGGATTTCTACAAGCTGCTGATGTGCCAGTCAGTGTTTCGCAACAAGCCAGACACACAGGTCACTTTCAGTCTGATCAACCGTTCCACCCATATCCCGCTGGCCAATCTGATCGACGAGGGTGAGCTGCGCGAGCAGTTGGATCACATCCGCTCGCTCAGCCTCAGCCGGGGGGAGAGCACTTGGCTGCGCGGCAATACTTTCTACGGCAAGCGCCAGATGTTTCGCCCCGATTTCATGGAGTGGTTCGAAGGCATGCGCCTTCCGCCCTATCATCTGGAGCGGAAGGGCGACCAATATGAGCTGACCTTTGAGGGCAAATGGCACGAGGTCATGCTGTGGGAAATCCCTGCGCTGGCCGTGCTGATGGAATTGCGAAGCCGTGCTGCGCTGGACCCGATGGGAAAGTTTGAGCTTCAGGTGCTTTATGCCCGCGCCATGACCCGCGTCTGGGAAAAGATCGAGACGCTGCGCGAAGTGGACAACCTCTCAATTGCGGATTTCGGCACGCGGCGTCGTCACTCGTACCTCTGGCAAGACTGGTGTGTGCAGGCGATGCACGAGGGGCTGGGCAATGCTTTCACCGGCACGTCCAATTGCCGCATCGCCATGATGCGCGAGTTGGAGGCGATTGGCACCAACGCCCATGAGCTGCCGATGGTCTATGCCGCGCTGGCCGATGATGATGCCGAACTCGCCCGCGCGCCCTATGACGTGCTGTCGGATTGGCATGACGAACACGAAGGCAACCTGCGGATCATTCTGCCGGATACCTATGGCACCAAGGGTTTTCTTGATCACGCGCCCGATTGGCTGGCGGGTTGGACCGGCATCCGCGTCGACAGCGGTGATCCGGCCACGGCGGCGCAGACGGCCATCGACTGGTGGCGCGCGCGCGGAGAAGACCCGACGACCAAGCGGGTGATCTTTAGCGATGGGCTCGACGTGGATAAGATCAAAGAGTTGCACGCGCAGTTCGCGGGCAAGGCCAAGGTCTCCTTCGGCTGGGGCACGTTGTTGACCAATGACTTCCGCGGGCTGGTGCCGAACGATGCGCTGGCGCCTTTCAGTCTGGTCTGCAAAGCGGTCAGCGCTAATGGGCGGCCCACGGTCAAACTCTCGGACAACCCCAATAAAGCAATGGGTCCGGCAGATGAAATCGCGCGCTACAAACGGGTTTTTGGTTTGGGCGAACAGACCGCGCAAAAGGTGATCGTTTAACGGTCATTCAGCGAGCAAGGCCGTCATCGGAAATTCTGCCGTCGCCACCAGCCCCTCACGGCGCCACTCATACTGCAGCGATCCACCCGCGGCGCGGGTAAGCGACTGAATGATCCGCGATCCGCTGCTGCGGTCGGATTTGGTCACCTCCGGCCCGCCCATCTCTTGCCAAACGAAACGCATCCGCGCCGGCGCTTTCAGCATCGAGACATCAATCGATACGCGCCCTTGTTCAGTACTTAGCGCCCCATGTTTCACCGCGTTCGTCGCCAACTCATGCAAAGCCAGCGTCAACGGAGAGACCAACCGGTGCGAAATCGCGGGGTTCACGCCCTTGAGGGTGATCTGCTCCTCGGTGGCTGAGGTATAGGCCCGCATGATCGGCCCCATCAGTGTGCGAAAGTCGACCTCTTGCTGATCACTGCGGCCAATCGTTTCAAAATGCGCGGCACCCAAAGCCGATAGCCGGTCGATGACCTTTTCGGCAAAGGCCGCCGGAGAGGGTTCTTCCCGCGAGGTCATCCGCACCATGGCGGTCATCACGTTGACGATATTGCGCAGTCGGTGCAGCAGTTCGTCATCGGCCAGTTCGCGCTGCTCCCGCTCGGCCTCCCGGCGTTCGGAAACATCCAACTGCGAGCCAAAGAAATAGGTAAGCTTGCCAGCTTCGTCGGCAATCGGGCCAAGTTGCAGCGCGTTCAAGAAGCGAGTGCCATCCTTGCGGTAATTTACGATCTCAACTGTGTCGACACGACGGTCCAACAAAATCTGCCGCACCGCATCGATGCTTTCGCGCGTGGTCTCTGGCCCTTGCAAGAAACGACAGTTTTGACCCACGATTTCGTCCAACGTATAGCCGGTTAAGTCGGTGAAGGCCTCGTTCACATAGACGATTGGATTGTCTGGCTGTGTGGGGTCGGTGATGCAAAGCGGCAGGCGCGCATGGCGAACGACCTTGCCCAGAATGTCCTCATTTAAGGCCGGCCGACTGGCGGACACCAGATTATCGTTCATCAATTCGACGCCCTTAGTACGAAAGTAGCCCACAATGTGCCCCGGCAGCGCATTCCGGGTCAACCCGCATACGGGGTTCGCCCCGCGTTTCTCTACAAAATACGGTATTTGACGGTGCGTTTCTCGTTAGGGTTGGGGCGCCTCTTCAAATGCGGCTTGTCAAGGAAGGTCGAAAATGCGTAATTGAGGGCGCTTGGTGTCCCGAGAAGCGCCTGTTGGTGTGGGACCGAAAAGGGAATTCAGTAAGGGGTCGCCAAGACCCTGAAGCCGAAGCCGCCCCCGCGACTGTAAGCGGTGAGCCAATGCCCCTCGTGCCACTTGTCCATTCGGACGGGGAAGGCGGGCAAAGGCCACGACCCGCGAGCCAGGAGACCTGCCAGGCGAATGAAACGCTAGATGCCGTCGGGTGTGACGGTAAGGAGAATGAATATGACGACATTGATTAAGACCGCTGGGATCAAGACCGCCGGCGCCACGCGCAGCAAACTCGTACCGGCACTGTTCGCCGCCGTATTGGGTGTGGCACTGATGGCTCTGACTGGCCATGTGCAGGCCGCAGCATTGCACGATGCCGCCCATGACGTGCGCCACGCGACAGGCTTTCCCTGCCACTAAGCGCCACGTCACTATCACAGGGGTCCGGGCTGCCAACACGCAGTCCGGCTATCTGTGATTCTGCCGTCCGTCTGCTTTTGCTAGCCTCTTGTTGATCCGCTGTGCTCACTTTCCATCGCATATCGCGTTGGGAAGGGTCTACCACGTCTAGAGGTCTGGTGACGGTCTCGGTCCGCTTCATGCGCGGCGCCGTCTTTCATTTCGTATTCAAGGACCATTTCGATGTTCTCTCGTTTCCTAACCTCCGCCCTCTTTGCCGGGGCGTCTGCCGGTTTGCTGACCGGCCTTCTGCAGCTCTATTTCGTGCAGCCCGTTCTGCTGCACGCCGAACTTTATGAGACCGGCGCGCTGGTGCATTTCGGTGCCGACGCGGTCAGTGCGCACCCCGAACTGCCCGGTTTTAATGCCGTCCGCGATGGGCTGAGCCTGATCTTCACCATGCTGACCTATACCGCTTATGCGCTGATCCTACTTGGCGCGATGAGCTTTGGCGAAGAGCGCGGCGCGGTGATTGATGGCCGCTGGGGTATCCTTTGGGGGGTGGCGGGCTTCGTTGCTTTCCACCTCGCGCCGGGCTTCAGCCTTGCGCCCGAGGTTCCCGGCGTGGCCGCGACAGACATCACCGCGCGGCAGATTTGGTGGTTCGCCACGGCCGGGGCGGCGCTGGTGGCGCTCTGGCTGCTGGCCTTCGGCACTGGCTGGGGCGCGTGGATCGGCGCGGCTGTTTTGCTGATGGCCCCGCATGTCGTCGGCGCACCTGAGCCCGAGAGCTTTAACGGTCCGGTGCCCACTGAGATCGGCGCGCTGTTCGCTGCCCGCGCGCTTGGCATTGGCCTTGCCGCATGGGTTCTGCTGGGCAGCTTCGCTGGCTTCTTTTGGCAACGTGAAGGCGCGCGCAGCGCCTGAGGGAGGTCGAGATGGACAGATCACTGGCGCTTTTCGCCATCGGATTGGTCTTTGGCGGTGGCATTGGTTTTGCCATCGCCGCGAGCAGCGGCGTGACCTTCGACGGTCATGACCACGGCGACCCTGCCGCCCATGGCGGGGTGGACCACGGCGGCGCAGACCACGCGCGGATGCACGGCCAACCCATCACGCTTGCCGCAGAAGACGCCCCCAGCCTCGCGGTCCGCGTGACGCCTGACCCAATGTCAGGCCATAATCTTTTCGTAGAGACCGACGGCTTCGACTTTGCCCCGCAGAACGCCAGCGGCGACCACCAACCGGGCGAGGGCCACGCCCATGTCTATGTCAACGGCACCAAGATCGGGCGGCTTTACGGCCCGTGGCTGCATCTGCCTGATCTGCCTAAGGGCGCGGTCACTGTTGAGGTGACGCTCAACGCCAATGACCACCGCCCCTTGGCGGTAAACGGTGCGCCGATTACCGCGCGCGAGGTGCTGACAGTTGAATAATCGCCCCGCTTCCCCTTTTCATAACGGGCCGGAGCGCATACCCGGCACGCATAACCCGATGGGATCAGATCAATGAGCACGACCCTACATGTCTGCATGACCTGCCGCGCAGGCGAGGTGCTGGAGGAAGACGCGCCGCGCCCCGGCGCGCAGCTTCATGCCGCCCTTGACGCCACAGGCGCGCCCGAGGGCGTGACCATCGTGCCGGTGCAATGTCTTTCCGCCTGTTCGCAGGGCGCCGCCGTGGCACTTTCAGCGCCGGGCAAATGGTCCTATGTCTATGGCCGCTTGACCAAGGAAGATGCCGCCGACATCCTTGCCGGAGCCGCCGCCTATGCCACCACCGAAGACGGGCTTGTGCCATGGCGCGAACGCCCGGTCATCTTTCGCAAGCAAAGCCTTGCGCGTATCCCCCCTTTGACCCTGCCGCAGGAGCCTACCGCATGAGCGATCTCGCCAAAATTCCCGTTACCGTCATCACCGGCTTTCTCGGATCCGGTAAAACCACGCTGATCCGCCACCTCATGACCAATGCAGGCGGGCGTCGCCTTGCCGTTTTGGTTAATGAGTTCGGCACAGTGGGCGTGGATGGCGACATCCTGAAATCCTGCGCCATTGAGGATTGCCCGGCGGAGAATATCGTCGAACTGGCCAATGGCTGTATCTGTTGCACCGTGGCCGATGATTTCATCCCCACCATCGAAGCGCTGATGGCCCTGCCCACGCGCCCCGACCACATCCTGATCGAAACCTCCGGGCTGGCCCTGCCGAAGCCGCTGCTCAAAGCCTTTGACTGGCCGGCGATCCGCTCGAAGATCACCGTCGACGGCGTCATCGCGCTGGCCGATGCCGAGGCCGTAGCGGCGGGCACTTTCGCCGCTGATGTCGCCGCCGTAGACGCGCAGCGTCTGGCCGATGACAGCCTCGACCACGAAACCCCGCTCTCTGAGGTATTCGAAGATCAAATCTCCTGCGCCGATATCATCTTGATGTCCAAGGCCGATCTGGCCGGTCCAGAAGGGCTCGCTAAGGCACGCAAGGTGATCGAAGACGAAAGCCCGCGCGAAATTCCGATCCTTGAGATGACCGAAGGCGTGATCGACCCCAAGGTCGTGCTGGGCCTCAACGCCGCTGCCGAAGACGACCTCGCCGCGCGCCCCTCGCACCACGATGGCCACGACGATCACGAGCATGACGATTTCGAAACCGTGGTAATCCCGATGCCGGAAGTGTCGAATGTCGATGCGCTGGTGGCCTCAATCGAGCGGCTCGCGCGTGAGCAGAACATCCTGCGCGTCAAAGGCTATGTCGCGGTCGAGGGCAAACCGATGCGCCTGTTGGTGCAGGCTGTGGGCGCGCGGGTGCGTCAGCAGTTCGACCGCCCTTGGGGCAGCGATCCGCGCGCGGGGCATTTGGTGGTCATCGCCGAACATGACGACATCAACCTCGCCGCGATCCGCGACGTATTAGGAGCCTAACCGCGCATGCATGTCGTCTTTCGCGAAAGCCACGGGTTGGAGGATACCGACACCCCCTATGATCCGGGCCAAACGCCCGCCGATCTGGTGGTGCTGTCGTTTTCCGACAGCGACCTTGGCGCTTTCGCGGCAGGCTGGCACCGCGGTGGCGGCAAGGAGGGCAAGCTGCCCTCCTTGCGCCTTTGCAACCTCGTCGCGCTGCGCCACCCTGCGTCGGTCGACAACTACATCGAACAGACGTTGACCGGAGCCAAGGGCATCCTGATCCGCCTTATCGGGGGCGAGAACTATTGGCCCTACGGCATCATGCAGGTCCAAGATTTCGCCCGCCGGAATGACATCGCGCTGGCCGTGCTGCCCGCCGATGGGCGTGAAGACCCGGGGCTGGATGCGCATTCGACGTTGCCTGTTTCCACCCTGCGCCGGCTTGCGCATCTATGTGACGCGGGCGGGCCGGTGGCGGCGCAGGCCGCACTGGCGCAGATGGCGCTGGCAGCGGGGTTCTATGCCGGGCCGGTGATGGGCGCCAAAACGGTGCCTGATTGTGGTTATTACGACCCTGATCAAGGCGTCGTGCCTTTTGCCGATGCGGCGGGCGATACTGTCGCTGTCACATTTTACCGCAGCTACCTGCTGGCTGCCGATACCGCGCCAGTTGATGCGCTGATCCGCGCCTTGCGGGCGGCGGGGCTGAATGCCATCGGGCTGTTTGTCCCCTCGCTGAAATCCGATCCCGCGCGGAGCTTTTTGGACGACGCATTGGCCGCGATGGAGCCGGTTTCAATCGTCAACGCCACCGCCTTCTCGGGGCGCGGCGGTGACGGTAGCTCCCCGCTCGACGCGCCGGGCTGCCCGGTGTTCCAAGTGGCACTTTCAACCGCGCGGCGGCGTGATTGGGACGAGAGCGAGCGCGGCCTCTCGCCCGCCGATCTGGCCATGCATGTTGTGCTGCCCGAAGTGGATGGCCGCATTTTCACCGGCGTCGTCAGTTTCAAAAGCCCGGAAAAACGCGACCCTGATCTGCAATATTCCCGCTTCGCCCACCGGGCCGAGGATGACCGTATCGCCGCCGTCGTGGCGCGTGTGCTGGGCTGGCAACAGCTGGCGCAAGCCCCCGCCGAAGCGCGCAAGCTGGCACTGGTGCTCTCGACCTATCCGGGGCGGGACGATCAACTGGCCCACGCGGTCGGGCTCGACGCGCTGGCCAGCGTCGAAGACATGCTGATGCGTCTGGCGGGCGAAGGCTATAGCGTCACGCCGCAGATCGGCTTTGGTCGCAGCCTCACCCAGCAGCGCATCTCTTGGCCGCTTGCCGACTACCACGCGGCCTTGGCGAGCTTGCCACAGACGCTGCGCGATGACCTTCGCGACGCATGGGGTGCGGCGGAGGATGACCCGCTGGCTCAGGACGGCGCGTTCCACTTCGCCGCGCAAGCCTGCGGCAACGCGCTGGTCGCGCTGCAACCCGAACGCGGCGATCTGACGGACCGCGAAGACAGCTATCACGACCTCGCCCGCACCCCGCGCCACTCCTATGTCGCCTTCTACCTCTGGCTGCGCGCGCAGGGGCACCACGCGTTGGTGCACATCGGCGCGCATGGGACGCTGGAATGGCTGCCGGGCAAGGCTGTGGCCCTGTCGGACGACTGCTGGCCCGAGGCGCTGACCGGCGATCTGCCGGTGATCTATCCGTTCATCGTCAACGATCCGGGCGAAGCGGCACAGGCCAAGCGGCGCATCGGTGCTGTGACCTTGGGCCATCTTCCACCCCCGTTGAAAGACAGCGAAACGCCCGAGGGGCTGTTGCGTCTGGAACGGCTTCTTGATGAATATTCCACGGCCGATGGGCTCGACCCCGCGCGCCGCGACCGGCTGGTCGACACGATCCGCGCCGAGGCGCAGGCGGCGGGGGTCGAAGATGACATTGGCCTTGATGCCGCCAGTTCTGCTGCCGAGGCGCTGACCCGAATTGACGCCTTCGTCTGCGACATCAAGGAAAGCCAATACGGCGACGGCCTCCACATCTTTGGCGCGGGAGAGGGCGAATGGGATGGGCTGCTGACCGCGCTTGCGGGGCGGCGCGTCACCGCTGGCCCTTCCGGCTCTCCCTATCGCGGGCGGTCGGATGTGCTGCCCACGGGGCGCAACCTCTATGCCGTTGATCCGCGCGGGGTGCCCAGCCGGGCCGCCCACGCGCAGGGCGTTAAGCTGGCCGAAGAATTGCTGCGGCGCCATCTGCAAGACAACGGCGACTGGCCACGTGGGCTGGTGATTGACCTTTGGGGCTCCGCCACCATGCGCACCGCCGGCGAAGAGGTCGCTATGGCCATGCATCTCGCGGGGCTCGCGCCAAAATGGGATGACGGCAGTGAGCGGGTGTCGGGCTTCGAGGTGATCCCTCTGACCCTGTTGGACCGTCCGCGCATCGATGTGACATTGCGCATCTCGGGCTTGTTCCGCGATGTATTTCCGGGGCTGGGACAGATCTTTGAAGCCGGCTCAGCCGCGCTGGCTGATCGTGAAGAAGCGCCCGATATGAACCCCTACCGCACCCGCACGCCGCGCGTTTTTGGCCCCAAGCCGGGCCTTTATGGGGTGAACATGGAAGTGGCGTTGCAAGACTATTCCGACGCAGGCCGCGCGGCAGCGGGGGAGGCGTGGCTGAGCGGCTCCGAATGGGCAATCAACGCCCAAGGCGAAGCGCATCAAGACCGCGCCGCGCTGGAGGCGCAGTTGCACCGCGCCGATGGCTTTGCCCATGTGCAAGACTTGGCCGAAAGCGATATCCTGCTCGCGTCGGACTATGCCAGTCACGAAGGTGGTTTTGCGGCTGCGATGGCGCATCTGGGCGCGCAGAAACCGTCGATGTACCATCTGGACCATACCCGCGCTGGCAGCCCCCGCGCGCGGTCCATGCCCGAGGAAATTGCCCGCGTCGTGCGCGCCCGTGCCGCCAACCCCGGCTGGGCCAGCGGCATGATGCGCCACGGTTTTCGCGGCGCGGCAGAGGTGGCGGCGACGCTCGACAATCTGGCCGCCTTTGCGCATCTGACCCGCGAGGTGCCTGCGCATCTCTTTGATCTCTATTTCGACGCCACGCTGGGCCGCGACGATCTTGTGGCCTTTATGGAGGCCGAGAACCCCGCCGCGCTGCAGGCCATGCGCGACCGTTTCGCAGCCCTTCGGGACGCTGGGCTTTGGGTGACCCGCCGCAATTCGATCTTGGCCACCTTGGACGGGGTGGAGTGAGCACGGCCCCCGTCATCAAGGGCTGGTGCCCCGGTGCGCTGCGCCCGATGCTGTCCGGCGATGGATTGGTGGTCCGCTTGCGGGTGCCGCAGGGGCGGTTGACCCCAGCCCAAGCACGTGGCGTCGCAGAACTGGCGCAGCGCTATGGCAACGGGATGCTCGATCTGTCGAACCGGGGCAATCTGCAACTGCGCGGGATTGATCCCGAGCGGCATGAGGGGCTGATCGACGCGCTTCGCGCGCTGGCGCTGATCGACGCCGACGAGCACACCGAGCGGCGGCGTAACCTCATGCTGACGCCCTTCTGGCAAGCGGGCGATGATACGGATCATGTGACTCAGCAACTGTCCGCCGCCGCTAGGAGCCATGCGCTGCCCGATGTCTCCAGCAAATTCGGCTATGCGGTCGATGCTGGGCCCCAGCCGGTGTTGCAGGCAGACCCCGCCGACATCCGCATTGAGCGGGCGGAGGACGGGCAGCTTTTGCTTTGCGCTGAGGGGGCGGAGATGGGAAAGCCCATCTCCCGTGAGACCGCCGTGGCCGAAGCCATCGCTTTGGCCACATGGGTTCGCGCGCAGGATGCCACCCGTGCCGCCCGCGCATTAGAGGCGGAGGCGACCCTACCTCCCGGTTTCGACCATCCCCGGCAAAGCGGCCTCAGTACTCTGACGCTAGGCCTCTACCCAGCAGGGGCGCTAGTTGCCTGCGCTTTTGGGCAAATGGACGCAGAAACGCTCACCGCGCTTGCCGACCTCGGCCCTTTGCGCCTGACCCCGTGGCGGATGGTGCTGATCGAAGGCGCTACCGAACTCCTCGACTTGCCCAGCCTCATCACTGATGCCCATGACCCGCTACTGCGCGTCGTCGCCTGTATCGGCGCACCCGGTTGTGCGCAGGCGCGCGGCGAAACGCGCGGACTGGCGCGCGACCTTGCCGCTTCGGTGCCGCAAGGCCAACGCCTGCATGTCTCAGGCTGCGCCAAGGGCTGCGCCGCACCGCGTGCCACAGACCTCACCCTGACCGCCACCGCGCCGGGGCAATATGACCTCATCCGAAATGGCCGCGCCGATGCGGCCCCTGATCTGCGCGGGCTAACCCCCGTCGCCATCGCCTCTCACTTTAGAAAGTCCGCCGATGCCCCATAGCTATATCACCGACGGTGCCGAGATTTACCGCCAGTCCTTTGCCACCATCCGCGCCGAGGCGGCGCTGCAGCGCTTCACCCCCGAAGAAGAGATTGTTGCCGTACGCATGATCCACGCCGCGGGCATGGTAGGGCTGGAGGAGCATATCCGCTTTTCCGAAGGCATGGCCGTGGCCGCGCGGGCGGCGCTGGAGGACGGCGCGCCGATTCTCTGCGATGCCTATATGGTCAGCGAAGGCATCACCCGCAAACGGCTGCCGCGCGAGAATGAGGTGATCTGCACCCTGCGTGACCCCTCGGTGCCGGATTTGGCGGCGAAGATGAGCAACACCCGCTCCGCCGCTGCACTGGAACTGTGGCGGCCGCATCTGCAAGGCGCGGTGGTGGCCATCGGCAACGCGCCGACGGCACTGTTTCACCTGCTCAACATGCTCGAAGACCCCGACTGCCCGCGCCCGGCGGCGATCATCGGCTGCCCGGTGGGCTTCATCGGCGCGGCGGAATCGAAAGAGGCGTTGATGCAAGATTTGCCCGTGCCTTCGATGATCGTGCAGGGGCGCTTGGGCGGCTCGGCGATCACCGTGGCGGCGGTGAACGCGCTGGCAAGCAGGGTGGAATGAAGATGGGCAAGGTTATCTGCGCGGGCCTCGGCCCCGGCGACCCGGAACTGATGAGCGTGAAATCCGACCGTGCCATTCGCGGCGCGCGGCATCTGGCGTATTTCCGCAAGAAAGGCCGCGCGGGCCAAGCGCGCCGGATCGTTGAGGGGATGCTGCGCGACGACGTGGTGGAATATGCGATGGAATACCCCGTCACCACGGAATTGCGGTTCGATTCGCCCGAGTACCGCGCCCAGATGGTCGCCTTCTATGCTGAATGGGCAGATCGGCTGGCGGAATTGTCCCAAGATCACGAGGTGGTCGTGCTGTGTGAGGGCGATCCCTTCTTCTACGGCTCATTCATGCATCTGCACACCCGGCTTCAGGGCCGCGCCGAAGTTGAGGTGCTGCCCGCGATCCCCGGCATGGTGGGCTGCTGGAACGCGCTGGATACGCCTTTCACTTGGGGTGATGACGTGATGACTGTGCTGATGGGTACGCTGCCCGAAGCGGAATTGACCGAACATATGAAACGCGCCGATGCGCTGGTGGTGATGAAGACGGGCCGCAACCTGCCAACCGTGCGCCGCGCGTTGGCGGCGGCGGGCAAGTTAAACGATGCATGGCTGGTGGAACGGGGCACCATGCCCGATCAGCGGGTAGCGAAACTTGCCGACGTGGCCGATGACGACTGCCCCTATTTCGCGATCGTCTTGGTGCATGGCCAAGGCCGCAGACCGGAGGCGGAAACATGAGCGGCATTCTTCATATCGCGGGCCTCGGCCCCGGTGACGACGCGCTGGTCACGCCCGAGGTGACCGAGGCGCTGGCGCAGGCCACCGATGTCATCGGCTATATCCCTTACGTCGCCCGCGTCGCCCCGCGCGAAGGGTTGACCCTGCACCCCAGCGACAACCGGGTGGAATTGGACCGCGCGACCCATGCGCTGCAATTGGCTCAGGCCGGCGCGCGGGTGGTGGTGGTGTCTTCGGGCGATCCGGGCGTCTTTGCCATGGCCTCGGCGGTGTTCGAGGCGGTGGAGCGTGACCCGGCGTTTGAGAGTGTCGACATTCGCGTGCTGCCCGGTATCACAGCGATGCTGGCGGCGGCAGCGCGGCTTGGTGCGCCCTTGGGCCATGATTTCTGTGCGATCAACCTTAGCGATAACCTCAAGCCGTGGACGATGGTCGAACACCGTCTGCGGATGGCCGCGCGGGCGGATTTCGCCATGGCCTTCTATAACCCGCGCAGCAAGTCGCGGCCGCATCAATTCGCCGAAGCGCTGGATATTCTGCGCGCCGAATGCGGGCCGGATCGGCTGATCACCTTTGCCCGCGCCGTGACCACACCCGAAGAAGCGTTCAACACCGTGACGTTGGGCGAAGCGACTCCTGAAATGGCGGATATGCGCACTGTGGTGATCGTCGGCAATTCCGCGACGCGGCGGGTCGGACGCTATGTCTATACGCCGCGCAGCGCGGTATGATGTAGCCAATGCATCACCTCGGTCACATCATTGGCGGCCACCTCGCCCGGCAGAACGGGCCGGTCGGCCAAAATCACCGGCAGGCCAAGCGCGCGGGCGGCATCCAGCTTGGCCCGCGCGCCGCTGCCACCGGCGTTTTTGGCGACCAGATGGGTGATCGCATGGGTCTGCATCAGCGCGGTATCTCCCGCCACGTCGAAGGGTCCGCGCGCCAGCACCACCGTTGCCCGGGGCAGCGGCAGCGGATCGCGTGGCGGATCGACGAGGCGCAGCAAGTAGCGGTGCTGCGGCTTTGCGGCGAAGAGCGCCAGTTGCTGCTTCCCGATGGCCAGAAACACCCGCGCCGGGCTGCCGGGCAGGGCGGCGGGCAGATCTGTGATGTCAGGCACGAAGGTCCAGTTGTCCCCCTCCTGCGGTTCCCACGGGGGGCGCTCAAACCGCACCAGCGGCAGGTCTTGTCGGGCGCAGGCGACAAAGGCGTTGTTGCTCATTCCTGCGGCAAAAGGATGGGTGGCGTCGATGACATGGGTGATTGCCTCGGCATTAAGGTACGCCACCAGCCCGGCCACGCCGCCAAAGCCGCCGACGCGGGTGGGCAGGGGCTGGGCCACGGGCTTATCGGTGCGCCCGGCATAGGAAAACACTGCGTCGATCTCGGCTTTGACCAAGGCACGCGCCAGGGCGCTGGCTTCGGTGGTGCCACCCAAAAGAAGGACGCGCATAATGGGTGACCCTTGGCTCAGCATCATCGGAATGCCCGACGATAGCGCGGATGCCTTGCCCCCGGCAAGCCATGCAGCACTGGCTTACGCTGAGGTAATCTTTGGTGGGCCGCGTCATCTAGCGCGGGCAGCGGCGGGCACGCGCGGGCGGGCTTGGCCGGTGCCTTTCTCGGTTGAGCCTGTGCTGGCCGAGCGGGGTAGGCGGGTGGCGATGCTGGTCTCGGGCGATCCCTTTTGGTTTGGCGCGGGCGGCAGCATCGTCGGTGCGCTGGACCCGAGCGAATGGCGCAGTCTGCCCGCGCCCTCGACCTTCTCGCTGGTGGCCAATGCGCTTGGCTGGCGGCTTGAGGAAGTCTCGTGCCACGGGCTACACGCGGCACCGCTGGCGCAATTGCGCGGTGTGTTGCGTCCCAAGGGGCGGATGATCTGCTTGCTACGTGATGGGGACGCGCCTGCAGCACTGGCGGAGTTTCTCTGCGGACAGGGCGCAGGTACGGCGCAAATGCATGTGGCCGAACGGCTTGGCGGCCCCGATGCGCGGCTGCGCGCGGTGCAGGCCGATGGGTTTGATCTGACGGATGTGCAAGCCCCCGTGGCTGTTGGCGTGGACCTGCCCGAAGGCATTGGCCTGCCGCGCGCCCCCGGCCTGCCGGATGATTGCTTTGCGAGCGACGGGCAAATCACCAAAGCGCCAGTGCGGGCGCTGACGCTTTCGGCCCTCGCCCCCCGGCCCGGAGACCTGCTGTGGGACATCGGCGCAGGCAGCGGCTCGGTCTCGGTCGAGTTCTGTCTTGCGGGCGGTCACGCCATCGCCTTTGAACAACACGCCGCGCGGGTGGAGAATATCACCCGCAACATCGCAGATTTCGGCCTGCCCGCTCGGATGCAGGCCGCCCATGGCCGCGCGCCGGAGGTCTGGGCGGGACATCCTGTGCCTGACGTTGTCTTCGTCGGCGGCGGCGGCAATGTGGCACTTTACGATGCCCTGCTGCCTGCGTTACCAGCGGGCACGCGGCTGGTCGCCAATGGGGTGACGCTGGAAACCGAGGCGCTTTTGGCGCAGCTTCACGCGGCGCATGGGGGCAGTCTTTTGCGGATCGAACTGGCGCAGGCTGCACCTTTGGGCCGGATGCGCGGCTGGCAGCCGCTGCGGCCCGTGGTACAATGGAGCGTGACACTATGAGGATGGCCGGGATCGGATTTCGGGGCGCGGCAAGCGTGGCGTCATTGCGCGATGCATTGGCGCGGGCAAACCCCGATGGCCTCAAGATCGACGCGCTGGTGACCGAAGCGGCAAAGGCCCGCGCGACCGTGTTTCGCGACTTTGCCCAAGAACTCGGCGTGCCGGGGCTTGGCATCACCACCGAGGATTTAGCCCGCATGATCACACCAACACAATCGGCCCGGATCGAAGACCGCTTTGGCACCGGGTCGCTTTCCGAAGCCGCCGCATTGGCCGCGGCCGGGCCGGGGGCCGTATTGGTTGCCGAGCGCGTCGTTTCAGGCGATGCCATGGCCACAGCGGCGATTGCCGAGACGAAAGGAAAAACACCGTGACTGTACATTTTATCGGAGCGGGCCCGGGGGCGGCGGACCTTATTACCCTGCGCGGGCGCGACCTGATCGCGGCCTGCCCGGTCTGCCTCTATGCCGGATCGCTGGTGCCCGAAGCGCTGCTGAGCCATTGCCCCGAGGGCGCGCGCATCGTCAACACGGCGCGTCTGTCGCTGGATGATATCATGGAAGAGATCGCCGCCGCCGATGCCGCAGGGCACGACGTGGCGCGATTGCATTCGGGCGATCTGTCGGTCTGGTCGGCGATGGGCGAACAGCTGCGCCGCCTGCGCGAGATGGGCATCGCCTATGACGTGACGCCGGGGGTGCCGTCCTTTGCTGCCGCCGCTGCCGAGTTGGGGGCCGAATTGACCCTGCCGGGCGTGGCGCAATCGGTGATCCTCACCCGCACCTCGGGACGCGCCACCGCGATGCCCGAAGGCGAGACGCTGGCTAATTTCGCCCGCACTGGCGCGACGCTGGCCATTCATCTGTCGGTGCATGTGCTCGATAAGGTCGTCGAAGACCTGACCCCGCATTACGGTGCCGATTGCCCGGTCGCCGTGGTCTGGCGCGCAAGCTGGCCCGATCAACGCATCGTCAAAGCGACGCTTTCAACCCTGCGCACCGAAGTCGGCGAAGAGATGGCGCGCACCGCGCTGATCCTCGTGGGCCATGCCCTTGGTGCTGAGGATTTCGGTGAAAGCCGCCTTTATGCCGCTAATTATGACCGCCGCTTCCGCCCCGTCGGAGCCGAGCCGCGTTTCCCGGAGACCTCCTCATGATCCCCCCCGGCCTGCTGATCTCCGCCCCCGCATCCGGCACCGGCAAAACGACCCTGATGCTGGGCCTGCTGGCCGCGTTGCGCGCTGAGGGTGTCGCGGTGCAACCGTTCAAGAGCGGCCCGGATTACATCGATCCGGCCTTTCACACGGCGGCATCGGGGCGGGCGTCATTCAACCTCGACAGTTGGTCGATGGACCGCGCGCGGATCGAAGGGCTGGTCGGCAATGCCGATGGGGCTGAATTGATCCTTGGCGAAGGGTCGATGGGGCTGTTTGACGGTGTGGCCAAGCCGGGCGCCTGTGGCAATGGCGCGAGCGCGGATGTCGCGGCGCTGATGGGGTGGCCGGTGGTGCTGGTGCTCGACGTGTCGGGTGCGGCGCAATCGGTGGCGGCCACGGCGCTTGGCTTTCGCGAGATGCGGCCCGATGTGACGCTGGCAGGCGTGGTGCTGAACCGCGTTGCCTCCCCCCGGCATGAGACCTTGGTCCGCGCGGGGATGGAGGCTGTGGGCATTGAGGTTTTCGGCGCGCTCCCACGCCGGGTCGAGATCGAAATGCCAGAGCGGCACCTTGGGTTGGTGCAGGCCGGAGAGCAGGAAAACCTGCCTGAACTGTTGGGGCAGGCAGCGGCTTTCGTGGCCGCGCATGTCGATATCCCCGCGCTTCGGGCCGCCGCGCGGGGTACCTTGCAGAACCCGCCCGCGCCCGCAAAGATTACCCCGCCCGGACAGTGCATTGCGCTGGCGCAAGACAACGCCTTTGCCTTCGTCTATCCGCATCTTTTGGCCGGCTGGCGCGCGGCGGGGGCTGAGATTCTGCCCTTTTCCCCGCTGGCCGATGAAGCCCCGGACGACAGCGCCGACTGCTGCTGGCTGCCGGGCGGCTACCCTGAACTCCATGCAGGCAAGCTTGCCGCCGCTGTACATTTCCGCAAGGGGCTGCGCGACTTCGCCGAGACGCGCCCCGTGCATGGCGAATGCGGGGGCTATATGGCGATGGGTGCGGGCATCATCGACAAAGAAGGCACGCGGCACGAAATGGCGGGGCTTTTGGGGTTGGAGACCTCTTTCGCCAAGCGCAAGATGCATCTGGGCTACCGTCAGGCCGATCTTAACGCGCCGATCCCCGGCCATTCCGCGCGGGCGGAGCTGCGCGGCCATGAGTTCCACTATGCCACGATCCTTGCAGAACCCGATGCACCGCTGGCCCGCATCACCGATGCCAATGATCTTGAGGTGCCCGAGACCGGTTCGGTGCGTGAGTTCGCGGGCGGCGGTCGCGCCACGGGGACGTTCTTTCACATGATTGCGGCGCTGTGATGGGGGGCTTCGTTTCCTTCGTTTCCTCCGGTCCGGGCGATCCGGAACTGCTGACCGTCAAAGCGGTGGCGCGGTTGCAGGCGGCTGATGTGGTGCTGTTTGATGACCTCAGCGCGGGTCCGATCTTGGAACACGCGCGGCCCGATGCGGACTTGATCGGCGTCGGCAAACGGGCCGGACGTGCTTCGCCCAAGCAAGACCATGTGAGCCGCGTGCTGGTCGATCATGCTCAGGCCGGGCTGAATGTTGTGCGGTTGAAGTCTGGTGACAGCGGCATGTTCGGACGGCTGGAAGAAGAGATCATCGCGCTGCGGGCAGCGGATATTCCTTTCGAGATCGTGCCGGGCGTGACCGCCGCCTCAGCCGCCGCCGCGACGGCGGGCATTCCCCTGACCCGGCGTATGACTGCGCGGCGCGTGCAGTTCATCACCGGCGCGGATGTGACCGGGGAGTTGCCCCATGACGTGAACATGGCCGCTTTGGCCGATCCGATGGCGACCACCGTGGTCTATATGGGCAAACGCACCTTTGCTGGCCTCGCCGCGCGGCTGATCGAACACGGGTTGCCCGGCTCCACGCCCGCGTTGCTGGCCGAAGCGGTTTCGACCCCTGCGGAAAAGGTGCAGCGCTTTACCATCGAAACTCTGGCGCGCCATCTGGAGAGCGCCAGCAGCACCACGCCCGCGTTGATCTTCTACGGGCCGTTGGCAGAGTTTGAGGCGTGAAAGTCTTCGTTTGCACCTCTTGCACCGACGATGGCGGCTTTCTGGACGTGGTCCGCGCTGGATTGCCTGATGTGGTGGTTGAGGGCATCGACTGTATGTCAGGCTGCGCACGGACGCAGACGGTGGCCTTTCGCGCGCCGGGCAAGGTGGCCTATCTGTTCGGAGAGATCACGGAAGCCGACATGGATGACCTGCGCCGTTTTGTGACGCTCTATGCCGCCTCTGCCGATGGGACATTCCCCGATGCGCGGGTGCTCGGCGGGCTGCGTTTGAAGGCAATCGCAAGGATACCGGGATGAGCGATCTGGAACTGACATTGATCGGCATCGGCACCGGCAACCCTGAGCATCTGACGCTACAGGCGATCCGGGCGCTGAATGCACAAGACCTGATCCTGATCCCGCAAAAGGGGGCAGGCAAGGATGATCTGGCGGGGCTAAGGCGCAGCATCTGCGACGAAGTGCTGACCAATAAGGCGGTGCAGATCGTCGGTTTCGACCTGCCCGTGCGCGACCCCGCGATTGAGGATTACCGCGCCCGCGTGGACCATTGGCATGACGCGATTGCAGATGCATGGCGCGCGGCAATGGCACAGCACCCGACGGCGCGGCGTATGGCGCTGTTGGTCTGGGGCGATCCGTCGCTTTATGACAGCACCCTGCGCATCGCCGCGCGGCTGGATCCTGCACCGCGCATGGCCGTGATCCCCGGCATTACCTCGCTGCAGGGTCTGACCGCGGCTCATGCGATCCCGCTCAATGAAATCGGCGCGCCCTTCATGGTCACAACCGGGCGGCAGTTGCGCGATCACGGTTGGCCCGAAGGGGTCGATACGCTGGTGATCATGCTTGATGGTGACTGCGCCTTTCAGACGGTGGAGCCAGCGGGGGTGGAGATCTGGTGGGGAGCCTATGTCGGCATGACCGAAGAGATCATCCGCCATGGCCCGTTGGCTGACGTCACCGAAGACATTATCGCCACACGCGCAGCGGCGCGGGCGGCGCATGGCTGGATCATGGACATCTATTTGCTGCGGCGGAGTTAAGGCTCAGGTATTCGGGTCAACCTTGCCACGCATCGCTTTGACCTCGCCGCGCACCTTTTTGGCCTTGAGGCGGCGTTTCTTTGAGCCCAGCGTCGGGCGGGTGGCGATGCGGCGTTTCGGTGGGGTTAAGGCGGTGCGGATCAACTCGGCCAACCGCTCGCGCACCAACTCGCGGTTGCGCGCCTGACTGCGGGTTTCATCACATTGCAATACCAGCGCGCCTTCGGTGGTCCAGCGCCGCCCGGCCAGACGGCGCAGGCGGTTCTTGACCGGCTGAGCCAGCGACGGCGATGTCGCGGCCTCAAACCGCAATTCGACCGCCGAAGAGACCTTGTTCACGTTCTGCCCGCCGGGACCGGAGGCGCGCATGAAGCTTTCGGTCAGCTCCCAGTCATGAATGGCGATGTTATCGTTGATGTGCAGCATGGGCTCTCCTTGCCCGGCAACATGCCAGTCTGGGCCGTGGGGGTGAAGGGGGAATACGAAATGGGCCGCCCCTTGCGGAACGGCCCAATCGAATGGTTTCAGGAGGGGGATCGGTTAGACCGATGTCCACCAGGTGGTTGCGTTGCTAGGGGCTGCCCTAGCAGGAAACCTCACTGGCTGTTCCGACACCTCGCTCCAATACCTTTCTAGACACTGGATCACCTCCTTTTGATTGTTGAACTCACCCTGAGCGTTGCACAGGTTTTGAAATTCGCAAAGCGTTTTTTTGGAGGTGCGGCGGCAAGGGGCATTCACCCCTTGCTTTGGTGTCAGGGGCGGGTCGCCAGCCGGGCAGTGAGCAGCCGGAAGGGGATCAGCGCAACGAGTGCGATGGCCAGTTTCACCGACCAATCCGCCACCGCAAGCGAGACCCAGAGCGGCGCGAGGGGGCCGGCCCCTAGCAGGGGCAGCACTTCGCCCGCCCAAGCGACATCGGTGGCCGTATGGATGAACGATAGGCTGGCCGAAAAGGCGATGGAGAAGAACAGCGCCGTGTCAATCGCGCTGCTGATCAGCGTGCTAACCAAAGGCGCGCGCCACCATGCACCGTCGCGGAAGCGGTTAAAGATCGTCACATCAAGCAGCTGCGCCACGAGGAAGGCCACACCCGATGCCACAGCGATACGGATCGTGACCAGCGGGCCAAACTCGCCCATAATCTGGGTGCCAATCAGCGAGCAGATCAAGCCGACGACAAACCCCACCAGCACAACCCGGCGCGCGGCGGAGGCACCGTAAAGGCGGTTCATCACATCGGTGACAAGGAAGGCGAGAGGATAGGTAAAAGCACCCCAGGTCAGCCATTGGCCAAAGAGGAACTGAACAAGGATATTCGAGGCCACGACGATGGCGGCCATGGCAAGGATGCCGGGGAGATAGGTGCGTGTCATGTATGAACCGTTTTGTGCAAGGGTGCGGCGACTTGGCCTGCGGGGATCGCAGACGGGACGGCTTTAGTCCTCAGAACCCGGTTTGGCAAGGATCAGCTCAACGACCTCATTTCGCTGCATGATGAAGAAATTGTCGTCTGACAGAAGGGTAAGTCGGGTTTGCCCCTGCGCGTCTTGCCATGTGCTGAGCGCTTCGAGGTTGTCATATTGGCTGGGCCCAGAGGTAAGCAACGTCACCTCTCCGAGGTGCGGCGCAGTCAAATCGAAACTGCGGATGCGGCTGCGAAAGCCCAGCGGGGTCACCGTGCGCTCCAATAGATAGAGCGTGCCATCATCGGCAAAGTCTGCATCGACAGGCAGGAACGGCCCACGGCGCGGAATCTCTCCGACAATCGACCATGCTTTGCCGTTAAAGGCATAAAGCGGGAAGGGGCGGTCTTCGGCACCGGAGCTTTCCGGCATGGTAAAGAGACGCCCATCGGGGTGGGCGGCCAATGTCTCCATCCCCGAGTTCGGCTCGAACCCTGCGAAATCTTTGTGTTTAGGTAGGGGGGTGGTGACCCCGCTTTCAAGGTCAAGCCGGGCCACGTGGTGGCTATGCTCGAAGGAGACGTAAAGCTGCCCAGTGTGATCCCGTGCAAGCGCTTCTGCATCGCGCATCTTGCCGCGCAGGGCTTTTCCATCGGCCCCGTTGAGGGGGGCGTTCTCCTCAAGCTCAAGGGCCACCAGACGGCCCTCCTCGCGGACCATGCGGGCCTGCACAATGCGCCCGCGATCCGACACTGCTGTCAGGCGTGTGCCATCGGCGTTTACCTCAACACCCGAAAACCCACCGAACCATGGGGCCGGGTCGTGCCATGTTAGTACGCTGTCCACCTGTACCACCGGTGTTGTCTGCGCGGCGGGGGCCACGCAGGCAATCAGCAGGAAGAACGGAAGGCAGGCGCGGATCAGTTTGCGTTCAAGACGGCGTTGCATTGTGCAGGCAGGTCCGCAAGCAGCAGTTCGCGCTTGGGCTTGGGGGTGGTCTTGGGCGCGTTCGGATCGGCCTTTGGCGGGTTCAGGATATTCGCTTGCCACTGGCGCGCATCCGCGCAGCCGTCACCGGGTGGGGGCGGGGCTTGATCCACGCAGCCGCGCGCGCCTGTTGGGCAGGCGATGCGGACGTGGAAATGGTAGTGGTGCCCGTACCAAGGCCGGATTTTGCGCAGATAGCTGCGGTCGCCCTTCTCGTCCGCACACATCTGCACCTTGGCCCCGGGGAAGACGAAAATACGCGCGGTGCGGGGGTCTTGGGCAGCGGCCTTGACGACCTCATGATGCGCCGGGGTCCACGACGAATTCACATAAGCCCCACTGGCGCGCCGCATGGAGATTGACGAGATGTTCTCTCGCTGCGCCCGGCTAAGGTTCAGCGACTTCGGCGGCAGCATCCAGATGTCGGCATCCAAGCCGATCTGGTGACTGGCGTGGCCGGTGAGCATCGGACCACCGCGCGATTGGCTCATGTCACCGACATAGATGCCTGCCCAGCCCGGCTGCTGCGCCGCCTTGCGGCTGAGCTGTTTGACCATATCGACCATTTCGGGATGCGCCCAGTTGCGGTTGCGCGACAGGCGCATGGCTTGCCATGTTGGCCCGGTCTCAGGCAGTTGCTCGGCCCCGGCAAGGCAGCCTTTGGAATAGCTGCCATAGGCTGCAGGCGTCTGCGCAGAGGCGAAATTCTTGGCCCCGAAAAGGCGTTTGGCCTCAACGCTGCTTAGCGCGCCGCCCGAAGAACCGATGGTCGGCAGGGCGACTTTCTCACCGCTGATGTCGGTTTCAGTCCGGTCGCCGCCGCAGGAGGCGAGCGCAAAGGCCAGCGCCACGGAGGTGAGGGTGCGAAGCAGCGTCATGTGGCGAAATCTCCCTTGGGTTTGACCCACGCTAACAGGATCAATCCGATAATGAAAAGCCCCACAACGGGGGTGATGCCGAGCCGTTGACTGCCGGTTAGGTCACTTGTGATCCCAATCAGCGCCGGAGCGAGGAACGAGGTCGCTTTGCCCGATAGCGCATAGAGGCCGAAAGCCTCAGTCATCCGCTCGGGGTTTCCTTGTCGTGTCAGCATGTTACGCGAAGATGCCTGCAGCGCACCGCCCGCCGCGCCGATGGATGCACCAGCGACGTAGAACAGGATATCGGGCAGGGCAGACACCTCAGGCAAAGAAACGCCCATGACAGAATTCGGCCCCAGCGAGATGATCAGGCAGGCGGTCGCGATAAGGATGACACAGCAGGCCACGATCACCGGCATTGGGCCAATGCGCCGGTCGATCCGTCCGCCCAGCACACAGAACACCGCGCCAGAGATGGCGGCGAGAATGCCAAAGATGCCGATCTCTTGGATCGACCAATCCAGCACGCCAAGCGCATAGACCCCGCCGAAAGTGTACATCCCGTTTAGCGCATCCCGGTAGAACATCGACGAGCCGAGATACGCCAGCAATGAGGGATGCTTTGGCAAGCCGCGCAGGGTACGTGCCAGATCCGACAGACCCGCGCCAATGCGGTAGCGCACAGCACCGGGTTTCGGCGTATCGCGGATGAAAAGAAAGAAGGGGATCATAAAAACAGCATACCAGATCGCCGCCAGTGGGCCGACGATGCGGGTGTCGGCCTTTGTGGATGGGTCCAGCCCGAACAGCGGCGAAAGCCCGGCCATGGTGCGCCCATTCTCGCCGCTCTGAAAAAGGGCGATCATCGCAATCAGCGCAAGCACCCCGCCCGCATAGCCAAAGGCCCAGCCATCGCCAGAGATGCGACCGCGCTCATCCGCATCGGGATGAAGCTCGGGCAGATAGGCGTTGGTAAAGATCGTGGCAAACTCCATCCCGATCAGGCCAATGCCGAAGAAAAACAGCGCCCAAAGCATCGAGAAATCCGCCGGGGCGGTCCACCACAGCGCGGCTGCACCGACCACATACATGACCGAGAAAATCCAAATCCACGGCATCCGCCGTCCTGAGGAATCCGCCACCGCGCCAAGGATCGGGGCCAAGATCGCAATCGCGATGCCAGCAAGCGCCAGACCATACCCCCAATAAGCCTGCGCCTGTGCTTTGGCGGCGCTGAGATCCATCCCGCCTTCGACCAGCGCATTAGTCGCGGTCTGCGCGAAATAGGGGCCGAAAATGAAGGTGAGCAGTAGGGTGTTGTAGGGCTGGCTAGCCCAGTCAAAGAAGTACCAACCCCAGATGCGCTTGCGCCGCGTGATCTCTGCCATAATGCGTCCCTTCGCGACCTGCTTCGGTTGAAGTTAGAGCAGGGCGCGCGGCAAGGCGCAAGCGTCAGTAGGAATGCAACCTAAGGGTTTGATGGACGGTCCGGTTAGGCGGTGCGGCTTTGCGTTGCCTCAGGTGCAGGGGTGCCCTCCTGCATCGGTGGCCAAGGGCGATGACTGTCGGCGCGGATCCATTCCGCCACCCAACTCGGCATCGCGGGTGAGGGCTGTTGGCGTCCCATCGCACCCAGCACCTTTTCGGGTGGGATCAGCCCCTTTTTATCTGTGACGGCAGAGCGATAGAGCACATGGCTCGCGCATTCGCCGTCTTTCTTCCACATGGACTGCTCCAGATAGATGAACTTGTCGTCCCAACACAGCGTCCGGCTGCGCATCTCGAACTTCTCAAACATGCGGATGCGGCGGCGAAACCGGGTGCTGGAGCCTGCAATCGTGATCGCCCATTTGTTCTGCCGCAGCAGCGTGATCAGCCCGGCGCGTTGCGCCATGGCAGTGCGGCCCAGATCATAGAGCGACAGCGCCCGCCCGTTGTTCAACTCCATCCAGATGTCCAGATCATGCGGCCAGCAGATGTGGTGGCTGACATGGGTATCGGTCAGATTTTCCAGCGGCGCCTGCCGCGCGGCGACGATGACGTCTTTGGCCATGCGGACGATCGGGAACATGAGACTTTCCTTTTTGATAGTGACGCGGATCTGCGGCGGAAGGCCCGCGCGGTCAAGCATATACGTCGCGGCACTCTTGCCCTTTGATGGCAGGGCGCTTAACTGTCTTTCGTCAAACCAAGGGGATATTCCATGACGTCACTGTTCCAAATCCTGATGCTGCTTTTGAACATCGTTTGGTTCATCGTCATCGCCCATGTCATCATGTCTTGGTTGATCAACTTCCAAGTCCTGAACCTGCGCCAGCCGCTGGTCGCGCAAATCTGGGACGGGCTGAACCGCATTCTTGAGCCGGTCTATAGCCGCGTGCGCAATGTCGTTCCGTCAATGGGCGGGTTGGATCTGGCACCACTGATCGTGCTGATCGCCGTGGCCGTTGCGCGGATCGTGCTGACCAACAACGCGGCGGCCTTCTACTGACACTGCTGAGATCGGCCCCGTGCGCTTCTATCGCGCCTATCTGGCCTTGTTCACGATTTGTTAGTGTGGGAGTCTGCATGAAAAGAGCAGACAATCTTACAGGTTCCCCATGACAGGCGCTGCCACGCTTCTTCGTGATGTATTCGGTTTTGACGGGTTCCGCCCCGGCCAGCAAGAGATCGTTGAGGCGGTCACTGAGGGCGAGAACGTGCTCGCCATCATGCCCACGGGCGGCGGCAAGTCCTTATGTTTCCAACTGCCTGCGCTGATGCGCGAGGGGGTGACCGTGGTCATCAGCCCGCTCATTGCGCTGATGCGCGATCAGGTGCGTAGCCTGCAAGAGGCGGGCGTCGCGGCAGGCGCGCTGACCTCCGGCAACACGCCTGAGGAGACCGACGCAGTTTGGGAGGCGCTGGAGGCGGGCACCCTCAAACTGCTCTATATGGCCCCTGAACGGCTCGCCGCGGGCTCGGCCATGGGCATGTTGCGGCGCGTCGGCGTCAATCTGATCGCCGTGGACGAGGCGCATTGCGTCAGCCAATGGGGCCATGATTTCCGCCCCGATTACCTGCGCATCGGTGAATTGCGCCGCACGCTGAACGTGCCGCTGGCCGCCTTCACCGCCACGGCAGACGCTGAAACGCAGGTTGAGATCGTCGAGAAGCTGTTCGACGGCACCCCGCCGCGCGCCTTTCTGCGCGGCTTTGACCGGCCCAACATCCACCTCGCCTTTGCCGCCAAGAACAAACCACGCGATCAGATCCTGAACTTCGCCGCCGCCCGCAAGGGGCAGTCCGGCATCGTCTATTGCGGCACGCGGGCGAAGACCGAAGGGCTGGCCAAAGCGCTGCGTGATCAAGGGCAAATGGCGCTGCATTACCACGGCGGGATGGAGGCCGAAGACCGCCGCATCGCCGAGCGGCGGTTTCAGCAGGAAGACGGATTGATCGTCTGCGCCACGGTGGCCTTTGGCATGGGGATCGACAAGCCCGACATCCGCTGGGTCGCCCATGCAGATCTGCCCAAGTCGATAGAGGCCTATTATCAGGAAATCGGCCGCGCCGGGCGCGATGGTGCCCCGGCGGAAACGCTGACGCTTTTTGGCCCCGATGACATCCGCCTGCGCCGCTCCCAGATCGACGAAGGTCTCGCCCCGCCCGAACGCCGCGCGGCGGATCATGGGCGGTTGAACGCGCTGCTGGGGTTGGCCGAAGCGCTGGAATGTCGTCGCAAAACCCTGCTGGGCTATTTCGATGAGACTGAGATTACCTGCGGACGCTGCGACCTCTGCGACAGTCCTGCGGATGTGTTCGACGGCACCACGGCGGTACGCAAGGCGCTTTCGGCGATGTTGCGCACTGACGAATGGTTCGGCGCGGGTCATCTGATCGACATCCTTTTGGGCAACGAGACCGACAAGGTCCGCCAGCGCGGACATCAATCTTTGCCGACCTACGGCGTGGGCGGCGAATACAGCCGCAACGAATGGCAGGCAGTGTTCCGGCAAATGATGGGGCACGACCTCGTGCGCCCCGATGCCGAACGCCACGGCGCGCTGCGCATGACCGATGCCGCCCTGCCGATCCTGCGCGGTGAGGCGTCAATCAACCTGCGCCGCGACACGATCAAGGCGGCGGGGGCCATTCGGCGGCCAGCGGTTAAGGCGATGGTCAGCGATGAAGATGCGCCGCTGCTGTCGGCGCTTAAGGCCAAGCGCCGCGCATTGGCCGAGGCGGCGCGCGTGCCTGCCTATATCATCTTCACCGACCGCACCCTGATCGAGATGGCCGAGGCGCGACCGCAAAACCTTGATGCGATGGCGCGCATCGGCGGGGTCGGCGCGAAAAAGCTTGAGAACTACGGCGCGGCCTTTCTTGAAGTCATCAACGGCGAGGCACAGCCGATGCATAAGGCCCGGCGCAAGCTCGCGGGGCGTGAAGCGGGCAATGTCTATGACCAACTTTTGCAGGTGCAGGCCGATCTGGCGCGGGGCGAGCAGGGCACCGAGAAGCCGCTGAGCTGCTCTGCGGCGATGCTGGCAAAGGTGGCGCAACTGCGCAGCGCCGATCATTCTGCCATTGAACGGCTCTTGGGCGACAAACGCGCCGAACGCTTTGGCCCCGCCTTTCTGGACGTTCTGCGCGACGCGAGCTAGATCATCCGAAACGCTCGAAGGAGACTGCCATGCTCGTCGTTATTTCCCCTGCCAAACGCCTTGATTGGGCCGAGCGCGATGTCGCCGTCACCCAGCCTGATTTTCAGGAGGATGCGGTGCGGCTGGCGACAACGGCGCGCAATCTCACCTTGGGCGATCTGAAAAAACTGATGGGGCTGAGCGACGATCTGGCCCGTCTCAACCGCGACCGGTTTCAGGCGTTTGAGGCTGAGCCCGCCGCCGACACCACCCGCCCCGCCGCGTTGGCCTTTGCGGGCGACACCTATCAAGGGCTAGAGGCCGCGAGCCTAGATGCGGACGAGTTGACCTATGCGCAAGACCACCTGCGCATCCTCTCGGGCCTCTACGGTGTGCTGCGCCCGCTGGATGCGATCCAAGCCTACCGTCTGGAGATGGGCAGCAAGCTGAAAACCCGGCGAGGTAGTAACCTCTATAACTATTGGCGAGATGGCCTGTCCAAGGCGCTGAACGCGCAGGCGGAGGCGACGGGCAGTGAGGTCCTGATTAACTGTGCGAGCCAAGAATACTTCGGTGCGGTTGACCTGAAGGCTTTGAAACTGGAGGTCATCACGCCGCAGTTCATGGAAGACAAAGGCGACGGCAAGGGGCCGAAAATTGTCAGCTTTTTTGCCAAAAAAGCGCGCGGGGCCATGGCGCGGTATATCGTGCAGCACCGGGTGAATGATCCGCAGGGGCTGCAGGACTTCGACAGCGGCGGCTATGCTTATCAGCCGGGGGCCTCAACGCCCGAACGCCCAGTTTTTGTACGCCCCTATCCGTCGGCCTGATCCGGGGCGGGGGGCCAATGGGCGCGATCCCGCCATTCGCCGCCCGCCGGGCAATTGCTGCGATTGGCGAAGGGGGGTAGACCTAGCACCATGAAATACCCGCTTGTCACCGCCGCCCTTCTTGCCTGCGCCACACCCCTTGGCGCGCATCCGCATATCTTTGTCGATACCGGCCTTGAGGTGATCGTCGACGCCGAGGGGCGCTTGACCCACCTGCGGATCACTTGGGCCTATGATGAATTCTATTCGCTGCTGGTGACCGAGGATCGCGGTCTTGATCCCGATTACGACGGCGTACTGACCGAGACGGAGGTGGCCTCTCTCAACGGGTTCGACATGCAGTGGGTCGAAGGTTTCAACGGCGATACCGTGCTGCTGAACGGCACCGAAGAGGTCGCCCTTTCCGGCCCGCAGGAGGTGACGACGACCTTCTCTGAAGGGCGGATCATCACCACCCATTTGCGCGCGGTTGAAGGCGATGTGCCTGACGCGAAGGGGCTGGTGATCAAACCCTATGATCCGACCTATTACACCGCCTATGAGGTCGCGAGCAAAGTCGGCATCGAAGGCAATGACAACTGTCGTGCGCGGGTCAAAATGCCGGACATGAGCGCCGATCTCCGCGCCTTGCAGGCTGATCTGAGCGCTTTGGATGCGAATACCGATCCGGGCGATGTGGGGCTGCCGGAAATCGGCGAAGCCTTGGCCAATGAAGTGGTGATCACATGCGCCGCATTATAGCGCTGGCCGCCTTGGCGACCTTGCTGGCGCTGGCGGCATTGTGGTGGACGGGCGGCTTTAACGCGCTGGCGCATTGGGCGGCGGGGCAACAACGCGGGTTTCAAAACAGCATCGCCTCCGGACTGCGCGCCACCCGGGGCGGCGATGTGGCGGCGTTTTGGACGGTGCTGCTGGCGTCATTTGCCTATGGGGTGGTCCATGCGGCGGGGCCGGGGCACGGCAAGATCGTGATCGGCGGCTATGGGCTGGCGCGGGCTGTGCCGATGCTGCGGCTGTCGCTGATCGCTCTGGCGGCGTCTTTGGGGCAGGCGGTGATGGCTGTGGCCGTGGTCTATGCGGGGATCTTGCTGCTGGGTCTTGGACGGGAGGCGCTGGTGGGGGTGACCGAAGACATCATGGCCCCGGCGAGCTATGGGGCGATTGCCCTAATTGGGCTCTGGCTCATCTGGCGGGGGCTGCGCCATGCGCGGCAGGAAACGGCGCCCACCGGCGAAGCGGTATGCAATCATTGCGGCCATGCGCATGGCCCCAGCGTAGAGCAGGTGCAGCAGGCGGGCAATCTGCGCGATGCGCTGCTTTTAATCGGTGGGATTGCCATTCGTCCCTGCACCGGGGCGTTGTTTGTGTTGGTCATCACTTGGCATATGGGGATCGGCGGCGTCGGTGTGTTGGGGGCTTTTGCTATGGCTTTCGGCACCGGGTTGGTCACCATCGCCACCGGGCTAGCGGCGACGGGTTTGCGGACGGGTTTGTTGGGCGGTCTCGCCGGCTCACCCCGGCTTGCGCAGGCCGCTGCGGTTGCGGAACTCACGGCGGGACTGGTTGTCGTCACGCTGGCCAGCGGCCTTTTGATGCGCGCGCTTTAACGACGCCCTTCGCGCAGCCAAGCGGCGGTGATGAACAGCGCCGATAGCAGCAGCACCAGCCAGCCCGGCAGCAGTGCCGTTTGCCGAACATCACGCGTCTCATAGGCGCCCCGCGGGGTCAGCCCTAACCAGCCGCGCCCGGCAGCGGGGCGGCCAAGCCGCACATCGCGCAGACGCGGCAGCCCGTCTTCCACCCGCGCCACACCGCCGCGCAAGGCGTCGATGACCGGGCGCAGGGCTCCGTCGCTGGCAATCGTCTCAACAAACTCGCGCGGGGCGGCTGGGCCAAGGCCGATCACGGTGACCTCATCGCCATTTTCGAGCCGGTAGAGGCCGATCTCTTCGCCGGTATACTCAGCCTCAAAGCGCCCCGGCCCGGCGGGGGAGAGGGGCAGTTCGGTGGTGCTGCCATCAGGAGCGGTGATCGTGACAGGGGGCACCGTTTCATCCAGGGTCCGGCGGGTGATACGCATGGTACGCCCCTGCGCGGTGGCGGTCAGCGCCTCTTCCTCAAGCTCGGGTTCTTTCATCATCCAATGGGCCAGACGGCGCAGCAGTTCTAGCTGCGGGCCGCCGCCCTCATAGCCCCGGTTCCAAAGCCATGCGTGATCCGAGGCCAAGAGCGCCACGCGGCCTTCCTCTACGCGGTCCAATACAAGCAAGGGACGGTCGTCTGCGCCAGTCATCACCACGTCGCCGCGTTCTGCTGTAACATCAATCTGGCGCAGCCACCGGCCCCAGTCGCCCTTGCCCGGCAGGTCAGCGGTGACGGGGTGCCGCTGACCGATGTCGGTCACGACGGGGGGAAAGGCCTCCTCCAGCACCCGCGCGGTGGGGGTGGCGGGCAGGACCGTACCAAGCGGCGAGCGATAGAGGCTGTCAGCACTGGCGAAATCGGGTCCGGCGGCGACCAGCACCGCGCCGCCGTTGCGCACATATTGCGCCACGTTATCGAGGTAGAGCGCAGGCAAGATGCCGCGCCGCTGATAGCGGTCAAAGATGATCAGGTCGAAATCGTCGATCTTATCCATGAACAATTCGCGGGTCGGGAAAGCGATCAGCGATAGCTCATTGACCGGCACGCCGTCCTGTTTGTCGGGCGGTCTGAGAATCGTGAAATGCACCAGATCGACTGAGCTGTCGGACTTCAGCAGGTTGCGCCATGTGCGCCCGCCGGGGTGCGGTTCGCCGGAGACCAGCAGCACGCTCAGCCGATCACGCACTCCGTTCATCTGGATCAACGCGGCGTTGTTGCGATCGGTCAGCTCGCCCTCAGCCTCGGGCAGGGAGAAACGGATCACATTGCGCCCGCCGTGGGGCAGGGTCACAGGCAGGTCGATGTCTTGGCCCACAGGAACATTAAAGCTTTGCGGTTCCTCGCCATCGACAGAGATATCAAGCTGGGTCAAGCCGCCACTTTCAGGCGCAGCGCCCAGATCATCGATGCGCAGGGTCAGGGTCACAGGCTCCCCGATAATGGCAAAGGCTGGGGCATTGCGCACGGTCAGGCGGCGGTCCCAATCCTCCGCAAGTCCCGTTTGCAACAGGTGCAGCGGTGCGGGCAAGTCAAGCGGCAGGTCGGCGTCATGCACGCGACCATCGCTGACGGCCAGAATGCCTGCGATGCGCGAACGCGGTTCCTCGGCCAGTGTATCGGCCAGTGTGGTCATCAGCCGTGTGCCTGCATCTTCGGCCCCGTCGGGCACGGTGATGCGGCGCAATTCGGTATTGGGGCGCGCGGTGATGCGCGCGGCCATGGCGTCGGCGGCTGTACCGGTTTGCGCGGCGCGGTCGCTGAGCCGTTGGCTCGCGCTTTCATCTTCAAGCAGCAACACGATGTCGCTCAGCGGAGCGCGGTCTTCGGTCTGGTAGGAGGGGCCAGCCAATGCGGCGAGCACGACCACGGCTGCCAGCCCCCGCAGCGCCCAGCCTGATAGCCCGCGCCAGACGGCCAGCAGAACGCCTAGGGTCGCCAACACCCCAAGCGCGATCAGCAGCACCAGCGGGATCATCGGGTCAAAGATTACCGTTCCGGTCATTGGCCCAACCTGTCGAGCAGCGCAGGCACATGGACCTGATCGGATTTATAATTGCCGGTCAGCACATGCATCACAAGGTTCACGCCAAAGCGGTAGGCCAACTCGCGCTGCCGCTCTCCGGCATAGCCGCGCCCGATGGGCAGCAAAGGCGCGCCATCGCGACGCACGGCCCAAGCGGCGGCCCAATCGTTGCCGCCGATCACCACGGGCGTCACCCCATCATTGAGGTTGCGAAACGGCATGCCCTCGATCCGTTCGGCGTCGGGCGGGGCGGCCTCAACCCAGACATCGCGGCTGCTGTAGCGGCCCGGGTAATCTTGCAGCAAATAGAAGGTGCGGGTCAGTACATGGTCACCGGGCAGCGGCTCAAGCGGCGGAATGTCGAGCGGCGCTGCAAGTTCTTGCAGTTTGCGCCCGTTCGGGCTGGCGGCGCCATAGCTCGCGATGTCTGCATCACGGGTGTCAAAGAGGATTAGTCCGCCCGAGCGGAGGTAGTCGTTCAGCTTGCCATAAGCCTCGGTCGATGGCTGTGGCTGCTCGGGGGTGACGGGCCAATAGAGGATCGGGAAGAACGCCAATTCGTCTTGTTCCAGATCGACACCGGTGGGCAGGGCAGGCTCCACCGTTGTGCGGAAATAGAGCGTGTCCGACAGGCCGGTCAGCCCGGCGCGCGCAACCTCGTCTACATCAGCGTTGCCGGTCAGCACATGGGCCAGCGTGACTTCGGAGGCTGAGCGGATGGCAAAGCTTTCAGGATCAGTCTCCTGCGCGTCCCCCATCTGTGGCAAACCCAGCCCCAAGACCAGTGCTAAGGTCCCGGTCGAGCGGCGCAGCAGCAGGCCCGAAAGGGCGAGGGAGGCCAGCACATCGGCAACCAGCAGCAGGATCGCGAGGCTCAAAAGCGCCCCGGCTAGCGGCTGTTCCGGGGGCAACGTAAGGCCACGAAGCGGCACATCGGCAGGCCAAGCGGCGGGGGTGAGAGTGGTCTCTTCGGTCAGTACATTGCGCGCCAGCCGCCGCTCTTCGGACCCGTAGATGCCGGGTGGCAAAGCGGGTCCAGCGAGGGCCGAAATCAAGTCGGGCCCCGCGACACCGGGCAGGTTCCCAGCATCCGATAGGGTTCCGAAACCATCCATCACCCGCAGCGGGGTCCATGTGGTACCCTCAAGGCTGCCGGCCTCGGGCGTGCTGGCGCCAGAGGACACAGCCAGCCGCTCCATCATTTGCACAAAAAGGCCCGAGAGCGGCAAGGTCGACCATTCCGCCGTGGCGGTAACGTGGAAGAGCACGATTTGCCCCTGACCCACCGCCTTGCGCGTGACCAGCGGTGTGCCGTCGCTAAGTGACGCAATCACCCGGTCGGCCAGCGTCGGGTCGGGTTGGGCCACGACCTGCGCGGAAACAGTCACGTCATCTGGCACCGGCAGGCCGAAGAAAGGCGAGCCGTTGCGGAAAGGGGCCAGCGCCTTCGGTTCGCCCCAAGACATAGCCCCGCCCACGCTGCGCCCCCCGGCGCGCAGGCGCACGGGCATCAGCGGGTCTTCGTCGATACGGCTCACGTCACTGGCGGCGATGCGCGGCCCGGCAAAGCGGATCAGCATGCCGCCCGCGTCGATCCATTCTTGCAGTGGCTCTGCCTCGGCGGGGCTAAGCGTGGCGACATCGGCCAGCACGATCACATCGGGGTTGGCGGGCAGCACATCGGTCAGGGTGCCGTCGATCAAATCTGCATTCGGGGCCAGCGCCTGTTCGATGTAGTGCAGCGGAGAGAGCAGTTGCAGCCCCTCCTGCGCCCCGCGCCCGCCGATCAGCGCAACCTCACGGCGGCGCAGCCCGTCATCGACCAAGGTGCGCGCTCCGGCAGAGCGTTGGCCCGCGATATCGAAAGAGGTCAGCCGCGCGCGCATCTCGGCGGGTAGGGAGAGTGAGGTGCCGGCCTCGGTCGCGCCCGCCTCGAAACGTGCATTTGCAGTGGCAAGCACGCGGGCATTGCCTGCCGGATCGCGGCCATTGGCCTGCACCACGGCCTCGCGTTCCGGGCCGGGAGTGGCGCGGCGCAAGGTGAGGTCGATCGCGCCATCTTGGTAGACGGCGGGGGCGATGCCGATGACATTGCTGGCCGATTGATGCACCTCAACCGCGCCTTTGGCTTGCAGCGCGGCGAGCAGGTCATCGCGGCCCGGATAGTCCAAGCCATCGCTGAACCACATCGTGTCAAAGGCGGGCAGGTCTGCCATGATCTCAGTCGCGCGGGTGATCTCTTCCGGGGCAGGTTGCCACGGCGCGGGTGTGAGCCCGGCAAGGCGACTGCGCCATGCGTCGGCGGATTGAAAGGTCGGCACCTGCGGGTCGGTCAGGGTCAGGATGCCCACCGTCCGCTCGGCCCGCCCGGCACGGGTCAGTTGCGCATCGACGGCGGCCAATTGGCGATCCCAGCCGCTGGCCCCGGCCCATGAGCCATCAAGCACCATCAAGAGCGGACCACTGCCCTGTTCTGCCTCGGCCTGAGGGTTCAGCACCGGCCCGGCGAGGCCAACGATGATCGCAGCCACGGCCAGCATCCGCAGCAAAAGCAGCCACCACGGGGTGCGGTCTGAAGTGCTTTCATCATCTGCCAGCCCCAAGAGCAGCGCGACGCCGGGAAAGCGGCGGCGGATCGGCGCGGGGGGCACGGCGCGCAGGATCAGCCAGAGGATCGGCAGCGCCAGCAGGGCCAGCAACAGCCAAGGCGCGGTGAAACCGATGCCGCCAAAGACGCTCATGCAGCACTCCCCTGCCGCGCGTCCAGCGCGCCAAAGAGCCACAGCAGCGCCGATTGCGCCGAAGCATCCGTGTGGTGCAGCCCATAGCGCCAGCCGGTGCGGGCGCAGAGTTGCTGCAACGCGTCTTTGCGTGCCGCCAGTCGGTTGAGATAGCGGTCGCGCAGGTCGTTCGCCTTGAGCGTCTCATGGCGCAGAGTGCCGCCGACGCTCTCAAAGATGGTACGGCCCGCGAAGGGGAAGGCTTCCTCTGCCGGGTCGAGCAGATGATAAAGCACGCCGCGCACGCCACGATCGGCGGCTTTGGTCAATGCAGTCTGCACCGGTTCAAGATCGCCCATGAAATCCGAGATGAAGATCGCCCGCGCATGGGGGATCATGCCGCGGTGTTCGGGCGGGGCATACTCGCGGTCATCCTCGCGGCAAAGAAATTCGGCCAGACGCAGCACCTGCGGGTTGCCGCGCCGAGGGGGCAGGGCGGTCCCGGTAAGGCCCACACGCTCGCCGCCGCGCAGCAGCAGGATCGACAGAGCCAGCCCCAGCAACCGTGCGCGATCCGCCTTATCGGGCAGCCCTTTGTCAGAGGCAAAGCGCATCGAAGCGCCCTGATCTACCCAGAGCATAAGCGATTGCGCAATCTGCCATTCCCGCTCGCGCACGAACTCCTGATCGCCACGCGCCGAGCGTCGGTGATCAATCATGCGGCGGCTGTCGCCCATCTGCGCGGGACGGTATTGCCAGAAATCATCCCCAGACCCCGCGCGGCGACGGCCATGAGCACCGGGCAACACGGCGCCTGCCAAATGCTCGGACCGCGCCAAAAGCGCGGGAAGCCGGGCCGCCTCGCCCTCGGCGTCGGCCCTGAGGGATAGGGGGGAATGAGTCACGCGGCGGCCTTTTTCCCGATCAGCCGGGCGGCGGTGTCGTCGATCAGTGCTTGCAGGCTGTCGCCCCGCGCGCGGGCTGCGAAATTAAGCGCCATACGGTGGCTTAGCACTGGGCGGGCCATGGCCAAGACATCCTCAGCCGAGGGGGCAAGCCGCCCGTCAAGCAGGGCGCGGGCACGCACTGTCATCATCAGCGCCTGCGCGGCGCGTGGTCCCGGGCCCCAAGCGACACTGTCGCGCACCGCAGGGGTGGCCTCGGGTTCACCGGGGCGGAAGGCGCGGACAAGATCAAGGATCAGCTCCACCACACTGTCGCCCACGGGCATTCGCCGCAACAGGTTCTGCGCGGCCAGCAGATCGTCGGTCGAGAAGACAGGCTGCACCGCGCCGTCTTCCACACCCGTTGTGGTAATCAGAATGTCCCGCTCCGTCGCGCGGTCGGGGTAGGCCACGTCGATCTGCACGAGGAAACGGTCGAGTTGCGCTTCGGGCAGCGGGTAGGTGCCTTCTTGTTCAATCGGGTTTTGGGTGGCGAGCACGTGGAAAGGCTGGCCGAGCGCGCGGTCTTGGCCCGCGACAGTAACTGTCTTTTCCTGCATCGCCTGCAAAAGGGCAGATTGCGTGCGCGGGCTGGCGCGGTTGATCTCATCGGCCATCAGCAATTGGCAAAAGATCGGCCCCTCGATAAAGCGAAAGGCGCGGCTGCCATCGGGCGCGGTGTCGAGCACTTCGGAACCCAGAATATCGGCGGGCATTAGATCGGGCGTGAATTGCACGCGGTTGCCGTGCAGCCCCATGACGGTGCTCAAAGTCTCGACCAAACGAGTCTTGCCCAAGCCTGGCAGACCAATCAGCAGCCCGTGCCCGCCGCACAGCAGCGCGGTCAGCGCGAGGTCGACAACCTGTTCTTGCCCGACGAACCGCCCGGTGATCGATTGCTTGGCCTCTGCCAGCTTTTCGGTCAGCGCTTCGATTTGCGCGATCAGATCATCCGCTTCGGCCATGACATTTCTTTCCCCGGAGTTATATCTTTCAGGTGTAAGTGTATCGCGACCAAAGGGAATGGCAAAACCAATGAGCGGACAAAATACCGTGACACCCACCGCAGACAGCCTCATCGCAGCTGCCAAAGCTGCAAAAACGCGCGGAACACCGCCGTTGGAGAAGTGGAATCCAGAATTCTGCGGCGATCTGGACATGCAGATCAAGCGTGACGGAACGTGGTTCTATCAGGGCACGCCGATTGGCCGGATCGGGATGGTCAAACTCTTTGCGTCGATTCTCTGGCGGGAGGGGGACGACTATTTCCTGAAAACGCCGGTTGAGAAGGTGGGCATTACGGTCGAAGATGCGCCTTTCGTCGCCGTGGACTTTGAGGTTGAGGGCGAAGGCGAGGCGCAGCAGTTGCGGTTTATCACCAATCTAGACGATGTGGCCGAAGCGGGGCCGGAGCATCCGATCCGCGTGGTGCGCGATGAGGAGACAGGCGAGCCGTCGCCCTATGTGCTTGTGCGCCGGAACCTTGAGGCGCTGATCGATCGCAAGAGCTTTTACCGCTTGGTCGATCTCGGCCAGCATCGCGATGGCTGGTTTGGTGTCTGGTCGGGCGGGGAATTCTTTGGCATCATCCCGTCGGAGGACCTGCCATAAGAACGCCGAAAGACCCTGAATGCCGATAACCCCTGCCGCCAATCTGTCGTTGCTCTGGGCCGAGTTGCCCTATCTTGACCGGTTCGACGCGGCGGCTCAGGCAGGGTTTGGTGCGGTTGAGGTGTTGTTTCCCTATGATGTACCCGCGAAGGAGACGCAGCGAGCGTTGCTGCGCAATGGTATTGAGCTTGTGCTGATTAACGCGCCGCCGCCGAATTATACGTGCGGCGCGCCGGGATTTGCCGCCATTCCGGGCGGGGAGGCGCGTTTCGCTCATGATATGCGCCGCGTCTGGCGTTATGTGGAAGCCCTGCGGCCCAAGATGGTCCATGTCATGGCTGGAGAAGCAGAGGGGCCAGCTGCAGCCGCTACCTTTGTGGAAAACCTCAAGCATGCGTCAGCAGAGGCACCGCCGGGCGTGACCCTGATGATCGAGCCGCTTTGTCCGCAGGCCAAGCCGGGGTATTTCCTGAATGATTACGCACAGGCCGCTGATCTATTGGCAGCGGTAAATGCACCGAATGTGGCGCTGCAGTTCGATAGTTTTCACGCACAGATGATCCACCGCGATGCGGTGGCGGTGTTTGAGAAGTACCGCCAGTCGATCCGCCATGTGCAGCTGGGGGATACGCCTGACCGCGGTGCGCCGGGCACAGGGGCGGTGGATTTCGACGCGCTGTTTTCAGCACTTCGCGCGGGCTATGACGGTTTTGTTAGTGGTGAGTATCACCCGGGCGGGGCCACGGAAGACACGCTGGGTTGGGTTGCGGCGCTAAGGGAATGAGGTTGGCGCATCGTCCGTCTGCCATTGCGGATATTTCGTCATGATGTTTTCGAACCGGGGTGACGCGAGAAAGCGATCGAGCCAGTCGCGCAACGCGGGCCAGTCCTGTGCGTCGAACCATGGGCGGTCGATAAAGGCGAATTGCCGCACGAAGGGAAGGATCGCGTAGTCGGCCAGCGTCGGGCGGTCGAAAATCCAATCGCCTAGTTGCGCGTCGAGGTCTTGGAGAAAGGCGCTGGCCTTGCTGCGCTGGGCCTCGGGGTCTTCGTTTGGGTAGCGCGTGGCGTATTTCGTGCGGTCGAGCGCGTCTTTGAACGGGCCATCGGCGCGGGTGATCCAATCATGCCCCTCGGGTGGCATGTCGAGCCACCCTTCGGGGTCGTTTGCGGCCAGCGCCCATTTCATGATGTCGAGGCTTTCGTCGATGGGGCCGTTTTCCGTCACGAGGCATGGCACGGTCGCGGTGGGGGAGGCTTTGAGGAAGGCTTCGGGTTTGTCGCGCAGAACCACTTCGCGCAGATGGACTGGCGTGCTGGAAGCGGCAATCGCGAGGCGCGCGCGCATGGCGTAGGGGCAGCGGCGGAAGGAATAGAGGATTGGGGTCATGGGGTGTGAATAGCGGAAATAGCTGTGGAATTCTATGCGGTGACGACAGGGTGTGCCACCCGGCCCGGAATAAAGCCGTACGCGCCGGGCCATCGCCTGCCCGCCCGTCACGCCAAAGGCGTGCCAGAATATGATGGGCGTACCTCAGGTGCGACCGAGTAGGCGATTTGGAGAGGCTGGGTGCGACATTGCGATGACACATCATGGCTGAACCATAAAGTGGCAGTAAACGGCGCTGTGATCGCCGACCCGCGGGCAGGCGATGGCCCTCCGCATTACTGAAACGGTGTCGGCGGCATGCCCTTACCGGCAAAGCGCGCCACATCATCGACTCGTTTCGACCGCGCGGTCGTCGTTCGTGCGCTGTCGATCCAAGCCAGCGCATCTTCGCGCAGCTCGGCGCTGTAGCTGTCCCAACCTGCCTGCGCGCCGGTCTCTTCCAGCGCTTGGGCGAGGTCTTCGGGAAGGTCTGCTTGGTCCATCAATGCGCATCCGCCCAGTTTGCGCCAACGCCTGCATCTACGGTCAGTTTTACGTCCAGCTTCACCACCGGGTCATTGGCATTTTCCATCACCTCACGCGCGGCTGTTATCAGCGCGTCTTCGGCCCCTTTTTCCACCTCGAACAGCAGTTCGTCGTGCACCTGCAACAGCATCGTCGCGGGCAGATCGTCAATTGCCTCAGGCATGCGGATCATGGCGCGGCGGATCACATCAGCAGCGGTGCCTTGGATCGGCGCGTTGATCGCGGCGCGGGCGGCAAAACCTGCCTGTGGCCCCTTGGCACCGATGTTGGGCGTGTTGATCTTGCGGCCAAAGAGCGTCTGCACATAGCCGTGCTCTTTGGCGAAGGCCTTGGTGTCGTCCATGTAGGTGCGGATGCCGGGGAAACGTTCGAAATAGCGGTCGATGAAACCCTGCGCCTCGGCCCGTGGAATGCGCAGGTTGCGCGCGAGGCCAAAGCCGGAGATGCCGTAGATCACCCCGAAGTTAATGGCCTTTGCGTTGCGGCGGATTTCCGGGGTCATCTGGTCCATCGGCACGTCAAACATCTCTGAGGCGGTCATGGCGTGAATGTCATCGCCGCGCTCAAAGGCTTCCTTGAGTGCGTCGATCTGGGCGATATGTGCCAGAATGCGCAACTCGATCTGGCTGTAGTCCAACGCCACAAGCACCTTGCCTTCGGGGGCGACAAAAGCCTCGCGGATGCGGCGGCCTTCTTCAGAGCGGATCGGGATGTTTTGCAGGTTCGGATCGGTCGAGGCCAAACGGCCCGTCGCCGCGCCGGCGATGGAGTAGCAGGTGTGTACGCGGCCCGTGTCGGCGTTTACATGGTCCTGCAGCGCGTCGGTATAGGTCGACTTCAGCTTGGACAGCTGCCGCCAGTCCAGCACCCGGCGGGCGAGGTCATGTTCGGTTGCCAGATCCTCCAGCACATCCGCACCGGTGGAATATTTACCGGTCTTGCCCTTCTTGCCGCCATCAAGCCCCATCTTGCCGAACAGGATTTCACCAAGTTGCGCCGGGGAGCCTACGTTGAAGGTCTCTCCGGCCAGCTCGTGGATATCGGCTTCGAGCCCCGCCATCTTTTGGGCAAAGGCATTAGACATGCGGCTGAGCGTGTCGCGATCCACCAATATCCCGGCGCGTTCCATCTGCGCCAGCACTGGCACCAACGGGCGCTCAAGCGTTTCATAAACTTTGGTGACTTCGGCGCGGTGCAACTGCGGCTTGAACAACTTCCAAAGCCGGAGGGTCACATCGGCGTCTTCGGCGGCATAGGGTACCGCGTCTTCCATTGGCACCTTGTCGAAGGTCACGGCAGATTTGCCACTGCCCAAAAGCGGTTTGATCGGCAGGGGCGTGTGGCCGAGGTAACGCTCAGAAAGCGTGTCCATCCCATGCCCGTGCAGCCCCGCGTGCATCGCGTAGGACATCAGCATCGTGTCATCTATGGGTGCCACGGTGATGCCCAACTGAGCAAAGATTTTGCCGTCGTATTTCATGTTTTGCCCGATTTTCAGGATCGCGGGATCCTCCAGCATCGGGGTCAGCAGTTGCAGCGCCTCTTCGAAGGGCATCTGGCCGGGAGCGAGGTCATCGGAGCCGAAGAGGTCATCGCTGCGGCTGGCTTTGTGGGTCAGCGGGATGTAGCAGGCCTGCCCCGGTTCCACGGAGAGCGAGACGCCGACCAGTTCCGCCGTCAACTCATCAAGGCCGGTGGTTTCGGTATCGACCGCGACATAGCCAACCTCGTAAATCCGGTCGAGCCAGACGCGCAGGGCCTCGGCATCGCTGACCTGCTCGTATTTGCTATGGTCGAAAGGCACATCGGCGATCTGTGGGGCGTCTGCCACGGCAGGTGCTGGCGCTTCGGGGATCGCGGGCGCTTCGCGGCCCAGCACCTCGGCCACGCGTTTTGACAGGGTGCGGAATTCCATTTCCGACAGGAAGCCCAGCAGTTGCTCCGGGTCCGGGTCGCGAACCTCAAGATCGTCAATGGTGAAATCAATCGGGGTGTTTTCATCCAGCAAGACGAGGCTGCGGCTCAGACGGATTTGCTCGGCATGGTCAATCAGCGTCTGGCGGCGCTTGGGCTGTTTAATCTCGCCCGCGCGTTCCAGCAGTGCGTCCAAGTCGCCGTATTCGTTGATAAGCATTGCCGCCGTTTTGATGCCGATGCCGGGCGCGCCGGGCACGTTGTCGACCGAATCGCCCGCCAGCGCCTGCACATCGACGACGCGCTCGGGATAGACGCCGAATTTCTCGAACACCCCATCGCGGTCGATGGTCTTGTTCTTCATCGCGTCCAGCATCTCGACCCCGTCGCCGACCAGCTGCATCAAATCCTTGTCGGAGCTGATGATGGTGCAGCGGCCCCCGGCAGCGCGGGCTTGAACGGCGAGGGTGGCGATGATGTCATCTGCCTCGTATCCCTCAAGTTCTTTGCAGGCGATGTTGAAGGCAGCGGTGGCGGTGCGGGTCAGCGGAATCTGCGGGCGCAGGTCTTCGGGCATGGCTTCGCGGTTGGCCTTGTACTGGTCGTACATGTCGTTGCGGAAGGTATGGCTGCCCTTATCGAAAATCACGGCGACATGGGTCGGCGCATCAGGGCCGGTGTTGCCCTCAACATAGCGGTGCAGCATGTTGCAAAAGCCCGCCACGGCCCCGATGGGAATGCCGTCGGATTTGCGCGTCAGCGGCGGCAGGGCGTGATAGGCGCGAAAGATGAAGGCCGAGCCGTCGATCAGATGCAGGTGGTGGCCTTTGCCGAATGTCATATGAATGCTCCGCTGGATTGGCGACCCTTTTGCCACGAAGCATGGCCCACGACCAGACGCCAATGCGCCGCGCGGGCAGGTTCGTGCCGTCGGTTCAGGTGTTCAGGTGTAGGTCGGGAAGGCTCAGACTTTGCCTTCGAAATCCGTGTGCACGAATTTGCAATCGCAATAGCCGCATTCGAC
Organism: Sulfitobacter sp. AS92; assembly: GCF_038900015.1. Lineage (NCBI taxonomy): Bacteria > Pseudomonadati > Pseudomonadota > Alphaproteobacteria > Rhodobacterales > Roseobacteraceae > Sulfitobacter > Sulfitobacter sp. AS92. The sequence goes on from NZ_JBBMQL010000001.1 coordinate 448,523, forward strand.
CCAGCCGCGGTCTTGGGGGATTTGCAGCCAGACGCGCGGATGACCAAGCGCGCCTTCGCTGCCGTCACAGGCCACGCGCCATGTGTTTACGATGCGGGTTTCGGGCGCTGGCAGTGTCATGGGCGGGTCCTTGGATCAGGCGAAAGTTGCCACTCGTTATGACCAAAGCGGGCGCGCGGGGCAAGTGCTCTGCGCGGGAATGGAGGCTTAGTGCACAAAGTGGTTCAAGTGCCAGCCTACAAGGGGTAAAAGGCGCGGAACACTGACAACCGGAGCAAGCAGTCTGATGAGCGCCCCCAAACCTGTCGTATTGTGCATTCTTGACGGCTGGGGCCTCAGCGAGGTGCCGGAGGGCAATGCCCCCTTGCTTGCGAAGACGCCGAATTTTGATCGGATCATGCAGGCGGGCCCAAGCGCCCAGCTGATCACCCATGGCCCTGACGTTGGCCTGCCGCGCGGGCAGATGGGCAACTCCGAGGTCGGCCATACCAATATCGGTGCGGGCCGCGTGGTGGCGATGGATCTGGGGCAGATCGATCTGGCCATTGAGGAAGGCAGCTTTGCTGAGAATGCGCGGCTGCGCGCGTTTATCGCGAAGCTGCAAGAGACGGGTGGCACCGCGCATCTGATGGGCGTCGTCTCGGACGGTGGGGTGCATGGGCATCTGAGCCACATGATCGCCGCGGTGCGTGCCTTGGATGCGGCAGGGGTGCCTGTGGTGATCCACGCGGTGACCGATGGGCGGGATGTGGCACCGTCTTCTGCGCTTAGTTATTTCGAGACGCTGGAAGAGGCGCTGCCAGAGGGCGTAAAAATCGTGTCCGTTACAGGCCGCTATTTTGCGTTGGACCGCGACAACCGTTGGGATCGGGTCGCCAAAGCCTCTGCCGCGATCCTGCGCGGCGAGGGCGGTTCAGCCCCCAACGCCCGCGCGGCGGTTCAATCGGCCTACGACCGAGGCGAAACAGACGAGTTTATCGCCGCAACGGTGATTGACGGTTACAGCGGCGCGGCCACGGGCGACGGGCTTTTTTGCCTTAACTTCCGCGCTGACCGCGCGCGCGAGATCATGGCCGCCCTCGGCGCGCCAGGGTTCGACGCCTATGACACTGGCCCCCGGCCCGACTGGGCAGCGCTGATGGGCATGGCAGAATATTCCAAGGACCACGCCGCCTATATGACGACGATGTATCCCAAGCCCGATATCGTAAATACACTGGGCGATTGGGTGGCGCAGCATGGGCGCCGACAGTTCCGGCTGGCTGAGACCGAAAAGTATCCGCATGTGACCTTCTTCCTCAACGGCGGGGTCGAAATCCCGGCAGAGGGCGAGGACCGCAACATGCCAAAATCGCCCGATGTCGCCACCTATGACCTTCAGCCTGAGATGTCATCGGTCGAGGTGACCGACCAATTCGTGCAGGCAATCGAGGCAGGCTATGATCTGATCGTGGTGAACTATGCCAATCCCGATATGGTCGGCCATACCGGCGACCTGAATGCTGCCATCGCAGCCTGCGAGTCGGTGGACGCGGGGCTGGGTCGGGTACTGACAGCGCTGGAGAAAGCGGGCGGCGCAATGATTGTCACGGCGGACCACGGCAATTGTGAGATGATGATCGACCCTGAAACCGGCGGCGCGCATACCGCGCATACGCTTAATCCCGTACCGGTCGTGGCCGTGGGTGCGCCCGCAGGGGCAGCCCTGTGTGATGGACGGCTGGCCGATCTTGCGCCGACAATTTTGCAACTGATGGGGCTGCCGCAGCCCGATGAAATGACCGGAAAAAGCCTGCTGACATGAAGCATTTCGCCGCGGCTGTTTTATTCTCCTGTTTGCCCCTGATGGCCCACGCTCAGGCCGAAGAGGCCGCCGCAGAGGCGCGTGCCGCGTCGGCAGCGCTTGAGGTGGCTTCGGCCAAGCTCGATCAGGCAGATGGTGCGCGTGACCGGGTGCAGGCGTTGACCGATACCATTCAAGCGTTCGAAGCCGGTTTGGCGGCGATGCGCGCGGGGTTGCGACAGGCGGCGATCAACGAGGCGCAACTCAGCCGCAAGCTACAGGCACGCGAAGGCGAGGTGGCGCAGTTTCTGGGCGTGTTGCAAAGCATCGGCGGTGATCCATCGCCGGTGGTGCTGCTGCACCCCGATGGCCCGATGGGCACCGCCCGCGCGGGGATGCTGCTGGCCGAGCTGACGCCCGCGCTTAACGCCCGCGCCGATGCGCTGCGCCAAGACTACGAAGACATTAAAACGCTGCGGGCGCTGCAAACTGATGCGGCGCAGCGCTTGCAGGAAGGGTTGACCGAGGTGCAAGGCGCCCGGACCGCGCTTAATCAAGCCATGGCAAACCGCACCGATTTGCCCACACGCTTTACCGAAGACCCGGTGCGCACCGCGATCCTCATCGCTTCGACCGAAACGCTTGAGGGCTTTGCCAGCGGTCTCTCGCAGATCACCACCGGAGTGGAGGAGCCCGCCCCTGTGAACCTTGAGGGGCAGGTGGGCGAATTGCCTTTGCCTGCACAGGGCTTGGTGCTGCGCAAGGCGGGAGAGACGGATTCGGCTGGGGTCACCCGGCCCGGTATGATCCTTGCCACCCGCCCCCGCGCCATTGTCACCAGCCCTGCCGCAGCGACGATCCGTTATGTCGGCCCACTGCTTGATCTGGGCAATGTCGTGATCCTTGAGCCGCAGGTTGATACGCTTTTTGTGCTGGCGGGGTTGGATATCGTTTACGGACAGGCCGGGCAGGTCATCGCCGGTGGCACACCCATCGGGTTGATGGGCGGGCCGGAAAGCGGCACAAGTTCTGATATGTCACCAAATGGTGAAGGCACTGGAACTGACCGGACAGAAACGCTCTATATAGAAGTCAGGCAAGACAACACACCTCAGGACCCGGCAGACTGGTTCCGCACCGACAAGGATGGATAGCAGATGAAGAAATTCGTGATGGCAGCCGTTGCAGGCACGGTCGCGGGGGTGGTGGCAACCACTCAGATCGCCGGACCCCTGTTGGCGCAAGAGGCCGAGAAGACCACAAACGTCTATGAACAGCTCGATCTCTTTGGCGATATTTTTGAACGCATCCGCGCGCAATATGTCGAAGATGTCGAACCCGGTGACCTGATCGAAGCCGCGATCAACGGCATGTTGACCTCGCTTGACCCGCATTCGTCATACCTCTCGCCCAAAGACGCTGAGAAGATGCGCGAGCAGACGCGCGGCGAATTTGGCGGTCTGGGCATTGAGGTCACTCAAGAAGAGGGCTTCGTCAAAGTCGTCTCACCCATCGACGAAACACCTGCCGCCGAAGCAGGGATTGAGGCCGGTGATTTCATTACCCACGTTGATGGCGAAAGCCTGCTGGGCCTTGGCCTTGATGACGCGGTTGAGATGATGCGCGGGCCGGTCGGGTCTGAGATCATTATCACCGTAGTCCGCGAAGGTGAGCCCGAGCCCTTTGATGTGTCCATCGTGCGCGACACCATCCAACTGACCGCCGTGCGCGCCCGCACCGTGGGTCAAACCGCCGTGCTGCGTCTGACCACCTTTAACGAGCAGACCTATCCCAAGATGAAAGAAGGTCTGGAGCAGCAGATCGAAGACGCCGGCGGGATCGATGGGATCAACGGCATCGTGATCGACATGCGCAACAACCCTGGTGGCTTGCTTAATCAGGCGATTGCCGTGTCGGACGCCTTCCTTGAAGAAGGGGAGATCGTCAGCACCCGTGGGCGCGACATCGAAGATGGTGACCGTGTGAATGCCACGCCAGGTGATCTGGCGATGGGCAAACCGATCGTGGTGCTGATCAACGGCGGCTCGGCCTCGGCGTCCGAGATCGTTGCCGGTGCGTTGCAGGACCACCGCCGCGCCATCGTCATCGGCACCAAAAGCTTTGGCAAAGGGTCGGTCCAGACGGTTATGCCGCTGCGCGGGGACGGTGCGATGCGCCTGACCACGGCGCGGTATTACACACCGTCGGGCCGGTCGATCCAAGCGCTTGGCGTGTCGCCTGACATCGTCGTGGCCCAACCCCCTGCGGCACCGGAGACTGAGGAAGACGAGGCATTGTCCGCACGTCCCCTCCGCTCTGAAGCTGATCTGCGTGGGCGGTTGAACAATGACAGCCTGACCGACGACCAGATCAAACAGATCGAAGAAGACCGCGAAAAGGCCCGCATTGCGGCTGAACTGCGCGAAGAGGATTATCAACTGGCCTATGCCATCGACATCCTCAAAGGGCTGTCTGCTCTGGGTCCGAACGATTAAATTGCATTAGATTGAATGCGAAAGGCCCCGCTGGTGACAGCGGGGCCTTTTCGTTTCTTAATGTGCTGAAGGTCGCTTCGCGTGTGCTGAAGGCTCACCCCGTTTCGCGGCAATGGCGACGAAATGCTCGTTTCAGCATGTCGAGCTCGGCGCGCAGCAGATCCATCTCAGCGCGGATGTCGTCGCCAAGCGCCTCATCCGCGATCAGGGTTACATGCCCCAGTTGCGCGCCGCTGGTCTGTTCAGTGATGAGCAGCGTTTGCACCCCATCGGCGATCACCTCTGCCGGGATGGGGATCGAGAGGTGCCATTCGCCCGCCGCCTCAGCAGCGGTTAACGTCACCTTAGTGAGTTCAGTGCCTTGGTGTGACACGATAATCTGAGGGGCTTCGGCCCCGTCTTTGGCGGTGAGTACGCCTTGCCAGACGCCTTGGCGCAGCACGGTCTTGGTCAGTACGAAATGGCTCATCGCAGGATCCTAAATCTGGGCACGGGGACGGCGAGAGAAGGTGAGGTCGCGCAGCACGACTTGGTTCATATCCGGCCCCTCAAAGATCAGGTCAATCCATGCCGCCTCGATCCGTTTTTCGTTGAGGTTGGTATAGGCGAGATCAAACTCGATGCTGATGCTCTCCTTGTCGGCGGGCAGTTCGCGGACAATCTGTTCGGTGTTGGGGCCGTGGCGGATGTTGAGGCGGGCAAAAAGCTCTAGCGGCTGTTCCAGCTGCACGATTGTATCCATGCGGATCACATGGCGGCGTTTCAGCCCGGTTACAGCATCATCGGGCAGATTGATCACCAGCGATAGGAATGACCCGTCGAACTTGAACACGTCGAGTTGCAGCCCATAGGGGGCGAGGTCAGCTTCGCGCTGGTTGCGCAATTGGCGCAGGGTCAGTTCCGATTGTTCGCAGTCGTGAAAAAGGGTCACTTCTTCGCCCAGCATCGACTTGGTTTCGACTGCCGAGATGCCCGGCGTGGGCAATGGCCCGCGCCAAAGCTCGGGCCGCCATGCCCAATCGGCGTTATGGGGTTTGGGAAAGCCAGTGGCACCGATCACGGGTAGCGCCAATCGCCCGTCGGCGCGGTGAATCAGCCGGTCCAGATGCGCGCGTAGTAGGCGCGCGCGGTTGCGTTGGCGGCGCAGTGTGGCGAGGTCAGCGGTGGCCGCTTTGCGGGCGGCGCGTGCCCAACGGTGCAGCGCCCGGGCATAAAGCCTGCCCTCCAGATAGCCGCTGCGGAAGTTGATCATGGACCTGCGCCTCTCGTTTTCCCGCAGTCTATGCAAGCCGAAGGTTTCGTTCAAATAAATAGCCCGGCGATTGTTTCCGGGGGCGGGCAGTGTTGCCAAATTGGAAACAGCAGGGCGGTCAGGAACCGGCGCTAAGGCCGTCGCTTTTGGCGCGGCTTTGCTGGATCAAATCAGCCACCAATTCGCGCCCTACTTCCGAAACTGCGCGGCTTTGCGGCGCGCCGTAAAGGGTGACGCTGGCGATGTGGCCGCCGATCCGCGCCGTGCCGCGCCAGTGGCGACCTGACATGCCTTCGGCGGGCACCGGCCCTTGCGCGACGAAAATCGTGGCCCCATCGGGGCTGCTGGTCTCTTGGACCTGCGTCAAACCAGCGGCTTTGGCCACTTGCTGCGGCGTCGGCAGGGCTGCGCCGGATTCGGCTTTGACCAACGCGAGGGTCAGGATGCCACGCGGCGCGGCGGTCACGACATCGGGCAATCCAAGCGCATCGCAGCGGGCCATCAGGGCAAAGCGGCTTTTCAGGCTTTTGCGGTCAATGCAATATCCCTGCGGCGGGACCACCTGCACCGCCCCATCGGCAAGGATGGCTTGGCGCAAAGGTTTCTCTTCCGCCACGGGGCTGCCGCCACGGGAAAAACCCTGACCGCCCTCACAGGCGGACAGGGTCAGCAACGCAAGCGCCGCAAAGGGGCTTTTAGAGGTCCATGTAATCATGGGTCTCGGCCTGAGCGCCCGGATGTGTCACGGCACCAAGGTAAGTGGGACCAACGAGCTTGGCGTATTTCCACAGCGCGCCGCTTTGGTAGTTTGTGGCACGCGGGCCAGCCCAGCCCTTGCGGCGCTCGGCAAGCTCATCATCGCTCAGGTCGACGCTGATGGAACCTTTGATCGCATCAAGGGTGATCATGTCGCCGTTTTTCAGCAGCGCAATCGGTCCGCCATGCGCCGCTTCGGGGCCAACGTGACCCACACAGAAGCCACGTGTCGCGCCGGAGAAACGACCATCGGTGATCAGCGCCACCTTCTTGCCCATGCCTTGACCCGAAAGCGCGGCGGTAGTGGCCAGCATCTCGCGCATGCCGGGGCCGCCTGCGGGGCCTTCGTTGCGAATCACGAAAACGTCGCCTTCGGAATAGGCGCGGTTCTGCACGGCTTCGAAAGCGTCTTGCTCGCATTCAAACACCAGCGCCGGGCCGGTGAAGACGATGTCGTCGTCCGACATGCCCGCGATTTTCACGATGGCACCTTCTGGGGCGAGGTTGCCCTTAAGGCCGACAACGCCGCCGGTTTTGCTGATTGGGTTGGCAACCGAGTGGATCACCTTGCCGTCTGCTTCGCGGGTAACCTGATCGAGCACTTCGCCCATAGAGTAGCCGGTGGCAGTCATGCAGTCTTCGTGGATCAAGCCCGCTTTGCGCAGCTCATTCATCACCACCGGCACGCCGCCCGCATCGTAAAGATCTTTGGCCACATAAGCGCCACCCGGTTTCATATCGACGAAATAGGGTGTGTCGCGGAAGATCTCGCAAACGTCTTCGAGGTAGAACTCGATCCCGGCTTCATGCGCCATGGCGGGCAGGTGCAGGCCCGCGTTGGTCGACCCACCGGTGCAGGCCACGATGCGCGCTGCATTCTCAAAGGCTTCGCGGGTGCAGATGTCGCGCGCGCGGATGTTCTTTTCGATCAGGTTCATCACTGCTGCGCCAGAGGCCTCGGCATAGGCGTCGCGGCTCTCATAGGGCGCGGGCATGCCCGACGAGTTGGGCAGCGCGAGGCCGATCGCCTCGGAGACGCAGGCCATTGTATTGGCGGTGAACTGGCCGCCACAAGCGCCCGCCGATGGGCAAGCCACGCGCTCAAGCACGTCGAGGGCTGCTTGCGACATGGTGCCGTTCTGGAACCGGCCCACGGCTTCGAACATGTCCTGTACAGTCAGATCGCGGCTGGCGAAGTCTTCGGGCACATCGGCACCGGCAGGCGCTTTGCCCGGCAGGATCGACCCACCATAGAGGAAGACCGACGGCACGTTCAGCCGCAGCATTGCCATCATCATCCCCGGCAGCGATTTGTCACAGCCCGCCAGACCCACGATGGCGTCATAGCAGTGGCCGCGCATGGTCAGCTCTACCGTGTCGGCAATTGCTTCGCGCGACGCGAGCGAGGAACGCATGCCCTCGTGGCCCATCGCGATACCATCGGTGACGGTGATCGTGGTGAATTCGCGCGGGGTGCCCTGTTCGGAATGCACACCGATCTTCACGGCCTGCGCCTGACGGCTCAGCGCGATGTTACAGGGCGCAGCTTCGTTCCAGCAGGTGGCGACGCCCACCAGCGGCTGGTGAATCTCTTCTTCGGTCATGCCCATGGCGTAGTAGTAGGACCGGTGCGGCGCGCGGGCCGGGCCTTCGGTCACGTGGCGGCTGGGCAGCCGGGATTTGTCGAAGCGTGGGGTGGTGGACATCGGTGGGCTCCTTGAAACGTCTTGAACGGAATAGAGGGGCGGGGGCGGTGCTGCAAGGCTTTGGCGCGTATGAGGCGGGGGAACTGTTGTATCGCAGCGTGTTAGGGCATAGGTTCTGACCTTCTGGCGCGGTCGTTTAGACCCGCACGCAAGCGTGAAAGCCCGGCAAATAATGTGCAAGAACCACCTCCGATTTGAACTGCGCCTCTCATGAAGTGGCGGCCCGATTACAGCGCCCATGCGGCCTTCGTCGCGCCCGCGCGCGCCTCATCGGCGCTTTGGCGGTTTTTCTTGGGGCTGTTCGTGGCTGTGGTGGCCTATGTCGCGCTGAACGAGCTTTACTTTCAAACGGTCTATGCCTTCGCGGGGCCGGGCGCCACGTCGCTGCATGGGAACCTGCTGAAAGGTGCCACGCCGCAGGCCATGTATCTGTTGCTGTTCAGCTTTGGGACCATGGCGATGGCCGTCGGCGTGACCGTGCGGGTGGTGCATCGGCGAAACGCGAGCAGTCTATTGGGCGTGCCCGGGCGGCTTTGGCCGAGTTTTCGCGCGGTGTCCCTCGCGATGCTGGCCCTTGGGGCGGTGCTACTGATCCTGCCGCCGTGGGACATGGGCGATGAGCTGACGCCGAACCTGCCCTTGAACCGCTGGCTGCTGCTCTTGCCGCTGTCGCTACTGGCCGTACTGGTGCAGGTCAGCGCCGAAGAGATCGTTTTTCGCGGTTATGTGCAGCAGCAACTGGCAGCGCGGTTTAAGTCTCCGCTCATTTGGATGGTACTGCCTTCGGCGCTGTTCGCGCTTGGTCACTACTTGCCTGCCGAGGCAGGGGAGAATGCGCTGATGGTGGCGCTCTGGGCTGGGGTTTTTGGTATCTTGATGGCAGACCTCACCGCGCGCTCCGGCTCGCTGGGCCCTGCCATCGCGGTGCATCTTTGGAACAATGTCTCGGCCATTCTCATTGTCTCTCTGCCGGATGACCTTTCGGGGCTGGCGCTTTATCTTACGCCCTTCTCGATGGACGACGCGGCAGCGTTGCGCACATGGTTGCCGGTGGATTTCGCGCTTATGCTGGTCTCGTGGTTGGCTGCACGGCTGGCGATACGCCGCTGATTGCAATTTCCCCATGCGGGGATTATCTGGGACGGAACCACAGCAGAGGCCTGCCAATGAACTGGATCACAAACTACGTCCGTCCGCGAATCAACTCGATCTTCTCGCGCCGCGAGACACCGGACAACCTGTGGACCAAGTGCAATGAATGCGGCACCATGCTGTTTCACCGCGAACTGTCGGACAATCTGAACGTCTGCACTAACTGCGGCCACCACATGCACATCAGCCCGCGGGAGCGGTTCAAGGCGCTATTTGATGGTGGTATCTTCACCGAAGTGAAGGTGCCCGCGCCGACGCCCGATCCGCTGCATTTCAAAGACCAGAAGCGCTATCCCGACCGGATGAAAGCCGCGCAAAAGCAGACGGGTGAGCATGAGGCCATGTTGGTCGTCACAGGCGAAATGGGCCGCACGCCGATCGTCGCATGTGCGCAGGATTTCTCCTTCATGGGCGGTTCCATGGGCATGTACGTCGGCAATGCGATCATTGCCGCTGCTGAGGAAGCCGTGAAGCTGAAGCGTCCGCTGGTGCTTTTCTCCGCCGCCGGTGGCGCGCGGATGCAGGAAGGTATCCTCAGCCTGATGCAAATGCCGCGCACCACGGTCGCTGTGCAGATGCTGAAAGAGGCCGGGCTGCCCTATATCGTCGTGCTGACCCACCCAACGACGGGCGGTGTCACCGCGTCCTATGCGATGCTGGGCGACGTGCATATCGCTGAGCCGAATGCGCTGATTTGTTTTGCTGGCCCGCGCGTCATCGAGCAAACCATCCGCGAAAAGCTGCCCGAGGGCTTCCAGCGTGCTGAATATCTGCTTGATCATGGCATGCTTGACCGCGTGACCAAGCGGACCGATATGCGTGATGAGTTGATCACCATCACGCGGATGTTGCTGGGGCTGACCCCTGCTGTGCGTGGCGATCTGCCTGCGCCCGGAGAAGTGGAAGTGGCCGAAGCGGCTGCCTCGGTTCAGGCCGCCGCAGACCTGCCCGCCGACACGCCCAAGAAGAAATGAGCACGCCTTCATCGGACGTCATCCTTGACCGGATGATGGCGCTGCATCCCAAGATCATCGACCTGACGCTGGACCGGATGTGGCGGCTGTTGGAGGCGTTGGGCAATCCCCAAAACGACCTGCCGCCGGTGATCCATATTGCGGGCACCAATGGCAAAGGCTCAACCCAAGCGATGATCCGCGCGGGGTTAGAGGCCGCGGGCAAGACGGTGCATGCCTATACCTCGCCGCATTTGGCGCGCTTTCATGAGCGTATCCGGGTGGCCGGAGAGCTGATTTCCGAACCCGATCTGGCCGCTGTGCTGGACGAGTGCCACGCAGCCAACAACGGCGAAGAGATTACCTATTTCGAGATCACCACTTGTGCTGCGATCCTCGCCTTTTCGCGCAGCAAAGCAGATTTCACGCTGTTGGAAGTGGGGCTCGGCGGGCGTTTGGATGCAACCAATGTAATTGATCCGGTATTGACGGTGATCACGCCTGTTTCGGTCGATCACCAGCAGTATCTGGGCGAAACACTGGCGGAGATTGCAGGCGAGAAGGCCGGGATCATCAAGCGCCTTGTGCCCTGTGTGGTTGGCCCACAGGAAGAGGCCGCGCTTGGGGTTATCGAAGACCGCGCCGCAAAACTCGGCGCGCCGCTGTTGGCTTACGGGCAGCAATGGCACGTCGGGCCAGAGGCCGGGCGGATGGTTTATCAAGATGAGACCGGTCTGCTCGATCTGCCGCGCCCCAACCTGCTGGGCGATCACCAAATCATGAACGCAGGCGCAGCACTGGCGGCGCTACGGCATCTCGGCCTCGGGGCAGAGGCCTGTGAGGCCGCCGTGACGCAGGCGCAATGGCCCGCGCGGATGCAGCGGCTGTCGGATGGGCCGTTGGCACGCAAAGCGCCCGAGGGAGAGCTTTGGCTGGATGGCGGACACAATCCCGCAGCAGGGCAGGCCTTGGCTGCGGCGTTGGCTGCGATGCCCAAGCGCCCGACGCATCTGATCTGTGGGATGCTGAACACCAAAGACATCGCAGGATACCTGCGCCCCTTGGCCGCCGAGGCCGCAAGCCTCACCGCCGTTTCCATCCCCGGAGAGGCGGCAACTTTGCCCGCCCAAGCGACGGCGAACGCGGCGCGAGAGGTGGGTTTTAAGGCCGCCGAAGCCGGGAGCGTTAATGCCGCTCTGGACACAATTATCGCCCGCGAACCCCATGCGCGTGTGTTGATCTGTGGCTCACTCTACCTTGCCGGTAGCGTGTTGCGGGAAAGCGTCTAGTTAACCATATTTGGGTGCCCCGCTGCTGTGCGGTGCAGATGTGGTGTACCTTGGTCTGAGGAAGTCTCTCCTTTCGAATTTGACCGAGGTGTCCCATGCGCAATTTTATCCAACCGGCGCGTCACGATCAGGACGATGCACGGAAATATCAATTTATCTTCATGGCCATAGGTGTCGCGATTATCGCCGGCGGCCTGTGGTGGCTTTATGAGGTTGAGCGGCCTTATCACCCTATTTTGCAGGGCAATGACCTGCATATGCAGGCGATCAGCGATTCCTGATCTGGTGATGGCGGGCGGTTAGCGCCCCCATTCGTCGCTTTGCATTTCGCGCAGTCGTGAGGCGGTACGCTCAAATTCGAAGGTGCCTTCGCCTTCTAGGTAGAGCATTTCAGGCGCGGCAGCGGCGGAACAGATCAGCCGGACTTTCGCCTCATAAAGCGCATCAATCAGGGTGACGAAACGCTTTGCCTCGTTAAAGTTTGATCGGCCAAGGCTGGGAATGTTGTCCAGCAGCAGCACCCGCACGTTTTGCGCCAGCGCAAGGTAATCCGCAGCGCCCAAGGGCCTGCCGCAGAGCGCATGGAACCCCGCGCGGGCCATGCCGTTGTGAAACGCAGGGATCACCACTTCGCGGCCCTTTACATGCAACGTCAGCGGCTCGCCTTTGGTACCTGCCAGATCGTCCCAAACCGCATCCATTGCAGCGCGGCTTTCGGCGTTCACCGGGGTGAAATAAACCTGCGAGCCCGCAAGTCGATCTTGGCGGTAGTCAGTCGGGCTAACCAATTCATGCACCACCATCTGCTCCTTGATTTGTTCAATGAAGGGCACAAAGACTTCGCGGTTGATGCCGTTTTTATACAAGTCATCAGGCAGGCGGTTTGAGGTGGTCACGACCACGACGCCCGCAGCAAACAGCGCCTCAAACAGGCGGCCCACGATCATTGCGTCGGTAATGTCGGTGATCTGCATCTCGTCGAAGGCCAGCAGCCGCACGTCGTCGGCCACATCGCGGGCCACCGGGGCGATGGCATCGTCCACGCCGGTCTTGCGCACTTCGTGCATGGCGTTGTGGATTTCTTGCATGAAAGCGTGAAAATGCACCCGCCGCGCCGGGATATCAGGTAGATGCGCCACGAACATATCCATCAGCATCGACTTGCCGCGCCCAACGCCACCCCAGAGGTACAGCCCCTTGGGCGGTTCAGCCGCTTTTCGAAATAGGCTTTTCTTGACGGGTTTGGCGAGCGCATCGCGGATGCGGTCAAACTCCTCCATCACCGCCTCTTGGGCCGGATCGGATTGCAGTTTGCCCTCGGCAACAAGCTGGGCGTAGGTGTCACGCATATTGTTCATGGCGGGACAGATAGCGCGCTGCTGCGGAATAGAAAAGCGGCCCTCGTGTGGGGGCCGCTTGTTCGGTGTGTTTTGTTTTGCCGCTTACCAGACGGTCGGACCTTTCTCAGCAAACTCATGCACCAAAAAGTCGATAAAGGCGCGGACCTTGGGCTGGGTGAAGCGCCCCGGAGGGTAGACGGCATAGATGCCTTGGGTTTCCAGCGGCAGTTCGGGGATCGCGTCTTCGACCAGCCCTTTTTCCATCGCGTCAGCGTAGAGGAAGCTTGGCAAGTAGGCGATGCCCAGCCCCGAGATGGCGGCATTGAGCAGGCTTTGCCCGTCGTTCACCGACAGCCACCCTGCAGTTCGCACCTGACGCTTCTCACCCGAGGGGGCAGTCAGTTTCCAGACATTGCCCGACGATTGGTTCGAGTAATGCAACAGCTTGTGATTGTTCAGATCATCGATCTTTTCTGGCCGTCCGTATTGTTCGAAATACTTGGGGCTGGCGATCATGCGTTTGGTCGTCTCGGTCAACTTGCGGGCGCGCAGGGTGCTGTCTTCCAGCTCTCCGATGCGCACGGCCATGTCGAAACCTTCTGAGATCAGTTCAACATAGCGGTTGTTGAGGACCATGTTCACCGTGATGTCGGGGAAGTCCGAAAGGAACTCCGACAGCGCAGGGGACAGATGATTCACACCAAAATCCGTCGCCACCGAGATGCGCAGCAGGCCCGAGGGCGCCGATTGCATCGACGTTACCAGCGCATCGGCTTCGCCTGCATCATTCAAGACCCGGCGGGCACGGTCGTAGTAGGCAAGGCCGATCTCCGTGGGCGATACGCGCCGGGTGGTGCGGTTCAACAGACGCGCCCCGAGGCGGGCTTCGAGTGACGATACATGTTTCGAGACAGCGGATTTCGAAATCCCCATCTTCTTGGCGGCATCGGTAAAACCACCCTGATCCACTACTGTGGCAAACGCTTCCATTTCCGTAAGGCGGTCCATTGCCTGTCCCTTCGCATTAATCTTGTTGGGATCAGATATGGGCGGCAATTCGGGCAGGAACGGGGCAGAGGCAAGACAGTCTCATGGTCTTTGCAGGGATCGTTCATGGCATGGAAACGGCGGAACAGTCTGTTTCCGAGGGGGTCAGAGCCAGCGCAGCCACTTTAAGACAGCCAACATGATCGCGGCGAGCCCAACCATGGCAAGGCAGAGGATCGCAAAGGCGCGCGGGTCATCCACGCCCGGCATCCCGCCCACGTTCACGCCGAAAAGCCCGGTCAGAAACCCCAATGGCAGAAAGACCGCAGCGGCGATGGACAGGACATAACCGTGCCGCGCTTGGCGTTGGGCGACTTGGTTGTCGTGTTCGTCTTGTACAGTGACAATGCGCTCTTGCAGGGCTTCCAACTCCTCCACCACAATGGCGGTCCGGTTGGCCAGTTCACGCAGCTTCATCGAATCGACATCCGGCACCAGCGGCAAGTCCAACTGCGCCAGCCGCTCCAACGCACTGCGCTGCGGGGAGAGGTAGCGTTCCAGTTTGATCGTGCTGCGGCGCGTAACGGGCAGGTCTTTTGGGGGCAGGGTGCTGAGGTCTTCGAGGTCTGTTTCATAGAACGCCGTGCGATCGGCAAGCCGCGCGACCTCGGTCTGGACCCGCGCGGTCAACCTTGAGACCAGCGCTTCAAGAAAGGCCGACGGCTGGTGCGGGGCATTGTTCTGGGTGGCCAGTGTACGCAGCTCATCAATGGCGAAGACCCGGCGCATCCGTACGGTGATGACCACAGCATCCGTCACCCACATGCGGATCGAGACCATTTGATCGGCCTGTTGTCCTTCGTTCAGGTTGATGCCGCGCAGGTTCAGGATCAGCCCGTCTTCGTACTCATCGCAGCGCGGGCGGGTTTCAGGTTGCAGCAACGCGCCCGCGGGGATCGCGGGCAGATGTGTGGCAACCCACGGCGCCAGCGCCGGGTCGGACAGGTCATAATGCCACCAACGGTAGCGCCCCGGCCCGGTCAGGCCGTCGTCTTCGGGCACCTGCGCGGTGCCGTCGTTATATATGTCGAAGACGCAGATGGGCATAGTCACCTATGGGCAGGTCAAAGCAGTGCGGCGATTTAGCGGATTGCGCGCGCCGGGTGCAAGGGCGCGCGCAACAGGGGGGTCAAAGCGCGGCGGCCAGACGCGTACCTTGGTTGATCGCGCGTTTCGCGTCCAACTCTGCTGCGACATCCGCGCCGCCGATCACGTGACAGGTGACACCGCGCGCTTCCAGCGTGTCGGCAAGACTGCGGTCAGAGAGCTGCCCGGCGCAGAGCACGATGGTGTCTGCTTCGATCAGCGTGGGCTTCTCCCGCGCTTCGCCGAAAGAGATATGTAGCCCGGAAACGTCGATCTTTTCGTAGTTCACCCCGGCGATCATCTGCACGTTGCGCATGGTCAGCGAAGCGCGGTGGATCCAGCCTGTCGTTTTGCCCAAGCCTTTGCCGGGTTTGCTGGTCTTGCGCTGCAGCATGGTGATCTGCCGCGCAGGGGCGGGGGGCTGTGGCCCTTCGGGGGCCAGCCCGCTGCGATGCTCGCCCGGATCGGTGACGCCCCATTCGCGCATCCATTCAGGCAGGTTCAGCGTGCTGCTTTCGCCGTCATGGACAAGGTGTTCGGACACGTCAAAACCGATCCCGCCCGCGCCGATCACAGCGACACGCTGGCCGACCTCTGCCGTGCCGTTCAGCACGTCGATATAGCTGACGACATTGCTGCCGTCCTGACCGGGGATTTGCGGGTCACGCGGCACAACGCCCGTGGCAATGATGACCTCGTCAAAGCTGCTCAACGCATCAGCGGTGGCTTCAGTCTCTAGCTGCACGGTCACATCGTGGACCTTGAGCATGGTGCGATACCAATCGACCAAGCCCCAAAACTCCTCTTTCCCGGCGACCTGTTTGGCGAGGTTAAGTTGCCCGCCGATTTCACGCGCGCGGTCTATCAGGGTTACATCATGGCCGCGCTCTGCGGCGGTAATTGCGGCGGACAGGCCTGCTGGGCCCGCGCCGACGACTGCGACGGTTTTCGCCGCCGCTACCGGTTCGATCCGCAGTTCCGTTTCATAGCAAGCGCGTGGATTAACGAGGCAAGTAGAAATTTTGCCGCCAAAGGTGTGATCCAGGCAGGCTTGGTTGCAGGCGATGCAGGGGGCGATCTGGTCGGCCTTGCCCGCCTTGGCCTTGGCAAGGAAATCGGCGTCTGCCAACATCGGGCGGGCGAGGGACACCATATCGGCGCAGCCCGACGCCAACACCTCTTCGGCCACCTCAGGCGTGTTGATGCGGTTCGAGGTGATCAGCGGGATGCCGACCTTACCCATCAGCTTTTTCGTCACCCAAGCAAAGGCCGCGCGGGGAACAGAGGTGGCAATCGTCGGGATGCGCGCCTCGTGCCAGCCGATGCCGGTGTTGATGATCGTGGCCCCGGCTTTTTCGATCTCCTGCGCCAGTTGCACGACCTCCTTAAAGGTCGAGCCGTTGGGGATCAGGTCAATCATCGACAAACGGTAGATCAGGATGAAATCTTCGCCCACCGTCTCGCGCACGCGGCGCACCACTTCGATCGGCAGGCGCATCCGGTTTTCATAAGACCCGCCCCAGCGGTCCTCGCGTTTGTTGGTGTGCGTGACGAGGAACTGGTTCAGGAAATACCCCTCTGACCCCATGATCTCGACCCCGTCATAGCCTGCCTCACGCGCGCGCAGGGCGCAGGCGGCGATGTCGGCAATCTGCTTCTCGATGCCTTCCTCGTCCAACTCTTTAGGCGCGAACATCGAGATCGGGGATTTTATCGCGCTCGGGGCCACGCAATCAGGTGAGAATGCATAGCGGCCCGCGTGCAGGATTTGCATGGCGATCTTGCCACCCGCCTCATGCACGCGCTGCGTGATAATGCTGTGGTTGTCCACGTCCTTTTGGCTGACCATCATCGCAGCACCATGGGCGACCGAGCCTTCGGGGTTCGGCCCAATGCCGCCCGTCACCATCAGCCCCACATCGCCCCGTGCGCGGGTGGCGTAGAACTCTGCCACGCGGTTCCAGTCCTGCGTCTCTTCCAGCCCAGTGTGCATCGACCCCATCAGCAGCCTATTCTTCAGTGTGGTAAAACCAAGATCAAGCGGGGCAAGCAGGCGGGGGTAGTCGGACATGGCTTTACCTTTCTGGGTGGGCTGGGTCACTTTGACACCATCGGAAATGGCAGGGCAAGTCACGCGAAACGCCGCGTCAACGATGCCGCTGCCGAAACGTAAGAACGGCGATGTGACCGCTTTGAGCCTTGCCATGATCGTGCTACCTCCCGCGGGAACGCCACTCAGGAGACTTGCCACCATGACCCCCGAAGAGATTGCCAAACTGCCCTACCGCCCTTGTGTCGGCGTGATGTTGGTGAATGCCGATGGCGAAGTCTTTGTCGGCCAGCGGCGCGACCGGGATCAGGATGCGTGGCAGATGCCCCAAGGCGGCGTGGATAAGGGAGAGGCCGCGCGTGATGCGGCCCTGCGCGAGTTGGAGGAAGAGACCGGCATCCCCCGCGATCTGGTAGAGGTCGAGGCCGAGACGACAAGCTGGTTGCCCTACGACCTGCCGCGTGAACTGGTGCCCAACATCTGGAAGGGACGGTATAGGGGTCAGGAACAGAAATGGTTCCTGATGCGTTTTCTAGGGAAGGACGCTCAGGTGAATATTGCCACCGCTGAGCCTGAGTTCTCTGAATGGTGCTGGATGCCCGCAGATCAGCTGGTTGCGAACATCGTACCGTTCAAACGCGCGGTCTATGCGGCGGTTCTTAAAGAGTTTGAGGAGAAGTTATGATACGGACCATTGCCTGCGCTCTCGCCACCATGGCCCCGCTGCCCGCACTTGCGCTTAGTTGTCTGCCTCATTCGGTTGAGGCAACATATCAACGCGCGGCCAAGGCCGAAGAGAGCTACGTCGTGGTGCAGGGGCGTTTGACCTTTGATGCAAGCCTCTTGCCAAAGACCGGCAAAGTTGGAAGCAACCCGCCCGAAGAGACACCGCTCCGGGCGCAAATCAGCGGCAAGGCGCTATCAGAAGGGGGCTTTGACGTACCCTTTGAACAGCCGTTGATGCTGAATGTTCTGTGCTACGGCCCTTGGTGCGGCTCTGCCGAAGAAGGCGACGTGCTGGCCTTTCTCGAACGCGGTGCCGATGGCGCCTATATGCTTGAGAGCAACCCTTGCGGCGGCGACCTCTTTGGATCGCCCAAGCCCGCAATGGTCGACAAGGTGATCGCGTGTTTCCAAGGGGCGGACTGCACGCCGGTTCGCTGAACCGGCGGCAGCGGTTTAGGCGTCAATCAAAGGAATCTGCGGCGCAGCACTGCGCGGCAGCAGGCCGGTCAGGCGCGGATCATCGTCAATCTCGACCTGACGGCAAAAGGGGGTGAACCCCGAGCGCACGTAGAAGCCAAGCGCCTGCGGGCTGTCATTGGTGCAGGTGTGCAGATGCAGCCGGGTGATCGGCTTTTCCCATGCCAGCGTAATCGCTTGGTTCATCAGATACCGGCCCAACCCAGTGCCAATCAGCGCAGAGGTCAGCCCGAAATAGGCCAATTCGCAGGTGCCGTCTTTCTGGAAGTTTAGCTCCAGCAGAGCCTCGTCCTTGCCATCGCGGGTCAGCGTGTAGAAGTCCCGCGCAGGGTCTTGCAAAAGCGCGGTGAGGGCCGCGTCATATAGCTTTAGTCGCCCATACCACAGCCAATCCGTTCCCACCCGGCGAAAGATATCACGGAACCAGTCGAGCGATGGGGTGACCTGCCGAAAGGTAACACCTTCGGGCAAGGGCACCTCGCGAAGGGCGGGTTTGGCGCGCATCTCAAGATGGGTCACCACCACGGCCAGATTGCCCGAAGCGACATCGTGAAAGCCGCTATCGATCATCAGACCAAGCCTTCGGCTTTGAACAGGGCCATGATGTCAGTCTGGGGGCGGGGGCCGATATGCCGGATGACTTCGCCCGCGCAGATGTTGCCCATGCGCCCACAGGTTTCCAGATCGCGGCCCGTGGCGAGGCCATAGAGGAACCCTGCCGCGAATTGATCGCCTGCGCCAGTGGCATCGACTGGCACGACTTTCTCGACTGGCACATCGACACGCTCTTCGCCGCGGATCAGCGTAACCCCGTCGCCCGAACGGGTGCAGACCACCAGCGGGCAAATCTCGGCGGTCTTGGCCAATGCCACTTCGGTATCGTCTGTTTCCCACAGGGCGCGGATTTCGGCCTCATTGCCGATGACATAGCCCAGATCATTTTCGATCAGATCAAGAAAGTCGTCCCGGTGGCGTTCGACGCAGAAGGGATCGGAAATAGCGATGCCCGCCATGCCGCCGCCCGCTGTCGCTGCCCGCGCGGCCTCACGGAAGGCGGTTTTGCCGGCGTCATGGTCAAAGAGATATCCTTCGAGGAACATCAGCTTGGCTTTGGAGGTCACCGACTGCGGCACATCGTCTGAGGTGAGCCCGGTGGAGATGCCAAGATAAGTATTCAGCGAGCGCTCCCCATCGGGCGTGACAAAGATCATGCAGCGCGAGGTCGGGTTTTCGCCCTCGGCTACTGGGGCATTCACGAAATCGATACCGATGTCGGTCATCGCTTTGGCATAGAACTGGCCCAACTCATCATCACGTACCCGGCCAATGAACGCAGTCTTCAGCCCCAGCGCGCCCGCGCCTGCGACAGTATTGGCGACCGATCCGCCGGGGGTCTGCAAACGGTCCTGCATCGCGGCATAAAGGTCTTCGGCGCGGTCACGTTCAATCAACTGCATGATGCCTTTTTCGATACCGTTGCCGGTAAGGAATGCGTCATCAGCATGGGAGATCACGTCGACGACGGCGTTGCCGATGCCTACCACTTCGTATTGGGTCATTCTGTCTTGTCCTCGTATTGGCACAGGTCTCGGATGATACAGGTGCGGCACAGCGGTTTGCGTGCCTTGCAATGATAGCGGCCATGCAGGATCAGCCAGTGATGGGCATGGCGCTGAAAATCAGCGGGGATGTTGTCCTCAACGGCGCGCTCAACCGCGTCCACCGTTTTACCCGGCGCAATGCCGGTGCGGTTGCCAACGCGGAAGATATGGGTGTCGACGGCCTGTGCGGGTTGTTCCCACCACATGTTGAGTACGACATTCGCCGTCTTACGGCCCACCCCCGGCAGCGATTGCAGTGCCGCGCGGGAATTGGGAACTTCACCGCCATACTCATCGACGAGAATTTGGCTCAGCTTGATGACGTTCTTGGCCTTCTGACGGTAAAGGCCGATGGTCTTGATGTGGTCGATCACGCCATCAAGCCCCAAGTCGAGCATCTTTTGCGGCGTATCGGCAATCTTGAACAACGCGCGGGTGGCCTTGTTCACACCTGCGTCGGTCGATTGCGCGCTCAGCGCCACGGCGACCACTAGCGTATAGACGTTCACATGCTCCAGCTCGCCCTTGGGCTCAGGCTCGGCCTGCTGAAAGCGTGCGAATATCTCGCGGATGGTATGGTAATCGAGTTGGCGGGCCATGGGCGTGGGTATGCGATGAATGAAGCGGCAGGGCAAGCAGGGGCGGGGCCTGCTTTACGTTGGCGCAAGAAACGGGTCGCGCGGGGGCAGGGGTGCGCGTATCTTCACGCCATGACACAGTTCACAGACATATCCCCCGCACCCGAAGATCAGGGCTACCACTATCAGGTGATGCGCCGTGCCATCGCCCTGATTGATGAGGCCGAAGACCCCAAGCAACTGGACTGGATCGCGGGCGAGATGGGCATGTCTGCGGCGCATTTCCAGCGGCTTTTTTCGCGCTGGGTTGGCGTTTCGCCCAAGCGTTACCAGCAATATCTGATGCTGGATCAGGCCAAGCTGATGCTGCGCGATCATTTCACGACGTTGGCTGCGGCGCATGAGTTGGGCCTGTCGGGCAGTGGGCGGTTGCATGACCTGTTCCTGCGCTGGGAGGCGATGAGCCCCGGCGAGTTCGCCCGCAAAGGCGCAGGGCTTACGATCTATTGGGGGTGGTTTAACAGCCCCTTTGGCCCAACGCTGGTGATGGGCACCGATAAAGGCATCTGCGGTTTGGCGCTCTCCTCCGAAGTGGGAGAGGACGCGGCGATGGACGATCTTTGCAGTCGTTGGCCCTTGGCCGATTTCGTCGAAGCGCCAGACAGGCTGCGCGCATGGGTCGACACGGCCTTTGGAATGCAAAAAGACCCTGACGCCAAAGCGCCGTTGTACCTCATCGGCGCGCCGTTTCAGATCAAGGTCTGGGAGGCGCTGCTGAGCATCCCTTCGGGGCAGGTCACCACCTATTCCGAGATCGCCGAGACGATCGGCAGCCCGCGCGCCGTGCGTGCTGTCGGTACAGCAGTGGGCCGCAATCCGGTAAGTTGGTTGATCCCTTGCCACCGCGCGTTGCGCAAGAGTGGTGGCTTGGGCGGATACCACTGGGGTCTTCCGGTGAAGCGCGCCATGCTAGCCTTTGAAGCCGCGCGGGCAGAGGCGTAAATCGCGCGACCTGGGCGAGTTTTTGCCGAATGTCAGTTATATGTAATGTTCGCGGGAACCTTGAGCGACTATATAGCGTTCACGTTCAGATGCCCCGCCCGAACGGGGCCCGCAAACATGAAGGCAGTAGACATGATTTCTTCGAAGATGACTTTGGCCGCCGCTCTGGCCGGCGCGATGACACTGGGTGCGTGTACGCAGCCACTGCAGCCCGGCAACGGCGATCCGAACCAGCGGACCAAAAACGGCGCTTTGATCGGTGCGGGCGTCGGGGCCCTTGCCGGTGCGCTGTCGAAAGGCGACGGCAACCGTACCGAAGCGGCCGTGAAGGGCGCATTGGTCGGTGGCGCGATCGGCGCAGGCGTTGGTTACTCGCTCGACAAACAAGAGGCCGAGCTGCGCGCCGCGATGGACAGCCGTGTGGTGATCACCAACACCGGCGACCGTCTGATCGTAACCCTGCCGCAGGACATCTTGTTCGCGACAGACAGCACGAGCGTTGCCCCTGGTCTGCGTGACGATCTGGCCGCATTGGCGCAGAACGTGAACATCTACCAGAACTCCACTCTGCAGGTTGTTGGCCACACCGACAGCGACGGCGAAGCGGCGTATAACCAGCAGCTTTCTGAGCGCCGGGCGCAGGCCGTGGGTAACATCCTGCTGTCTAACGGCGTGCCGCAGCAGCGTTTGCAGACATTTGGCCGTGGCGAAAGCCAGCCGGTAGCGAGCAACCTGAGTGCTGCAGGTAAGTCGCAGAACCGCCGGGTCGAGATCGTGATCCTGCCCAACGCGCGCTAAGCTACGGCGCTTTGGAAATGACAGTGAACCCCGGCCAGTGGCCGGGGTTTTTCGTTGCCTCAAAGGTTATCGCTCACCCGGAACCCTTCGGGGATCGTGTCGCGCCCTTCGAGCAGCAGATCGGCCATCACCTGCGCCACTTTGGGTGCCATGCCGAAACCGATCTTAAAGCCACCATTCGCGATATAGTGCCCCGGATTGCCCGGCCATGCGCCCAACATTGGCGCACGGCTGCGGCTGCGGGGGCGCAACCCGGCCCAGCGTTCGATCACCGGCGCGTTTTGCAAGGCAGGCACAGCCGCACGGGCGCGGGCGATTACCGCATCTAACTGCGCATCGGTGCTGTCGGGGCTGTCATAGTCTCGCTCGGTTGTGCCGCCTACGGCCACCGTGCCGTCCAGATGCGGGATGACATGCACCCCATCGGCAAAGAGTTGCGCCGCGCCGCCTTGGTCTAATTGCAACAGCGCGGCTTGCCCCTTGATGCCTGCGCCAACCAGACGCGGGTGATTTTTGTTGAGCGCCTCCAGCCCGGCCACGCCCGTGGCCCAAATGACTTTGCCTTGATCCGGGGCTTCGCTGATAATCTCAACGCCCTTCGCCGCCAGTGCTGCGACCAGTGCGTTGCAGCCGTGGCGCGGGTGGACGAGTGCACTCAGCGTGTCGCGGATCAGCCAGCCGGTGGGGCTTGCGGGGGCCCAAGCGTCCTCCTCGGCACGGATAACCTCCCACTGCGCGCGTCCTTGCCAAAGCGCCGCCGCCGTGGCTTCCCGCTGACGGGCGAGGGCCAGCGCCGCTTCATCCGCGACAGGCTGCAGGCGCCCGCTGCGGATATACCCCGGCGCGACGCCTCCTGTGGCCGTTACCTCGTCCCAAAACGCCTCAGCGCTGAGCAAACTTTCAAGCTGAAACGCTTTCTTGGCGTTCCAATTCTCTGGCACATGCGGGGCAAGCGCGCCGACGATCCCGCCCGACGCGCCTGCCGCCGGCCCGGCAGGGTCCACCACCTGCACCGACGCACCGCGCAGCGCGCAAGCCCAAGCCATCGACAAGCCGAAAATCCCGGCCCCTCTTACGGTTACATCCACCATTGCCATTCCCCGCCAGCTTGCGCAGTGTCTGCGCGACTTCACTCCCCCTCTAACAGGACGTACCGTGCCAGACCAGAATGCCCAGATCAGCTGGCGAGAGGGCCAAGTGCCGGTCTCGACCCAGTTTGATGATCCCTATTTCAGCCTCGAAGACGGCGCGGCAGAGACGGCCTATGTCTTTCTGGCGGGCAATGATCTGCCTGAGCGGTTTCGCCCCGGTTTTCATATTGCAGAGCTGGGCTTCGGCACCGGGCTGAACCTGCTGCTGGCTTGGGACGCATGGATGCGCGCGGGCCACGAGGAACAACTGCATTTCACCAGTTTCGAAGCCTACCCGATGCGCCCCGAAGATATGGCACAGGCCCATGCGGCTTTCCCGGCGCTCGACGGGCGGCGGGATGCGCTGACAGCGGCTTGGAATGGGACGGGCGGCGTGTTTGAACTGCCGGGCTTGCGGGCAGAGATCATCATCGGCGATGCGCGAGAGACCCTTCCCATATGGCAGGGACAGGCAGATGCTTGGTTCCTCGACGGATTTTCCCCGGCCAAGAATCCCGAGCTATGGGGCGACGCCCTGATGGCCGAGGTTGCCCGCCACACCGCGCCCGGTGGCACCGCCGCGACCTATACTGCCGCTGGCTTCGTCCGCCGCGCGCTCAGCGCAGGTGGTTTCGAAGTCACCCGCATTCCCGGCTATGGGCGCAAGCGCCACATGACCCGCGCGCGGATGCCGCTATGAGCCAGTCCAACAACATCCCGCTCGGCATTATGCTGATGGTCGCCACGACGATGGTCTTTGCCGTCCAAGACGGGCTGTCGCGTCATTTGGCCGAAAATTACAACGTGCTGATGGTGGTGATGATCCGCTATTGGTTCTTCGCCGCTTTCGTTATCGCGCTGGCGCTGCGCAAAGCGGGCGGCATCCGAAAAGCCGCCGCCACCACCCAGCCCGCGGTGCAGATCCTGCGCGGCGTGCTGCTCTCGGCGCAGATTTGTACGATGGTACTGGGCTTCACGATCCTTGGGCTGGTGGAAAGCCATGCCGTCTTTACCTGCTATCCGCTGCTGGTGGCGGCGCTGTCGGGGCCGATCTTGGGCGAAAAGGTCGGCTGGCGGCGGTGGGCGGCGATTGGTGTGGGCTTCATCGGTGTGCTTGTGATCCTGCAGCCGGGGCTTCGGGTTGTGGACCCTGCTGCCGCGATCCCGCTGGCAGGGGCGGCGATGTTTGCGGTCTACGGGCTGCTCACCCGCTATGTCGCACGGCGCGATAACACGGCGACGAGTTTCTTTTGGACCGGGGTGACTGGCGCGGTGGTGATGACCGCCGTCGGCGTCTGGTTTTGGGAGCCAATGACACCGGGCAACTGGCTGCTAATGGGCACGCTGTGCATCACCGGTGTGACGGGCCATTGGCTGCTGATCCGCTGTTATGAGGTCGCCGAGGCAAGCGCCGTGCAACCCTTTGCCTATGCGCAGTTGATCTTCACTGTGATCATTGGCCTGTCGGTCTTTAGCGAAGTGCTGCGCCCAAGCGTTGTGCTGGGCGCAGGCATGATTGTGGCTGCGGGGCTTTTCACCCTATGGCGCGAACGCCTTCAGCGTCGACCCGGTTAATTCCTCGCTAAAGGGGATCGGCAACGGGTCTTTCCCCAGACGCGCGCGGTAGACGGGCAGGCTTTCGGTTACGCGCATAACGTAGTTCTGGGTTTCGCGGAACGGGATCATTTCGATCCAGTCGACGATGTCGATCTCACCTTTGCGTGGATCGCCATAGGTCGCCATCCAGCGGCGCGGACGGCTTGGACCCGCGTTATAGGCGGCTGACATCATCGCGACATTGCCATCAAACTGCCCCGCCATCTGCGACAGATAGGTGGCACCCAGCCGTGCGTTGTAAACCGGGTCGGCGGTCAGACGGTCTGTGGTATGCTGGCTTGAGATGCCCAGATCACGCGCCACGTCTTTGGCGGTGGCAGGCATGATCTGCATCAGCCCCCGCGCGCCAACGCCGCTTTGCACGTCCGGGTCAAACTCGCTTTCGCGGCGGGCAATCGCGAGGGTCATCTCGGTCGCCATGGGCAAGTCTCTCTCCGCGAGGGGGTGCAGCGGGTAATAGGGCGCGGGCACTTCCAGCCCGCGCTGCGCCGCGCGTTTGCCGATCATCACGGCGATATGCGGCTGGCCCACGTCGATGGCGGCTTGGCCCAACAGGGCGGCGTCATCTGGCACGAGTTGTTCTGCCAAATGGGTCCAGAAACGCTCAGCTGTGGACAGCTCCCCTGATGCCTGCAAAAGCAGCCCCGCTTCGAACAAGGGTGCGCGTGCCAGTGGCGATGTCCGCCAGTCTTGCGCGGGCGGGGTGCCCTTCAGCTTTTCGTCGAAGGGAATGCCGCCCCGCTCAGCGGCCAGCAGGCCGTAGAAAGAAGTCTGAAATTTCGCCCCCTTGGCATAGGCTTTGGCCGCCCCTTCGGAATCACCCATCGCCTCAAGCGCGCGGCCCTGCCAATATCCGGCGCGGCCTTGGCTGATTGGGGATTCCACCGCGCCGTCGTGCTTTTGGAAGTGGCCCAGAGCGGTTACCGGATCCTTCAAGAATCGCAGGGCGAGATAGCCCGAAAGCCATTCGAGATCGGCAAAGTCCGACCCGCTGGTCAGGAAATGTTGTGATGCGATTTTATAGGCGGTCTGCGGATCGCCGTTGCGCATTTCATCGCGCGCCATGGCACGGCGGCGGTTTGACCACGCGGGGGGCTGACCCAAGGTCGCGGCAGAAGTGGAACGCTGCAGCAGCAAGTCTTTAGCCTCGTCCCGGAAGCCTTTGCGGATGCGCCACTCAAAGCGGTCATGCGCCAATCCCGGTGCATCGGCTTTCGACGCGGGCAGAGTATCAATTTTGGTGTTCACATCGCTTTCCAGCTTTTGCAGGGCGATCCGGGTCTCGGCCAGTGCCTTGTCGGCGCTTGAGACCAAATCGAACATCTGCCGCGCTTCGGAATGTTCGCGCTGCCAAAGCATCTCTTCCAGCCGCGCCGCATGATGCGGGGCCAAAAGGCTGCCATGAGCGCCTACAAACAGCGCCTGACTGGTGGCGTTCATGGGCATCGTGCGCCATGCCAGAACCAGATTTGCTTCGGCTTCACCGCGCTGGCCGCTGTCGATCAGGGCCTTGGCATGGGCGAGCACCCCGCGCGGGGTCTGGGGCCCCATGGCCGAAAAGAACGCCAGTATGTCGCTGGCGGGCTGCTCGATCACCGCTTCTTCGGTTTGTTTGCGCAGGTACTCCTCGCCCGGCCAATCAGGCCTACGGGCGAGAAAATCGCGCGCTTCGGCATAGCTGCCACGCCCGGCGCGCAGCCGGTGCCATTCAATCACATCGGCGGCAACCTGCCCATCGCGGGCGGCAAGTATCGCGGCAGAGTCCCAATTGCCTGTGCGCATGGCATCCATCGCCCACCCTAAAGGGCGCGGGCGCTGCGCTTCGGCAGGCACGGTCAGGACAAAAATACTTATGAGAATTGCCATCAGGCGCGTCATCGCTTGCATTTCCTACGTCTCCGGGGCTAGAGCCTTGCAACATATGGCTACGGCAACGTTTATCAAACCTTTGCGTTAGCGAAAGCCCTCATCCAGTCCGGTTTATCCCGGCCAGCACAACAAGGAGCGTGCACATGTTCAAAGGCTCTCTGCCTGCCCTCGTCACGCCGTTTCGCAACGGCGCGCTGGATCTGGATACGCTGAAAAAACTTATCGAATGGCACATCGGCGAAGGATCAAGCGGGCTTGTCCCCGTCGGCACCACGGGCGAATCCCCGACGCTGAGCCATGCCGAGCATGAGACCGTCGTCGAAGAGGTTGTCAAAGCCGTCGCGGGCCGCATTCCGGTCATCGCAGGGGCCGGGTCGAATAACACGGTCGAGAGCATCCGCCTTGCCCGCCACGCCGAGAAAGTCGGCGCGGATGCGCTGCTGTTGGTCACGCCCTACTACAACAAGCCGACCCAACGCGGTTTGATCGCGCATTTCACCGCCGTGCATGATTGCTGCGACCTGCCGATCATCATTTACAACATCCCCGGCCGGTCGGTCGTGGATATGACGCCCGAAACGATGGGCGAATTGGCCCAACTGCCGCGCATCGTCGGCGTGAAAGACGCGACTGGTGATCTCGCTCGGGTCAGCGACCAGCGCATCACATGTGGCAAAGATTTCATCCAACTTTCCGGCGAAGACGCCACAGCGCATGGGTTCAACGCCCAAGGCGGTGTTGGCTGTATCTCGGTCACTGCCAACGTCGCGCCGCGCCTTTCCGCGCAGATGCAGGCGGCCTGCCTTGAGGGTGATTACGCCAAGGCGCTGGAGCTTCAGGACCGTTTGATGCCGCTGCACAAGGCGATCTTTACCGAGCCGGGGCTGGTTGGCGTGAAATACGCCATGTCGCGGCTTGATCTCTGCTCGGACGAGGTGCGCTTGCCGCTGACGGAGCTGACGGACCCGACCAAAGAACTGGTCGATGCGGGTCTGCGCCATGCGGGTTTGAT
Source organism: Sulfitobacter sp. AS92 (assembly GCF_038900015.1). NCBI lineage: Bacteria > Pseudomonadati > Pseudomonadota > Alphaproteobacteria > Rhodobacterales > Roseobacteraceae > Sulfitobacter > Sulfitobacter sp. AS92. The sequence continues at coordinate 476,242 of NZ_JBBMQL010000001.1, forward strand.
GAACTGAGACTGCTTTCTAAGCTGTGAATTAGAATGCAGAGGGGGTGGAGACACCCCCTCTTTTGCATTCAGCGTTTGCCGTAGTAAATCCCGACCACATGCTCCGCCTGCGCGAAGAACAGCCAGCGCGAGGTCAGCACCCCCGCCGCGTGGCTGAGCACCGCGAGGGCCGCCGCGAGGTGGTGGAACACGGGCGAGAGCAAGAGCAACAGTGGCAGCAGCACCATCAGCGTAATCGCGATCACCCGCAGCTTCAGCGCGTGTTTGCGCCCAATCTGATAAACAAACTCTCGCAGCAGATAGTTGCTGCCAGTATGCGGCGGCTCAAAGGCGCGGACACTGCCGATATTGCCGAGCCGCGTCGCCGTCGCGATATCGGTGCCCGAGGCCGCCAGCGCCTGATCCCCGCGCCACCATGTGACGATCTGCACCACGCCCGCCAGCGCAAGAAGCAGCATCGCCGTGGTCACTTGCCCGGCCAGCAACGCGCCGCCCGCAATGCTAAGCGAGAGGAAATTCAGCGGCGTCATGACACTGCGCCAGCGCTGCACCGCCTTCATCTGGGTATAAATCATCGCGGTGGTCAGCACCGTCAGCAGCGACAATGCCGCGCCTAACAGCCCCAGCGGCCAAAGCCGCATGTCATAGAACACCAGCCCCGCGCCATACACCGCCATGGTCAGCAGGGCCGCGACCGAGGCCCAAGCCTCACGGCTAAGCCAACTGCTGCGCCACTGGGTAAACGCCTTGAGCGCGCGTTCTGGATGGCCCAAGTGGAATGTCGATGCGATCAGCCCGCCCACGGCCAAAAGGTAAGCCAGCGCGAAGAAAACGAAGGCCACCCAGCCGGTCACGGCAGGCAGGCCGATGCCGAGCCATGCAAGCAGGCCAAAGCCGAGCCCCGACAGGCTGCTGAACAGGATAACAGATGGTGCCGGATGCATCAGAGCTTCTCCAGAGTGCGGTCAAGCCAGCCGAGGAAGCCTTTGGGGCCGCTGTCGATCGGGGCAAGGAAGGGCGCCAGTATGTCAATCTCCCCATTGTCCTCTGGGCCTTGCAACTGATCGCGCGGGCGGGGCGGCAGGTATTTATTGACCGGCTTGGTACCTTGCTCGGGCATCAGGTCCACACCGCCACGCTTGGCCACCAATTGGCTGACCGCGCTGTCGGGATCGCCCAGATCGCCAAAATGCCGCGCGCCAGCGGGGCAGGTGCGCACGCAGGCGGGCTGGCGGTCTTCTTCGGGCAGGTTCTCGTTATAGATGCGGTCGACGCAGAGGGTGCATTTCTTCATCACCCCTGCGGCCTGATCCATCTCGCGCGCGCCATAGGGGCAGGCCCAGGCGCAGAGGCCGCAGCCGATGCAGTCGCTTTCGTTGACCAGAACGATCCCGTCTTCGACGCGTTTGTAGCTCGCTCCCGTGGGGCAGACGGTGACGCAGGGCGCGTCATCGCAGTGCAAGCAGGATTTCGGGAAATGCACGAGCTGCGCGGCACCGGCCTCGGGCTGCACCTCATAGCTGTGCACGCGGTTGAGGAAGGTGCCCGACGGATCGGCGCCATAGGCGTCTTGGTCCGACAGGGGCGCGCCGTAGTTTTCGGTGTTCCAGCCTTTGCAGGAGATCACGCAGGCATGACAACCGACACAGGTATCAAGGTCGATCACAAGGCCGAGTTTGCGGTCGGTCTGTTGTGGGAGCGTGGTCATGGCTGGGTGTCCTGAGGGGTCTTGAGCGGTGCGGAGGAGAGAGAGGCGGTCATTTGCCCACCTTCCACGCAATGTCGCGCGGCGCGGGCGGGACGGGGGAACGCTGCGCCGGGATTTCTGGCTGCGCTTCGGCAGGGGCGTCGGTCTTCTCAATATGCACCTTGAGGTCGAACCATGCGGCCTGACCGGTGATCGGGTCGGAATTGGCCCACCGCAGCCCATCGCCTTTGGGTGGCAGCAATTCGTGGATCAGGTGGTTCAAAAGGAAGCCTTTGATCGCCTCGGGCGAGTCTTTGTCGAGCGCCCATGCGCCCTTGCGCTTGCCGATGGCGTTCCATGTCCAGACCGTTTTGGGGTTCAGGGCCGCCATCTCCATCACCGGCACGGTGATCCCGCCGTGCGGAGAGGTCACGCGCGCCCAGTCGCCGTCTTGCAGCCCCTTGGCGCGCATGATCGCGGTGGGCAGGTAGAGCGGATTGTGCCCGTGCAACTGCCGTAGCCATGCGTTTTGGCCGCCCCACGAATGGTACATCGCCATTGGGCGTTGGGTCAGCGCGTGGACGCCATAGCCCTCAGCGCCTTGCGGATCGCTTTCATACCAGATCGGCAGGGGCGACATGGTCTGCTTGATCCGTTCACGCAGGTGGTCGGGGGGCTGGCGTTTGCCATGACCTTCGGCGGCCAATTGAAAGCGCCGCAGCGGCTCGACGTAGAGCGAAAAGAGGTAGGGTTGCGGCGCGTCATAGATGCCCATGCCGACGGCCCAATCCTGATAGGCGGCGTTCCACGGTTTGTAGTAGTTCGCCCCCTCCGGGATATGATTGACGAAGAAGCCGCCGTTCTCAATGTAGCGGTCAATCTGCTGGGGGTTCGGCGCCCCGCGCCCGACATCCTTGCCGTCCTTGCCCCGGAACCCGGCCAACGGGCCGATGCCCGGACGGCGTTCGTGATTGGTGATGTAATCGGCGTAGTCTTTGTATTTCTGGCTGCCATCCTCGTTCACGAACCCCGGCAGACCGAGCTTCGCCCCCAGATCGCAAAGCGCTGACTGAAAGCCGCGCACGTCGCGGTTGGGCTCCACCACCGGCCAACGGATCGCATCGGCGGCGGCGTCGGCCTCGCTGATCGGGCGGTCGAGCAGTGAGATGCAGTCGTGTCGTTCCAGATAAGTCGTGTCGGGCAGGATCAGGTCGGCATAGGCGACCATTTCCGAGGAATAGGCATCGGAGTAGATGATCCGAGGGATGACGTATTCACCATTGTCATCAGTGTCGGTCAGCATCTCCATCACCCCGCCGGGGTTCATCGACGAGTTCCACGACATATTCGCCATATACATGAACAGCGTGTCGATCTTATAGGGATCGCCGGCGTGCGCATTGGAGATCACCATATGCATCAGCCCGTGGGCCGACATTGGGTTTTCCCATGTGAACGCCTTGTCGATCCGCGCGGGGCTGCCGTCGGCGCGTAGCGCCAGATCGTCCGGGCCATGCACGAAGCCCAGATGCGGCCCATCCAGCGGCGCATCGGGGGTGGCTTTGCAATGTGGTTTGGGGTGCGCGGTTGCAGGCTTGGGATAGGGCGGTTTGAAACGGAAACCGCCCGGCACTTCGACGGTGCCGAGGATGATCTGCAACACATGCAGCGCACGGCAGGTCTGAAACCCATTGGCGTGGGCCGAGATTCCGCGCATGGCGTGGAAAGAGACCGGGCGGCCTGTCATCGTCTTGTGATGCTCGCCGCGGAAGTCGGTCCATTCGTGTTCAAGCTCGAAAGCTTCGTCAAAGGCGACGCGGGCCAGTTCGGCGGCAATGGCGCGGATGCGCGGGGCGGGGATGCCACAGCGGTCGGCCACGGCTTCGGGGGTGTAGTCCTCACCGAGGTATTGCTCGGCCATCTGGTGAAAGACCGGGCGGTGGGTAATGCCCGCCGTTCGGTAGGTGGCGGCAAGGTCGGGGCGCACGCCGGGCTGATCGAAGGGGGTCAGCTTGCCGGTCTTGCGGTCGACCACCAGCGCCTTGCCGTCCGCGTCGCGCAGTTGCAGGCCATATTCGGGCGACTTCGGGTCGCTGTTCAGCAGCACTGGGGCGTCGGTGTAGCGGGCGAGGTAATCCAGATCGATGCGCCCCGCCTTCATCAGGCAGTGGATCAACGACAGGATGAACAGCCCATCGGTGCCGGGCGTGATGCCGACCCAATCGTCGGCGATGGCGTTATACCCGGTGCGGATCGGGTTCACCCCGATGACCCGCGCACCGCGTTTCTTCAGCTTGCCCAGCCCCATCTTGATCGGGTTGCTGTCATGGTCCTCGGCCACGCCAAACAGCATGAACAGCTTGGTGTGGTCCCAATCGGGCTGGCCGAATTCCCAAAAAGCGCCGCCCATCGTATAGATGCCCGCGGTGGCCATGTTGACCGAGCAGAAACCGCCATGAGCCGCGTAGTTCGGCGTGCCAAAGGATTGCGCCCAAAGGGAGGTGAAGCTCTGCGACTGGTCGCGCCCGGTGAAGAATGCAAGCTTTTCCGGCGCTTCGCTGCGCAGCGGCTCCAGCCAGTCTGTGGCAATCTGCAGCGCCTCGTTCCAACTGATGCTCTCGAACTCACCCGACCCGCGCGGGCCGACCCGTTTCATCGGATTGCGCAGGCGCGCGGGGGAATTGTGCTGCATGATCCCGGCAGACCCCTTGGCGCAGAGCACGCCTTGGTTCACCGGGTGGTCGCGGTTGCCCTCAATATAGGCGACCTTGCCCTTTTTCATATGCACGTCAATGCCGCAGCGGCAGGCGCACATGTAGCAGGTGGTCTTGCGAACCTCGTCCGAGACCCTGGGCGACAGATCAAGCGGCGGCTGGGAATGCTTCATGGGCGGGCTGGGTCTTTCAGCAAGGCGCGCGCTTGGCGCGCGATATGTTTCTCTTCGGCGGCGGGGATGATCCAATTGGGAATATTTCCCGCCCAGCTTAGGTTTGCAAGAACCTTTTCCCTCACCTCGGAATCGTTTTCGCCGATACCCCCGGTGAAGGCGATGCCGTCGATCCCGCCCATGGCGGCGATCATCGACCCCGCTTGCCGGGTGATCCAGTAGCAAAAGTGGTCACGGGCGAAGCGGGCGGCATCGCTGTCTGTTTCCGCCAATTGCCGCATATCGGCGGTGAGACCAGACAGGCCAAGTAATCCGCTTTCGTGATGCAGCAGCGTTTGAGCCTGCTCCAATCCCACATCGCGCACCAGATGCAGGACCGCGCCCGCGTCAATCTCGCCCGCGCGGGTACCCATGGTCAGCCCGCCGAGCGGTGAAAAGCCCATCGTAGTGGCGACCGATTGCCCCTCAAGGACCGCGCAGAGCGACGCGCCATTGCCCAGATGCAGCGCCAGCAAACGGCGGGGGAGGTCTGCGCCAGTGGTCTCGCGAAAGTTCGCGACGAGGCTTTCATAGCTGATGCCGTGGAACCCATAGCGGCGCAGTGCGGCCGTTTCGGCCCGGTCGGGCAGCGCATAGCGGCGGGCGACATCGGGGTTGGTCCGGTGAAACCCGGTATCAAATGCGGCAACCTGCGGCAGGTCGGGCATGAGGCTGGCCAGCGCGTCGATGGCCCCGAGGTGGTGCGGATTGTGCAACGGCGCAAGCGGCGCGGCGGCGGCGATGGCGGCCCGCACTTTCGGGCTGATCACACAGGTATCGGCCAAATCCGGCCCGCCATGCACGATACGGTGCGCGGCGGCGGTGAGATCGCCCGTGTCGATACCTTCCCCGCGCAGCGCCCCTAACAGCGCGCGGAAGGCCGTCTGGTGATCCGGCAAGGCGCGCGGCTGCGCTGGTGCAGAGCCGACCCGAAGCGCGCCGGTCTGGCCGATGCCCTGCGCCTCAATCCGCAGACGCTCGGTCAACCCGCCGTCAAAGACTGCCGCCTTAATCGACGACGATCCCGCGTTGACGACAAGCACCAGCGCTTGTGTCACCCCTCAGACCCGTTGCGGGCGCATGTCATCCCGGCTGATCCCGGCGACAGAAACGGGTTTCTTCATCGCGTCGCGGCGGAAGGGCTCGCCCAGCTCTTGGTTCAGCAGCACTTCGATAAAGGTGGTCTTGCCCTCGTCCATCTGCGCCTTGACCGCGCGGTCGAGCGCGTCGGTCAGTTCATCCATCGACGACACTTGCACACCCTCGACGCCGCAGGCCTTGGCCACTGCGGCATAGCTCACGTCCTGCGCCAATTCGGTGCCGACGAAGTTGTCGTCGAACCACAGCGTCGTGTTCCGTTTCTCCGCGCCCCACTGGTAGTTGCGGAAGATCACCATGGTCACGGCGGGCCAGTCGTCGCGGCTGACGCTGACCATCTCGTTCATCGAAATGCCAAATGCGCCATCACCGGCAAAGCCCACCACCGGCACATCCGGGCAGGCGATCTTGGCCCCGCAGATCGCCGGGAAACCATAGCCGCAGGGGCCAAAGAGACCGGGCGCGAGGTATTTGCGGCCCGCCTCGAATGTCGGATAGGCATTGCCGATGGCGCAGTTGTTGCCGATGTCGGAACTGATGATCGCCTCTTTCGGCAGAGTTTTCTGAATCGCGCGCCATGCCATGCGGGGGGACATCTTTTCCGGCTCGCGGTCGCGGGCGCGCTCGTTCCATGTGGTGCCAGGATCGTCGTCCTCGTGATCCATCGAGGTGAGTTCCTGCGCCCATGCGGATTTGGTCTGGGCGATCAGGTTGCGCCGTTCCTCGCGGCCTGCGTCGCCCGCGTTGTCGCTCAGCCCATCAAGGATCGTGCGCGCCACCTTGCCCGCATCGCCGACGATGCCGACGCTGACCTTCTTGGTCAGGCCGATGCGGTCGGGGTTGATGTCGACCTGAATGATCTTGGCGTCCTTGGGCCAATAGTCGATGCCATAGCCCGGCAGGGTCGAGAAGGGGTTGAGCCGCGTGCCGAGCGCCAGCACCACATCGGCCTTGGCGATCAGTTCCATCGCCGCTTTAGAGCCGTTGTAGCCCAAGGGCCCCACCGACAGGGGGTGCGAGCCGGGGAAGGCGTCGTTGTGCTGGTAGCCGCAGCAGACGGGCGCATCGAGCCGTTCGGCCAGCTTGCGCGCGTCGTCGATCGCGCCGCCGATGACCACACCCGCGCCATTCAGGATCACCGGGAATTTCGCGTTTGAAAGCAGGTCGGCCGCCTCGGCGATGGCGGTCTCTCCGCCAGAGGGGCGCTCGAACTCGACGATGGCGGGCAGGTCGATGTCGATCACTTGGGTCCAGAAATCGCGGGGGATGTTGATCTGCGCAGGGGCGGAGTGGCGTTTGGCTTGCAGGATCACGCGGTTCAGTGTCTCGGCGATGCGGGTCGGGTCGCGCACTTCTTCCTGATAGGCGACCATGTCGCGGAAGAGCGCCATCTGCTCGACCTCCTGAAAGCCGCCCTGACCGATGGTCTTGTTCGCCGCCTGCGGGGTCACCAGCAGCAGCGGCGTGTGGTTCCAATAGGCGGTTTTGACCGGCGTCACGAAATTGGTAATCCCCGGCCCGTTTTGCGCCACCATCATCGACATCCGCCCCGACGCGCGGGTGAACCCATCGGCCATCATGCCGGAGTTACACTCATGCGCGCCGTCGTAGAAGGTGATCCCGGCGGCGGGGAAGAGGTCGGAGATCGGCATCATGGCCGAGCCGATAATCCCAAAGGCCGTGTCGATCCCATGCATCTGCAGGGTTTTGACGAAGGCTTCTTCGGTGGTCATTTTCATCGCGTGATCCTTTGAGCGTGGGGCAAAGCTTGGGGCAAATTACGGGCAGGCGCGGGTGGGGGTTAGGGCCAGAAATGGCCCGGCCCTAAGGCCAGATCAGCGCAGGCGGTCAATCTCTTGGGCGATCAGGCCAACCCCCTCCTCAATGCGTGCGGCGGGGATGGAGGAATAGGCCAGCCGGTAGTAATTCGTCGCCTTCTCTTCGCCCGTGAAAAAGGCGTGGCCGGGTTCAACCAGAACGTCCCGCGCGCGCAGGTTTTCGGCCAGTTGCGCGGTATCAACGCTTTCCGGCGCGCGCATCCAGAAGGACGATCCGCCATAGGCACCCCGGCCCGAGACCCGCAGGCCGTGCGTCTCAAGCGCCTCTTCCATGACGCGGCGACGCTCGTGCAAGGCCAGCCCCATGCGACGGATCTGCGCGTCGTAATGGCCCAGAGACAGGAAATAAGCGGCGGTGCGCTGGATATGCCCAGGCGGGTGGCGCAGGACCGAGGCGCGCAGCGCGCGGGCCTCACGGATGAACGGCTCAGACCCCACCAGATACCCCAGCCGCAGCCCCGGAAAGAGCGACTTGGAGAAGCTGCCGACATAGATCACCCGCCCCTCATCATCGAGCGACTTGAGCGCGGGCGAGGCGGGTTTGAGGAAGGACATCTCAAACTCATAGTCATCCTCGACGATCAGCGCCTCAAGCGCGCGGGCGCGGGCCAAGAGCGCACGGCGGCGGTCCATCGGCATGGTCGCATTTGTCGGGCACTGGTGGCTGGGCGTGGTGAAAATTACATCCGTATCGGGGGGGATCGCCTCGGGCGGGAGGCCGTCTTGATCCACGCGCACCGGGGTGATGTGGCAACGTGATTGGCAAAGGATACCGCTGAGCGCCGGATAACACGGGTCTTCCAAAACGGCGCGGCGGCGTTGGGTCAGCAGCACTTGGGCGGTCAGCCATAGGGCGTTCTGCGCGCCAAGCGTGATGAGGATTTGCTCAGGCCGCGCCGAGACTCCGCGCCGGGGCAGGATATGGCGGGCAATGAATTCGATCAGCTGCGGGTCGTCCTGATCGTAGTAGTCGGTCGTCATCGAGGTGAAGTCGCGCTGGCCCAAGGCTTGCAACGCGCAGAGCCGCCAGTTGGCGTGGTCAAAAAGCGTCGGGTCGGCTTGCCCATAGATGAAAGGGTAGCGGTAGCTGGCCCAGTCCTGCGGTTTGGCGGCCAGCCCATTGGCGCTGAACCGTTGACCGATGGCGCGGGTCCAGTCGATGGCGTCATCCGCCTCGGCGCGGGGGGCAAAGGCTGGGGGCGCGGGGGCGTTGTCTGAAACGAAATACCCCGACCGCCCGCGCGAGGTGAGGTAGTCGTTGGCCAAAAGTTCGGTATAGGCGATGGTTACCGTGATCCGGCTGACCCCGAGGTGAGCGGCGAGTTTGCGGGTGGAGGGCAGTTTCTCGCCCCTTTGAAACCGACCGGAGAGGATGCCCTGAGCGATCATCTGTTGGATCTGCTGTTGCAGGGTGCCTTGCGCATCGGGGCGCAGGAAAAAGGTCTCGACGGGCAGGGCCATGGGGGCGACGTTAGGCTGGCCCTAGGGGGAGTTCAATCTGGCATTACGGGCCGCCGAATTTGACGCGGTGCCCCGCCCCCTACTTCCGTTCGTCCGACGCGTCGCCTAGAAGTATCGGATGAGCATCTTCGCCCCTCTTTTGATCGCCGTGGACGGCGGTGGCACAGGTTGCCGCGCGGCCATCGGCACGCAGCATGATGGCATCCTTGGCCGGGCATCCAGCGGGCGCGCGAATATCGGCAATGACCCTGAGCAGACGCTTGTGAACCTGCGCAGCGCGGTTGAGGCGGCGGCGGCCTCGGCGGGGCTGCCCGTCTCGGCACTTGAGGGGGCCACGGCATACATCGGCCTTGCGGGGATGAATATTACGCGCGACGAGGCGCGCCTGCGCGCGGCGCTGCCCTACGCCCGGATCATTGCTGATGATGACCGCCCGGCCTGCGTCGTTGGCGCGCTTGGCGAAGGCGTGGCGGGCTGGGTGATGGCCATCGGCACGGGCACGATTGTGGCGGCAACGGATGGCGCAGGTTTTCGCTATGTCGGGAGTTGGGGGTTCCATCTGGCCGATCAAGGGTCGGGCGCATGGCTGGGGCGCGGGGCGCTGAACCTTGCGCTGCAATGCCATGACGGGTTGTTGCCGCATAGCGATCTGACCCGCGCTGTGATGGCGGATTTTAGCAATAATCCTGATGCCTTCGTGGCCTTCAGCCTGACGGCGCACCCCGGAGATTACGCGGCTTTCGCACCAAAAGTCATCGCAGCTTCCGAGGCCGGGGACCGCCATGCTGAGGCCCTAATGCAGGAAGGCGCTACCTATTACGTCCGCGCGCTGAAGGCGCTGGATTTCGCGCCCGGTGATCCGCTCTGCCTGCTGGGCGGGATCGGCCCGCATTACGCGCAGTTCCTGCCGAAAGATCATTTGACGGGTCAGATCGCAGCGCGGGGTTCTGCGCTCGATGGGGCGTTTCAACTGGTCTGCAAGGCCGCAGCGGAGGAGGTTTTGCCATGAGCGAGTTCGTGAAGGTTTTTACCGGGGTCGACATTCATGACGGGGAGCACCTGCACCCCGGCAAGGTGCTAGCGCTGATGCAAGACGGCAGCCGCCGTATCCTCACCCCCGAGGAGGTGCCGGAAGGCACAGCGACGGAGCGGTTGGCGGCAGGCGTGCTGTGCCCCGGTTTTGTCGATCTTCAGGTCAATGGCGGCGGCGGGGTGATGTTTAACGACAGCCCCGATGTGGCCACCCTGCGCCGCATCGCTGAGGCGCATCGCCGTACGGGTGTGGCTGGCTTCCTGCCCACCTTGATCACCGACACGCCCGCTACAACCGAAGCGGCCATCGACGCTGCCGAGGCGGCCATTGCCGAGGATGTTCCGGGCATCATCGGACTGCATTTGGAAGGTCCGCATTTGTCGGCCGCGCGCAAAGGGGCGCATGACGGGGCGCTGATACGTCCGATGACCGACGGTGACCTTGCCTTGATCCTGCGCGCGGCGGCGCGCTTGCCTAACCTCATGGTCACGGTCGCGCCCGAAAACACCAGCAACGCGCAGATCCGCACGATGACCGAGGCGGGGGTGATCGTCTCGCTCGGCCACAGTGATGCACATTATGAGACCTGTATGGCTGCCTTCGATGCGGGTGCCTGCTGCGTCACGCATTTATTCAACGCGATGAGCCAGATGGGCAACCGCGCGCCGGGTTTGGTCGGGGCTGCGTTGGCCTGTGAGGGGGTCCACGCGGGGCTGATCGCCGACGGCATCCATGTGCATCCCGCCAGCATGCGCAACGCGCTGGCCGCCAAGGGCAAGGGGATTTTCCTCGTCAGCGACGCCATGGCGACGGCGGGATCGGATATCACAAGCTTTACGTTGAACGGGCGCGAGGTTTACCGGGCAAACGGGCAGCTGACCTTGGCGGACGGCACTTTGGCAGGAGCGGATCTGGAGATGGGCCGCGCGGTCTATACGCTGACCCACGCGGTGGGGGAGCCGTTGGAGATTGCACTGGCGCGGGCGATTTCGGGGCCACTGGCGCTGTTGCGCGACCACATGGGTTTGTGCCAGATCGAAAGCGCGGACCAGCCCTTGGTGCTTTTCGATCCCGAAAGCGGCGCGGCGCGTGTGCTCGGCTAGCCTGCGAAAAGCCGCCAGAAGAACACCGCGCTCATGCCAAAACCGATGGCGGCGATCAACCAACGTACCGCTTGTTTCGGCAGCGCCCGGGCCAGCGGCGCGCCAGCATAGCCGCCTGCCGTGGCTGCCAGCATCATCAGCAACGCTTGCGGCCATGCAACAAGCCCGGCCAGTGCAAAGACCACCACAGAGATCGACGAAAGCACAAAGCTCAGCCCGTTTTTCAATCCGTTCATCCCGTGCAGATCGGTCATCCCCCAGAGCGCGAAAAGGGCCAGCAACACGATGCCCAAACCGCCGTTGAAATAGCCACCATAGACGCTGACCGCAAAAAGGCCGAGCGCGCCTTCGGGCGTCACAGCGCGGGCATGGGCGGCAGCGAAGGCGCGGATACGGTCGCCCAGTAGGAAGGCCAGCGTCGCGGCAAGCAGAAGGAATGGCACGACGACCGAAAAGGCCTCGTTGGAGGAGACCAGCAGCAGGCCAGACCCGACGAGGCCACCTGCAAGTGTTATGAGGCAAAGCCGCGCCAGCCGCTTGCGGTCAAAAACGCCCAGTTCATTGCGAAAGCCGAAGGCTCCGGCAAGGTAGCCGGGAAACACCGCCATCGCGCTTGTTGCATTGGCTGCTACGGGGGGCATTCCGGTGAAGACCAGCGCCGGAAAAGTCAGAAATGTGCCGCCCCCGGCGATGGTGTTTAGCACCCCCGCACCGAAGGCTGCGATCACTAGGATCGCGATATCAAACAACGTCATTTGCCCTCCCCAAGCGCTCAGGCGCTCTGATCCCTGTTAGGATCAAAACAAGGTGTTGCCAAGCGTTGCGTGGGAGGGCTGGAAATGAAAAAGGGCCTCGACCAATGGTCGAAGCCCCCTATACGCAAAAATGCGCGAAGTCAGACGTTTACGGGCACGCTGCGGTGTAGCGCTGGCCGTTGGAGTTCTGGTAAACGCATTTGCCGGACTGGGTCTGGCCGATGTAGTTGCCAGCCGCTGCACCAGCGAGACCGCCAATGATTGCGCCTTGAACTTTGTCGTCGCCACCTGAAACGGCAGCACCTGTGGCCGCACCGAGGGCTGCACCTGTCAGGGCGCCTTGGCTGGGCGTGGTGCCGTTACAAGCGGCAAGAGTGGCGACCAGCGGAATGGCGATAAGGAATTTCTTCATGTCTTTCTCCCAAGTTACTCATTTGCCAACGCGGGGAGGTTGGAAGAGGTTCCCGCGAAAGCGATGGATATTAAGAAAAATTTTCAACGCAGGGGTGCGCGGCAATTTTCCATCTGATGTCATGTTCGGGCAAGACAAAGGGTTAAATAGACGAAGGCAGCATCGGGTCAACCAATGCTGCCTAAGATCGCACCGCTTCTGCGGTTTTACGCCGAGGTAAAGACCCGACCTAATGCGCCGTCTACCGCCGTTATGATCTCATCTATGTCGTCGCGCGAGGCGATCAGCGCGGGGGAGAAGCACAGCGTGTTGTTCTTGCCCGGCAGCGAGCGGTTGGTCGCGCCGATGATCACACCTTGGGCCATGCAGTCACCCACGACGGCCTGAATGCGCTTTTCTTCGACCGGGCTGCGGCTGTCGCGGTCCGTGACCAGCTCCGCCCCCAGAAACAGCCCCTTGCCGCGCACATCGCCGATCACTGCGTGTTTGTCGGCCAGCGCGTGCAACTGCTCCAACATGTAGTGGCCCATGTTGGTGGTATTCTCCAACAGGTTCTCGCGTTCGATGATGTTCATGTTTTCGATGCCCGCGGTCGGCCCCGCGGTGCAGCCGCCGAAGGTCGAGATGTCGCGGAAGTAGTTCAGCGGATCACTGGCGTCGTCTTTGAACATGTCGAAGACGGCGTCAGTGGTGACCAGACAGGCAATCGCGGCATAGCCAGAGGCGACGCCCTTCGCCATCGTCACCATATCGGGCTGAATGCCGTAGTGTTGATAGCCAAACCACGTGCCGGTCCGGCCCACACCGCAGACGACCTCATCAATGTGCAGCAGGATGTCATACTTGCGGCAAATCTCTTGCACCCGCTCCCAATAGCCATCGGGAGGGCAGATCACGCCGCCGCCTGCTGTCACCGGCTCTAGGCAGAGCGCGCCGACGGTTTCCGGCCCTTCGGCCAGGATCACCTTTTCGATTTGGTCAGCGGCCCATGGGCCGTAGTTCTCTTGCGGCGCGCCATCCTGCTCAAAGCTGCGGTATTCAAGGCAGTGCGGCACGCGCACGAAGCCCGGCGCGAAGGGGCCGTATTGCGCGTTGCGCTCGTCCTGACCACCCGCCGAGAGGCAGCCGATGGTGGTGCCGTGATAGTCACGGTCGCGGTAGAGGATCTTGTGCTTCTTGCCGCCATAGCGTTTGTGGGCGATTTGGCGGACCATTTTGAAGGCTTTCTCATTCGCCTCAGAGCCGGAGTTGCAATAATAGACGCGGTCGAGACCGGGCATCTTATCCAGCAGTTTCTCGGCGAAATGCGAGCCGGGGATCGAGCCTGCGGAACCTGCGAAATAGTTCAGCTTGATCAACTGGTCGCGCACGGCATTGGCGATGCTTTCGCGGCCATAGCCCACGTTCACTGTCCAGACACCGCCAGAGACCGCGTCGAGGTGTTCTTTGCCCTTTTGATCCCAAACCCGCATGCCTTTGCCTTCGACAATGATGCGCGGATCGGTGGTTTCATAGGGTTTGTGCTGGCTCAGGTGGTGCCAGATATGCGCGCGGTCGGCTTCGACAACGCGGGAGATGTCGTTCTCGTTGAAATTGCCGTCCATGGGGCAAACCTTTCTGTGCGGGTGGGCGAACCCACGAATGAAGCCCGCGCAGAGGCGGGGAATGTGCGTATCACATCACCGCGAAAGCCGCGCCGCAAGTAGTGCCAGATGGGTTTGTTCCTTAAGGCCAGCCGGAGGGGCCGATTTCTTTTGAAGAAATCTGGCCAGACTTTTCTAAAAAGTCCGCGGCCTTATGCAAAAACGCCGGGGTGAGGCCCGGCGTTTGATCTTACTTCGATTTCGGGCCGCCCTTGCCACCCTGCTTGCCGATCTTATTCGGCGGGGTGAAGCGTTTTGACGGATCAGACGCCCGTTTGTAGGACTTCTCGCCGCCTGGCGTGGTGGCCGATGACGTTGGCTTACCCTTGCCTTTGCCCTTGAACCCTTCGCCCGCGGGCTTTTCCTTTTTCCACACGGCCTTCGCCTTGGGCTTGGCGGTGGTTTCGCCGCCAGACTTCGGCTTGGGCGCGGCGCCCGGCTTCATCGGGCTGCGCTCGGTCTTGTGGGACTTTGGCGGGCGTTCGCCCTTGGGGGCACGGGGTTTATCGAACTTTGGCTTGTCGAACTTGGGCTTATCGAAAGACGCCGCACCGGGGCCATCCGCCGCTTTAGCGCGGGGCTTGCGTGGGGCGGGGGCGGCGTCGGGATCGTAGTTATCGCGCGGGGGGCGCGGACCACGGTCCGGGCGGTCGCCTTTGTAGCCGCCGCCGGGCTTGGGGCCACGGTTGCCGGCAGGTTTCGGGCCACGGGCCAGATCGGGGGCTTTGTCGAGTTGCGTCAGCACCGCGCCTTCTTCCAGCGTCATGTCGCTGCCAAGCGTGCTTAGCAGACCGGGGACAGAAGCCTCCAGCACTTCCACAAAGCTATGGCTGCCCTGCACGCGGATCGCGCCGATATCGTCTTTGGTCAGGTCACCGCGACGGCAGAGCATTGGCAGCAGCGTGCGCGGCTCGGCCCCGTCATTGCGGCCGGTCGAGATCGAGAACCAGACGGATTTGCCAAATGCCGGGCGTGGCTTGTCGTCACCGGGGGCACCGGGTTCGGCCAGTTCTTCTGGCGCGGATTGACGCGCGCGGTAGAGGTTGACGAAGGCAGTGGCCAATTGTTCTGCCGAGAATTGCTCAACCAAATTGGCGACAAAACCTTCGGCATCTTCCGGGATCGGGTCGGACCATGCAGAATCGGCCAGCAGACGGGCCTCATCTGCGGCGTTAACCTCAGCCGCAGACGGCGGTGCCGCCCATTCCACTTTCAGCTTCGCGCCGCCAATCAGACGGTTCGCTTTGCTGCGCAGTTTGGCAGGCACGATCAGTGCGGAAACACCCTTGCGCCCGGCGCGGCCAGTACGGCCCGACCGGTGCAGCAGCGTGTCGGAGTTGCTGGGCAGATCGGCGTGAATCACCAATTCAAGGTTCGGCAAGTCGATGCCGCGTGCGGCGACGTCTGTCGCGATACAGACGCGCGCACGCCCGTCGCGCAGCGCTTGCAGCGCGTTGGTCCGCTCGGATTGCGTCAGCTCACCCGACAGCGCCACGACCGAGAAACCCCGGTTGGTAAAGCGCGTGGTCAGACGCGCCACGGCGGCGCGGGTGTTGCAGAACACGATGGCGTTCTTGGCCTCATAAAAGCGCAGCACGTTGATGATTGCGTTTTCGGTGTCACGCGGATGCACGTTCAGCGCGCGGTATTCGATATCGCTGTGCTGTTTGGCTTCGCCTACGGTGGTGATGCGCTGCGCGTCACGCTGGTAGGATTTCGCCAGTTTGGCAATCGCCGCAGGGACGGTGGCCGAGAAGAGCAGCGTGCGGCGGTCTTCAGGGGATTCGGAGAGGATGAACTCAAGGTCTTCGCGGAAGCCAAGGTCGAGCATCTCATCCGCTTCATCCAGAACCACAGCGCGGATCGCGTCGAGGTTGATGTTGTTGCGTTTGATGTGGTCACACAGGCGGCCCGGCGTGGCGACAACGATATGCGCGCCCCGGTCGAGCGCACGGCGCTCAGTGCGGGTGTCCATGCCGCCGACGCAGGTGGTGACGATGGCACCGGCCTTGCCATAGAGCCAAGTGAGCTCGCGGCTGACCTGCATGGCCAATTCACGGGTAGGGGCGATGATCAACGCCAGCGGCGCGCCCGCTTGGCCGAAATGGGTATCGTCACCCAAAAGTGTCGGCGCGATGGCGAGGCCAAAGCCCACCGTCTTGCCCGACCCGGTTTGGGCCGAAACCAGAAGGTCGCTGTCATTCAGCGCGGGGTCTGTGACGGCTTCTTGTACGGCGGTAAGTGTTTCATAACCCTGTTGGGCAAGGGCGTCGGCAATAGTCTGGATCACGAAGGCTGTCCTGTCTTGAACGTTTGTGCGGGGGGCGGGCACGTGGGGTGCTACCAGCCACGGCAAAGGAATCCGACCGTCGGTAGAGGGTCAGGGATGGAATGTACATGGGGGTTTTCTGGTAGAATGTCACCCTTTTTACAGGTTTGGGGCCTTTGCGGGTGTAAATGGGCGGGGAAATGCCGCTCGAACCCGTCCACGGCCCCCTCACAACTTGGTCATGCCGATGGCGCGCCCGCACGGGTTCGGTTAGCAATATCCAACGTTTAATATGAGAGAGCGAGGCAATCTGGTGCAAGGTGATCTGCCCCTGACGCGGGATTTGGTGCTGGTGGGGGGCGGTCATGCCCATGCGCTGGTGCTGCGCAAATGGGGGATGGACCCGCTGCCCGGCGCGCGGCTGACGGTAATCAATCCCGGCCCGACCGCGCCCTATACAGGCATGTTGCCTGGACATATCGCCGGGCATTACGGCCGCGATGAGCTAGAGATCGACCTGATGCGTTTGTGTCGCCACGCCGGGGCACGGCTGATCCTTGGCCATGCGACCGGGATCGACCGGGCCGCGCAGGAGATCACTGTGCCGGGGCATGGACCCGTGGCCTACGATGTGGCCTCAATCGACGTGGGCATCACGGCCAAGATGGACCTGCCGGGATTTGCCGAACACGCCGTGCCAGCCAAGCCGCTTGATGTCTATGCAGCGCGGTGGCGGGCGTTTTTGGCAGCCGTGAAGGCGGGCGATCTGCCGCCCGAAGTCGCTGTGATTGGCGGCGGTGTGGCGGGCTGCGAGTTGGCGATGGCGATGGCATTTGCCCTGCAGCAGGCCGGGGCGCAGCCTGCTGTGACAGTGGTGGAACACGGGCCGCAGCTTTCTGGCATGGCGCCCCGGACGGAGGCGATGGTGCGGCGGCGCATGGCCGGCTTGGGGGTGAGCCTTGCGTTTGATGCGGAGGTGACGCAGATCACGGGCACAGAGGTGATCGTGAAGGGGCGCGCCCCGATTCCGGCAGCACTTTGCGTCGGTGCGGCGGGGGCGGTGCCGCATGGCTGGCTCGCGCAGACTGACCTGCCGCTGCACAATGGGTTCATCCGCGTGGGCGCAGATTTGGGCGTAGTCGATGATGCGGCGCTTTTTGCCGTGGGCGACTGTGCGCATTTAGAGGCCACGCCGCGCCCCAAGGCCGGGGTCTTTGCCGTGCGGGCAGCGCCAGTGCTGCATAACAATCTGCGGGCTGCATTGAGCGGCGCTGAGCGGGGTGCGTTTAAACCGCAGAAACATTACCTAAAACTTATCTCACTGGGCGGAAAATCTGCGGTGGCCGAGCGGAACGGGCTGGCCCTTGGTGGTGCGTTGCTGTGGCAGTGGAAGGACCGGATCGACCGGAAATTCATGGATCAGCTGGATGATCTGCCTGCAATGAAGCGCGAATCGCCGATTGGTCCGACGGCTTCGGGCGTGCAAGACGCGCTGGCGGGCAAGCCGCTTTGTGGGGGGTGCGGGGCCAAGGTGGGCGGCGCGATACTGGGCGATCTGTTGATCAAGGCGCAACACCCGGTCACAGGCGATGTCGTCACCGGCGCGGGCGATGACGCGGCGATCCTGCGGCAACCTGGCGGCGGTTTTCAGGTGATAAGCACGGATCACCTGCGCGGCTTCATCGAAGATCCGGCATTGATGACGCGGATCGCGGCGGTCCATGCTTTGGGCGATGTCTGGGCAATGGGGGCCAAGCCGCAAGTGGCGCTAAGCACGGTCATCATGCCGCGCATGTCGCCGGAATTGCAGGCTCGGACGTTGCGAGAGATCGCGGCTGCCGCGCAAGATGTGATGGGGGCCGCAGGCGCGCAGATTGTTGGTGGCCACACCACCATGGGCGCGGAACTGACCATCGGGTTTACGGTCACTGGCACGCGGAACGAAATGCCGATTGGCGTGGGCGGTGGGCAGCCGGGGGATGTGCTGATGCTCACCCGGCACATCGGCGCGGGGGTGATTCTAGCGGGGCATATGGCGGGCAGCGCGCCGGGGCGGGTCGTGGCCGATGCGTTGCGTCTTATGGCGACGCCGCAGGCGCGGGAGGCAGAGATTTTGGCAAACGCCCATGCGATGACGGATGTAACCGGCTTTGGCTTGGCCGGGCATGTGCAGGCGATTTGCCGGGCCTCGGGGCTGGCGGCAGAGCTTTGGGGGGATGCCGTGCCAATTTACCCCGGCGCGCAGGCGCTCTCGGATCAGGGGGTGGGGTCATCGCTTCTGGCAGTCAATCAGGCGGATGCACCGATCCGCGCGGCGGGTCCGATAAATCCGCTTTTGCACGATCCCCAAACCGCCGGGGGGCTATTGGCTGCCTTGCCAGAAGCCGCAGCGAAGGGCGCGCAGGCGCGGTTGGCGGCGGCGGGGCTAAAGGGTCATATCATCGGACGGCTTGAGGCGGGCGCCCCGTCTATTCGCCTACGCTGAAACGGCTGTGCAGCGCGGCGGCGGTCTCGGCCAATGTGGTTTCGTCAAGGTCGTTCAGCGAAAGCCGCTCAACGGGCGCAGGGTTGCGGCTGGCTGTCTTTGCATAGCGCGGATCGTAATGCTGCCCGATTAACCCTTCGGCAAGCGTGGCCCAATCGCCCACCCGGGCTTGGGTCTGCCATGCGGTGATTGTTTCACCACTGTGATAGGGGCGCAGCTTGTCGATGCGGTCTTTAAGCATGGCGGGGTCGGCGGTCAGATCGTCATAGGCGTGGCACAGGAAATGCGCCCGCGCGGCGAGCGGTGCGTCGACCTCAACCCGTGGTGCGGCGATCATCGCGGCCCAGAGTGCGGGGGGCAGGGTGATGTCCCCGATCTTGCTGCTTTCCGCCTCAACCCATGTAATCTGCGTTGGATCAAGCGGGGCAAGGGCTTGGGCCAGTCGGCTTTCGAACATCTTTTGGTACGGCTGGCCGCCTTCTACAGCGCCAAACAGCGAGCCGCGATGCTGCGCCAGCCCTTCAAGGTCAAGCACCTGCGCGCCCGTTTCGGCCAGATGATGCAGCAGTCGGGTTTTGGCGGTGCCAGTGCCGCCTTCGATCAGCATCAACCGATGCAGCAGGGGCGTGTCGTAAAGCGCCGCGACCACCAACCGGCGATAGCTGCGATAGCCGCCGCGCAGCAGGTGCACACGCCAGCCGACCTGATCGAGGATCGTCGAGAACGCCCCCGACCGCTGCCCGCCGCGCCAGCAATAGACCAGCGGTTGCCAACTGCCGTCTTTACCCGCAAGCGCCGTTTGCAAATGTCGCGCCGTGTTTTGCGCCACCAGTGCGCCGCCGATCTTGCGGGCATCAAAGGGGCTGACTTGTTTGTAGATCGTGCCCACCTCGGCCCGCTCCGCATCCGAGAGCACGGGCAGATTGATCGCGCCGGGCAAGTGATCTTCGGCGAACTCCGACGGGGCGCGCACGTCGATGATCGTGTCGACGTTAAGCTGGGCCAGATCGGACAAGGCGGTAAGGGTGCAGGGGGTCATGCGATGCTTTCGGCTCGGATGGGCCTGTCTAGCACGTCTGGGGGCGGGGGACAGTGCCCGCGCGCGCCACAGCACCCCGCGCCGGGAAAGCGCGGGGTGAAAGTGGCTTAGGCCTTGGCGGCGATGACCAGCACTTCGACCAGATATTCAGGCGTTGCGAGTTTGGATTCGCCACAGGCCCGCGCGGGGGCGTGGCCCTCAGCCACCCAAGCATCCCAAACGCCGTTCATCGCGGCGAAATCGGCCATGTCGGCCAGCCAGATGGTCGATTGAAGGATGCGGGTCTTGTCGCTGCCAACCTCGGCCAGCAGGGCATCGACCTTATCAAGGCAATCTTGGGTCTGCTGGGCAACATCCGCGCCCGCCGTGCCGACTTGACCAGCAAGATAAATCACATCGCCATGCTCGACGATTTGGCTCATGCGGGTGTTGGTGTGGTGGCGTTTGATCTCGGTCATTCTGTCTCTCCTTTGACGATGTGAGGGTTGTGGCAGCTTTGGAAAAGGGAGGCCAGATCAAAGCCTGCGGGTTAGGGCTTCTCGACCTTTCCGCCCTCTTTCGGACCGCCTGCTCTTTCCCATCCGCCAAAACCGTCTTTCAGGTGCGCCGCGTCAAAGCCCATGTCTTGCAGCGTCGCGACAGAGATGGCCGAGCGCCAGCCAGAGGCGCAGTGAAAGACGAATTTTTTATCTTGGGCAAAGACCTCTTTGAAATAGGGGCTGTCGGGGTCGACCCAAAATTCCAACATGCCCCGTGGGCAGTGGAACGCACCGGGGATGAACCCGGTGCGCTCGCGTTCGCGGGGATCACGCAGGTCGACGAATTGCACGTTTTCGTCGTCCAGCATGGCGATGGCCTCAGCGCTGTCGATTTCTTCGATCCGGGCGCGGGCCTCGGACACCATTTCGGCGGCGGTTTTCTTTAAGGCCATCAGGGGCTCTCCTTACAGTTGGTTCAACAGAGTTGGCGTGGGCCAACCATCGACAGGCATGCCAAGGCGTTCTTGTTCAGTACGCACAGCCGCGCGGGTGCCAGAGCCGAGGATGCCATCCACATCGCCCACATCGTAGCCCATGGATTGCAGTTTGCGCTGAAGCGCTTTCATCGCATCGCCGCTAAGCCCCGGTTGCGGATTGCCCGCATCGAAAACCTGTGCGCCTTCCAGCCGCGTGGCGAAATAGGCGGCGGTCATGACGTAGGTAAAGCTTTGGTTCCATTCGAAATAGACCCGGAAGTTCGGATAGGCGATGAAAGCAGGCCCGCCGCGCCCTTGTGGCAGCAGGACCGAGGCGGTCAGCCCCTCGGCCAGCGGCCCGTTGCGGGGGGACACGCCCATCGCTTGCCATTCGCTGACGGTTTTGGTGGTCTCCAGCCCGCTTTGCGACCAGTCGAAGTCTTGCGGTAGGGTGACTTCGGCCAGCCAAGGCTCACCCGCCCGCCAGCCGAGACTTTGCAGCATTTTGGCGCCCGACAGCAGCGCATCAGGGGCAGAGGTTTTCAGCGAGACTTCGCCATCGCCATCGCCATCCACACCGTTTTCAATGATGTCGCGCGGCAGCATTTGCACCATGCCGATTTCGCCCGCCCATGCGCCGGTGGTGGTGGCAGGGTCGAATTCGCCGCGCTCGAAAAGCTCTAGCGCCGCGAAAAGCTGCGGGCGGAACAACTCGGGGCGGCGGCAGTCACGGGCCAGCGTGGCCAGCGCATTGGCGGTGTTAAAGTCGCCTTGGATCGCGCCGTAATCCGTCTCAAACGCCCAGAAGGCCAAGAGCACGCCACGGCTGACGCCATATTCAGATTCAACCCGGTCAAAGATTGCGTCGTACTTCTCACCATTGGCGCGGCCCCGGTTGATCCGGTCGTTGGAGATCAGGTGGCGCGAAAATTCGATGAAGGGCTTTTGGAATACCCCTTGCGCCTGATCCGCGCGCAGCACGGCGGGGTCTTGGCGCAGGCCAGCAAAAAACCGATCGGCGGTGGCAGGGTCGGCGCCATTGGCCACGGCCTCAGCTTTGGCATCCGCGATGAAGCTGGAGAAATCACCGCCGCAGGCCGATTGCGCATAGGCGGTGGCTGGGAGGGTGAACGCCGCAAGGGCGGCGGCTAGAAAGGTGGGGCGCATAAAAATCCTCATAGTCACAGACAGGCCAGAACTAGGGCGATTGCCCACATCACCAACCATGCCTGCCAGAGGCGGGTGATGGCCGCATCGATTGCCTGAGGTCCAATGACGCGCGCCCCCGCGCCGTGAACCCAAGCGAACTGCTGCAATTGCCCATCATAGGCGCGCGGCCCCGCGAGTGCCACACCCGTGGCCCGCGCCATGGCGGCTTCTGGCCAACCGGCATTGGGCGAGCGGTGCAGCGCCGCATCAGCGCGGATGTCGCGCCAGTGGTGCAAGACCCCGCCGGGCAGGGCGATAAGCAGCGCGGTCAGCCGGGCGGGGGCAAGGTTTAGCAGGTCATCCATCCGCGCCGCAGCCCAGCCGAAATCGGCGTAGCGCGGGGTGCGGTAGCCGATCATACTGTCGGCGGTGTTGACGATCTTATAGACCAGCAACCCCGGCAGTCCGCCCAGCAAGAACCAAAAGGCAGGCGCGATGATGCCGTCGCTAAGGTTTTCCGCGCCGCTTTCGATGGCCGAGCGTGCCACGGCGTCTGACGGCATCGCAGCGGTGTCTCGGCTGACGATCATCGCCACGGCGCGGCGGCCAGCGGGCAGCGATTGGCGCAGCCCATCAGCCACAGCGCGGAGGTGTTCGACGAGGGAGCGTTGCGCAAGTAGGATTGCGGCGGTGATGACCTCGGCAAGCGGGCCGAAGAAGCTCAGTAGCCAGCCTAGAACGGCAGCGCCGATCATCAGAGCTAACAGCAGCACCACGCCCTTGGCACGTCGCGCTTGGCCGTGGTTCAACCGCCGATCCCCCCAGCCGATCAACCGCCCCATCAGCACCGCCGGATGCGACAAGCGCCGCCAGAGCCATTCCGGTTCTCCAAGGGCCGCGTCGAGAAGCATGGCCAGCGCAAGAACCGCCGCCGTGCTCATGCCAGCGCCCGCTCCAACCGCGACCAACCCTCGGCGGGGGGCAGGCCGAGGCGCAGCCAGCGTGAGTTATAGGGGAAGACTCGGGTCCAGATGTGATGCTGGGCGAGGCGTTTCTGCCAAGCTTGCGCGTCATCGATCTCATAAAGCCGGAAAAGCGGGGTGCCGCCGACAATTTGCGCGCCTGCGCCGGTCATCAGGGTATCAAGGCGGTCTGCCTCTGTGGCGAGCCGGGTTCGCGTGGCGTCGGCCCAATCCGTATCCTGCAACGCCGCCGCGCCGATATGCAGCGCCGGGCCGCTGACCGGCCATGGGCCGAGCATCCGCCGAATCTTTGCCACCAAAGCCGGATCGCCGATGACAAAGCCCAGTCGCAGTCCAGCGAGCCCCCAGAACTTGCCAAAACTTTTCAGAACCAGCGTGCCGGGCACCGTGGCCTGCGCCATGAGGGTGGCATCGGGGGTGATGTCGCAAAAGCTTTCGTCGATGATGCTGAGGGGGGCGGTGGTTTCTGACGCTTGCCAAAGCCGTCCGTTGGGGTTGTTAGGGTGCACATGGACGGCGGCATCTGTGTCACCTTCCTCAACGACCTCCCAACCGCTATCAGCGAAACTGGCGGCATGTTCATTGTAGGTCGGACCGGGGATGCGCACGGTACCGCGTGGGGCTAGCGCCGGGATGCGGGCAATTGCCGATGACGCACCCGGCACGGCGAGGAGTGCGGCCCCGGCGGGCACCCGCCAGAACGCGCGGGCGGCGTCCTCAAGCGCGGTTTGCGCTGCGGCGTCGGGGAGCGCGTTCCATGCATCCGCTGGCAGGTCAGGGATCGGATAGGGCTGCGGATTGATCCCGGTCGACAGGTCAATCCAATCCGCACGCTGCCCGCCGAAACGCGCGGCTGCCGCATCGACACCGCCGCCGTGGTCACGCTGGTCTAGCTGTTGCATGATGATCCCCCTGCCGTTGCTGCGGTGAAAGCGCAAAAGGGCTGCGCGATCAAGCGCCTTCCGCAAGGCAGGGGGCGTAGGTTAACCACGCCCGTGCGGGGCGTTGAAGTCGAGCACCGGATTGATCGGAATGATCCGGTTTGGGTTAATGGTGTCGTGACTGTAGTGGTAGTGCCGCACGATGTGGTCAAAGTTCACCGTCTCGGCCACGCCCGGCACCTGATAAAGCTCGCGCGTATAGGCCCAGAGGTTTGGGTAATCGATGATCCGGTTGCGGTTACACTTGAAGTGCAGGTGATAAACTTTGTCGAACCGCACCAGCGTGGTGAAAAGCCGCCAATCAGCTTCGGTCATCTTCTCGCCCGCCAGATACCGGTTTTCCGAGAGGTTGTCTTCGATCCAATCCAGCGTATCGAAGAGCGGATGCACGGCGGCGTCATAGGCCTCTTGCGTGGTGGCGAAACCGGCCTTGTAGACCCCGTTGTTGAGCGTGTCATATATGCGTGCGTTCACCTCTTCGATGCGGTCATGCAGCTCTGTGGGGTAGTAGTCATCGCTGTTACCGGTGATCTCCTCAAAGGCGCTGTTGAACATGCGGATGATTTCGGCAGATTCATTGCTGACGATGGTCTCGCGCTCTTTGTCCCAAAGAATCGGCACTGTGACGCGGCCCGTAAACTTTGGATCGGCCCGGGTATAGATGTCGCGCGCATAGGGCAGGCCAAAGAGGGTATCGCCGGTGGCACAGGGAAAGGCATCGTCAAAGGTCCAGCCCTCGCCCAGCATGTCGGGATGCACGACCGAAACCCCGATATGATCCTCCAAGCCTTTCAACTGGCGGAAGATCAGTGCGCGGTGCGCCCATGGGCAGGCATAGCTAACATAGAGGTGGTAGCGCCCCGATTCTGCTTTGAAATCGCCTTCGCCGCTGGGTCCGGCGCTGCCATCGGCGGTCACCCAGTTGCGAAACTGCGCTTCGCTGCGTTCAAATTTGCCACCCGAGGATTTGGTGTCATACCAATTGTCTTGCCATTTTCCGTCGACCAAAAGGCCCATCTTGTTCTCCTTTGCACGTTTGGGGGTATATCTAGGGCCGCGCGCCCGGGCTGCACATCTTCATGCGCGCGCAGCTGCTCTGCGCTGGCGCAGGCTGCCGAAACGTCATCAAATCTTAACTTGAATTTCCTACGTTTTAGCCCAGCTTAGAAGGCATTAGCGGGGGGATGATCATGGAAGAATTTCTGACCAAAGAAATACAAGCGGGTCTTGATGCGGCGCGCATGGAAAGCCTGCGCAAAGGGTCACGCCTGCGGCTTGCAGTGGGCGGTGATGTCTACCGCGTGCTGCGTATGTGGAAGACCGGATTTTCCGTCGATGCCGAAGACGCGCCCAAGCTGCGCGGGCTGGTCGACCTGTATGATGGCAGCCTGCACCTGTTCCAATGTCTGATCGTGGCGAGCGAGGAAGACGCAGGCGAAATGCAGTATGAATTCAAGCGCGCGACTGCCGTGGCAGACCGCCCGGCGCTTGATTTCGAACGCCCCGCCGATGCGCCACTGGGCCTGATCGAAGACAGCCGGGCCTGAAGGTGCAGCACGGCGGGTCACCCCCGCCGCGCCATTTTTCGATTACTGTAGATCGCTGAAAGCTTTGGCGAGCCTTTCGCAGGCTTCCTCGACCCGCGCGCGCGGCGTGGCGAGGTTGAAGCGCATGAAGCTTTCGCCGCCGGTGCCGAATGTCGCGCCATGGTTCGCGGCGATTTTGGCGTCCTGCTCGACCCGGCGGGTGAACTCCGCCTGCGCCATTCCGGTACCCGAGAAATCGACCCAAGCGAGGTAGGTCGCCTCCAATGGCATTGAGCGCAGGCCGGGGATCGCGTTCACAGTGGCGTCAAAGTGCTGGCGGTTGCCATCGATATAGGCGGTCAGATCATCTACCCAAGCCGCCCCTTCGGGCGAATAGGCCGCTGTCGCCATGATCAGACCGAAGGAATTGGGTGAGCTGCCCATCGCGGCCATACGCGCGGCAAGTTTCTCACGCAATTGCGGATCGTGGATAATGACATTCCCGACGTGGCTGCCCGCCATGTTAAAGGTCTTGGTCGTGGCGGTCATCATCACCAGACGGTCTTCGATCCCGTTGATATGTGCCATGGGGATGTGCTTTTGCCCCGGCATCACCAGATCGTGGTGAATTTCATCCGAGACCAGCACCAGATCATGCCGCTTTGCAAAGTCGGCCACGCCCTGCAATTCCTCGCGGGTCCAAACGCGGCCCCCGGGATTATGCGGAGAGCAGAGGACGACCATCTTCTCATTGCCGGTCATCTGCGTATCGTAGGCGTCAAAGTCCATCTCGTAACGGCCCGAGGTATTGGTCAGGGGGCATTCCACCACGCGCCGTTCTGCCGCGTTAATCACGCGGGCGAAGGCGTGGTAGACCGGAGTGAACAGCACTACGCCATCGCCCGGTTTGGTGAAGGCGTCGACGCACATCGCCGTGCCATTGACCAGACCATGGGTGGTAAAGATCGCCCCGGCGTCGACCTTCCAGCCGTGGCGGTTCTCCATCCACCATTGGATTGCGGCGAGGTATTTACTGTCGTCGCCGAAATACCCGTGTACGCCGTGGTCGATCTGAGCCTGCAGCGCATCCTGTACCACCTGCGGCGGGCGGAAATCCATATCGGCCACCCACATCGCGATGCCGCTGTCCGCGGGCACCCCATAGACGGCTTCCATCTTGTCCCATTTCGCACAATGCGTCCCGCGCCGCTCGATGATCTCGTCAAAATTCACGTTGGTCACTTCGATCTCGTCAAAACTCATGCTGATCACTCCTGATATTGAAGCCAAGCTAACCGCTGCCGCCGGGGCTGCAAGCCCCCGGTTGCGCGATGCACGGGCATGGCCTAAATGAGCGGGATGAAACGCCCGATCCTTTTGCACCCCGATCCACGGCTCAAGAAAGCCGCAGCCCCCGTCGCCGATCTCAGCGACGAGCTGCGCGTGCTGGGCGATGATATGTTGACCACCATGTATGACGCGCCGGGCATTGGCCTTGCCGCGCCGCAGATCGGCGTGCTGAGGCGTGTCATCGTGCTCGATTGCGTCAAGGAAGAGGGCGAAGCACCGCGCCCGCTGTTGATGTTCAATCCAGAGATTGTGACCTCCTCGGATGACTTGAACACCTATGAAGAAGGCTGCCTCAGCATTCCTGAGCAATACGCCGATGTGACCCGGCCGGCTGAGGTTGAGGTCCGCTGGTTGGACCGGGACGGGAAAGAGCAGCAAGAAGCTTTTGATGGACTCTGGGCGACCTGCGTGCAGCATGAGATCGACCACCTTGATGGAAAGCTGTTCATCGACTACCTCAAGCCGCTGAGGCGCCAGATGATCACCCGCAAGATGGTCAAGCTCAAGCGTGAGCTGGCGCGCGAATGAGTGCGCTAGAGGTTCTCCGCTGGCCTGATCCACGTCTGGCCGAGATCTGCGCGCCGATTGAAGAAATCACGCCAGAGATCGAAAAGCTGGCTGCCGATATGTTGGAGACAATGTATGCCGCGCCGGGGCGGGGCCTTGCCGGGCCGCAGGTTGGCGCGATGCTGCGGATTTTCGTGATGGATGCAGGTTGGAAGGAAGATAAGTCCGACCCGCTGGTTTGCATTAACCCGATGTTTCAAGAGATCGGCGAAGAGCGTGTGACCAATACCGAAGGCTGCCTGAGCATTCCCGGCATCAGCACCGACATTTCGCGCCCGTCGCAGGTTCAGATGGTTTGGACGGGCCTGAATGGTGGCCGCTATGTGCAGGGCTTTGAGGGCGCTGCCGCGTTGATCGCGCAGCATGAGATGGATCACCTTGATGGCGTGGTGACCTTCGATCATCTGGATGCGGAAACCCGCGCCGCCAAAATTGCGGAGTTTAACGCCCAATGACCCTTCGCCGCTACGTCCCATGGCCCGACAAACGCCTGCGCAGCCCCGCCGCGCCGATTGAGGCGGTGACGGATGAAATCCGCACCCTTTGGGACGACATGATCGAGACGATGGACGCCATGCCCGGCGTCGGCCTTGCCGCGCCGCAGATCGGGGTGATGTTGCAGGTCGCCGTCGTCGATGCCTCGGAAGCGCGAAACCGGCGTATCCGCTTGGCGAACCCGGTGATTATCGATGCCTCTGCCGTGCTGCACCCCTATGAGGAGGCCAGCCCGAACCTGCCCGGTTTCAGCGCCGTGATCCGTCGCCCGCGCGGCGTGAAGGTGCGCTTTCTGAATGAGACGGGCTCGGAGGTCGAACGCGATTTCGTCGGGCTGGAGGCGGTCAGTGTGCAGCACCAGATCGACCATCTGGCGGGCAAGATGTATTTCGACAACCTCAGCAAAACCAAGCGTGACATGCTGTTGCGCAAGGCGCGCAAACTGGGCGGCTGACGGCCCCGGGGCTGCCCGTCCTTCAGGAGTGAACAGATGCGACTGATCTTCATGGGCACGCCCGAGTTTTCGGTGCCGGTACTCGATGCGCTGGTGCAGGCGGGGCATGACATCTGCGCCGTCTATTGCCAGCCACCACGCCCTGCGGGCCGGGGCAAGAAACCCCGCCCAAGCCCGGTGCAGCAGCGCGCTGAAGAGATTGGCCTTTTGGTGCGGCATCCGGCATCGCTCAAACACCCGGAGCCGCAAGAAGAATTCTCTGAACTCGACGCTGACGCGGCGGTGGTCGTGGCCTATGGTTTGATCCTCCCGCAGGTCATTCTGGACGCGCCGAAACATGGCTGCCTGAACATCCACGCGAGCCTTCTGCCGCGCTGGCGTGGGGCGGCACCTATCCACCGTGCGATCATGGCGGGGGATGAAAAGACCGGTGTTTGCATCATGCAGATGGAAGCGGGGCTTGATACCGGGCCGGTGCTGCTGTGCGAAGAGACGGATATCGGCGCGGAAGAGACCACAGCGCAATTGCACGACCGGTTGAGCGCCATGGGCGCGTTGGCGATCAACAAAGCGCTGTCGCAACTGTTGAAGTTGACCCCGCAGCCCCAACCCGAAGAAGGCGTCACCTATGCCGCCAAGATCGACAAGGCCGAAGCCCGCATTGACTGGGCGCGCCCGGCGGTTGAGGTGGATCGCTTGATCCGCGGGCTGTCGCCCTTTCCCGGCGCGTGGTTTGAGGTTGAAGGCCAGCGGGTGAAGGTACTGGGATCGGTGCTTGACGAAGGCACAGGTGCGTCGGGTGAGGTGCTGTCAGATGACCTGCGCGTTGCTTGCGGAGACGGAGCAGTACGGCTGACGCGATTGCAGCGTGCAGGCAAGGGCGTGCAGGGTGTCGATGTGTTTCAACGCGGCGCGCAGATCGCGGCGGGAACGAACCTTAGCGCAGTCTAAGCGCCTAGCTTTTTGGTGGGGTGCTTTTGTAGACCGGCAGGTGCCAGCCGAAATACAGCGATCCCGCCCTGAGCACCCAAGTCGTCACGGCGCAGGCCAGCAGTGGGTAGAGCCTGCCGTCGAAATAGGGCGACAGCAGCACCGCCACAGCAGCGCCTGAAAGGGCCGCGGTGGCGTAAAGCTCGCCTTGGGTCAGCACCAGTGGCAATTGCCCCACCACCACATCGCGCATCAGCCCGCCCATGCAGCCGGTGATCATACCCATGACAATGATAATAGCGGCCGACTGTTCTTGAGACATCGCCACGCCGACCCCCGCCGCAACAGCGACCGCAAGCGCCAAACTGTCGAGCCAGATCAACGTGCGAAAACGGCTTTCCAGAAAGTGCGCGGTGAAGAAGACCACCAGCGCCGCCACGATGGCGACGCCCAACATGCTGGGCTTTTCGATCCAGAAGATCGGGTTGCGGTCGAGCAGGAGGTCACGGATTGTGCCACCGCCGACCGCCGTCAGGCAGGCAATGAAGGCAAAGCCCACGATATCAAGCTGCGCGCGGCTGGCCACCAGCGCGCCGGTGATGGCAAAGACCAGCACGGCGGCGTAGTCAAGCAGGGCCAGCAGGCTCACTTCTTACCGCCCGGTTTGAAGGGGGCCATGCCGGCGCGGGCCAGTTCATCGGCGCGTTCGTTTTCGGGGTGGCCGGCGTGACCCTTGACCCATTTCCACGTCACATTGTGCCGCGCGTTCGCCGCGTCCAGCCGTTGCCAAAGCTCCGCGTTTTTCACGGGTTTTTTGGCGGCGTTCTTCCAGCCGTTTTTCTTCCAGCCGAAGATCCAGCCTGTAATGCCGTTTTTGACGTAGTTGCTGTCAGTAACGATGGTGATTTCTGTCGTACGGCTGAGCGATTCCAGCGCCGAGATCGCGGCCATCAGTTCCATGCGGTTGTTGGTGGTCTGGCCTTCGCCGCCCTTCAACTCGCGTTCCTTGACGATCTTGTCGCCGTCCATTGCGCGCATCAGCACGCCCCAGCCGCCGGGGCCGGGATTGCCCGAGCAGGCTCCGTCTGTGTAGGCATAAAGATCTGGCATCGTCGTCTCCGGCAGTTTCCAACGCGGTTTATGCGCGCGGCGTGTAGCGGTCAATCAGGCGGGTTGGCGCAGGACGCGAGGCACCTTGAACTCAACGTTCTCCTGCGCGGTTTCGACCAGTTCAGTGGTCACGTCATAGCGGGCTTTGAAGGCGTCGATCACTTCATTGATCAGCACTTCGGGGGCCGATGCGCCTGCGGTGATGCCGATGCTGCCGATCCCCTCAAGCGCGCGCCAATCGATGTCGTCCGCTCGTTGCACCAGTTGCGCATAGGCGCAGCCCGCGCGGGCACCGACTTCGACCAGCCGTTTGGAGTTCGACGAATTCGGTGCGCCGACCACCAGCATCGCGTCGCATTTGTGGGCCATGGCTTTGACCGCTTCCTGACGGTTGGTCGTGGCGTAGCAAATGTCTTCTTTGTGCGGGCCGATGATGGCAGGGAAGCGCGCCTGAAGTGCGGCGACGATATCCGCGGTGTCATCGACGCTGAGGGTGGTCTGGGTGACATAGGCCAGACGGCCCTCATCGCGTACGGCGACCCCAGCCACATCGTCGGGCGTTTCGACAAGCAGCACATCGCCTTCGGGAAGTTGCCCCATGGTGCCCACTGTTTCAGGGTGGCCCGCATGGCCGATCATGATGATCTGCAACCCGGCATCGGCGTGACGCTGTGCTTCGATATGGACCTTGCTCACCAGCGGGCAGGTGGCATCGACATAGATCATATTGCGTGCCTGCGCGGCAGAAGGCACGGATTTCGGCACGCCATGGGCCGAGAAAATCACCGGGCGGTCATCGGGGCATTCCGACAGTTCCTCGACAAAGACCGCGCCCTTGTCGCGCAGCCCGTCGACGACGAATTTGTTATGCACGATCTCATGACGCACAAAGACCGGCGCGCCCCATTTTTCGAGCGCCAACTCAACGATCTTGATCGCCCGATCCACGCCCGCACAGAATCCGCGCGGCGCGGCAAGGTAGAGGGTGAGAGGCGTTTTGGTCATGCGAGGTCTCCGAACGGTTGGCGCAGAGGTAAGGGCTTGGGCGCGCTTCGTCCAGCCCGTCAGTCCTTGTTGGGCACGGGCTTGCCCGCGGTGCCGTGCACAAGCGCCGCGGCCTGTGCTCGGTTGCGGATGCCCAGCTTGCGGTAGCCGGACTTCGCGTAATCCGAAACAGTGTGGATCGACAGGTCGCAGCGATGCGCGGTTTGTTGGCGACTATAGCCATGGGCGAGAAGGTTCACCACTTCGGCTTCGCGTGGGCTGAGTTTTGCAAAGGTTTCCGGCGCCTCGGGCAGGGGCAAGGGGGTCGTACCGGTCAGGTCTTCGATGCGGCGGTGCATCAGCAGGCAGAAAAGGCGGAGGTCTTCGGCGATGTCATTGAAGGTCCGTTTGAATTCGTCGGCCTCCATCCCATTGCCGATGATAAAGCCGCCAAACCGTTCAGATCCTTTTAGCCGCATCGGCACGGCGAAAGCGGCATAGAGACCTTTGCGTCCTGCGCGCGCGATTAGCGAATGTTCAGTAGGGGTGACATCGGGGTAAAGGTGCACGAAGGCTTGACCGATCGTCAGCACCTCGTAGCTGTTGCACGAATGGTGGAGAAAGGGGTCATCCTCGGGGGGGAGGTCATCGTAAAGGTCGGGAATGGTGGATAGAAACTGGGCGTCTTTAAAATCTGCACCAACGCTAATGTGAATGGCTTGGGTGAAACCGATCTGCCGAAGCGCCTCAACGATCCCATCCCAAAGCGCGCCCACTTCTTGCAGCTTTTCCAGCCGTACCGCGACATCGAAGAGCATCTTCCCTCACTTTACCCCCCTTTTTCGGGGGGTCGTCTACTCCTACGAGAACAGGTAGTATGGGATCAAGGGGAACGCATGGGTTCATGTGCTGTATTGTATCTTCCCTGGGGTATTTTAGAAATTTCACAGACCAGTGACGCCATAGTCGCTGGTCTGTTATTCGTTTGCCTGCTGTCCCGATAAAAAAGACAAAGATAACCCACTGCTGCACGGGGCAGCATGGTTTCGGGCGGGAATAAAGCGGTTTGCGCCTAGTCTTGCGGGGCGGAGATAGGATCGCGCGGCGGGCGGCCAATAACATCACGCAGATCATCAAGCTCAATAAAGTTATCGGCTTGGCGGCGCAGGTCATCAGAGATCATCGGCGGCTGGCTGCGAATCGTCGACACAACGGATACGCGCACGCCTTGGCGCTGCAGGCTTTCCACCAGCGGACGGAAATCACCATCGCCTGAGAAGATCACGATATGATCGACGCGGGGGGCCAGTTCCATCGCATCAACGGCCAGTTCGATATCCATGTCGCCTTTGACTTTACGGCGGCCCATGCTGTCGGTGTATTCCTTGGCCGGTTTGGTGACCATGGAAAAGCCATTGTAGTTCAGCCAATCAACAAGCGGGCGGATCGGCGAATACTCATCATTTTCCAGCAGCGCGGTGTAGTAGAAGGCGCGCAGCAGCTTGCCGCGGCGCATGAACTCTTGCCGCAGCAGTTTGTAGTCGATGTCGAAGCCTAGCGCCTTTGCCGCGGCGTATAGGTTGGAGCCATCTATAAATAGCGCCAACCGCTCATCTTTGTAGAACATTAATCTATCCTTTCGGCAGGCTTCGCCGTATTCCCGGTTTAATTTGTAATCGCCGCGGATTAAAAAATTCGTGACGTCAGGCGATGCCCCCACATCAGGGTGCATAACTAAGGTTTTTTAGCGATGCCGCAAGACCCCGAAGGGATGGAATTAAGCAGTAGAAAGCCTATACGAAAGTATAGCCTTCTGATTGCGCTCGGCGGTAATCTTGCATCTTCTGTGGGCAAACCGCAGGAAACTCTGAAATCGGCTTTAAAGCTATTGCAAACGTCTGGCGCGGTGATTCGCGCCACCAGCCCATTCTATCACACTCCGGCATTTCCCGCAGGCGCAGGGCCAGATTATGTGAACGCTGCTGTGCGTGTCGAAGCATCGTGGGACCCGCAGAAAGCCTTGGGGGTGTTGCACCGCATCGAAGCGCAGATGGGCCGCGAGCGCGTGCAGCGATGGGGGCAGCGTACGCTGGATTTGGACCTGCTGGCCTGTGACGATATTGTGTTGCCAGACCGTAACACCCACAAGATGTGGCGCGACTTGCCGCTTGAGGCGCAGATTGGCCGCACACCTGAGCAGTTGATCCTGCCGCATCCGCGGCTGCAGGACCGTGCGTTTGTCTTGGTGCCGCTGGCAGATGTCGCACCTGATTGGGTACATCCGCTGCTTGGAAAGCCGGTGCGCGCCTTGCTTGAGGCCCTGCCGGAGCGGGACCGTGCCAGCGTGCGGCGTCTGTAATAACGGCTTGTAAATCTGCCTGAAGAGGCCTAAATAGCGCACTTCTGGCAGCAAATGAGATATTGGAGGCTTCATGGCCCGCGTCACCGTCGAAGATTGTGTTGATAAGGTTCCGAACCGTTTCGAGCTTGTTATGCTGGCCGCGCACCGCGCCCGTGAGATTGCTGCCGGATCGCCGTTGACCGTCGACCGCGACAACGACAAGAACCCGGTCGTGTCCCTGCGTGAGATTGCAGACGAAACGCAGTCTGCCGATGATCTGCGTGAGCGTCTGATCGAAAGCAATCAGAACCAGATCGAAGTCGACGAGCCCGAAGAAGACGCCATGGCGCTTTTGATGGGTGCCGAGCAGGACAAGCCCGAAGAAGACAGCATGTCCGAAGAAATGTTGCTGCGCCAGTTGATGGCCGCACAGGGGCAGGGGTAACCCCCGCGCCCCGGCCGGGGCTATGAGGCAGATGGCATGAACAGCGCCGACATTACTGCCGACGACCTGATCGCTCTTGTTCAAGGCTATAATCCCCGTACCAACGAGCCACTGATCCGCGCAGCCTTTGACTATGGCGCGCAGATGCATGATGGCCAGTTTCGCCATTCCGGCGAGGCTTATTTTACCCATCCCGTCGCCGTCGCTGCGATCCTCACGGAACAGCAGCTTGATGATGCGACGATCATCACCGCCCTTCTGCATGACACGATCGAAGACACCAAAGCGTCTTACGCCGAGGTGCAAAACCTCTTTGGTGGCGAAGTGGCCGAATTGGTCGATGGTGTCACCAAGCTGACCAACCTTCAGCTCAACTCGACCGAGACCAAGCAGGCCGAGAACTTTCGCAAGCTTTTCATGGCGATGTCCAAGGACCTGCGGGTCATCCTCGTCAAGCTCGCCGACCGTTTGCACAACATGCGGACGATCAAATCCATGCGCCCTGACAAGCAGGTCAAAAAGGCGCGGGAGACGATGGACATCTATGCGCCGCTTGCGGGCCGTATGGGCATGCAATGGATGCGCGAAGAGTTGGAAGACCTCGCCTTTCGCGTGCTCAACCCCGATGCACGTGCGTCGATCATCCGGCGTTTCATTACGCTGCAACGCGACACCGGCGATGTGATCCAGCGGATCACTGGCGACATGCGGGTCGAGTTGGAAAAAGCGGATATTGAGGCCGAAGTCTTTGGCCGGGCCAAGAAACCCTATTCGATCTGGCGCAAGATGGAGGAGAAGGAGCAGAGCTTCTCTCGTCTGTCTGACATCTACGGCTTTCGTGTGATCACTGCCTCCGAGGAAGATTGCTACCGTACGCTCGGCGCGATCCACCGGCGTTGGCGCGCGGTGCCGGGGCGGTTCAAGGATTACATCAGCCAGCCCAAGACTAACGGCTACCGCAGCATCCATACCACCGTCTCGGGGCGTGATGGCAAGCGGGTCGAGGTGCAGATTCGCACGCGGCAGATGCATGACGTGGCCGAAACCGGCGTTGCCGCGCATTGGTCCTACCGTGACGGTGTGCGCAGCCGGAACCCCTTTGCCGTTGATCCCGCCAAGTGGATCAGCCAACTGACCGAACAGTTCGACGCCGAGACCGACCACGAGGATTTCCTCGAGGCGGTGAAGCTTGAGATGTACGCCGACCAAGTGTTCTGCTTCACGCCGAAGGGCGATGTGGTGAAACTGCCGCGCGGCGCGACGCCAATTGATTTCGCTTATGCGATCCACACGCGGATCGGCAATGCCTGCGTGGGGGCCAAGATCGACGGGATGCGCGTGCCGCTGTGGACGCGCATCAAAAACGGCCAGTCGATTGAGATCACCACTGCGCAGGGCCAGACCCCGCAGGTCACATGGCTTGATATTGCAACCACCGGCAAGGCCAAGTCGGCGATCCGTAGGTCGCTGCGCGAGGTGGATCGGGAACGGTTTATCAAGCTGGGCCGCGAATTGGCACGCTCGGCCTTTGCCCAAGTCGGCAAGAAGGTGACCGAGAAGGTACTGCATACTGTTGCCAAAAACCTGCGGCTGAACGGTTCAGATGAGGTGCTCGCTCGCCTTGGCAGTTCCGAGCTTACAGGGCGGGAGGTCGTACAATCTGTCTATCCTGACCTCGCCCCGCAAAAGGGCGAGCAGATCGATGTGCGCCGCGCCGTGGTCGGGCTGGAGCCGGGCCAGAGCTTTGACCGAGCACCCTGTTGCACGCCGTTGCCCGGCGAACGGATCGTTGGCATCACTTTCCGGGGTAAGGGCGTGACCGTCCACGCGATCGATTGTGACCGCCTCTCGGAATACGAAGCTCAGCCCGAACGCTGGCTTGATCTGCGCTGGCATGACGGCAGCCATCCAGCGGTCTATACCTGCGCGCTCGATATCACCATCGGCAACGGCGCGGGGGTGTTGGGGCGGGTCTGCACCTTGATCGGCGAAGCCTCGGCCAATATCTCGGATTTGGAATTTGTGGAGCGTAAGCCTGACTTTTACCGGCTGGTGGTCTATGTGGATCTCAGAGATGTAACACACCTGCATTCGCTGATGTCCACGCTTGAAGCCGAGAGTGAGGTCGCCGATGTCAGCAGGCACCGCAATATGAGCACGGGAAAGACTGTCGAAAAGACTGGCTGACCCGCGCAGAAGAAACGCCGATACTGGACCTAAGACTTGATTTTCAAACGCCGCGATCCGAAACCGACCCTGCGCGCGCTGGCCGAGTTTCTGTGGCCGCGCGGTGGATGGACGCGTGCGTTTCACTATGTCAAACACCGGATGCGGCGGCTGCCTGACAGCCCCGAACGCATTGCGCGGGGCATCTGGGCCGGGGTCTTTACCACCTTCACCCCGTTCTACGGGCTGCATTTTATCGTGGCCGCGCTTATTGGTCGGCTGATGCGGGCCAATATATTGGCGGCTCTCATGGCGACCTTCTTTGGCAATCCGCTGACCTATGTCCCAATTGGGATTGCTGCCCTGCAAACGGGGCACTGGATCCTCGGCGCGCCCGTGGCGGCGAGAGAGCATCGCTCTTTCGGTGGGAAGTTTCTGGATGCGGGGCACGACCTACAAGAGAACTTCTTTGCGATCTTTACCGATGCGACGATGGATTGGTCCGGCCTTGCGGTCTTTTTCCATCAGGTTTTCTACCCCTATTTGATCGGGGGCATCCTGCCGGGGATGATCTGTGCCACGATCGCCTATTACATCTCGGTCCCGGTTCTGCGCGCTTATCAAAAGCGGCGGCGGGGCATGATCAAGGCCAAGTTCGAGGCGCTGAAACATAAGGCCGCGCAAAAGGCCGAGGCCAAGCGCCACGCGGACTGAACCTCTGCCAGTATCAAATTTCTGGAAAAAGCGCTTCCCCCTATGGGGTTGCCGAAAATTCCAACCTATGGTCGCGGTAATGATGCGAGAGGAATCAACATGGCTGACCAACCA
The DNA here is from genome assembly GCF_038900015.1 of Sulfitobacter sp. AS92. Classification (NCBI taxonomy): domain Bacteria; kingdom Pseudomonadati; phylum Pseudomonadota; class Alphaproteobacteria; order Rhodobacterales; family Roseobacteraceae; genus Sulfitobacter; species Sulfitobacter sp. AS92. The sequence goes on from NZ_JBBMQL010000001.1 coordinate 513,215, forward strand.
AAGCTGAGATTGGGCGTGAACATCGACCATGTGGCGACCGTGCGCAATGCACGGGGCGGGGCCTACCCTGACCCGCTGCGCGCTGCCAAAATCGCAGAGAAGGCCGGGGCCGATGGCATCACCGCGCATCTGCGCGAAGATCGGCGGCATATCTCAGACGCCGATATCGAAGGGTTGATGGAGGTCCTCTCCGTTCCGCTTAATTTTGAGATGGCCGCCACCGATGAGATGCAAAAGATCGCCCTGCGTCACAAGCCGCACGCGGTGTGCATCGTCCCCGAAAAACGCGAAGAACGCACCACCGAGGGCGGTCTGGAAGTTGCGCGTGAGGAAAACAAGCTGGCTCATTTCATCGCCCCGCTGCGCGAAGCGGGCAGCCGGGTGTCGATCTTCATCGCGGCTGAACCTGCCCAGATCGAGGCCGCCAACCGCATTGGGGCCGAGGTGATTGAGCTGCACACCGGTGCCTATTGCGATGCTTTCGCCGAAGGCCGCTGGGACGCGGCGGATATTGAGCTAACGAAACTGCGTGAGATGTCGACGTTTGCCGCGTCCCTAGGTCTTGAGGTTCACGCGGGTCATGGGCTTACCTATGACACAGTGACCCCCGTCGCCGCCTTTCCAGAAGTGCGCGAGCTTAACATCGGGCATTTCTTGATCGGAGAGGCAATCTTTTTAGGGTTGGAGCCCGCGATCACCGAAATGCGCCGCCTTATGGATGCGGCCCGCGAGGACTAACCCAGGCCTCCTGCAACGGCGGAAACTTACTTATTCGATGCTTTGCTATGGACCCAAATCGGCTTTGCCGCGTTGGGCCGCCAGACTGGTTAACAAACCTTGGAGGCACCAATGAGCGACCATATTGATACACTGCAGAAACTGCACACCCGCCTGATCGACAGCCGTGACGGCTATCGTGAATCCCGCAAGCAAGTCTCTGACGAAGTGGCTTTTGTCGGCTTCTTCGATCAGCGCATCGCCGAGCGCGAGAAGTTCCACACCGAGCTGCACCGCCAACTGGGCGCAGACGGTATCGACGTTTCCGAAGAGGGTTCTGTCGCCGCGTCGGCCCACCGGGGCTGGCTCAAGCTGCGCGATGCGGTCACAGGCGATGCGGAAGCGGTCTATGACGAGATCATCAACGGCGAATCCGCATTGGTCGAAAACTACGACGACGCGATCAAAGCCACCGCTGGCCGCCCGGGCTATGAGTTCCTGACCGAGCAGCGCGCGTCCGTGCAGCGCGCGATTGACGAGGCAAAAGCCGAAAAGGCCCGCCACGCCGTCGCATAAACTGAACATCACTTAGACCCGGTTAACGCCGTCCCGCCCCCGCGGGGCGGCGTTTTAATGTGGCATTGCTGCTTTTCCTCAGCAACACGCCATGATCTATTGCCTGCAAAGGGCGCACCGGCCCTATCACGCGACAAGAATGGCTTTCAATGATCCTCGGCATCGGCACTGATCTGGCGAATATCGACCGTATCCAAGGCACGCTCGACCGCTTTGGCGACCGTTTCCGCAATCGGGTTTTCACGCCCATTGAGCAACACAAGGCCGAACGTCGCCGCGATGTGGCGGGCACCTATGCCAAACGCTGGGCCGCAAAAGAGGCGTGCTCAAAGGCACTCGGCACCGGGCTGCGCATGGGCATCGCTTGGCGTGACATGGCAGTGAGCAACCTAAAGACGGGCCAACCTGTGATGGAGGTGACCGGCTGGGCCGCTGATCGCCTTGCCGCGATGACCCCGCCGGGGCATGAGGCGATTATCCATGTGACGTTGACTGACGATCACCCCTGGGCGCAGGCCTTTGTGGTGATCGAAGCGCGCCCCCTTGCCGATTAGGCCTTCGTGGGCTGGCGTGTCGTGGCGTTTCGCGTCATATCCACGCGGGGCAGGCCGATCCGGTCCCGCTTCACTTGACTTGGCCCGCACGGCCCCGCATGTAACCCCAAACCGATATGTCAGGAGCGCCGCATGGCCGCCAAGGAAAAAACCGGCAACGCCTTTGTCGAAACCATCAAGACAATTTTTTGGGCGCTGCTGATCGCCGGTGTCTTCCGGACCCTGTTTTTCCAGCCTTTTTGGATCCCTTCCGGCTCCATGAAAGAGACGCTGCTGATCGGTGATTTCCTTTTCGTAAACAAGATGGCCTACGGCTACTCCTACGCCTCCTGTCCCAGCGTGATGCTCCCCGGTCTTGGGGTCGAGATCGACGCCAAAGATGTCTGCGGTGTCTTTGATGGCGATAACGAGCGTCTGTTCGGCTCTGAGCCTGAGCGCGGCGATGTCGTAGTCTTCCGCCACCCCGTGTCGGGCCGTGACTACATCAAGCGTCTGATCGGCCTGCCGGGTGATAAAGTGCAGATCCAAAACGGGATCATCAGCCTGAACGGCACCCCGGTCAAAGTTGAAGACGCAGGCACGTTTGAAGAAGCGATGGCCCCGCAAGGCCCGCAGCAACTCCGTCCGCGTTGTGAAAATGGCCCCGTGGGTCAAGGCGGCACCTGCGTTAAAAGCCGCCAGATCGAAACCCTGCCCAATGGTGTGTCGCACCCTATCTTGAATATTACCAATCAGCAGTCGGACAACACCGGCGTCTATACCGTGCCTGAAGGGCATTACTTCTTCATGGGCGACAACCGCGACAACTCAGCCGACAGCCGTTTGGCACAGCGTGCAGGCGGTGTGGGTTTCGTCCCGTTCGAGAACCTGATTGGCCGTGCAGACCGCATTGTGTTCAGCTCTGCCGGGCGTTCAATGCTGTTCTTCTGGACATGGCGCAGCGATCGTTTCTTTGAAGCTGTCAGATGAAACTAAGCGGTGACCTAAAAGCGTTTGAGGCGCGTATCGGCCATAGTTTCGCCAAGCCGGAACTGCTCGTCCGTGCCGTGACCCATGCCTCCATGTCCTCGGCCAACCGCGATGACAATCAGCGGTTGGAGTTTCTGGGCGACCGGGTCTTGGGGCTTGTGATGGCCGAAGCGCTTCTGGCGCTTGATCCCGGTGCGACCGAAGGCCAGTTGGCCCCGCGTTTCAACGCGTTGGTGCGCAAAGAAACCTGCGCAGACGTGGCGCGTGAGATTGATCTGGGCAAGGTCCTGAAGCTGGGCCGTTCTGAGATGATCTCGGGCGGGCGGCGCAAACAGGCGCTTTTGGGCGATGCCATTGAGGCAGTGATCGCCGCTGTCTATCTCGATAGTGGTTTTGAAGCTGCAAAAGGGTTGGTTCTGCGGCTTTGGGGCGATAGGCTTAAAACCGTTAAGGAAGACGCGCGTGACGCCAAAACCGCGTTGCAGGAATGGGCGCAGGCGCGCGGGCTGATGCCGCCGCGTTACGTGCAGACCGACCGAAGCGGCCCCGATCACGCCCCTGTCTTTACGATTACCGCGCGGCTGGATAACGGGGCCGAAGCCGCCGCCACCGCGCCCTCAAAACGCGCCGCCGAACAGGCCGCCGCCACCACGCTGCTGCGGCAATTGGAGAAGAACTCATGACCACCCGTGCCGGATTCGTCGCCCTGATCGGAGAGCCCAACGCGGGCAAATCCACGCTGCTGAACCGCATGGTGGGGGCCAAAGTCTCGATCGTGACCCATAAGGTGCAGACCACCCGTGCGCGCATTCGTGGTGTCGCGATGGAGGGGCAGACGCAGCTTGTTTTCGTCGACACGCCCGGTCTGTTCCAGCCGCGCCGCCGTCTGGATCGCGCGATGGTTGCCGCCGCTTGGGGCGGGGCTGCGGACGCCGATGTGATCGTGCTGCTGATCGAGGCGCACCGTGGCATGACCGAGGGTGTGGAGCGCATTCTTGAGGAACTTGGCAACATCGCCAAAGGCCGCCGGGTTGCGCTGGCGATCAACAAGATTGACCGCGTCGAGGCGCCGGTGCTGCTGGGCCTGACCGAGAAGATGAACGCGCGGTTTGACTTCACCGAAACCTTCATGATCTCCGCCGAGCGTGGCCACGGCATCGACACGCTGCGCCAGTGGCTGGCCGGAGAGGTGCCAGAAGGCCCATGGCTCTACCCCGAAGACCAGATCGCCGATCTGCCGATGCGCAATATCGCGGCTGAGATCACCCGCGAGAAGCTGACCCTACGTCTGCATCAGGAACTGCCCTATCAGCTCACGGTTGAAACCGAGAACTGGGAAGAGCGCCCCGATGGCTCTGCCCGGATTGACCAGTTGGTCTATGTGATCCGCGATGGTCACAAGGGCATTGTGCTGGGCAACAAGGGCGAAACGATCAAAGCCGTGGGCAAAGCTGCCCGCGAAGAGCTTGAAGAGTTCCTTGGCCGCAAGGTGCATCTGTTCTTGCAGGTCAAAGTCCGCGCCAATTGGCTGGAAGAGGCCGAGCGCTATTCCGAGATGGGCTTGGATTTCAAAGATGGCAATGACTGAGCGTAAAGGTCAGCCATGCCGCGTCTGACCGCGCGCTTCTGGGTCGATGCCTATCTCACCCGGCTGCGGCTGCAGGATATTCCCGCTTTTGTTGTGGCGCATGGTGATGACACCGGCGGCGCGGTCTTGGTGAAACTGGCAACGCTCGATGGCCGTGCGATGCTGTTCCAGCGCTCCTTCGATCTGATGACAGGGGACCGAAAGTGGGTCGAACTGGCGTCTGGCGACGAGGGGGAGGTCGACGCTACTGTCACCCGCCAGCGCGGCTTTGATCCCGACCTTTGGGTGATCGAAGTCGAAGACAGGCAAGGCCGCCACCTGTTGGACGAACCGGGGCTGAGCTGATGGAATGGCGCGATCAAGGCATTTTGCTGAGCGCGCGGCGACATGGCGAGACTTCCGCGATCATTGAGGTTTTTACCCCCAAACAAGGCCGCCATGCAGGTGTCGTGCGCGGCGGCACCAGCCGCAAGATCGCGCCAAGCTTACAACCCGGCGCACAGCTTGACGTGGCATGGCGCGCGCGGCTGGAGGATCATATCGGCGCCTTCACCGTCGAGCCGCTGCGCAGCCGCGCGGCGGTGGCCATGCAGGACCGTCTGGCGCTGGCGGGGCTAAATGCAGTGACCGCACTCCTGTCCTTCTGCCTGCCCGAGCGCGAACCGCATCCCGCGCTTTACCTGCGCACCGAGACGCTCTTGGATATGCTGGGGCAGGGGGATGTCTGGCCACTGGCCTATCTGAAATGGGAACTGCGCCTGCTGGAAGAAATGGGCTATGCGCTCGATCTGGAAAGCTGCGCGGTGACCGGGGTGAGCGAAGAACTGATCTATGTCTCGCCCAAATCGGGCCGCGCGGTATCGGCCAAAGGCGCGGGGGAGTGGGCGGATCGGCTGCTGCCCCTGCCTGCGGTTCTGCGTGGGGGCGCGGGCAGTGACGCGGAGATTGCGCAGGGCTTGGTGACCACGGGCCATTTCCTGACCGCGCATTTGGCGCGCGATCTGGGGGGCAAACCGCTGCCCGAGGCGCGGGCGCGGTTTATCGACGCTTTTAGTCGGCGGCTTTGAACACCAGCCGTTCACCGCTGTCATCCGACAGGATCAGCGTGTCGCCCAACACGTCCGAGATCGTCACATCCCCCAAGGCTTTCAGAAACGCCGCCTCTGCCGCAAGGTCTGGGCAGGCGCGGCGCGTGGCGGCGATATGGCCCGCGTCGAACCACGGGTAGGGCACCGTCATCGCAGCGCTATAAGCGTTGCAGGGGGCTTCTCCGGCGATTTTGCCGGTCTCGGGGAAGGTCAGCGTGGCTCGGGCATCGAAGGGGGTGCCGTCCAACTCCACCAAGGTCCATGCCTTGTCGCCCGCCTCGTAGGCGCGGACGGTCTCATCGCCTTGGCATTGCGGTAGGGCGCTGAGGGCGGCGAGGATCAAGAGGCTGCGCATGGGCTGTCCTTTAGTTTGAAACGCCGCCTATGTCCTCGACATCGGCAGCGCTTGCAACCCCGGCGCGTTAGCCCAGCAGCCGCCGCGCGATAACCTGCGCTTGGATTTCCGCCGCACCTTCAAAGATGTTGAGAATCCGCGCATCGCATAGAACCCGGCTGATCTTGTACTCCAGCGCGAAACCGTTGCCGCCGTGAATCTGCAAACCATTGTCCGCTGCCGCCCAAGCGACACGCGCGCCGAGCAGTTTGGCCATGCCTGCCTCGACATCGCAGCGCCGTCCGGCGTCCTTTTCGAAGGCGCTGTAATAGGTCAACTGCCGCGCGATCATTAGTTCCACCGCCATCATCGCCAGCTTGCCCGACACGCGGGGGAAGTTGATCAGCGATTTGCCAAATTGCTTGCGGTCTTGCGCGTATTGCATCGAGATATCGAGCGCCGATTGCGCCACGCCGATGGCACGCGCAGCGGTTTGGATGCGGGCCGATTCAAAGGTTTCCATCAGTTGTTTGAAACCGCGCCCCTCTTCGCCGCCCAGAAGGTTCTCGCCCTTAACCTCAAAACCATCGAACGCCAGTTCGTATTCCTTCATCCCGCGGTAGCCGAGCACCTCGATCTCCCCGCCGGTCATGCCCGGGGTGGGGAAGGGGTTGGCATCGTCGCCGGGGGTTTTTTCAGCCAAAAACATCGACAATCCGCGGTGGTCTGTCGTGTCGGGGTCCGTGCGCGCCAGCAGCGTCATCACATGGGTCCGCGCCGCATGGGTGATCCAAGTCTTATTGCCGGTGACCTTGTAGTCATCCCCGTCCTTCACCGCGCGGGTGCGCAGGCTGCCGAGGTCCGACCCGGTGTTCGGCTCGGTAAAGACCGCCGTGGGCAGGGTTTCCGCGCTGGCAATGCGGGGCAGCCATTTCTCTTTTTGCGCGTCGGTGCCGCCACAAAGGATCAGTTCCGCCGCGATTTCCGAGCGGGTGCCAAGCGAGCCGACGCCGATATAGCCGCGCGAAAGTTCCTCGCTGACCACGCACATCGACGCTTTGGTCAGGCCAAGCCCGCCGAATTTTTCGGGAATGGTAAGGCCAAAGACGCCCATCTCGGCGAGTTCTTCGATCACTTCAATAGGGATCAACTCATCCTTAAGGTGCCAGTCATGGGCATAGGGTTCGACCTTCTCGACCGCGTAGCGGCGGAACTGGTCGCGGATCATCTCAAGCTCTTCGTCGAGGCCGCTGACGCCAAAGGTCACATCGGCGCTGCGCTCCTGCATGAGTTCAACCAAACGGCTGCGCGCGGCCTGCGTGTTGCCGCTGCGGGTCAGGGTCGTGATCGCTGGATCATTAAGCACGGTTTCATCTTCGGCGCTCAATCCCAAATCTTGCAGGCGCAGCATCTCGCCCTGGTTCATCTGGATCCCGCCCCGGATCTGGCAGAGGTATTCGCCAAAGGCGATTTGATGCAGCAGCTCTTCGACCTCACCAAAGCGGCCGTCGCTTTGCAACCGTTCGGCCCAAAGCTGCATCTGCCGCAGCGCCTGCACATAGGTGGCAAGCCACGCGAGCCCATGGGCTGCTGTCTGATTGGCTTCGATCAGCTTGGCCGAAACGCGGTCATCCTCACTGACCTGCGCGCGGACAGCGGCGGTAGCCTGCTCTAGCAACCGGTCGAGGGGCGCCAGTGCCGCGCCGGTCAGCCCGGTCAGATCATCGAGAATTACGCTATGCATCGTCATATCCTGACCGTCATGTGCCATGAGCTGTCCTTTCGTGCTTGGGGAAGATATAGACCTTTCGCATTTGCAGCACAACAAAGATACGTTTTTATGCAGCATTTTGTTCTAATCTTGCGCGCCCATTTTCGACGTGCGGTTGCCGAGCAGGCTGCTATGTAGCGGTATGGACAGTATTTTTCCCTTTCTCACCCCGCTCGAATTCTATGCTGCACTTGCGATCGGCCTGTGTGGTGGCTTTGTTAAAGGGGTCGTCGGGTTCGCTCTGCCTTTGGTGCTGATTTCAGGTCTCACGACCTTCATGGCGCCTGAGTTAGCGCTGGCTGGCCTGATTCTGCCGACTGTTTTGGCGAATGCCCTTCAGGCGCTGCGGCAGGGGCCGAAGGCGGCGATGCGGTCGATCCGGCTTTTCCGGGTATTCTTGATTTGCGGCGGCGTGATGTTGGTGCTGTCCGCGCAACTGGTTCGGTTGGTGCCGCCAACGGCCATGCTGTTGATGATTGGGGTCCCGGTGGTGCTGTTCGCACTGCTGCAACTGTCGAAGTATAAATTTCGCCTCGCCCAGCGGTCGCTGAAGGTTGAGGCGCTGGTCGGTGGATTTGCCGGGGCTATCGGCGGCATTTCAGGCATTTGGGGGCCGCCTACAGTGGCCTACCTGACTGCGCTCGGGACCGAGAAACACGACCAGATGCGGATACAGGGCGTTATCTACGGGCTGGGTGCGGTCGCGCTCTTGGCCGCGCATATCGGGTCGGGTGTGTTGAATGCCGAAACTTGGCCGTTTTCGGCGCTGTTGATCCTGCCAGTGCTCGTGGGTGTCTGGCTGGGCAGCAAGGTGATGGACCGAGTGGACCCCGTGCTGTTTCGCAAGATGACGCTGCTGGTGCTGATGGTGGCGGGGCTGAACCTGATCCGACGGGCGGTGTTCTGAGCGGGGCTGGAAGTGAGCGTAAGGCGCGACCGGCTATCATCAGCCTATCCCAATGGGTTGGTGATTTGGCAAGGTTTGGCCCGCGCTAGGTAGTGCACATCATGGGCGCGGCGTAGTGGCAAGAGGCGAGACAAATCGCCGACCAGTAGGCAGGGGTGGCCTACAGATTTTGATCGCAGAGCATCGTTTGCAACTGCGATATAGCTTGTATCGTTTGTATGGACTGTTGCGCTGCGCTCTCATCGCTTCTTCGAAGCGACTGCCGCGCGACGCCTTTTGCTTTGCAAAAGGCTTGGTGGAGCCTAGCGGGATCGAACCGCTGACCTCCTGCATGCCATGCAGGCGCTCTCCCAGCTGAGCTAAGGCCCCATCGTGGATCGTGTGATCCGGGTCGTTATGCGCCGCTAACTAGGCGCTGGCGAAGGCGGGATCAAGCAGAAAATTGACCCCGCCGTCGATTAATTAGTCGTCGTCGTCTGACGCGACATCGGCGATATCGTCGAGGGGAACTGTATCCTCGTCATCATCGTCGTCGTCCAGCAGATCATCATCCAGATCCACATCAACTGTATCGTCGTCATCAACGAGGGAATCGTCGTCTGCCTTATCGCCTTTCTTGGCTTTGGCTGTGACCGCATCCTCGGCATCCGCCGCAATCATGCGCGACTTGGAATTGTCGACCGCGACCTCTTCGCCCGTGTAGGGGCTGATGATCGGATTCTTGTTGAGGTCATAGAAGCGCTTGCCCGTCGTGGGGCACAGGCGCTTGGTTCCCCATTCTTCATTGGGCATGAAACACCCCTTTATAATATTGCTGTTGCGTGTAGATGATTCCGGCCAAGTGCCATATGAGGGGGGCACTGTCAAAGGCTTTGGCCACTATCTAGGGACGTTGCTCCGGTAATGAAAGACCCAGTGCTGCCCGGCAACCCGCCGATTCCGTTGATCTTGCGCCGTTCGGCCCGTGCCCGTCGCATCTCTTTACGCATTTCGCAGTTGGATGGACGAGTGACGCTGACCATGCCCAAGCGCTTGGCCGAGCGTGAGGCGCTGGCCTTTGCCGAAACCAAGCAAGACTGGATTCGCCAACACCTTGCCGCGCGGGGCGAAGACGTGATTGTCGCACCGGGGGCTGAGCTGCCTGTGGGCGGCAAGGTTCTCAAGGTGCGCGGCGGGCAGGGGCGTGGCGTGCGGATCGGTCCCGAAGAGATTCTCGTGCCCGGTCCGGACGACAGCGTTGGCAAACGGCTTGCTGCACATCTGCGCGAAGTGGCACGGGATCGGTTGGCTGGCGCTTGTGACGACTATGCCGCCCTGCTGGGAAGGTCCTACAACCGCATCACCCTGCGCGACACGCGGTCCCGCTGGGGATCGTGCACCAGTGACGGCGGGCTGATGTTTTCTTGGCGGCTGATTATGACACCGCCAGAAGTGCTGGATTATGTTGCGGCCCATGAGGTCGCGCATTTGGCGCAAATGAACCACTCGCCGGCGTTCTGGGCCGAGGTCACGCGGATCTACGGGGATTATCAGGCCCCCCGGCAATGGCTGCGCGATCACGGCGGCGCGCTGCACCGCTATCGGTTCTAGGGCAGGGTCGCAAAGCGCGCTTTCAGCAGCGCTTCGGCATATTCATCTTCGGCTGTGCTGTCATGCACCACGCCGCCACCGACATTTAGCCGGAGCCGCCCGTCGGCGTGGCAGGTCGCCGTGCGAATCGCCACGTTGAACTGCATCGCCCCTGAGGGCGCGATCCAGCCAATAGCGCCGCAATAGGCATCGCGTGGAGCAGGTTCTAACGCGCGCAAGATCTGCATGGCGCGAATTTTGGGCGCACCGGTGATAGAGCCGCAGGGGAAGAGGGCGTTGAAGATGTCCGTCAGGCGCGTCTCCGGCAAAACCTGTGCCGTGATGCGCGAAGTCATCTGATGCAGGGTCTCATAGGTCTCGATCTCGAACAGCTTCGGCACCTCGACGCTGCCCACCTCTGCAATCCGGCTGATGTCGTTGCGCAGCAGATCAACGATCATCAGGTTTTCCGCCATGTTCTTTTCCGACGCGGCGAGATCGGCGCGCAGCTTGGCGTCTTCATGGGCATCCTGCCCGCGCCGTGCGGTGCCCTTCATCGGACGCGCGGTCAGGTGGCCATCAGCATTCAGCGCAAAGAACAACTCGGGCGAGCGTGAAAGCAACACCGGGCCGCCAAGATCGACGAAGGCCCCATGTTCCACCCTCTGGCGCTGCCGCAGCCGGGCATAGAGGGCGGCAGGCGTGCCGCTATAACGCCCCTCCATCCCAAAGGTCAGATTGGCCTGATAGATATCCCCGGCTGTGATGAAGTCCTGCACCTGCGCAAAGGCGGCCTCATACTGGATAAAATCCCAATCCGGCGTCAGGGCAGACAGGCTGGCGTCCGCTGTCGCATCCTCGAAATGGTACGCCTCAGGCGCATCAAAAACCCCGAAACGCAGCAAGGGCAGGCCGCGCCCCGCAGGCATTAGATCGCGCAGCTTGCCAGAGCCGAGGTAGCCCAACTCATAACTCGCATAGCCAGCAAGCCATGCTCCGCCCGCCTGCGCCGCCTCAAGGGCTGCAAAGGCCGCGGGCACCTCTGCAGGGGTCTCGGCACTGATGATCCGCTGTAGCGCGCGAAAACCTGTGCCGCCCCGCAGCGGGCCAGTGTCAAAGAGAACGCAAGGACCAGCCATGCTGCGCCTTAAAAGTCCGCAGGCACGCGCATGTCGCGCAGCGGGCGGACGATATCGATGGATTCTTGGTAGATTGGATGCGCCTTATAGGCGGCCAGCGCCTCGGCGTCGGGGAATTCGGCATAGACAACCACATCCACATCGCCCGAAAGCGCATCGACACGGGTGTTTTCGCAGATCTCGAAGGTTGTCGAATGCGGGATGTTGGCCAATTTCCAAAGCCCCGCCACGATCGTAGGCAAGTCTTGGGGGTCTTTGGCCGAGAAAAAGACCACGTGACGGATGAAGTTTCGTTTGGTCAAGGCGCGTCTCCTTTGGCGGTTTTATCCCCGATAAATCGCCGCAGGGCCCGGGACAACGGGTGATCGTGCTCAGCGCCGCAAAATGCCGCGCTTGACGGGTGGCCATTTTGTGATCACAAGCGCATCATGAACCTAAGCCCCCGCCCTGTCGAGGCCACCCCACTGGCCCATGATCGCGTCTACCGTCGCCTGCGCGCGCAGATCATGCACGGCGATCTACCGCCCGGTCATGCACTGACCCTGCGCGGTATCGGCAAGGAATATGAGGTCTCCATGACGCCCGCGCGCGAAGCGGTGCGGCGTTTGGCGGCCGAAGGCGCGCTAACGATGTCGGCCTCGGGGCGCATCTCGACGCCTGAACTCAGCAATGAGCGGATCGAGGAATTGGCAGCACTCAGGACGCTGCTAGAGGTCGAACTGGCCTCGCGTGCCCTGCCGCGTGCCCATATGGCGCTGATCGAGCGGATGCAGACGATCAATACCAATATCGCCGAGGCCGTGGCCCACCGAGATGCGGTCAGCTACATCCGCACCAATCTGGAATTTCACCGCACGTTGTACCTGCGCGCCCAAGCGCCTGCCATGCTCGCCATGGCTGAAACCGTATGGCTGCAAATGGGCCCCACGATGCGCGCTCTCTATGGTCGCTTGCGGCGGACCGAGCCGCCGCATTTCCATCGGTTGATCATCGCCGCCCTGCGCGCCGGTGATGAACCGGGGCTGCGGTTGGCGGTGCGTTCTGATGTGACCCAAGGGCTGCGGATGCTGGCAAGTTGACAGTCGGCCTATGCTCAACTCGCCGCGCCCTTCTTCGGCGGCGCGACAGGCTCGACCATCCAATGCGTACCGGTCGATAGAATGCAACTTATGCCTTCGGGCCGGCTTATCAGCACGGTAAAGCTGCCAGTTTCCTGAGAGGCAAAGACCTCGATCAACGCGTTCGGATTCTGAAGCCCCCGCGCCGAGAGGGTCTCGCCATAGTCGGTTTCCAATTTCGTGGCGAGCACCGCGCGCGGGGCGCAGGCCAGAGCCTGAGCCCAAGCCGGTGGCCCGGTGCAGGCCATGCCAAAGAGCAGGGCGGCGGTGAGAATACGCTTATACATGACAGGCTCCCTTCTGATGTGACCAACAAGGGCATCTGGCGGCACAGGGGTGTCGCAGACGCCCTGTACATTTAATATCGGGTGCATTGGGGCCGCTTGCAAATCACACCGGCTCACATATGCGGCGCTTGACAGCCGCGCGGCACGGAGGCACCTAGGCTTCATGGAAACGACCTGCCTCACAATAGTCTATTATCCCCGCTCTTAATCGGCGCGGCACCTATACCCATATCCACAAGCCGCCACAGCGCGGCTTTGCTTGTCTCCCTGTGGCGATCACAGAAAGAGACGACATGCCCCCTATTCGCCCCGCCCGAAAATCCGACTTGCCAATGGTGCTTGATCTGGCCCACGCGCTGGCGGCCTACCACGGTGACACCGCAACACTCACGCTGGCAGCGCTGGAACGTGACTGCCTTGACCCCACACCTTGGCTGACCCTCTTGGTGGCCGAAGGCGCGACCGGGCTGCGTGGCTATGCCGCGCTCTGCCCCCAGATGCAGTTGCAATTCGGCGCAAGGGGGATGGACCTGCACCATCTCTTTGTCTGCGACACCGCGCGCGGGCGCGGCATCGGCAAAGCACTGGTGGAAGCCGCGCTGGAGCACGCGAAGGCGCGGGGCTGCAGCTATATGACAGTAGCCACAGATACAAAAAACCGGCGCGCGCAGGGGTTCTACCGCGCCGCCGGTTTCGATCAAATCACGCCTGATCCGCGTTTTCGGCGGCGGCTGGCTTAGGCCGCCAGCCCTTTGCGCCCCATCTCAAGGAACTTGGTCCGGCGGTCTTTGATCAAGGTCTTGCCGTCCTTGCCGTCGAGTTCCTTGAGCATGGCTTCGATCGACTTGCCCACCGCCTTGATCGACTCTTCGGCATGACGATGCGCGCCGCCCATGGGCTCTGGAATGATCCGGTCAATCACACCCAATGTCTTAAGCTCATCCGCCGTCAAACGCATCTGTTCGGCAGCTTCGCGCATCTTCTCGCTGTCTTTCCACAGGATCGACGCACAGCCTTCGGGCGTGATCACCGAATAAACCGAATGCTCCAGCATCGCGACGCGGTTCGCTGTGGCAAAAGCCACCGCCCCGCCGGAGCCGCCTTCGCCGACGATCACACTGATCAACGGCACACCGATCTGCAGGCATTTCTCGGTCGAGCGGGCAATCGCCTCAGATTGACCGCGTTCTTCAGCACCTTTGCCAGGATAAGCGCCCGGCGTGTCGACAATGGTGACTACGGGTAGGTTAAACTTATCTGCCAATTCCATCAAACGCACCGCTTTGCGATAACCCTCAGGTCGGGCCATGCCGAAATTACGCTCGATCCGGCTCTTGGTGTCATTGCCCTTCTCATGGCCGATGACCATGACCGGCTTGTCATTAAAACGCGCCAACCCACCCATCACCGCCAGATCATCGGCAAAGTTGCGATCCCCGGCCAACGGCGTGAACTCGGTAAACAGCGCTTCGATGTAATCTCTGCAATGAGGCCGCTCAGGGTGGCGTGCAACTTGGCATTTGCGCCAAGGTGTCAGCGAACCATAAAGGTCTTCAAGCATCCCCGCCGCTTTTTTATCCAGCGCGCGGGCCTCGTCGGTGATGTCCATCTCTTCGTTGGACCGGGCCAGCGCCCGCAGCTCTTCCGCCTTGCCTTCAATCTCGGCCAGCGGTTTTTCGAAATCCAGATATTGGGTCATTGCATGCTCCGGCTTGTTGCCCTGTTATATGGAGCGCAACGCGCCGGTTTGCAACGCGGGTTTGAAAGGCAGGCAAGCCCACGCCCTTACCTCTTCATCCTTTTCCAAATACCCGCGGGGGTCCGGGGGCAGCGCCCCCGGCGGCCTGCCTCAGTCGCTCAGCTCCCGGCGATCATCTCCGACTGCCGCACCACAACCTCGGCCTGCTTGATGCTGGCAATGTCCACCAGACGCCCCTTATAAACCGTGGCCCCTTCGCCCTTCGCCTTGGCTTCTTCCATCGCAGCCAGAATCTCGCGCGCTTCGGCCACGGCTTCTTCCGAGGGTGTGAACACCTCGTTGCTCAATGCGATCTGTTTGGGGTGGATCGCCCATTTTCCCACCATGCCCAAAGTCGCCGAACGCCGCGCCTGCGCCCGGAAACCTTCGTCATCCGAGAAATCGCCAAATGGGCCGTCGACGGGCAGAACGCCATGGGTGCGGCAGGCAGCGACAATCGCGGCCTGCGCCCAGTGCCACGGGTCAGACCAATGTTTTTGATCGCCGCGCTGCATATAATAGTTCTCTTGCGTGCCACCGATGCCGGTGGTCTGCATGCCCATCGACGCCGCGAAATCGGCGGCCCCCAACGACATCGCCTGCAAGCGCGGCGAGGACGCGGCGATCTCTTCTACATGAGCAATCCCAGCGGCGGATTCGATGATCACCTCAAAGCTAATTTTCTTCTCGCGGCCCATGGCGGTCTCCACAGCGGTCGCGAGCGCGTCAACAGCATAGACATCCGCCGCGCAGCCAACTTTAGGGATCATGATCTGATCGAGACGCGGCCCCGCCTGTTCCAACAGATCAACCACATCGCGATACCAATAGGGGGTATCCAGCCCATTGATCCGCACCGAAAGGGTCTTGTTGCCCCAGTCGATGTCCGAGATCGCCTTGATGATATTTTCCCGGGCGCTGTCTTTGTCCGACGGTGCGACGCTGTCCTCGAGGTCAAGGTTAATCACATCCGCATCTGAGGCTGCCATTTTCTCAAAGATCGCCGGGCGGGAACCGGGGCCAAACAATTGGCAGCGGTTCGGACGGGCAGGGGCGGCAGGCTGAATGCGAAAGCTCATGGGGCACCTATGGGTAATAATGTTTCATTAGGGTTCGCCATTCTGGTATGAAATTGCGCCGCCAATCGCAAGGGGATTTCGCACTTGCAGCATTTCAGCCGTTTTGCAGCCGGTAAAGCGTGACGCACGATTTTTGCGCGGTGAACGGTAATTTGCCGGAATTGCAGCGCAAAGTTGCGCTATCACGTCGACAACGCCACGCACTTGCGTATCCTCGCGCGCAATATGCGGACAAATTAATGCCGGAGGCTTGTCATGATCAAAACCCCTTATCTGCTGTTTTTAGGCGACGCGCCTGATGCCCTGTCCGCCAAAGTTGCCCAAGGCATCAAAGATTGGCGCCCCGACAATGCCGTGGGTCAGTTCCGTATGGACGGCTGCAAAGCTGATCTCGGACTACAAGACATGACCTTGGCCGAGGCGCGTGAGGCCGGGGCAGAGACGTTGGTCATTGGCGTCGCCAACCGGGGCGGCAAAATCAGCGCTGCATGGAAAGAGGTGCTGATCGAGGCGTTGAACATGGGTTTCGACATCGCGTCCGGCCTGCACAATCTGCTGCGCAACGAAGCCGATCTGGTCTCAGCTGCCGTAGCCAATGGCACCACGCTGCATGATGTGCGCGTGCCCAGCGTCGAGTATCCGATCGCCGACGGCAAAAAACGCAGTGGCAAGCGGGTCTTGGCCGTGGGCACCGATTGCTCGGTCGGCAAGATGTACACGGCCTTGGCGCTGGACGAGGCGATGCGCGAAAAGGGGATGAAGAGCACCTTCCGCGCCACCGGCCAGACCGGCATTCTGATCACCGGTGAAGGTGTGCCGTTGGATGCGGTAATTGCCGATTTCATGGCGGGTGCGGTGGAATATCTCACGCCTGACAATGATGACGACCATTGGGACATCATCGAAGGGCAGGGCAGCCTGTTCCACGTCTCTTACTCTGGGGTGACCATGGCCCTGATCCACGGCGGCCAGCCTGATGCGCTGATCCTCTGCCATGAGCCGACACGGACCCATATGCGCGGCCTGCCGGAATACAGCCTGCCCAGCATGGAAGCCGTGCGTGATGTGGCGCTGACACTGGCGCATGTGGCCAACCCCGCCTGCAAGGTCGTCGGCATTTCAGTCAACACTTACCACATGTCCGAGGCCGAGGCGGATGCCTATCTGGCCGAAGTCGAAGAGCGTTTTGGCCTGCCCGCCGTTGATCCGTTCCGCCAGGGGGCTGCGCGGCTGGCCGATGCACTGGCGGCGCTGTGACCATGCAGATCGACGTTACCGCAGATACATTCAAACTGGCGCAGGTCTTTACCATCAGTCGGGGCTCGCGGACCGAGGCTAAAGTGCTAACCGTCCGCATCACCGATGGCGGCGTCACCGGCTGGGGCGAATGCGTGCCCTACGCCCGCTATGACGAAACCCTCGAATCCGTCACCGCAGAGATCACCGGCCTGCCCGGCTATATCACACGGCAAGCGCTTTATGATCTTCTGCCTGCGGGTGCTGCCCGTAATGCAGTGGACTGTGCGCTGTGGGATCTGGAAGCCAAACGCGCAGGCAAACGCGTGTGGGAGCTCGCCGGGTTGACCGCGCCGGGGCCGGAAGTCACGGCCTATACCCTGTCACTGGACGCGCCCGAGGCGATGCGCGCGCAGGCGGCGAAACACAGCCATCGGCCCCTGCTCAAGATCAAGCTCGGCACGCCTGATGACATGCCCCGGCTCGAAGCCGTCCGCGCCGGTGCGCCCGATGCCACGATCATCATCGATGCGAATGAGGGCTGGTCGGCAGAAGTCTACGCCGACCTTGCGCCGCATCTGGTGCGTCTTGGTGTGGCGCTGGTGGAACAGCCTTTGCCCGCAGGCGAAGACGACGCGCTGTTGGGCATGGACCGGCCCGTGCCCGTCTGCGCGGATGAGAGCTGCCATGACCGTGCCAGCCTGCCGAGCCTTAAGGGCAAATACGATGTAGTGAACATCAAGCTCGACAAGACCGGTGGCCTGACCGAAGCGCTGGCGCTGCGCGATGCAGCACTTGCCGAAGGGTTCGACGTCATGGTCGGCTGTATGGTCGGATCGTCGCTGGCGATGGCTCCGGCGACGCTGGTAGCCCAAGGCGCAAAGGTGGTGGACCTTGACGGCCCGCTGCTTCTGGCCGAAGACCGCGAGAATGCATTGAAATTTGACGGCGCGGGCGTGCATCCCCCTGCTGCCGCGCTTTGGGGGTGACCATGCGAACTGTCTATGTAAACGGCGAATACCTGCCCGAGGATCAGGCCAAGGTCTCGATCTTTGATCGGGGGTTTCTGATGGCCGATGGGGTCTATGAGGTGACGAGCGTGCTGGATGGCAAGCTGATCGCTTTCGACGGCCATGCCGAACGTCTTGCCCGCTCGATGAACGAGCTCGACATGCGCGCGCCTGCCACCACTGAAGAGCTGTTGGAAATTCACCGCGAATTGGTGCGCCTGAACGACATCAAAGACGGGCTGATCTATCTTCAGGTCACGCGCGGCTCTGACGGCGACCGCGATTTCGCCTTCCCTGATCCCGAAACCACCGCGCCGTCGCTGGTGCTGTTCACCCAGTCAAAACCGGGTCTGGCCGACAATCCAGCCGCGCGTGACGGCATCCGCGTGATCAGCATTGAAGACATCCGCTGGGGCCGTCGTGATATTAAAACGGTGCAGCTTCTCTACCCGTCGATGGGCAAGATGATGGCCAAAAAGGCGGGTGTCGAAGACGCTTGGATGGTCGAGGACGGTTTCGTGACCGAGGGCACGTCGAACAACGCTTATATCGTCAAAGACGGCAAGATCGTCACGCGCGAGACCTCCAGTGATATCCTGCACGGCATCACCCGCAAGGCGGTGCTGGAACTGGCCCGTGAGGCACAGATGCAGGTGGAAGAGCGTAACTTTACCATCGAAGAGGCGCAGCAGGCGGATGAGGCGTTTGTGACCTCGGCCAGCGCCTTCGTGACGCCTGTAGTTGAGATTGACGGAGCCAAGATCGGCAGCGGCACGCCCGGCAAGCTCGCTCCGCGTCTGCGCGAAATCTATCTCGAAGAGATGCGTAAAACCGCGATCTGACGCTCAGAACCGCGATAAAACCAGCCCCGCCGCCACCAGCGCGGCGGCGGCGATGCGGGTGGGGGTGATGGCCTGCACCGTCAGGCCCAAAAGCCCGGTCGCATCGATCACCAGTGCCGCGCTGAGTTGGCCGAGGATCAGGGCCGAGATCACCGTCAGCGCCCCCAGCGTCGGGATCGCCCAGAGCACCGACCAGACGTAGAATGCCCCGAGCACCCCACCCAGCAGCAACACCGGCGGCGCAGAAAACGCACGGGGCAAAGCCCCCAGCTCGCCCCGGAGCAGCAACACTGCCAGCAGGATCGCAAAACCCACGCCAAAGGATACCGCCGCCGCAGCCACACCGCTGCCGATGTTGCGGCCCAAAGCGGCGTTGATCGGCGTCTGCAAAGCCACGGCGGCCCCTGCGACGGCAACGATGATAAGGGCGAGGATGGGGGTGTTCATGATGTCTCCGCTTTGGTTGCTCCCAGCATGTAAGTTGGCCCGCCGGACGCAAGGGCTTTCGCCGGGCGGGGGATCGTGGATAGGGTGGCGCGGGGCAGGAGGCAGTGATGCGTTACGAAATTGACCGGGCAGAGATGGAAGCCGCCGTGGGCCGTGAATTGGGCGTCTCGCCGTGGTTTATGATGGATCAGGCGCGGATCGACGCTTTTGCCGATGTGACCGAAGATCACCAATTTATCCATGTTGATCCCGTCCGCGCGGCAGAAACCGATTTCGGCGGTACCGTGGCGCATGGGATGCTGACCCTGTCGATGATGTCGGGCATGGCTTATGGCGCGCTGCCGGTGATGGCGGGGGCGAAGGCTTCGATCAATTACGGGTTCGACAGCGTGCGTTTTGTCGCGCCGGTGCATTCTGGTAAGCGGATCCGGGGGCGATTCACGCTGGCGGAAGCGCATACGCGAGGGCGCGGCGATCTGATGACGCGCTTTGCCGCGACAGTTGAGATTGAGGGCGCGGAGCGGCCCGCGCTTAAGGCGGATTGGCTTGTGCTCTATCAGTTCTGAGCGAAGCTTTCGGGACGAGGAAATCGACCCCCAGCGATATTGATCAAGTAACGGGCGCGCGCAGGGGCGGTCCTTGAAAAGCCACGGATGCGCGCCCGATTGGTCGTTTCACATTGCCTGCGCAGCTGACGATTGTTGCGCAGTGGTGGTCAATGTGCCCGTTTAGCAGTGCATTGTTTCGGCTTAAGCTGCGGTTCAGCTCTTGCCGACATTCTCCTCGAAGGCTGTTTTGAACGCCTCTTTCTGGCTGTCCTTTGCTTCGGTTTGATAGTTGGCTTTCCAATCATCCATAGTCATCCCGTAGAACAACTCGCGGGCCTCTTCCTTGCCCATGTCGATGCCGCGCTCATTGGCGGCTTCTTGGTACCAGCGCGACAGGCAGTTGCGGCAAAATCCGGTGAGATTCATCATGTCGATGTTCTGAACATCCGTCCGGTCTTCCATCAGGTGCTTTTGCAAGCGGCGAAAAGCGGCGGCTTGCAGTTCGATCTCTTGTTGGCTGGGCATGGCAGCTTCCTTTTCATATGGCTGGACGGCAGAGCGATAGGCCGTCATTCTGATGAAACCTTTGACAGGCACACATAGGGGCGGTAGGCCATCAACAAGTCGATGTTACCGTTAACATTCCCCATGGGGCGACACAGGACACGAAGGAACAGATATGAGACGTTTGCGCAATGTAAAGATCGTAGCCACGCTTGGGCCGGCCTCTGAGACACGCGAGATGATCGGCGCATTGCACAAAGCAGGTGCAGATGTCTTCCGGTTGAACATGAGCCACGGCAGCCATGACGAGATCCGCGAAAAACACCGTATCATCCGCGAAATTGAAAAAGAGACCGGCGGCGCGATTGGCATTTTGGCTGACCTTCAGGGGCCAAAGCTGCGCGTGGGCGTGTTCCAAGGAGACGGGCCAACGTTGGAAGAGGGCGCCGCCTTCCGGCTGGATCTTGATGAGGCGCCGGGAGATGTGAACCGTGTTTGCCTGCCGCATCCCGAAATTTTCGCGGCGCTAGAGCCGGGCGCGAGCCTGCTGGTTAATGACGGTAAAATCCGTCTGAAGGTACGCGACTGTGGCCCTGATTTCGCTGATTGCGAGGTGGTGACAGGCGGTGTGATCTCGAACCGCAAAGGTGTGAACGTGCCCGACGTGCTGCTGCCCTTGGCAGCCCTGTCGGAGAAAGACCGGGCAGATCTGGAATTTGTTTGCGAATTGGGTGTCGACTGGCTTGCCCTTAGTTTTGTGCAGCGGCCCGAAGATGTGACCGAAGCGCGTGATCTGGTTAAAGGCCGGGCCGCAATCCTGTCGAAGATCGAAAAGCCATCGGCGGTAGAGCGTTTTGAGGCCATCCTTGAGGTCAGCGATGGCATTATGGTGGCGCGCGGCGATCTGGGCGTGGAGCTTCCGGTGCAGAACGTGCCACCAATCCAGAAGCGTCTGGTGCGCAAATGCCGCGCGGCGGCCAAGCCGGTGATCGTGGCCACGCAGATGCTCGAATCGATGATCGAAAGCCCGATGCCGACCCGCGCCGAAGTGTCGGACGTGGCCACCGCGATCTATGAAGGCGCAGATGCTGTGATGCTGAGCGCCGAGTCGGCCGCCGGGGACTACCCATTGGAAGCCGTGGCTACGATGGACAATGTCGCCCAAGAGGTTGAGGCCGATCCGACTTATACGCAGATCATCGAATCCTCGCGTACTGCCGTTCGGACCACCGTGGCCGATGGGATCGTTGCCGCTGCGCGTGAGATTGCG
Source organism: Sulfitobacter sp. AS92 (assembly GCF_038900015.1). NCBI lineage: Bacteria > Pseudomonadati > Pseudomonadota > Alphaproteobacteria > Rhodobacterales > Roseobacteraceae > Sulfitobacter > Sulfitobacter sp. AS92. The sequence continues at coordinate 534,506 of NZ_JBBMQL010000001.1, forward strand.
GAGACGACGGACATCAAGGCGATCTGCTGTTTCACTCAATCGGGGACCACAGCATTGCTGACTGCACGCGAGCGGCCCCGTGTGCCAATCATCGCATTGTCGCCTTTGGTGAACACTGCACGTCGTCTGGCGTTAAGCTGGGGGACGAATTGCATCATCACCGATGGGCATGATCGGTTTAAGCTGGCTGTCATCAGCGCCGCGCGCGCTGCCTTGTCAGAGGGGTACGCCGGGCCGGAGGATCATATCGTGGTGACCGCAGGTGTGCCCTTCAACGTGCCGGGCAGCACCAACATCCTGCGCGTGGCCCCTTGCGACGAACGTTTGATTTACGCCTCTGATCCAGAGTAGCCTTTCCCCAGCGAGGGGAGGGCGTGCGTGAACTCTGATTTGATTATGGTCGTGGGCATCGTTCTGGCGGTGTTGTCGATTCCCTCAATACTCTCTGCGGTGACCGATCGTCGGTCGCCGCGCGTCTCGGCGATCACGGTCCTGATTGCCGGAGGCCTGATCGTTTACGCATTGCAGAAAAATCCGGGGCGCTATTCCTTTGAGAACCTGCCGGATGTCTTTGTCTCGGTTGTGGCGGACCTACTGCCTTAGGGCTGCTCGCTGCGCCGCTCAAAACCTCTTGCATCCTTAACCAAGCGCGCCTATACGGCGCATCTTAGCCTGCACGACCGGCCGAAAGTGGCATGCCGAGTCGTGTTTATACCGAACTCAAAAGACGGAGACGGAAATGCCCAAGATGAAGACAAAATCGAGCGCCAAAAAGCGCTTTAAGGTCTCGGCGACTGGTAAGGTCATCGGCAGCCAAGCTGGCAAACAGCACGGCATGATCAAACGGACCAACAAGTTCATCCGTAACGCACGCGGCACGACAACACTGTCCGAGCCCGATGCAAAGATCATCAAGGGCTTCATGCCCTACGCCCGCTGATATAGGAGTACCGAGATGTCCCGAGTAAAAGGTGGTACAGTCACCCACGCGCGTCACAAAAAGATCATCAAAGCCGCAAAAGGCTATTATGGTCGGCGCAAAAACGTCTTCAAGGTCGCCACGCAGGCGGTCGACAAGGCCAACCAATATGCAACGCGTGACCGTAAGAATCGCAAGCGCAACTTCCGCGCGCTGTGGATCCAGCGGATCAACGCCGCCGTGCGCAGCCACGACGAGGCGCTGACATACAGCCGCTTCATCAATGGCCTGTCGCTGGCGGGTATCGAAGTGGACCGTAAGGTTCTGGCAGATCTGGCCGTGCATGAGCCCGAAGCCTTTGGCGCGATCGTCAAGCAGGCACAGGACGCACTGGCAGCCTAAGCTGACTTTGTATTGAAATTTAGAAAGCCCCGCCCTACGGCGGGGCTTTTTGCGTTTGGGGCACGGCTAGAAGACCCAAAGGCGGCTTCTCAAGAAGATGTCATTGAACCGCCCCACGGGGCCATCTGTTGTGTCAGCAGGACACATTCACGAAGGATGACATTCAATGACACTTTCCCTACGCCAACTGCTAACCGGTGCCGCGATTGGCGCGCTGGTTCCCGCGACCGCCTTTGCCGAAGCGCATGCCGAGAAAGACAAGGTCGTGCTACAGGCGCAGACGCAGGAGTTTATCGACAGCCTTAAGGGGTCGACCCCCATCAATGAGCTATCGCCGGAAGACGCGCGGCAGGTGTTGATCGACACGCAGACAAAAGCAGATGTCGACATGCCCGAAGCCTCGGTCGAGAAAATGACACTGGAGATTGGCCCTACCGGCCAGACGGATGTGGTTGTGGTAAAACCTGCCAATGCTGGTGATGAGACGATGCCAGGCGTGCTCTACTTCCACGGTGGCGGCTGGATCTTGGGCAATTTCACAACTCATGAACGTATGATCCGTGAGCTGGCGAACCAGACAGGCGCGGCTTATGTCTTTGTCGACTACGCCCCGGCGCCCGAGCAGAAGCACCCCGTGCAGATTGAGCAAGATTTCGCGGTGCTGAAACATGTGGCCGAGAATGCCGCTGATTTCGGTATTGATGCCAACCAACTCGCATTGGCGGGCGATTCTGTCGGTGGCCAGATGGTCGCAGTCGTCGCGCAGATGGCCAAAGAGCAGGGCGGCCCAGATCTTGATGCGCTTGCGATGATCTACCCGGTGACCACCGCTGATCTGACCAGCGGCTCATACGAAGAATTCGCTGACGGCCCGTGGTTGACCAAAGCCTCCATGGAATGGTTCTGGAACGCCTATCTACCCGAAGACGCAGACCCGATGGATCCGATGATCTCTCCTCTAAACTATGACACCGAAGCGCTGGCCAATCTGCCACCTTCGCTTGTGATTACGGGCGCCAACGACGTGTTGCGTGACGAAGGGGAGGCTTTCGCAGCCAAGCTGGTCAAAGCTGGCGTAGAGACCGAGGGCACGCGCTATGATTTCTCGATCCACGACTTTGCCATGCTCAATCCCATTGCGGGCACCCCCGCGCCCGAAGCAGCGATTGAGCAGGTCTCTGGCTTCTTAAAAGACCACTTTACGAAGTAAATTTGCCTCAATACCAAGCGAAAGCCCCGCCTCTTTGGTGGGGCTTTTTGCGTGCCGGGCTGAATGCTGCGCAGAAGGTCGGACTTAATCTTGCCTCAATGAATCCTTGCCGCGGCCATGCCATTTCCTCAGCCGTAAGACAATGTGCCTCAACGACTAGCCACTGTGCAAAGAATCTGCGCAGGTGACGCAATAATTCATGTTGCTGGTTGGCAGGTTATTTATAAAAAGGTGGGGACGTTTATGCCCGCAATTGTGATTAATAGGTTAGATGAGGATCCGCATGAGACGGTCCACGGCATCCGCGACGATACCAGTTCGCGCGGCGTCGATCTGGAAGGTGCGCGGATTACGCTAACCTATGCGGATGGAACCACCGAAACGCTTACGTGGCACGCGACGGACGCGTATACTAACGGCGCGGCGGTTGGCGAGCATTCGAAACTGTCCTTTGGCTTTGATTGGCACCATCTGGAAACGACCAAGCCGCTGGCCACCATGGAGATTGACCTCCAGCCCGCGAGCTCTGTTTTTGATACAACCCGTGAGCCGGATGACGATCCAAACGGCGGCTCAACCCCCGGTTCGCTTGATGGATTTCCTTTCCGGCTGGGTGAGGGGTCTCAGGATTTAGCCGGTGACCTTGAGGTGACCTATTCCGGTATCGTCAATCTGGCGGGAAGCCCCCCTGCGGGCGATCTCTTTACTACGATGACCGTTGATTTCTCAGACCTGCCGAAAGGTGGGTTGCTGGGAGATCTGACATGGAACTCCGATATTGATACGATGAGCAAGGATGGCGACCTTGTTTCGACGGGCGTAGCTTGTTTCACGCGGGGCACGTTGATCACCACTGACAGGGGCGATTTGCCGGTTGAGGCATTGTCACCGGGCATGCGCGTTTTGACCCAAGGCTGCGGCTATCAAGAGCTGATCACCGCGCTGCGGCGTTGTGTGGATGCGCCCGAGCTTGCCAAAAATCCCAAGCTTTACCCGATCCGTATCACTGCGGGCGCATTGGGTGCGGGGCTGCCCAAGCGCGACCTTATCGTGTCCCGCCAGCACCGCATGGTGGCGCGGTCCGGCATCGTGAAACGCATGTGCGGCGCGATGACGGTACTGGTCGCCGCCATCCGACTTACCGAACTGCCGGGGATCACTGTCGAGGATGAGGTCGAACGGGTCGAGTACTTTCATCTGATCTTTAAAGAGCATCAAATCATCTATGCAGAAGGCGCACCAACCGAGAGTTTCCTGCTCAACGCTGACACTGCAAAGACAATGGGTCATGCGCAGCGTGAAGAGTTTGCCCGACTATTTCCTGATCAAATTGTCAGCGGCGATTTCGGCCCGTCTGCCCAGCCAATCCCTTCAGGAAACATGCAAAAGCGGCTGGTCGAAAAGCACAAGAAGAACGGGCGCGAATTGCTATCGGTCTAGCGTGTCGGGGTCATAGGGGTTTTGGCTGACAGATGTCAGGCTGATGCCTTCAAGCGACGCTTGGTGTGAGATCGCCTTTTCCGTTCGGCCCAGCTGTACGCCGATCACGCTGGCCGAAGTGCCCTCAGCTGCAAGAATGCGTAGCTGGTCTAAGTCGTCCGCGCTCCAAGGTGCGCCGGTGGTGGGGTCATAGTCTGCCATGTCGGGGGCTCCTTCCAGAAAGAAAACACGGCACGGCCTTTGGCGGTTCCCACAAAGAAAAGGGGGCGCAATGCTGCGCCCCCTCATCCATCGCTTACCAAACCGTTACTTCAACAGTGCCAGCATTTCTTTCGCCGCTTCTTCGGAAGATGCGGGGTTCTGGCCGGTCACCAGCTTGCCGTCGACCAGCACGTAAGACGCCCAATCATCGCCTTTGCTATACTCGCCGCCGTTCTTCTTCAGCATGTCTTCGACCAAGAAAGGCACCACATCGGTCAGGCCAACGCCCTCTTCCTCGGTGTTGGTAAAGCCGGTGACGCGCTTGCCAGAAACCAGCGGCTTGCCGTCATGTTCGGTGTCTTTGAACACGGCAGGCGCGTGGCAGACTGCACCGACAGGGCGATCAGAGGCCCAGAAGGTTTCAATCAAGCGCTTGCTGTCGGCGTCATTGGCCAGATCCCACAGCGGGCCGTGGCCGCCGGGGTAGAAGATCGCGTCAAAACCGTCCGCATCCACATCGCCCAGCACTTTGGTCGAGCCGAGGGCTTTCTGCGCCGCGTCGTCGTCTTTGAAGCGGCGGGTCGCGTCGGTCTGCGCGTCGTCGCTGTCGCTGTTGGGATCAAGCGGCGGCTGGCCGCCTTTGGGCGAGGCGAGGGTCACGTCGGCGCCCGCGTCTTTGAAGACGTAGTAGGGCGCAGCGAATTCTTCGAGCCAGAAGCCGGTTTTATTGCCGGTGTCGCCCAGTTCGTCATGCGATGTCAGAACCATCAGGATTTTCATAGTCTCTCCTTTCGGGGGAGTTTGAGCGCGCCGATGCCACGAGGGCGCGTCGGGGGATGCGGGCTAACGCTTGGCAGAGGTGGTGGTTCCTCCATGCCGTCACAACCCCTACGGCTTGCATTCGCAAGGCGGGAGGGCTAGCAGGACGGGGTATTATTCCAAGGGCCTGTCATGGACGATCTGAAGCAAAAGTACCTGAGCCAAATCGCCGATGCCGGTGACGAATCCGCATTGGAAGACATCCGGCTGGCTGCCGTGGGCAAGAAAGGCGAAGTGGCGCTGAAGATGCGCGAGCTGGGCAAGATGACCCCCGAAGAACGGCAGGTCGCTGGCCCCGCGCTCAACGCGCTGAAGGATGAGATCAACTCGGCGCTGTCAGCCAAAAAGGCCGCGCTTGGTGATGCCGCGCTGGACGAGCGCCTGCGCAGCGAATGGCTCGACGTGACCCTGCCGACGCGGCACCAGCGTCAGGGAAGCATCCACCCAGTCAGCCAAGTGACCGAAGAGCTGACCGCGATCTTCGCCGAGATGGGATTCTCCGTCGCCGAAGGCCCGCGTATCGACACCGATTGGTACAACTTCGACGCGCTGAACATCCCTGGCCACCACCCCGCGCGGGCTGAGATGGACACGTTTTACATGGCCCGTGCCGAGGGCGACGACCGTGCGCCCCATGTGCTGCGCACCCACACCTCGCCTGTGCAGATCCGCACGATGGAGGCCGAAGGCGCGCCCCTGCGCATCATCTGCCCCGGCGGTGTCTACCGCGCCGACTACGACCAGACGCACACGCCGATGTTCCATCAGGTCGAAGGTCTGGCGATCGACAAGGATATCTCTATGGCGAACCTCAAGTGGACGCTTGAGGAGTTTTTCGCCGCGTTTTTCGAGATCGACGGCATCAAGACCCGCTTCCGCGCGTCGCACTTCCCCTTCACCGAGCCTTCGGCTGAGGTCGACATCCAGTGTTCTTGGGTCGACGGTCAGTTGCGTATTGGCGAGGGCGACGGCTGGATGGAAGTGCTGGGCTCCGGGATGGTGCATCCTAAGGTATTGCAGGCGGGCGGGATCGACCCGAACGAATGGCAGGGCTTTGCCTTTGGCATGGGGATCGACCGGATCGCGATGCTGAAATACGGGATTCCGGATTTGCGGGCGTTCTTTGATTCTGATTTGCGGTGGTTGCGGCATTATGGGTTCGCGAGCTTGGATCAGCCGAATTTGCATGGTGGGTTGAGTAGGTGAGTAAGGCACTTCCGTTTCATCCAAGGGCTGGTCAAGTCTTGGTCGCGGATTTTAGAGCTTTTGAGGTGCCCGAGATTACCAAAGTTCGGCCCGTAGTCGTTATTTCTCCAAAGCTTCGCTTCCGTGCTGGATTGGTCACTGTTGTGCCAGTCAGTACTACGGCACCTCGCCACAGCGAGCCATACTGTTATAGGTTGTCGCGGAATTACTCGCCTTGGGGTGAAGAGGATATTCCGACCTGGGCAAAATGTGACCTTGTTATAAGTGTTTCACTCAAGCGGTTATCGGCATTCAAAGTGGGCCGGCGCCAATTTCACACGCCGCAAGTTTCAGGTGAGGATCTAGCTGGCGTACGTAAGGCTGTTCTAGCGGGCTTAGGCTTTACTTCTTCTTGATTGTTTGATGATAGCTAACTATATTGTTCGTGTATCCCGCTTGTCGGGCTTAAGACCTAGAATACTGGGCAGGTTGTTCACCGGTCGATGACAAGACCAGAGCAGCCTAAATATTGTCAGCGTCCCAAAACCCCGCTTCGGCGGGGTTTTGTGTTGCTGGACAATAGGTCGATACACTCATACTACAGCTTCGGATCAATCTGAGGGCATAGCATGAAATTCACTCTCTCCTGGCTCAAGGACCATCTCGACACCACAGCGTCGATTGATGAGATCACCTATGCCCTCACCGACCTCGGCCTCGAAGTCGAAGGCGTCGAGAACCCGGCGGCGAAGCTGGCCGATTTCACCCTCGGCTATGTCCAATCCGCCGAGAAACACCCCGATGCCGACCGGCTGAACGTCTGTCAGGTGGAAACCGACGAAGGCGTAATGCAGATCATCTGCGGCGCGCCCAATGCCCGCGCCGGCATCACCGTTGTCGTGGCCAAGCCGGGCGTCTATGTGCCGGGCATCGACACGACCATCGGCGTCGGCAAAATTCGCGGCGTTGAGAGCTTTGGCATGATGGCCTCCGAGCGCGAGATGGAGCTGAGCGAAGAGCATGACGGCATCATCGAACTGCCCTCGGGCAAGCCCGGCGACCGTTTCATCGACTGGCTGGCCGAGAATGACCCGGCGAAGGTCGACCCGGTGATCGAGATCGCCATTACACCCAACCGCCCCGATGCGCTTGGCGTGCGCGGCATTGCGCGTGACCTCGCTGCACGAGGTCTGGGCAAGCTGAAGCCGCGCGATTGCGACGCGGTTGAGGGCAGCTTTGCCGCGCCCATCAGCGTCAGCATCGACACGGATACGCTCGACGGTTGCCCGGTGTTCTATGGTCGCGTGATCAAGGGCGTGAAGAACGGCCCCAGCCCGGCGTGGCTGCAAGATTGCCTGCGCGCCATTGGGCTGCGTCCGATCTCTTTCCTCGTGGATGTAACCAACTTCTTTACCTTCGACCGCAACCGCCCGTTGCATGTCTTTGACGCCGATAAGGTCAAAGGCAACCTGCGCGTGCACCGCGCTAAGGGCGGCGAAGAGATTGCGGCGTTGGATGACAAAACCTACACCCTGCAAGCGGGGCAGATGGTTATCTCCGACGATAGCGGCGTGGAAAGCATCGCGGGCATCATGGGTGGCGAGGCCACGGGCGTGACCGAAGACACGGTCAACGTCTTTGTCGAAAGCGCCTATTGGGACCCGGTGCAGATCGCCTATGCGGGCCGTGCGCTCAAGATCAACTCGGATGCGCGCTACCGTTTCGAGCGCGGCATTGACCCGGCGTGGACGCCTTATGGCATCGAACATGCCACGCGGATGATCCTTGATCACGCGGGCGGTGAGGCGTCTGAGGTTGTGGTTGCGGGGCAGGTGCCTGACACCCGCCGCGCCTACAAGCTGGACGCGGCCAAAGTGCAATCGCTGGTCGGCATGACGATCCCCGAGAGTGACCAGCGCCAGACGCTGACCGCGCTTGGCTTCCAGCTCGACGGTGACATGGCGCAGGTGCCAAGCTGGCGCCCTGACGTGCAGGGCGAGGCCGATCTGGTGGAAGAGGTCGCGCGGATTGCGTCGCTCACCAAACTCGAAGGCAAACCGCTGCCGCGTCTGACGACCGGCGTGCCGCGCCCCGTGCTCTCGCCCATGCAGCGCCGCGTGGTGACAGCACGGCGTACGGCGGCGGCGCTCGGCTACAATGAATGTGTGACCTACAGCTTCATCGACCAAGCTTCAGCCGCGCTGTTCGGCGGCGGTACGGATGAGACGCGCCTCGAAAACCCGATCTCGTCGGATATGAGCCACATGCGCCCCGATCTGCTGCCCGGTCTGTTGCAGGCCGCCGCCCGCAATCAGGCGCGTGGTTTTGCCGACATGGCGCTGTTTGAGGTGGGTCCTGCCTTCTCAGGCGGTGAGCCGGGCGAAGAGCAGATCATGGTAAGCGGCCTGCTGGTAGGCCGTACTGGCCCGCGCGATGTGCATGGCGCGGCGCGGGCGGTTGATGTGTTCGACGCCAAGGCCGATGCCGAGGCCGTGCTGGCGGCCATCGGTGCGCCCGCCAAAGTGCAAATCCTGCGCGGTGCGGCGGAGTGGTGGCATCCGGGCCGTCACGGCAAAATCTGTCTCGGCCCGAAAAAGGTGCTCGGCGTCTTTGGCGAAGTGCACCCCCGCGTGCTGGCCGCGATGGACGTGAAAGGCCCGGCGATGGCCTTTACCATCTGGCCCACCGAAGTGCCGCTGCCGCGCAAATCCGGTGCCACGCGTCCAGCCTTGCAGATCAGCGACCTACAAGCGGTCGAGCGTGATTTTGCCTTTGTCGTCGATGCGGATGTTGAGGTGCTGACGCTGGTGAATGCCGCCAAGGGCGCCGACAAAAATCTGATCGAAGACGTGCGCGTGTTTGACGAGTTCATCGGCGGCAGCCTCGGCGAAGGCAAGAAATCCCTCGCTATCACCGTGCGTTTGCAGCCGAGTGACAAGACGCTGAAAGATGCCGACATCGAAGCCGTAGGGGCTAAGGTTGTCGAAAAGGTGACCAAAGCCACGGGCGGCGTGCTGCGCGGCTGAACGAAAGGACGAGCGATGAAAGTCTATCTCTCCGGTGAGATTCACACCGACTGGCGCGAACAGATCATCACAGGGGCCGAAGGGCTCGACGTGACTTTTACCGCGCCGGTCACCGACCACGCCGCCAGCGATGATTGCGGCGTGGCGATCCTTGGGGCCGAGGATGACAAATTCTGGCACGACCGCAAAGGCGCACAGATCAACGCGATCCGCACCCGCAAAGCGATTGCCGAGGCGGATGTGGTCGTGGTGCGCTTTGGCGAGCAGTACAAACAGTGGAACGCGGCCTTTGACGCGGGCTATGCCGCGGCTCTGGGTAAGTCGTTGATCATTCTGCACGGGGCGGATCACGCACACGCGTTGAAAGAGGTCGATGCCGCCGCGCTGGCCGTGGCCTCGGACCCCGCTCAGGTGGTCGAGATTCTGCGCTATGTGCTGTCCGGTGCGCTGCCAAAGTGACGCCGCAGCAGGGCTAGTCGCGGCAAAGTTTAACATTTATCAATGCTTAGTGAGCGAATCGATTCGGCAGCGTAGTGGACGCCGCTGCTTTTCGGGCTAAACCTTCACTTGCTGGAGGTTCATCAGCCTTGATCTGCCCCCGAAAGGCAGGCCATATCCGACCCCCCCTGTTGCGCCAAAGCTGTGCAGCGGGTCAATTTTGGAAGGAGAAGGTCCATTTTAGCCGACACGCCCGCGGAGCAGGACCAGCGTCTTGAAACGCTGCACTCCTATGATGTCCTTGATACCGAAGCCGAAGCTGATTTTGACGATATTGTCGAGCTTGCGTCCAAGATCTGCGAGACGCCTGTCTCTCTGATCAGCCTGGTCGATGAAAAGCGCCAGTGGTTCAAAGCGCGCGTCGGATTTGAGCCCCAAGAGACAGCGCTAGATCAATCGGTTTGTTCTCACGCCATTCTTGATGGTGGTTTCACCGAGATTTCTGATATGGGCGCGGACCCGCGAACGGCGGACAATCCGCTGTATGTCGGTGACCCGCGGGTAAAATTCTATGCCGGGGCGAACCTTGTCGCGCCGAACGGCCAATCGATTGGCACGCTTTGTGTGCTGGATACCAAGCCTCGAATCCTGACCGAATTTCAACGTCAAGCGCTACAAACCCTGTCGCGTCATGTGATGATGCAGCTGGAACTGCGCAAGAAAATTCGCATCGAGGCCGCCCTGCGTGCCGAGATGGACCACCGCGTTAAAAACTCGTTCCAGACCATTGCGTCGCTGCTGCGAATGGCGACGCGCAAGGTGCATGACCCTGACGCAAAGGATGTGCTTGCCCTTGTGGAGCGGCGGTTTGGGGCTGTTGCCTCGCTGCATAATGAATTGATGGGCCAGGGGGGGCAAAGCAAGGTGCAGACCGCCTCTTACCTTGAGCAGTTGAACAAGCTTCTCGCCGCAGGGGCGCCCGATCATGTCACCATCTCTTGTGCGGCCGAGCCGGGAGAGTTGCAGGCCGCGCAAGCATCGGCGCTTGGGATGATCGTTAGCGAATTTGTGGCTAATTCGATCAAGCACGCCTTTCCCGGGGACCAAGCTGGGGAGGTCAGCATTTCACTGCGTAGGCAAAACGATGCGGGCGGCTGGCTGTTGGAGTGCCGGGACAACGGCTGTGGTCACAACGGAACTGTCTCGGGGGCTGATAGCAGCGGGTTGGGACGGATGTTGATGGCCACGGCAGCCGAGCAGCTTCACGGGCGGCTTACGACTGATTTCAGCCCAGATGGTGCGCTGATGCGGGTTTGTTTTCACGCCTAATGGTGTTCAGAGCGGCAATTCAGGCGACAACCTTCAAAACGTTATTGACCGCCCTCTCTGCCAATCCTCACAATCGAACGATGGCGGCGGGACGGTCGGCAGGACATAAATAGGGACAGAACTATGATTCAAGAATTTAAGGACTTCATCGCCAAGGGCAATGTCATGGACATGGCGGTAGGCATCATTGTGGGCGCGGCATTTACGGCGATCGTCTCGTCGATGGTGGCTGATTTGATCAACCCGATCATCGGACTTTTTACAGGTGGTGTGGATTTTACCAATAACTATGCTGTCCTGTCGGGGGATGTGCCCGCTGACGCATCGCTTGAGCAGGCGCGGGAGGCAGGGGCCTCGATCTTTGCTTATGGGTCGTTCCTGATGGCGGTGATCAATTTCTTCATCATCGCTTTTGTCGTCTTCATCCTTGTCAAAATGGTGAACCGGGTGAAGGCCGCAGCTGAAAAACCAGACGACGTTGCGCCCGAGGTTAAAACCGGGCCGTCACAGGTGGATGTGTTGTTGGAAATTCGCGACGCGCTGAAAAACCGCTAACGCAAGCGTATTTACGAAAAGGCCCGCCAGATTGGCGGGCCTTTGTGGTTTCAAAGGCGGGTCAGCCCGCGATGGCTTGATCCGCGGTTATGCTCTCGATGCCAAGCGCTTCGCCTACGGCAGCGTAGGTCAGCTTGCCCGCATGGACGTTAAGCCCGGCCTTGAGGTGTGGATCATCCGCGCAGGCTTGTTTCCACCCCTTGTCGGCCAGCGCCAGCATGAAAGGCATGGTCGCATTGCCAAGCGCGATGGTCGAGGTGCGCGCCACGGCGCCCGGCATGTTGGCTACGCAATAGTGCATGATGCCGTCGACGTCATAGACCGGGTCTTGGTGCGTGGTCGCCTTGGAGGTTTCAAAGCAGCCGCCTTGGTCGATGGCCACGTCCACCAGCGCCGCGCCGGGTTTGAGTTCGGACAGTTGCGCGCGGCTGATGAGCTTGGGCGCCGCCGCGCCGGGGATCAGCACTGCGCCGATGATCATATCGGCCTGACGCGCCAATTCGATGGTGTTGCCCGCGCTGGCATAGGCGGTTTTGAAGGTGCCGCCGTAGATGTCATCGAGATAGCGCATCCGGGGGAGTGAACGGTCAAGAACGGTCACATCCGCGCCCATACCAGCGGCGATCCGGGCCGCATGGGTACCAACAACGCCGCCGCCGATGACCATGACCTTGGCCGGGCCAACACCGGGCACGCCGCCCATCAGCACACCGCGTCCGCCGTTGGCTTTTTGCAGCGTCCAAGCGCCGACCTGCGGGGCCAAACGGCCAGCGACTTCGGACATCGGTGCAAGCAGGGGCAGCCCGCCGTTGCGGTCGGTCACGGTCTCATAGGCAATCGCGGTGCAGCCCGAGGCCAGCAGGTCGTGGGTTTGATCCGGGTCGGGTGCGAGGTGCAGATAGGTGAAGAGCAACTGGCCTTCGCGCAGCATCTTGCGCTCGCTGGCCTGTGGTTCCTTCACTTTGACGATCATATCGGCGCTGGCAAAGATTTCCTCGGCCGTGTCGATGATGGTGGCACCTGCTGCGGTGTAATCCGCGTCTTCAAATCCCGCGCCGACACCGGCACCGGCCTGCACGATAACCTCATGCCCGTGGGCGACGGCTTCTTGTGCGGCATTGGGCGTCAGGCCGACGCGGAATTCCTGTGGCTTAATTTCTTTCGGGCATCCGATTTTCATGGGGGTCACTCCTCCTCCGTAGTGGGACAGGATTATCACAACTGCCGTGCATATCGCTGCGAATTTGGGGTCGCCATGGGGCGTCTTATTCGAATATAATCGCGCCTATCTACACCTTTACGCGAAAGTATTGCGCAAATGTCCTTGGATGAGATTGATCGACGTGTCCTGCGCGCTTTGCAGCGGAATGGGCGAATGTCCAATGCCGAACTGTCGGAGGTGGTGCATTTGTCGCCCTCGGCCTGCCACCGCCGTGTGCAGCGGTTGGAAAAGGAGGGGTATATCCGCGATTACGTGGCGCTGCTGGACCCGCGCAAGCTGAATATGCCGACCACGGTGTTTGTAGAGATCACCTTGCAGGCGCAGGCCGAAGAGGTTTTGGAAGCCTTTGAGAAATCCGTGTCGCGTATTCCCGATGTGCTGGAATGTCACCTGATGGCGGGGACGGCGGATTATCTGCTGAAGATTGTGGCGGAGAACACTGAGGATTTCGCGCGAATCCACCGTCAGCATTTGGCGCGGCTGCCGGGTGTGGCGCAGATGCAGTCGAGTTTCGCGCTGAGGACGGTGTGTAAGACGACGGCGCTGCCAGTTTGAGCAGAAACTTTCGGCACAGCACGGGAAACATGGCCGTCAGGCCGTCGAACCCCTCTTAGACCCCCACAAAACAAAACCCCCGCTGCCATCAAGCACCGGGGGTCTCATATATCTGTCGCGTGTCGCGGGCGTGATTTACATCATACCTTCGCGTTGCGCTTTTTTCCGTGCCAGCTTACGGGCACGACGGATCGCTTCAGCTTTCTCGCGCGCTTTTTTCTCGGACGGTTTCTCGAAATGTTGCTTAAGCTTCATTTCACGGAAAACGCCTTCGCGCTGTAGCTTTTTCTTCAGAGCCCGAAGGGCCTGATCGACGTTGTTGTCGCGAACACTAACCTGCATGTGGTTGTCACCACCTTTCTAGGATAAAGTTGCAAGGAATTGCAGGAATTGGGCCTATAACAGCCTATATCTACTTTGTCCACCCCATCACGCCCCGATAGGAGCCCGCCATGACCCCGCCCAAGGCCGACCCAAAGGACCAATTGCTTGATGCTGCATTGATGCATGTGCCGTTCGATGGCTGGTCCCCCGCGACCTTCAACGCCGCGATCAAGGACAGTGGTCTGGACCCGGCGCTGGCCCGTGCGGTCTGCCCGCGTGGTTCGGTTGATCTGGCCGTGGCGTATCACCGACGCGGGGATGCAAAGATGCTGGAAGGGCTGGCCGAAGCTGATCTAGCAAACCTGCGCTTCCGAGACCGCATCGCCAAGGCCGTGCGCCTGCGGCTTGAAGCGGGCGACCGCGAGGCGATCCGCCGAGGCAGTACGCTTTTCGCCCTGCCGCATCACGCCCCCGAAGGGGCGGGCCTGCTGTGGGAGACCTGCGATAAAATCTGGACCGCGCTTGGCGATACCTCGGACGATGTGAATTGGTACAGCAAACGGGCCACGCTGTCGGGCGTCTATTCTGCCACGCTGCTCTATTGGCTGGGTGATACCAGTGAGGGGCATCAGGCGACGTGGTCTTTCCTTGATCGGCGGATCGATGATGTGATGCAGATCGAAAAGCTCAAGGCGCAGGTGCGCGAAAGCCCGACGCTGAGCCGTTTGATGGCCGGGCCGAATTGGCTGCTGAGCCATATCAAAGCGCCGCGCGGGCAGCGTGACCCAAATCTTCCGGGGCGTTGGACGCCGCCGCGCTGAGGCACAGCGCGGAGCGACAGCGGGCTTCCCCGCCCGTGCACCAGATGGTAGGGCAGGGCATCCGGTTTTACACAGGCGCCCGATGACCAATTCGACCCATCCGCTCATCGATATCGACAGGATCAGCTACACGCCTGGCGGCACGCCGGTGTTGCGCGACGTGAGCCTTCAGTCCGATGCCGCGCGGATTGGAGTTGTGGGGCGTAACGGCTCGGGCAAGACCTCTTTCGCGCGGGTGCTGTCGGGGTTGGTGGCGGCAGACACGGGGCAGGTGCGGATCAACGGGGTCGACGTGGCCCATGACCGCCGCCGCGCAATCGGCGCTGTGGGGATCCTGTTTCAGAACCCCGACCATCAGATCATCTTTCCCACCGTGGAGGAGGAAATCGCCTTTGGCCTCCTGCAGATGGGCCAGTCCAAAGCAGAGGCCGCTCGCGGCGTGGCCGCGATTCTTCATCAGTTCAACAAACGGCATTGGGCGCAGGCGTCGATACATCAACTCTCCCAAGGGCAGCGGCAATTGGTTTGTTTGATGGCGGTTCTGGCGATGCAGCCTCGGGTGTTGGTGTTGGACGAACCCTTTGCCGGGCTCGACATTCCGACGCGGCTGCATCTTGAGCGTGTCTTGGCCGGGCTCGACCTAACGCTGGTGCATATCACCCACGATCCCGCCGCGGTGGCAGGATACGATCATATCCTCTGGTTGGAGGGCGGTGAGGTTGCACAGCAGGGCAGTGCGCGCCCGGTGCTGCGCAATTTCGAGACCCGGATGAAGGAACTGGGGGCGAGCGATGATCTCTCTGACCTCGCCGGTTGAGACTCGGGCCCATGGCTGGCCCGCAGGGGCCAAGCTGGGAGCGCTTTGTCTTGCGACGCTGCTGCTTTTCCGGGTGGAAGAGCCAATCTGGCAGGCTGCGTTCTGCGCGGGGATGCTGCTGCTCTATGCCCTGCCGGGGCGGGTTTTTTTAAAGGCCGGGTTGGGGCGGCTGCGAATGCTTTGGCCCTTTGTCGCGATGATTTTGTTGTGGCACGTGCTGACCCGTGATGCGGTGGCGGGCCTCGTTATCGTATTGCGGATGATCACGGCTGTAGGGCTGGCCAACCTTGTGACCATGACCACGAAACTCAGCGATATGATGGCGGTGGTGCGCTGGCTTGCCACGCCGTTGCGCCGCTTTGGGGTCCGGACCCGTAGCTTGGAGTTGGCGGTGGCGCTCGTGGTGCGTTTCACCCCGGTGCTGGCCGCCAAGGGGCAGATGCTATCGCTGGCGTGGCGGGCGCGGTCGCGCAGGCGGGCGGGCTGGCGGATCGTGATGCCGTTCACCGTGCTGGCCATCGATGACGCCGAACATGTTGCCGAGGCGCTGCGCGCGCGGGGCGGGCTGTGATTGCTTGACCGGGGCCGAGGGCTGGCCTAGGCATTGAAAACTTTAATTCAAGGACCCTTTCAATGGAACGCAATCTGACAATGATCGCCCTCTTCGCCGCGCTGATTGCGGCATTGGGCTTGATCCCGAAATTCACGCTTGGTTTTGGTGTGCCGATCACGGCGCAGTCGCTGGGCGTCATGCTCTGTGGCACGGTGCTGGGCGCATGGCGCGGTGGCCTCGCGGCGCTGCTGTTTGTGGCGCTGGTGGCGCTTGGTCTGCCGCTTCTGGCTGGTGGCCGTGGCGGTCTGGGCGTCTTTGCCTCTCCAACCGTGGGCTTCCTCATTGGTTTCCCGATCGGTGCCTTCGTGACCGGCTTTATCATGGATCAGTGGCGCAGCGCGCCTGTGGGTCTGGCCGCCGGGGTTTCCGCCGTCTTGGGCGGCATCCTTGTGGTCTATGCCTTCGGCATTTTCGGCATGATGATGACGCTGAACAAAACGCTGATCGAGGCGACCTTGCTCGTCCAAGCCTTCATCCCCGGTGACCTGATCAAAGCCGTTCTGGCGGGTTTCATAACCTCTGGTCTGGCCAAGGCGCGTCCCGCAAGCGTGCTGTCGCGCAGCTAAAACCATTGGCCCGCTCCCTTTGGGGGCGGGCCGCTACAGCCGCATCAGCGCGGCAGAGCCGATCCCCCCGGCGGCGGCAATCGCGGCCAATCCAGTGCCTGATCCCCGCGCCACCAGTTCATGCCAGAGCCGCACCGCATTGATCGCGCCCGACGCGCCAATCGGATGCCCCCGCGCCAAAGCGCCTCCCCCAATGTTGACGATCTCAGGTGCGATCCTCGCGCCGGTAACACAGGCGATGGCCTGCACGGCATAGGCCTCCATGATCTCGGCAACGTTAAGGTCGGTGGTGGCCAAACCGGTTTGGCGAAACACTTCCTCAATCGCGATCAATGGGGCCAATCCGGGTTCTTCCGGTCTGCTGCCCCTTGTTGATGCCGCGATTAACTCAACTTTGGGGGCCGTGAGGCCTGCCGCGACGCGGTCAGAGACGATGACGCAAAAGGCCGCGGCATCGGCAGCAACGGCGGCATTGGCGGCGGTGATATCGCCGGTGAGGACTTTGGCGCGACGGCAGAGCGCAGGGGTGAGGCGGCGGGTGAATGTATCGCTCTCGATTCCCGCCAGCGGCACCAGTTCCATCTCTGCGGGCAGATGCGCGCGGGCTTTTGCATGGCTCTCTACCGCCCAATCATCCTGTGTTTGGCGGGTGATGCCTTGTGATAGGCCGAGTGCGGCGGCAGCCTGCGCCATTTCGGGGTCGCGTTCTGGCCAAGGGGTGAAGGGCGCTTGGGTGTAAGCTTCGGGCGGGCGGCCATCGGGGAAGGTGCGATAGCGCAGCGGTTGGCGGGAGTAGCTCTCAGCCCCGCCAGCCACGACCACCTCTGCGGCGCCGCTGAGGATCATTTGGCGCGCGAGCGCTAGCGCATCCAAACCGCCCGCGCACTGCCGATCAATGCTGATGCCCGCCACATGCTCAGGCAATCCCGCTGCCAGCGCGATGCTGCGCGCCGGGTTGCCGCCGGGGCCGAGGGCCGTGCTGCAAATCACCTCTTCCACTTGGCCCGGTGCAAGCCCTGCGCGGGTCAAAGCGGCGATCAGAACCGGCGCGGCGAGGTCGGGCAACGACAGATGCGCCAGCGCCCCGCCACGTGGTGCGACCGGGCTGCGAGAGCCGGAGACGATGTAGGCGCGGGTCAAAGTTGGCCCTCCAGCCAATCGGAGAGGGCGGTTAGATCAATCTTACCTGACGGAAGCACCGGCAGTTCAGGGTGAAAATATACGCGCCGGGGGGCGGTCAAAGGGCAGAGTTTTGCGCGACAGGCCGCGATAATCCCCTCAGCTTGGGCACGGTTTTCTGCCCCTTCAACCACCGCCACCAAATGCTGCCCGCGCAGCGCGTCGTCCCGCGGCAGGACCGCACAAGGAAGGCTTGAGTGCGCGGCGATCACCGCCTCCACCGCTTCGGGGAACACCAATTGGTCGGCGATTTGCATCATGCGTTGCCGCCTCCCCCTGATCCACAGGTGTCCGTCTTCATCCAACTCGCCCATTTCGCCTACGGTCACATAGCCATCGCGCCAGCGCGTATCGGTACTGTCGCCTGAGGCGTATCCATCGAAAAGGTAGGGGCTCGAAACCCAGATTTCGCCGACATTTGCCGTCGGTTGGCCTGCCGCATTCAACAGGCGCAGATCGACACCGGGGTAGGGGCGTCCGACTGAACCATCGGGGGTGTTGGCTTCGGCCAGGGTAATAAAGCTTGTCTCTGCCGCGCCATAGAACACCTGCACGGCAGCGTTGGGGCAGAGCCGTTCAACCGCCGCGCGCGTGGCGGCGTCGAGCGCACCACCACCGCAGAGCACCAGCCGGAACGTTGGCAAGGGCGTGGCAGCGCCACGTGCCAGCAGGCGCAACTGGGTCGGCGTGGCGTAGAGGATCGTTGCGCCGACCTTGGCAATCTGTGCCGCCTGCCTGCGGGGGGAAAGATCCGCTAAGACATGCACGTCGAGACCTAGGTGCAGCGCCTCTAGAACGGCATAAAGCGACAGCGAATGGCTGAGTAGACCCAGAACGGCGACCGCGTCAGAGCTGCGCAGGGCAAAACGATTAGCATTCACACCGAAGCTGGCGGTCCAAGAGGCTTGGCTGCGGCGCACGGCCTTGGGCAGGCCAGACGCGCCACCTGTGAGGGTAAGGAACGCACCCGGCGAGCAGGTGATATCGTTTGCGAGGGGCCGATCGCTCAGGCAGAAAGGCGTTTGATCAGTGATTGCGGCAGTGAGTCCGGTTAAGGCGTCATAGGCCGGAGATGCGGGCAGGCCGCGGAAGTTATCGCCGTCCCCGGCAGGCGCGCGGGGCACCTCTTGCGTTCCAGCGAAAAGCCGCGCCTCTTCGTGCCATCTGAACCGATCCTGCGCGCCCATCCGCCCCTCCTTCGTGTCTTGTTTTCAAATTCCGGGTGCACGCCCCGGGGCCGCCCGTTAGGCTGCGGCAAAACCAGACCCGAGGATACTTCAGACATGACAGAGACCATGCGTGCAATCGAAATCACCGAACCCGGCGGTCCGGACGTTCTGCAGGGCACCACCCGCCCCCGGCCCCAACCGAAACACGGGCAGGTCATCATCAAGGTCGCCTATGCCGGGGTGAACCGCCCCGATGCGCTACAGCGCGCGGGCAAATATGCGCCCCCTGCCACGGCCAGCGATCTGCCGGGGCTAGAGGCGTCGGGCGAGGTGGTTGAGGTCGGCCCCGGCGTGACAACACTGGCACCGGGCGATCTGGTCTGCGCGCTGCTGCCCGGCGGCGGCTATGCCGAATACGTCGCCACGCCCGCCGCGCATTGCCTGCCGATCCCCGAAGGCATGGGATTGAAAGAAGCCGCCTGCTTGCCTGAGACATTCTTCACCGTCTGGTCTAATCTTTTCATGCGGGGCGGGCTAAAGGCTGGGGAGAAGGTGCTGATCCACGGCGGCTCTTCCGGCATCGGCACGACCGCGATCCAACTGGCCCGCATCTTGGGGGCACGGGTTTTCGTGACCGCTGGCACCGACAGCAAATGCGCGGCTTGTATGAAGCTGGGTGCCGAGGTGGCGATCAACTACCGAGATACGGATTTTGTCGATGTGCTGCAGGCCGAAGGCGGGGCGGATGTGATCCTTGATATGGTTGGCGGCAGCTACATCAACCGCAACCTCAAGGCGCTAGCCGAAGATGGCAGGCTGGTGCAAATTGCTTTCCTGCAGGGGGCCAAGGAAGAGGTGAACTTTGTCACGTTAATGACGCGCCGCCTGACCATGACCGGCTCAACCCTGCGGCCCCAAAGCGATCTGGCCAAGGCGCGGATCGCCGAGGAATTGATGCAGAATGTCTGGCCCCTGTTGGAGGCAGGCCGCGTGGCCCCGGTAATGGACAGCACCTATGATCTGTCCGAGGCGAATGACGCGCACCGCCGGATGGAGGCCAGTGGCCATATTGGCAAGATCGTCTTGACGGTGGGCGGAGAGCCAACCTCTGCGGAAGGTCAGTAAAATTTGAGACAGTAACGAATTGTTAAGACCTAATTCGTTAACTTTAATCACGGAATGGGACGCCATCACCCGTGTTGGAGAGAGAGCCGAAAGGCAATTGATAGCGGGGGAGGAAATTTCGCCTCTCCCGCTTTCACATGAATAACGGCTTCATGCTCTATCGCACCGGAGTGAACACAGCGTTATCAAGGCTACAATCGCGCCGTACATCTGGGCCGCAGGGGATGAACTCCAGATCGCGTGAGAGGCAGATGCGCGCCTCTTGGATATGATCTTGCTTGCAGGTGATGGTGATCCCTTGAGCGGTCAAATCAGGGTTCGCCTTTAAAAACGCCTCTTCGACGACGGCAGCCGGTAGGGCGACAGTTCGGTCTAGTTTGCGAAAGACTTCGGGACGGTTAATGCGGCCATAGGCTTCGCGGGACAGGGCGAAATAATCAGCGGGGTCGAGCCCGCTGCACGATCCGTGTTTCTTCCATTGATGCCACGCCAGCCCACCGGTGCCCATGATATCGGCCATGGCCCCGGTCTGCGTGCGGTTGGGCGGTCGCTGCCCGCTTTGGCAGTAGGATGGGTAGCCCCGCGTGAATTGCGGCCAAAGCCCATGCAGGGTCCAACCGTGATGTTTATCTGCGTCGCATTGCGGAGAGCGACGCGCATCGCCGGTCAATTCGCACCAATTGGGCGACCACGACAGCGACATGACGTAGTAATCGAATTCGCCCGCACGTTCCCCCTCGGACATAGCAGAGAGGGGCGTGAGCAGCGTGAGGATCAGCAGACAGGCGCGCAGTGGCCGCATTGGGTCTTCCCTTATGATGTTTGAGCCAGTATACAGCCGCCAACTTCCCCGACAATGAAGACCGTTCTGCCAAGCAGGACAGCCTTTCAGGCGACGGGAAAATTGCGTTTTTAGGAGAGTGACATGGCAAAACCGATTATGGCCAAAGCCACCGCCGTCTGGCTCGTGGACAACACCACCATCAGCTTCAAACAGATCGCTGACTTCGTCGGCATGCATGAGTTGGAAGTGCAGGGCATCGCCGACGGCGACGTGGCGCAGGGCGTGAAGGGCTTTGATCCGATTGCCAACAACCAGCTGACCCAAGAAGAGATCGACGCAGCGCAGGATAATTCGCTGCACAAGCTGAAGCTCAAGTTCAACGCCGCTGCCGAAGGCGAAGAGAAACGCCGTGGCCCGCGTTACACGCCGCTCAGCAAACGTCAGGACCGTCCGGCGTCGATCCTGTGGTTGGTCAAGTTCCACCCCGAACTTAGCGATGGTCAGGTCAGCAAGCTGGTGGGCACCACCAAGCCGACGATCCAAGCGATTCGTGAGCGCACGCATTGGAACATCTCCAACATCCAGCCGATCGATCCGGTTGCCCTTGGCCTGTGCAAACAATCCGAACTTGACGCTGCCGTGCAAAAGGCCGCCGCGAAAAAGGCCGCCGCGGGCGAAGTCATGAACGACGACGAGCGCCGCAAGCTGGTGTCGACCGAGCAGAGCCTCGGCATGGACAACGAGCCCAAGATCCCCACGGCCATCGAAGGTTTGGAAACATTCACCCTCTCCGGCAACAGCACGGATGACGAGGAAGATGAGAACCACTCCAAGGGTGATTACTCTGACGCCGACAGCTTCTTCTCACTGCCCGAGAGCACCGAAGAAGACGACGACGCCGAGGACAAAGCCAAGGGCTAAGCCCCTCAGGGCGGTGGGGCGGAAGGAACTTTCGCCACAAGGATGTGTTAAAGTGACAGGGCGTCGGGTTCTCCGGCGCCCTGTTTTTCTTTGACGCAAAGGCGCGGCGCGCCGGAGGATGGCTTTGGAGACGATATTGGACTGGTTGATCTGGGGTTTGGCGGGGTTGCTAATTTTGTGCAGCCTACTCCCGCTGAGCAAGTTTCCTTTTGGGGCGATCCGCGGTCTGGCCTTTCCTCGTGAGCAATTCCTCGGGCTGGCCTTGGTACTTGCCGCAGCGTTTGCACTGGTGCAGGGGGCGACCACGACGTCCGGCGCGGTCGGCATTGCACTGATGCTCGGGGTCGCTGCGCTTCAAGCATTCTATATCATTAAATTTACCCCGATCTGGCGCAAGCAATCGCTGGCCGCTTCTTCGGAGTTGCGCCGCGTGACAGATCGGCAGGTCAGCCTTCTGACTGCAAACGTCAAAAAGTCCAACCGCGATTATGGCAAGCTTATCGCCCTAGTGGAGGCGCGGGTGCCGGATATCTTTATGGCCATTGAGGTGGATCAGGCGTGGATCGACGCACTGGCGGACGGACTGAGCAAAAATTACGACCAGCGCATCGATGTGCCGCTCGAGAATGGCTATGGGCTGTGCGTCATGTCCAAACTGCCGCTATCCGAGGTGGAGGTGCGTGAACTGATTACCCGTGAGGTGCCTTCGATCCGCGTGCGCGTGCAGTTACCGGTGGGGGAGGATTTCCGCCTCTACGTGGTTCACCCCGAGCCGCCTGTGTTCGAGCATGACACCAAAGGCCGGGACAGTGAGATCGCGATGGTCGGTATTGAGGCCGAGAAAGACCCGCTTCCGGCTGTTGTTACGGGTGACCTGAACGATGTAGCGTGGTCGACCACAACGCGACGCTTTCAACGGCTTTCGGGGCTTTTGGACCCGCGCGTGGGGCGCGGCATGTACAACACCTTTAGCGCGACGATGCCTTGGATGCGCTGGCCGCTCGATCACCTGTTCCACGACCCGCAGTTCCGCCTGCTTGAGATGGACCGGCTGGATAAGATCGGGTCGGATCACTTCCCCATGTGGTTTGTCTTGGCGCTGGCCCAGACCGAAGCCGCCGATAGTGACCCCGAAGAAACTGACCCAGAAGAGGAGCAAGAGACCAAAGATATGATCAAAGAAGAACGCAAAAGAGACCGCGACCCCATCGGTAGTGACTGGGAAGACGAGGAAAACTAACAATTTGCATCGCGGGTAATTTTACCCCTTGTACGAATCCCAAAACGGCGTACATGGCGCAATATAGACGCCAACGCACGCGCCTCTGGCCGGTCAGTTCCTACTCTGACTGACCCGCGTTTATGTAGCGACGGTAACGTCTCTTGAAACGACACGCGGGGAACCAGCCCCACCTGCTCTTTGGAGATGACCATGAACGCTACAGTACCCGGTGCACTGCGCACCGCATCCAATTCATTTGCCGATCCGGCCGCTGCCTATATTGCCGCCAACAGCTTTGACAAGCCGACGCTTGTCATCAGCCGTGAGCGTGTGGCCGCGCAATATGATGCGCTGCATAGCGGTCTGGGCGATGCGCATATCCATTACGCAGTGAAAGCGAACCCGGCGGCGGAAATCATTCGTCTTCTGGTCAAAAAAGGCTCTGGCTTTGACGCGGCTTCGCGTGCCGAGATTGAGCTTTGCCTCAGCCAAGGTGCGAAGCCTGAGAACATCTCTTTCGGCAATACCATCAAACGTGCCTCCGACATCGCCTTCGCCCATTCCGCTGGGGTGACCCTGTTCGCTGCCGACAGCGAAGCCGAGCTCGACAAGATCGCCGCCCACGCACCGGGCGCGCGGGTCTACCTGCGCTTGATCGTCGAGAACTCCATGGCCGACTGGCCACTCAGCCGCAAATTCGGCTGTGCTGGTTCCGCGCTGCCTGCGCTGCTGAACCACGCGGTTGCCGTGGGCCTCGTGCCGTTCGGTCTGTCCTTCCACGTCGGCTCGCAGACCCGCAAGGCGGAGTTCTGGAACCCGGTGCTGGATCAGGTCGCGCCGCTATGGCATGCCGCCCGCGCGGATGGTCATGACCTGCAACTGCTGAACCTCGGCGGCGGCTTCCCGGCATTCTACGGCGAAAGCATCGAAGCGCCGCGCGCCTATGCTGCGGCCGTCATCTCAGCTGTCAAAGCCCGTTTCGGCGACGTGCCGCAACTGATGGCAGAGCCGGGCCGTGGTCTGGTGGCCGAGGCCGGTCATATCGCGGCCGAAGTCCTATTGGTGAGCCGTAAATCTGCGGATGACCTGCACCGCTGGGTCTATCTCGACATTGGCCGCTTCTCTGGCCTTGCCGAGACTGAAGGCGAAGCGATCCGTTATCAGATCGTTACCTCGCATGACGGTGAAGAGGCCGGACCCTGCGTTTTGGCTGGCCCGTCTTGCGATTCGGCGGACATCCTTTACGAAAAACGACCGATTCATCTGCCTTTATCTCTCCGAGATGGCGATAAAGTGATGATTCGCGCTTGCGGAGCCTACACAAGCTCTTACAGTTCGGTTGGGTTCAACGGATTTCCGCCGCTTGATGTGATCGTGCTTTAACAGCACGATCTGCGTCGCCACGGAATAGGGTCGTCTGCTTTGGGAGGAGCGGGCGGCCCGCTTTGATTCTGGGGGGTGCGCTTAAAGCGACTTACGCGCCTGCATCGCGGCGGTGATCGTCCCATCGTCGAGGTAATCAAGCTCCCCGCCAATCGGCACGCCTTGGGCGAGGGAGGTGAGCCGCACCCGGCCTTCCAATTGATCTGCGATGTAATGCGCGGTGGTTTGGCCGTCGATCGTGGCGTTGAGCGCGAGGATCACCTCCGTCACCTCTTCGGTATCAATCCGGTCCACCAGACGGGGGATGCGCAATTCTTGGGGGCCGATGGCGTCCAGCGCCGAGAGTGTGCCGCCCAGCACATGATAGCGCCCTTCGAACACGCCGGAGCGTTCCATCGCCCAAAGGTCTGCCACGTCTTCGACCACGCAAAGCTCCCCGTTTGCGCGTTTCTCGGACGTGCAAATGTCACAGACATCGGTAGTGCCGACATTACCGCAGTTCAGGCATTCCCGCGCCGTGACGGCGACGGTTTGCATCAGGTCGGACAAGGGGGTGAGCAACAGCGCGCGCTTGCGGATCAGGTGCAGCACCGCGCGCCGGGCCGAGCGGGGGCCAAGGCCGGGCAATTTCGCCATCAGCTCGATCAGGGCGTCAATGTCGCGGGTAGAGCTCAAGGATGGCACCTATCGGGGGTTGGGAGGGGGCGGGGCAATCCCGCCCCGCCGAATTAGAAGGGCAGTTTCATGCCCGCAGGAAGGCCCATGCCCTCGGTCAGCTTGCTCATCTCAGCCTGCGCACGGTCCGAGGCTTTGCTCTGGGCGTCTTTGATGGCGGCGAGGATCAGGTCTTCGACGACCTCTTTCTCGTCCTTGTTGAAGATCGACGGGTCGATATCGAGGCCCTTCAACTCACCTTTGGCAGAGCATGTCGCTTTGACGAGGCCCGCACCAGATTCACCTTCAACGGTGATGTTGTGCATCTCCTCTTGCAGTTCGGCCATTTTGCCCTGCATTTCCTGAGCTTTCTTCATCATCCCGGCCATATCGCCGAGGCCGCCTAATCCCTTGAGCATCTGGGTCTCCTTGTTGTGTTGTCGTTTATATGTGGCGTGAAGGGGCGTGGATCAACCGTCCTCGAACGGATCCCATTCGTCTTCGACTTCTGGCAGCGCTTCGGCGGTGGCGGCAGCGGCGATGTCTTCGGGCGTGCGGATCGCGGTGATCCGGGCTTTGGGGAATTGCGCCAGCACCGCCTGCATCATCGGATGTTCTTGGGCCTGTTTCTTGAGCGCCAGTTCGCGCGCATCGCGGATCTGCGCGATGGTTTCGGCGCCGCCCTCGTTGACCAGCGACACCGCCCAGCGGTTGCCGGTCCAGAGTTGCAGCTTTTGCCCCAACCGCTGCGCAAGATCGCGGGGCGCGTCGTCGGTGGGGACGAATTCGATCCGGCCAGGTTGATAGGCCGCAAGCTGGACGCAGGTTTCGACCTCAACCAGCAATTTCACATCGCGGTTCACGCGGATCAGTTCGATCACATGTTCAAAGGTCGGGAAGCGGGCGAGGGCGGCATCAAGGTCTTGCGCCAGCGCCGTGGTCTGCCCCTGAGGGCCGGGGTTCGACGCCATGCGCTGTTGTGCATGTTGCACGGCCTGAGCGCCGCTGCTGCCTTGGGCCGCACCATTGCCACCTCCATCGCCGCCAACGGGGGCAGGGGGCGGGCTGCTGTTTTGCAGCTTGCGCACCAGTTCTTCGGGCGAGGGCAGATCGGCCACATGGGTCAGGCGGATCACGGCCATTTCGGCGGCCATCATCGCATTGGGGGCCGCGGCGACTTCGTCCAGCGCCTTGAGCAACATCTGCCACAGCCGCGTGAGTACGCGCATCGGCAGGGTCTCGGCCATTTGCTGGCCACGGGTGCGTTCTTCGGGGGCGATTGTGGGGTCTTCGGCGGCATCAGGCGTGATCTTCACGACCGACACCCAATGGGTGATCTCGGCCAGATCGCGCAGCACCGCCATCGGGTCTGCCCCGTCGGCGTATTGGCCGCTGAGTTCCGTCAGCGCCGCTGCCGCATCGCCGCGCAGCACCATGTCGAATAGGTCCAGCACCCGGCCTCGGTCGGCCAGGCCCAGCATTGCGCGCACCTGCTCAGCGCCCGTCTCGCCTGCGCCGTGGCTGATGGCCTGATCCAGGAGCGAGGTCGCGTCACGGGCCGACCCTTCGGCGGCGCGGGTGATCAGCGCCAGCGCGTCATCGGTGATCTCAGCAGTCTCCGCCGTTGCGATCTTGCGCAACAGCGCGATCATCACTTCGGGTTCAATGCGGCGCAGGTCAAAACGCTGGCAGCGCGACAGAACCGTCACCGGCACTTTGCGGATCTCGGTGGTGGCGAAGATGAATTTGACGTGTTCGGGCGGCTCTTCCAACGTCTTCAGCAGCGCGTTGAACGCCCCGGTCGAGA
This sequence comes from Sulfitobacter sp. AS92, assembly GCF_038900015.1. Lineage (NCBI taxonomy): Bacteria > Pseudomonadati > Pseudomonadota > Alphaproteobacteria > Rhodobacterales > Roseobacteraceae > Sulfitobacter > Sulfitobacter sp. AS92. Next base: position 561,192 of record NZ_JBBMQL010000001.1, read on the forward strand.
GCATGTGCACTTCGTCGATGATATAGACTTTGTAGCGGGCCGAGGCGGCGCGGTAGTGTACCGAATCAATAATCTCGCGGATGTTGGCGACGCCGGTGTTCGAGGCGGCGTCCATCTCCATTACATCGACGTGGCGGCCTTCCATAATCGCTGTGCAGTGCTCGCAAACGCCGCAGGGATCGGTCGTCGGCCCGCCGTTGCCGTCTGGCCCAATGCAGTTCATCCCCTTGGCGATGATCCGTGCCGTGGTCGTTTTGCCGGTGCCGCGAATGCCTGTCATGACAAATGCCTGCGCGATCCGGTCAGCGGCAAAGGCGTTCTTGAGCGTGCGCACCATGGCGTCTTGGCCGACGAGATCGGCAAAGGTCTCGGGCCGGTATTTGCGGGCCAGAACGCGGTAGGCGGATGTATCTGTCATGGTGCCCCAGATCGGATTCGGTCAAGGCCGTAAACTAGGCGCTCCGCGCCGTGGCGTCTACCGTGCTTGCGGGGATGCTCAGAGCATCCAAAGGATCGCGCCGACGCCAATTGAGGCCAGCGCAAGGATCGCGGCCAATATTTTCATGCGACTGTTGGGCTGGGCATTGGCGTGATGGTCGCTAAGCCGTTTTTGGGTTTTAGCGGCTGATGCCTGCGCCGCCCAATAGACGTAAAGCGCGGCAAGGATGAAAACCGAAGCGACCGCCTTGGCGACCCAAGTCGGCTGAAACTCTCCAAAAACAGCACGCAGACCAATCGCCACCGCGACACAGGCCATGCCGGTCCGCATCCAGCCCGCGAAGGTGCGTTCATTTGCTAGAATCGTGCGGTCTTCGGCCCAGTCGGTCCGATTCTCAGCGAGATCGTTTTTATCACTCATTGAACTAATCTGCTCCTTGCGCGTTCATGTGGCAATAATCTTTGACATTGCGAGGGACGGATAATGCGTTTGCGGGGAATTGGGCGGAGCAAGAATGTCATTCGTCGCAGCGGAGGGGCTGGCAAAGCCGGCGGTCTGGGTCTGGTTGGCGTCTTGGCGGTTTTAGCCATCGGCTATTTCACCGGCATTGATGTAACCCCACTGTTGACGGGTCAGGGGGGCGGACAGGTGCAACAGTCCCGCCCGCTGAGCGACAGCGAAGACCCGCAAGTCGATTTCGCGGCCCGCGTCTTGACCACAACAGAGCAGGTCTGGAGCCGCGTTTTCCAAGAGCAATTGGGCGAAACCTATACGCCGCCTCAACTCGTGGTATTTGAGAATGTCACTCAAAGCGCCTGTGGCGGTGCCTCGGGCGCGACGGGGCCGTTCTACTGCCCTGCGGACAATATGGCCTATCTCGACACCGCGTTTTTCCGCACATTAGAGCAAAGGCTCGGGGCCGAGGGCGATTTCGCCGCGGCCTATGTGATTGCCCACGAAGTTGCCCACCACATTCAGAATGAGATCGGCGTTTTGCCGCAGGTAGCGCAGATGCGTCAGCAATCGTCTGAAGTGGAGGCAAACGCGCTGACGGTGCGTCTAGAGTTGATGGCCGATTGCTTTTCGGGAATTTGGGCGTCGAATGTCCAAGGGCTGATGGAGAAAGGCGACCTTCAGGAGGCGCTCAATGCCGCGCGGATGATCGGGGATGACCATTTACAGCGGCAGGCTGGTCAGGTGCCGCAGCCGCATACCTTTACTCACGGCACATCAGAGCAACGCGCGCGTTGGTTTGAGCGTGGGTATGACAGCGGGCAAATGGCGCAGTGCGATACGTTTGAGGCGGATCGGTTGTGAGGGAGGGGCAGCGCCGCACGGGGCGAACAAAGCAGTTTCCCGGGTGCTAGGTAGGCCCATTGAGATCTGACGAGGCAATCTTTCGAAGCGTTTCAAGCTTCTCGGCTGGCAGGATGGCTAATGACCCTGGCGCCTACGAGAAAAGCGTCCAACAGGGTGTTATCCTTTAAGCGCGTTCATCGAAGGGAAGGGAGCTTGCCCCTCTCATCGTTTCTGCGAAACGACTGCCGGGGTCTTCCTGTCGCTGCGCGTCAGGATGTTGGTGAGAGGCTGATAACGACCCAAGCGGGGCTCGTTACGGCTGCTTCCTTCCGGATCTGACCGGGTTGGCGAGGCGCCTGCCCGCACCAACCTCTCAATGCCCATATAGGGGGGAGGGAAACGAAGTGCAAGCCTCACAGGTGAAGCCGTATTTTGGCAAAGCCTGACGCAGTCATTCCGCAGGGCGCAGGTGATAGATGCGCGATGTCCTCAAGATAGGGAAGTGCTTCGGGAGTGGTTTGAAGGATCGCCGATGCACCCGAGGCGTCAAAGCGCCATGGCGGGGTATCTGGCCAAAGCTGCTCGCAAGGGGCAGTGAGGGCCGCGATTAGCGCTTCTGCGAGGGGCACGGGGCTACGCAGAGCCACGGCAGTCTTGGGGGCGCAATCAAATCCTCCGCCACCAGCGGCACGAAACTGATTTGTTGCTAATAAAAAGACCTGCTTAGGTTGCACTGGCGCTTCTTGCCACGTCAGGGCGGTGATGCGGTCCCCCCTTGGGCGGCGCGGGTCGATATTGTAGGTCACGCCGTGAATCGTATCAAAGTGAAACGGCGGGCGGGATGGATCAATAAGCGGTCCGATAGCGGCGCCAAGCGGCGCAAAAACCTCTGCCGATGTCTCTAACCAACGCCGAAGGTCGGCACCCGAGACGCGCAGCGCCCAAACCTCGTTGCGATAGGGGATAAGCCCGGCAATATGGCGGCGTTGCACAGGGCCGGGCGGGATATGCAAAAAATGTCCCGGACCACCGAGCCCGCCTGCCGTATGAGCCGCTGTTGCTGACAGGATGGGGAGTTTGCTTTCGGGCGCGCCGCGCACACCTTCGCGGATCACTGTGGCCTGCGCGCGGGCGGTAAGTGCGTCGATGGCGGTGGGGGTGGCCAGCGAAAAGAAGTTGTGAAGTGCCGTTTTTGTATGGCCGACGACCTCTTCCAGGTGCCTGCGCACCTTCATGTGGCTTCCCCGCGCAGCACTAAGCACCACGGGATCGGCCAGCGTGTGCGCAGTGTTGCGGCGCAGGCGGCTTTCGTGACGCGATACCGTCCAGTGCCCTTGCGGGTCACGTTCAAGGGCGAGATCCAGAACCGCCAGATCAGAGCCGCCAAAGCCCGGCATGACGGCGGGCCTTTGGGAAAGCGTTCCGGCTTGTGTGTCCACTCCACTGCGCGCGGGGTGGTCCAGTCCGGGGAATCGGCGGTGCGTGTGGCCTGTGATGACAGCGTCGATCCCGTCGACCTCAGCCATGGCGCAGACATCATCTTCGGTTAGCGTTTCACCTTCATGTGCAATGCCCATATGGGCCAGTAGTACAATCAGATCAGCCCCCCCCGCGCGCAGCAGTGGTGCAGCAGACCGGAGACTTTCCAGCGGGCAGGTGATCCTGGCCCCATTTTCCAACACGTCGCGGTTCCAGATCGACGTCTTGCTGGGCAGCACTGAAAGCAGGCCAATCCGGAGCGGTGGCATCGGTTGACCGTTCACCGCAGGTAAGGGGCAGGAGACGATGCTCCATCGACGCAAGGGGCCGGGTTCGGTCAGATGCAGGTTGGTTGAGATCAGCGGCATGTCGAGCGCGCCGGCAACGGCGCGCAGATACGGCAGCCCATGATCAAGGTCGTGATTACCCAATCCAAGGGCGTCATAGCCCAAATAATTCAAACAGGCGACGAGGGGATGTGCGGGGGTGACCGGCATCTGTGCCAATTGGTTGCCCATCGCGCTGCCCTGCAACAGGTCGCCATTGTCGAGCAGGACACAAGCCGCGTTCTTGGCGGTGGCCTCTTTTCGGGCGGTGCGGATCAGCGTGGCGATCCCGGCCAGTCCGTGGTGCCCAACAGAACGGTCTCTGACATAGTCATGTCCAACGATCTGCATGTGCAAATCGGTGGTGGCTAGAATGCGCAGACGTGCCTCGGTCGGGGCGGCCCCTTCAGCGGGAGGCGCATCGGCCGATACATATGTGCGGAGTTCATTCGCCAAAAAGGTAAGTGCTCACAATAATTTACAACTTAAAGATGTTTTACTATGAGCAGATTTCAACCCATGTGGCAAGTGCGCTTGGGATTGCCAATATCGCGTGCGCCATGGCATGGCTTGGCCCAAAGCGGAAAACCCGCGTCAGGAGAGCGCCATGCGTCATGCGGAAACTGTAACTTTTGGGGGCTCGGCGCTTGATCGTGCGGGTGAGTTGCGCGGCAACGCTGCTGCGTTAGAGCAGCTTCGGGCCGACCCTAAGGCGCGGGCTATCGTTTTCTGGCGCGGGAAACCCTTGATTGCACCAGAGCGCCCTGCCGCCTTGGTGCGGCTGGCGCTGGATCACCCGGCGTTGAAAGATGCCGAAGGTGCTGCGATTTTGCTAGGACGCGAAGACGGTGCGGCGCGGTTTGCGGTTGATATCTCCGGCTGGCAGCCTGCTGATCTGGATCAGTCGCAGTTGGGTGCCTTCCTTGATCCCAGTGAACAACGTCATCCGCTGTTGGGCGATGACATGGTATTTGCCGAATTGCGGCGGGTTATGACGTGGCTTGATCCGCGCGATGCTGAACTGGCCGCCAGCGGCAAGGCGATCCTCGGCTGGCACGAAACGCACCTCCATTGCGCCCGCTGCGGCAGTGCCACCGATTTGGCGCAGGGCGGGTGGCAGCGCGTCTGTCCCGATTGCGGAGGGGCGCATTTTCCGCGCACCGATCCGGTCGTTATCATGCTGATTACCCATGGTAATTCCGTGCTCATGGGCCGCTCTCCCGGCTGGCCGGAGGGGATGTATTCGCTGCTCGCGGGCTTTGTTGAGCCGGGCGAAACGGTCGAGGCCGCCGTGCGCCGTGAGGTTTTTGAGGAGGCGGGCGTGCAGGTCGGCGCGGTAAGCTACCTCTCTAGCCAGCCGTGGCCCTTTCCGGCGTCATTGATGCTGGGCTGCGCGGGCGAAGCGCTGAGCCGCGAGCTGACCATCGACCCGGTTGAGATCGAAGACGCGCTGTGGGTGACCCGCGAAGAGATGATGGATGTTTTCGCCGGAACCCATCCGCGCCTGCTGCCCGCACGGCGCGGGGCCATCGCGCATTTCTTGCTGGAAAACTGGCTTGCGGATACACTGCGCTGACAGGCCCCGCCGTAACAGCGGCTATGGTGAATAATACGAGCAGAAGAATTGGAACGGACGGAATGAAATTCTCGACCAAAGAAGACGTCGAAGCGCCGATTGAGGCGGTCTTTGACATGCTATGCGATTTTGAGAGCTTTGAGCGGTCCGCCATGCGGCGCGGGGCCGAGGTGCAGCGCGTTGATACCATGTCCAAGCCCGGCGTGGGCATGACATGGAACGCGGTTTTCCCCCTGCGCGGCAAACGGCGGGAGTTGACGATTGAAATGGTCACATTTGACCGCCCCAATGAAATGGTCATCGACAGTATGTCGCAGGGATTGGCCGGGCAGATGTCATTTGAGTTGATGCCCTTGTCGCGCAACACCACGCGGGTGCTGGTGGCGCTAGAGATCAAACCATTGAACCTGTCTGCCCGTCTTTGGGTGCAGTCGCTCAAGCTGGCCAAAGCGACTCTGAGCAAGAAATACAAAGAGCGTGTGGCCGAGTATGCCCGCGGTATGGAAGAGCGTCACGCCCGCAGCATTAAAGTCTAGGCGCAGCTTGATTGAAGCTTACATCCCGGTCGGTTCACCCCGTCCGGGATGTGCAGGGTAAGCGCCCAGAATCTCAAGCATATTGGTGAAGTAGCCCAATTCCTCCAGCGCGCGTTTGACAGCCGGGTCTTCGGGATGCCCCTCAATATCTGCGTAAAATTGCGTTGCGGTGAAAGACCCGCCAACCATGTAGCTTTCCAACTTGGTCATGTTCACACCATTGGTCGCGAAGCCGCCCATTGCTTTGTACAGGGCGGCGGGGATGTTGCGCACTTCGAAGACAAACGTCGTCAGCATCCGCTCGGCCCGACGGCTCAGGTCGATCTTAGGCGCCATGAGCAGGAAGCGGGTGGTGTTGTGGTCCATATCCTCAATATCGCGCGCCAGCACGTTAAGGCCGTTGATCTCTGCCGCGACCTCGCCTGCCAACACCCCATCGGTGCTGCCCTCGGTCGCGGCCAGTTCGGCAGCGGCCCCGGCGGAATCAGCCGCAGGCTCGGATGTGATGCCGTGTTTTTGCAGAAAGCTGCGGGCCTGTGGCAGCAGCACAAGATGCGCGCGGACATGTTTGATGTCGTCCATGGTCACACCGGGGCGCGCCATCAGCGCGATGCGTACCCGCACAAAGGCTTCGCCGATAATATGCAGCCCGCTTTCGGGCAGCAGGCGGTGAATATCGGCCACGCGACCATAGGTCGTGTTCTCAACCGGCAGCATGGCCAGCTCGGCGCGGCCTTCGTTTACGGCGCGGATCACCCCTTCAAACGACTGGCAGGGCACCGGCTCCATGTCGGGGCAGGCCTGAATGCAGGCCTCGTGGCTATAGGCGCCAAGGGCTCCCTGAAAGGCGATGCGCGGCGTGGTCTGGGCGGTCATGGATCGTATCCTGCTGCAAAAGGCGCGGGGAAGGGCAATTGGTCGCGGTAACTACACCTTGCCTGCGCCGAGGGAAAGCAATAGATACGCGGGCAACGATGCCAAGAACCGTGGCCCGGCCATGGTGCCAATACCAAGTGATGGACCCTGACGCATGTTCGATACAATGACCCTGACCAAAATCGCAGCCGGCGTATTCGGCGCCTGGTTGGTACTTCTGCTGGGCAAATGGGCGGGTGAAGAGATTTACCACGCCGATGCACATGGGGAAGCGTCCTATGTCATCGAAGTGGCCGATGCCGGTGGTGACGAAGGGGGCGAAGAAATCGACTTTGCCGCCGTAATGGCCGAAGCAGATGCCGACAGCGGCTCCAAAGTGTTCCGCAAATGCGCCGCTTGCCACAAAGTTGATGGCTCAAACGCCGTCGGCCCGCATTTGGACGGCGTTGTTGGCCGTGACATCGCAGCGGTTGGTGATTTCGGCTACTCCGGCGCGCTGTCCTCGATCGACGGCAGCTGGACCCCGGAAGAGTTGAGCGCTTTCCTCACCAGCCCCAAAGGCTACGCACCCGGCACAACAATGGGTTTCGCGGGTCTGCGTAAGGTCGAAGACCGGGCGGACGTGATCGCCTATTTGCAGAGCGTTTCTAACTGATACTACGCAGCATTGCGTGTGTGATGGCCGCCCCTCGGGGCGGCTTTTGCGTTTGGGAGTGCGGAGCCGCGCCGTGACCACCGCACCGATGGTATTTTCCTCTCCGTACAATGGCGCGGTTTGCTGCCGTTCAAGGACAACCTAACATATTCGCAACTTGTATCTTGGCGCGTCACAGCGTTAGCCTACATGACGCTACGATCCGGACTATGCCACCCCAAGGAGTGCCCTATGCCCCGTGCCCAAACCCGCGCCGCGACCCGTCCATCGGTCTTTGCCCCCCTCCCGCTATGGCTTATGACTATGACGCTTTCGGTGCTTGTGTTGCTGGCTGGTGCCGCGACGGCGCAGGAGCAAAAGATCATCAAAAGCCACGGTTATTCCTTTTATGGCGACCTGACCTATCCGGCGGATTTTAAGCACTTCGACTATGTGAACCCCGATGCCCCCAAGGGCGGGGAGATTTCGCTGCCCTTCGTCGGCACACTCGATTCGATGAACCCCTATTCCGGCAAGGGCAGGGCGCATCTGTTTTCGATTTTTGGGTTCGAAAGCCTGTTAGGTGAAGCTCCCAGCGGTGAGCCACTGCCTGCGGATGTCTATGGTGAGAGCTACTGTTTGCTGTGCGAAAGCCTTGAGTACCCTGAAGATAAATCTTGGGTGATTTTTAACATGCGTCCCGAAGCGCAGTTTTCTGACGGCACACCGGTCACCGCCCATGACATCGTATTTTCGCACAACTTGCTGCTGGACGAAGGGTTGAAATCCTACGCCGACGCCGTGCGCAAGCGCATCCCCAAGGTTGAGGCGCTGGACGATCACACGGTTAAATTCACCTTCGCCGACGATATCTCGCGCCGCAGCTTGATCGAGACGGTTGGCGGGGTGCCCGCTTGGCCGAAAAAATGGTTCGAAGAGACCGGCAATGGTCTGAAAGACAGCTGGATGGACCCGCCCCCCGGCTCGGGCGCCTATATGGTCGAAAGCGTCGATCTGACCAAACGCATCGTGCTGAAGCGCAATCTTGACTATTGGGGGAAAGACCTGCCGATCAACCGGGGCCGGATGAATTTTGACCGCATCCGGCTTGAGATTATCAGCGATGATACCTCTGCGTTTGAGGCGTTCAAAGCGGGCGAATACACGTTCCGTGCTGAGGGCGATTCCAAGAAATGGGCCACCGGCTATGACTTCTCCAAAGTAACCGATGGCGATATCGTGAAGGCGGAATTGCCTGACGGGTCGCCCCCGACGCCTTCGGGGATCATCTTCAACCTTGGCCGCGAGGCGCTGCAAGACCGTGCCGTGCGCGAAGCCGTTGCGCTGATGTTCAACTTTGAGTGGACGAACGAGTCGCTGCAATACGGGCTGTTCAACCACCGCGCCTCCTTTACCCAAGATACGCCGCTTATGGCGCAGGGTGCACCCGAAGGGGCGGAGCTGGCACTGCTGGAAAGCCTTGGCGATCTTGTGCCTGCTGAGCTGCTGAACGAGCCTGCGGTCGTACCGCATACCTCTGACGCCAGTCGTTTGCTTGATCGTCGTAATGCGCGGCAGGCCTCCAAGCTGCTCGAAGAGGCCGGCTGGACCGTGCAGAACGGCATGCGGGTCAATGATGCGGGCGAACCGTTGCGGCTGAACTTCTTGATGAACTCCTCCGGCTCGCCGACGATCTCTGCTGTGATTGAGAATTTCGTAGGTAACCTGCAGTCCATCGGCATCGACGCCCGGTTGGAGAAGGTCGACAGTTCGCAATACACCGCCCGTGAACGCGACCGCGACTACGACATGATCTATGACGCCTATGCGGCGTTCCTCGGCACCGGCACCGGATTGGCGCAGCGCTATGGGTCCGAGGCGGCTGAGTTCTCGCTCTTTAACCCAGCCGGACTGGCCAGCCCACTGGTGGATGCGATCATCGACGCGTCGCTCGATGCTGATACGGCAGAGGAAGAAGACGCCGCGCTTATGGCGCTCGACCGTGCGCTGCGGCATGAGTTCTTCATGATTCCAACATGGTACAACGACAGCTATTGGGTCGCCTATTACGACCAATACGACCACCCCGAAACGATCCCGCCCTACGCTTTGGGCTACCTTGATTTCTGGTGGTACGACAAAGAGGGCGCAGAGCAATTGCGTGCCTCAGGCGCCTTGCGGTAAAGCGACCTCATGGGTGCTTATATTCTCAGACGGCTGTTGCTGGTGATTCCGACGTTGCTCGGCATCATGTTGGTTAACTTTGCCTTGGTGCAATTCGTCCCCGGTGGCCCGGTAGAGCAGGCCATCGCCCGTATTCAGGGCGGTGGGGATGTCTTTGGCGGCTTTGCCGGGGGCAACAATGATGCCGGGGTCGATACTATGGCGCGGGGGTCTGACAGCACCTATGTCGGTGCGCGCGGGCTGCCGCCTGAACTGATTGAGGAATTGGAAAAGGAATTCGGTTTCGACAAACCACCTGTTGAGCGCTTCTTTCACATGCTCTGGAACTACATGCGTCTGGATTTTGGGGAGAGCTACTTTCGCTCCATCGGGGTCATTGACCTGATCAAGGAAAAGCTGCCTGTATCGATTACGCTGGGGCTGTGGTCCACGCTGATCGCCCACTTAATCTCGATTCCGCTCGGCATTCGCAAGGCGGTCCGCGACGGAAGCCGGTTTGATACTTGGACATCGGGTGCGATCATCGCCGCCTATGCGATCCCGGGCTTCCTGTTCGCTATTTTGCTGCTCGTACTCTTTGCGGGTGGATCATACTGGCAGGTCTTCCCGCTGCGCGGTCTGACGTCGGATAATTTCGATAGCCTTAGCCCCTTGGGAAAGGTGGCCGACTACTTCTGGCACATCACGCTGCCCGTGCTGGCCTCGACCATCTCGGCTTTTGCCACGTTGACGCTGTTGACCAAGAACAGCTTTCTCGATGAAATCAAAAAGCAATATGTCATCACCGCCCGCGCCAAAGGGCTGTCGGAAAGCAAAGTGTTATACGGACATGTGTTCCGAAACGCGATGCTGATCGTGATCGCCAGCTTTCCGGCAGTGTTCATCTCGGTTTTCTTTGGTGGCTCGATCATCATCGAGACGATCTTCAGCCTTGATGGTCTGGGCCGCTTGGGTTTCGAGGCCGCCGTGGCACGGGACTATCCGATTGTATTCGGCACGCTGTTCATCTTTGGCCTCATTGGCCTCGTCGTCGGCATCTTGTCGGACATGATGTACGTGCTCGTCGATCCCCGTATTGATTTTGAGAAGAGGGAAGGCTGATGGCGCTCTCCCCCCTGAACCAGCGCCGCTGGCGCAATTTCACCGCGAACCGGCGGGCCTATTGGTCGCTGTGGATTTTTGCGATCCTGTTCGGCATTTCGCTGTTCGCCGAGTTCGTTGCCAACGACAAGCCGATCTTGGTCAGCTACCGCGGCGAATATTACACGCCGATCTTCAACTTCTACCCTGAGACCGCCTTTGGCGGCGATTTCCAAACCGAGGCCGCCTACCGCGACCCGGAGGTGCGCTGCCTGATCGCCACCGGCGGGCTGGATGCCTGTTTCGACGATCCTGAGGGCTATATCCTTGACGCCGAGGATGGCGAGGTTGAAGGCGAAGCAATCGACAAAGGCTGGGCGATTTGGCCGGTCATTCCCTATTCCTTCAACACCGCTGTGGACCGCCCCGGCGCCGCGCCGCTGCCGCCCAATGGACAGAACTGGCTGGGCACCGATGGCACTAAACGTGATGTGATGGCGCGGGTGATCCACGGTTTCCGACTGTCGGTGCTGTTCACGCTGATCGTGACGGGGGCTGCCTCTGTCATCGGCATTCTGGCTGGCGCGGTGCAGGGGTTCTTTGGCGGCTGGCTCGACCTCATCTTTCAGCGGATCATTGAAATATGGTCGTCGACGCCCTCGCTCTACGTCATCATTATCATGTTTGCGATTTTGGGGCGAAGTTTCTGGCTCTTGGTGATCCTTCTCGTCCTGTTCTCATGGACCGCGCTGGTGGGCGTGGTACGCGCCGAATTCCTGCGTGCGCGTAACCTTGAATATGTCCGCGCGGCGCGTGCGCTTGGTGTGGGCAACGGCACGATCATGCTGCGCCACATGCTGCCCAACGCGATGGTGGCCACGCTGACCATGCTGCCGTTTATCATCACTGGCACGATCTCAACTCTCGCCACGCTGGATTTCCTCGGCTTCGGCCTGCCATCCTCGGCCCCGTCGCTGGGTGAGTTGACGCTGCAAGCTAAACAGAACCTGCAAGCGCCTTGGCTGGCCTTCTCGGCCTTCTTTACCTTTGCCATCATGCTGTCGCTGCTGGTCTTCATCTTTGAAGGCATTCGCGACGCATTCGACCCCAGAAAGACCTTTTCGTGACTGCGCTTTTAGACGTCAAAGACCTGCAAGTTTTCTTTCGGCAGGACGGGCAACTGATCCCGGCGGTGCGCGGTGTCAGCTTTGCTGTGAACCGCGGGGAGACAGTGGCGCTTGTGGGCGAGAGCGGCTCGGGCAAGTCAGTCTCAGCACTCTCGACAGTCTCGCTATTGGGCGATTCTGCGCAGGTTAGCGGGTCGGTCACCTATGATGGGCAAGAGATGATCGGCGCGGATGCCAAGCTGCTGCATAAGGTGCGCGGCAACGACATCTCGTTCATTTTCCAAGAGCCGATGACCTCGCTCAATCCGCTACACACGATCGAAAAGCAGTTGGCGGAATCGCTGGCGCTGCACCAAGGTTTGCAAGGGGCCGAAGCGCGCGCGCGGGTGCTGAGCTTGCTGGAGCAGGTTGGCATCAACGATGCGGAAAGCCGCATGGGGGCCTATCCGCACCAGTTGTCCGGTGGGCAGCGGCAGCGTGTGATGATTGCCATGGCGCTGGCCAATAAGCCCGACATCTTGATCGCGGACGAGCCGACGACGGCGTTGGACGTCACCATTCAGGCGCAAATTCTTGATTTGCTGAAGGACCTCAAGGACGAGATGGGGATGGGGCTTTTGTTCATCACCCACGACCTTGGCATCGTGCGGCGCATCGCGGATCGGGTATTTGTGATGCAAAAGGGCGTGGTGGTCGAAGAGGGGCCGACGGCCGAGATTTTCGGTAACCCCCAGCACCCCTATACCCGCAAGCTGCTGAGCGCTGAGCCTACCGGCTCGCCCGAGCCTGTTGCTGATGATGCACCCGAGGTGTTGCGCACCGAGAACCTCAAGGTGTGGTTTCCAATCCAGAAGGGGCTGTTGCGCCGCACCGTGGGCCATGTGCAGGCGGTCAATGACACCAGCCTGTCGGTTCGCGCCGGGGAGACTTTGGGCATCGTGGGCGAAAGTGGGTCTGGCAAGACCACGCTGGCGCTGGCGATCATGCGGCTCATCGGCTCGGAAGGGGAGGTGACCTTTCGCGGTGAGGATGTGCGCAAATGGTCCACCCGGCAGCTGCGCCGCCTGCGCGCGGATATGCAGATCGTGTTTCAAGATCCCTTCGGCTCGCTCAGCCCGCGTATGACCTGCTTTCAGATTATTGCTGAAGGGCTCGCGATCCATAAGGTCGACAAGGGCCGCGACCGGCGTGAGGTGGTGGCGGAAGTGATGACCGAGGTCGGGCTAGACCCCGTCACCATGGACCGTTACCCGCATGAATTCTCGGGCGGCCAGCGCCAGCGCATCGCGATTGCCCGCGCCATGGTGCTGCGGCCCAAACTGCTGGTATTGGACGAGCCGACCTCGGCGCTTGATATGACGGTGCAAGTGCAGATCGTCGATCTGCTACGGCGTTTGCAGGTGAAGTACGGGCTGGCTTATTTGTTCATCAGCCACGACCTCAAGGTCGTGCGTGCCATGTCGCACAAGGTGATGGTGATGAAGCGCGGGGATGTTGTGGAATATGGCGATGTCGACGCGCTTTATGACAATCCGCAGACCGAATACACACGGGCCCTGTTGCAAGCCGCAGGATAAGCAGGCGTCGCTGTCTATCGAGAGGTAGCGGGGGCGCTGCCCCCATCGCGCCGGGGGCGCGATTCCCCCGCGGGTATTTTTAAAAGGATGAAGATGGGTCGGGCGGCGCTTGTGTGTGGGTTGTGGGCCTCAGCCTTCGCTTGGCCCAATCATGAAGCAGCTGACATTGCGTGCAGCCAGTCGGCGGCATGCTAGATCAGCGCTTTCGCGCGACATGCCAAGGAAGTTTGCGTCATAGCCCTGTGGGCGCTGCACCACTTTGCGCAGGGTGCCGTCTAGGGTCGACATCTCGGCCAGGGCGGTTTTCAGGAGTACTTTCTCGGCTGCATAGCGGCTGGGGAAGCGGCCCACGTTTACCCCCCAATGGCGGCTGCCAGAGGTTGAGACACGGGTCACGATTTCCTGTTCAACTGCTTGTTGCACGGCCAATGTCACGTCCTTGGGGCGTGGTTCGGGGCGGGCAGACGCTTGGGCCGATGCAATAACGATTTCCGCGTCTTTGCTTTGCGGCGCAGTAGCAGGCGCGGCTGGCGGCGGTGGGGCGGTTTGGACCGCTTCGCGCAGCGCCGCCGTGATGTCGCTGTTTGAAACGACACTGGTTGCTTCAGGCGCTGTGGCGGTTGCTACGACAACGACGTCGTTACGGGGGCGGAGCTGGGGGCGTTTGGAGGTCGTGACGGCCCCCACAAGGCGGATCGTCTTGCCCGCGGCACCGGGGGCGGCGGGCGCGTCTTCGACATCAGCATAGACCGGCGGGACGGGCTTGCTCAGTGGGGCAGAGGAGGGCGCGCGGCGGAAGCCTAGGTCCATCAGCTCGGCCACTTTGGCGTTGCGCGATGCGGTGGAATTTCCGCCAAACACGGTGACGATGATCCGCTCATTGCCACGCTCTGCCGAAGCGGTCAGGTTGAAGCCCGCAGCACGGGTGTAGCCTGTTTTGATCCCGTCGGCCCCTTTGTACGACCCCAGGAACCGGCGGTTTGTGTGGGACACTTTGCGTACACCCGCATCGGCGGTGATGCGCGAGAAGAGGTTATAGTACTGCGGGTAATCATAAAGCAGATGACGGCCCATGGCTGTCATATCGCGCGCGGTAGAGAGGTGGCCGTTCTCGGTAAGCCCGTGCATGTTCTTAAAGGTGGTCCGCGTCATGCCGAGCTGTTTGGCGGTGCGGTTCATCCGGCGGGCAAAAGCGGCCTCAGAGCCCTCAATGGCTTCGCCAATTGCAGTGGCGGCATCGTTGGCTGATTTTACGGCGGCGGCGCGGATCAGGTAGCGCAGGGCGATTTTCTGGCCCGGGCGCATCCCCAGTTTGCTGGGGGGTTCAGATGCAGCGTTTTGGGAAATGGTGACTTGGGTATCGAGGGAAAGCTCCCCCCGCTCTACCGCCTGAAAAGCGATGTAGAGCGTCATCATCTTGGTCAGGGAGGCGGGGTGCAGGCGGGTGTCGGCGTTCTCTGCGTGAATTTCTTTACCGGTGCGGGCATCGATAACATATGCGGCGTAAGGCGCGGCCATGGCGCTGAGCGGTAAGATGACCAAAACCCAGAATGCTGCGAATAGAAATAGCCCGTAACGGGCCGGCTGAATGCGCCGAGCCTTCATGTTAGCCTGCCTTTTTTACTGCCTCGAGTCGCCGATTTTCGACTGACCATTTTTTGATTGGTTTAAAGGTAGCACAGGAGGGTGCTTCGCGGAAGCCGTCGAATCTTAAGGACAGGTGAAAAAATGACGGATCTCTCCTCCAATATGTAGAGGCTTGTTCACGATCACCCACTATAAGCGGGAATAAGGCGGGAATAAGGCGTGATTTAGGCGGCAACTGGGCGGATGCGGGGTGGACTTACAATCGCCACCCGAGCGCTGGCGACTCACCCCGAGGTGATCTGTTTCAACGCCTCTGGCAGCCCCGATAAATCGCTAATTTCAGCGAAACGGGGCGAATTGGTTGGCGGTTCGGCATGTTCCATTGCCCAGGTCAGATCATGCGGCACATAAACGCCCCAGCCCCCTGCTTCGATCATCGGGCGCACGTCTGAGGCCAGAGAGTTGCCGACCATCAGCCCCTGCGCGGCCCCTTCGCCATGGTGCTCAAAAATGCGGCGATAGGCGGCTTCAGTCTTGTGAGAGACGATCTCGACCGCATCGAACATCTCTCGCAGGCCTGATTGCGCCAGTTTGCGTTCTTGATCTAGCAGGTCGCCCTTTGTCACCACGATCAGCCGATATTGGCCCTTCAGGGTTTCCAACACGTCTTCTACATGGGGCAGCAGTTCAATCGGATGGGCTAGCATCTCGCGCCCGGCGGCGAGCAGATCGTTGATCACCTCAGCAGGAACTTTGCCGTCTGTCACCTCGATCGCGGTCTCGATCATCGACAGGGTGAAGCCTTTGATGCCGTAGCCATAATGCGGCAAATTGCGCCGCTCGGCCTCCAGCAGACGGGCCATCAGGTGGTCGCGTTCACTATGTTCTGCCAGAAGGGCTGCAAAACGGTCATGGGAGAGTGCAAAGTAGCGCTCATTATGCCACAATGTGTCATCCGCATCGAAACCGATGGTGGTGAGTACCCCGCTCATATGTGCTGCCTCTTTCCTAAATTGGTTCAGGGGTTATATAGACGGCTGCACGATGAACAAGCTTACCCCCAGCCGCAGGAGCAGCAATGCACCGTGACGACGTGAAAGCAGATTGGACGATCCAGGTAGCAGACCGGCCCGCGCCGGGCTGGTTGATGATGGCCAATGGCCCGAAAAACGGCGACGACACCGAGCTGTTGACCAAGACGCGTCCCAAGACCAAACGCCCGCCGCTTTATAAAGTGATGCTGCTGAACGATGATTTCACCCCGATGGAATTCGTGGTGCATGTGCTGGAGCGGTTCTTTGGCCTGAACCACGCGCAGGCGTTTGAGATCATGCTGACCGTGCACAAAAAAGGTCTGGCCGTGGTTGGCGTCTTCAGTCACGAGATCGCGGAGACGAAAGTGGCGCAGGTGATGGATTTCGCCCGGCGTCACCAGCATCCGCTGCAATGCACTATGGAAAAAGAAGAATAACACGTGATTGATCCGCGACTGGAACTGGCCCTGAACGGCGGTGGGCTGGAACTGCCCGAAACAGGCACGATTGCCGTATTTCAACCCCCCGTTGATGCTGATTTGGCCGATTTGCCGGTGGATCGTTGCAAGATTATCCACGATTTCAAGCCTGCCTATGATGCTTGGACCGCCCGCGGTTACGACGCTGCGCATTCGGTCGAGGGGCGCTATGCCGCCGCGATTGTCTGCCTGCCACGCGCCAAACACGAGGCCCGCGCGCTGATCGCCCAAGCCTGCGCGGTGAGCGACGGCCCGGTGGTGGTCGATGGACAAAAGACCGATGGCGCGGATTCGATCCTGCGCGAGATGCGCGCGCGGGTGACGGTTCAGGGGCCGATCTCAAAGGCACATGGCAAGCTTTACTGGATCGATGCCAGCGGCAGCGATTTTTTCACCGATTGGGAAGCGGGCCCGGCCCAGACCGAAGCAGGCTTTTGGACCGCGCCGGGGGTCTTTTCGGCGGATGGGGTTGATCTGGCCTCGGCGCTCTTAGTCGATGTGCTGCCCGATAACCTTGGGGCCGAAGTGGCTGACTTGGGCGCGGGCTGGGGGTTCCTTTCGGCGCATATCTTGACGCGGCCCAAGGTGAAGACGGTGCATCTGGTCGAGGCGGGGCATCTGGCATTGGAATGCGCACGCCATAATGTGACCGACGACCGCGCCGTGTTTCATTGGGAGGACGCCACCGAATGGCAGCCGCCGCACCGGATGGACACCGTCGTGATGAACCCGCCTTTCCACACCGGTCGCGCCGCCGAGCCGCAGATCGGTCAGGCCTTTGTTGCCGCCGCCGCGCGTATGCTGTCGGGACAGGGTGACCTGTGGATGGTTGCCAATCGGCATTTGCCCTATGAGGCGGAACTGAAAAAACGCTTTGCGCAGGTGGCGGAGCTTGGGGGCGATGCGCGGTTCAAACTGTTCCACGCCACCCGCCCGCTGACCCGTCGCCGCTAAGCCTTTAGGGGGTATCCCGATGTCTTTCTCGATTTCCGGCAAAACAGCCATTATCACAGGCGCGGCAGACGGCATCGGCCTTGCCATTGCCCGACATCTGGCCGACCGGGGCGCCAATGTGATGTGTGCTGACTCCAACGAGAAAAAGCTGATGGAGGAGTTGGGCGATACCCCGGATGAGGGCAACATCCGCGTTTTCGCTGGCGACTTGCGCCAGCGGCTGACCATTGCCAATCTCGTTTCAGCGACCATCGACGCATACGATCAGGTCGACATCCTCGTGAACGCCTCGCGGCAGGTGATGCCGACCGATCCGCTGGATGTTGACGACACCTCTGTCGAGACGCTGTTGCAGCAGAACCTGATGACAGCGCTGCAACTGTCGCAGCAGGTCGCGCGGCGCATGATGAAACAGGCCGAAGGCCAGACCGAGGGGCAGGTGGGGTCGATCATCAACCTCAGCTCCATCGCGGCACAGCGGCACCAGCCGGATATGATGGGCTATGCCATCGCCTCGGCGGGTGTGCAGCAGATGACCCGCTCTCTGGCGCTGGTACTGGCGCAGCATCGGATACGGGTGAACGCGATCTCCTTCGGATCGGTGATGAGCGCGTCGCTGCGCGCAGCTGTGGCCGACAACCGCGATTGGCGCGAGGACATACGCGCACATACGCCACTGGGCCGCATTGCGGGGCCGAATGAGCTTTGTGAGGCTGTTCAGTTCCTCGCCGCCGAAAGCTCGGGCTTTATGACGGGTGAGATTATGACCATCGACGGCGGGCGTACGCTGTTGGATGTGGTCTCGGCGCCCGCGCACTGAGGGGAGCCGTCTTGAGCGGCACGCGGCGTCGCGGCATTTTTATAAGGCAAAATCACGATGATCCGGTTTTCGCCCTTGACCCCAATGCGAAGCTGTCTTATCCGACGCGCCACGGCGTTATAGCTCAGTTGGTTAGAGCGAACGACTCATAATCGTTAGGTCCCTGGTTCAAATCCAGGTAACGCCACCATCCTCTCCCTTGTTTCATATGAACATTCGACTTTTGGTGTGCTGTTTGCCCTCGGGTTGCACGCCGTGCTGGAAGGGATAGAAGATAGCCAACGTCCCGCGCGGCACTGCGTAGGCCTGAGCAGATGAAGGCAGCCTTATGACCACGGAAAACTTCGTTCACGAGATCAACGTCACCTGGGGCGATTGTGACCCGGCGCAGATCGCCTATACCGCGCGGCTGCCCTATTTCGCGCTCGATGCGATCAACGCGTGGTGGGAGGCGCATTTCGACGGCGACGGGTGGTTCCAGCTTCAGATCGACCGCAACATCGGCACGCCTTTCGTGAACCTTTCGATGGATTTCCGCAGCCCGGTTACCCCGCGCCACAAGCTGATGTGTGAGACCTACCCGACCCGACTGGGCAACAAGTCTATCACCTTCGGCATGAAGGCCCGCCAGAATGGGGTGCTGTGCTTTGAGGGGTCCTTCACCTGCGTCTTCACCATCGCTGATGTGTTCAAAAGCCAATCTGCGCCGGAAGAGTTGGCCCGCGTGATCGAGCCTTTGGTGCGCGCCGACCTCGCCTAAAACAAGCGCCTCGGGCGCAGTTGAAGTTCCCCCAAATGCAGCGTCTTATCGCGCTGTAAAATGAGGGAGATTCAGATGGCGATCAGGACTGCGGTAATCGGATTGGGGATCATGGGCCGGCGCATGGCCGAGAACATGGCGCTGCACCCTGAATTCACGGTCGCCACCATGTGGGATCCGAACCCTAACGCCTGCGAGGCTGCACGTGCCATCGCGCCCGGTGCGGCGTTGACTACCACGGCCTCTGAGGCGATGGCCGATGTCGATCTGGTCTATCTCGCCTGCCCCCCGGTGCCCCGCAAAGCCTATGCTCTCGAAGCTGCCGCTGCGGGCAAGGCGATATTTCTTGAAAAACCTCTCGGCGTGGATATCGCCGAAAGCCGCGCGCTGGTGGCCGAGTTGGAAGCTGTAGGCGTGCCTGTGGCGGTCAACTTCACCCAAGCGGCAGGGGCGGCGCTAACCGATCTCTCGCGTGCGATCGACGAAGGCGCGCTTGGCGACCTCTGCGGCATCGATATCATTGTGACCTATCCCGCGTGGCCCCGCGCGTGGCAGCGCGATGCGAACTGGCTGCGCTTTGCCGCTGAGGGGGGGATGACCCGCGAGGTGATCTCGCATTTCTTGTTCCTCAGCGAACGGGTGCTGGGGCCGCTGACGCTGCAATGGGCTCATACCGAATACCCAGATGACGAACTTTGCGAAACCCACGTGGCCGCACGGCTGGTCAATGCCAAAGGGCTGCCGGTTTCGATCCTCGGCTCTGTCGGCGGCGCGCAGCCAGATCGGCAGGAAGTGACGGTAAAAGGGGCGACAGCCAGCCGCCGCATCTCTGAGTTTGCGATTGATACGGTCTCCACCGGTGAAGAGTTCGCCCCCACCAATTCCGCCCCCACCGATACCCGCGCGAGCAGCCTTAAAGCGCAGCTTGACGATATGGCGTTGCTGATCGCGGGCAAGCCAAACCGGCTTGCCACGCCACAAGAGGCGCTGCGGGTTCAGGTGTTGATCGAAGGTATTCTAGCGAACGAAGGAACAAATTCATGACCGCGACACTTAATGCAGCACCCGAGACTTGCCATTGGGGATATTTTGAAGCCGCGCGCCCGGCCGCTTTGACGATCAAAAGCGGGCAGGAAGTGATCATCAACACCGTCTCCGGCGCAGCCAATTGCCTGCCGCCTGAAGGCTTCCATGTGCCGCCCGAACTTCACGACATTCACAACGCTGGCCCGCCGCCGCTGCCCGGTCACATCCTGACCGGCCCGGTGGCCGTCGAAGGCGCGATGCCCGGTGATGTGCTCAAGGTTGATATCCTTGATGTCGCGCTGCGGCAAGACTGGGGGTATAACTTCATTCGCCCACTGGCAGGCACGCTGCCGCAGGATTTCAATGAGAGCTATCACACAAACATCCCGCTTGACGCAAAGCGGGGCATCGCGCGGCTGCCTTGGGGGCTGGAACTGCCCTTGGCCCCGTTCTTTGGCGTCATGGCCGTGGCTCCACCGCCCGAATGGGGCCGGATCGCCACCATTGAGCCGCGCAAGCATGGTGGTAATCTTGATAACAAGGAACTGGTCGCGGGCAGCACGCTGTACCTGCCAGTGTTCAACGAAGGGGCGTTGTTCTCTTGCGGGGACGGACATGGCGCGCAGGGCGACGGTGAGGTCTGTGTCACCGCGATTGAGACCGCGCTGCAAGGCCGTTTTCGCCTGACGGTCCTGAAGGACCGCACGCTTTCCTATCCTCAGGCAGAGACGCCGACGCATGTCATCACCATGGGCATGGCCCCTGACCTTGACCGCTGCGCTGAGATGGCTCTGCGCGACATGATCGCGCTGGTGTCAGAGCGCGCGGGCATCAGCCGCGAGGACGCCTATGTGCTGTGCTCTCTGGCCGGGGATCTGCGGATCACCCAGACGGTCAACCGTGAGAAGGGCGTTCATATGATGATGGCGAAAGACCTGATCGGCGGCTGAGGCTACACTCTACAAAGACAAAGGGCCGCATCGCTGCGGCCCTTTCGCGTTTCTAGCTAGTGGTAGATTACTCTTCTGCCCAAGCCATCCGCGCCGGGTGATATTCAAACCCGATGTGGTGACCTGCGCCAACCAGACCCTCGCGGGTGTGGTTATAGAGCGAGCGCCAGTAGGGCTGGATCGTGACGCCATCGTCCTGCAGCATCTTCTGCCCGCGGGCCATGATCTCACGCCGTGCGTCGACATCGGCTGTGGCCAGTGCCTCAGAAAGCAGCGCGTCGAACTCAGGGTTGGCATAGCCAAACTCGTTCCACGCCTCGCCCGAACGGTAGGCCAGCGCCCAGATTTGCACGCCCAAGGGCCGCGCGTTCCAGTTGGTGGACGAGAAGGGATATTTCACCCAGTCGTTCCAAAAGGTCGAGCCGGGCAGGATGGTCCGCTTTACCTTGATGCCCGCGTCGCGCAGCTGGGCCGCAACGGCGTCGGTCGTGTCTTTGCGCCACGCATCGTCGATCGAGAAGAGCTCATGCTCGTAGTCAGCCATGCCGGCTTCTTCCATCAGCGCGCGAGCGGCCTCCGGGTCGGTCTTGGGCGGCTCGATCTCTGCGTATTCGGGGTGCATTGGGCCAACATGGTGGTTTTCGGCCACGATCCCGCGCCCGGCATAGCCCAGTTCCAGCAGAACGGCGTTATCGACCGCAAGTTGCAGCGCATTGCGCACGCGCTTGTCTTCATAGGGCTTCTTGCCGTCGATTTCGGCCAGCTGGTTGGGGCGGATGACGATGGTCGCCGCAGAGGCGATTTCGTTCTCGTTCCAGCCGTCGAGCGTGCTCATGACGTCGATATATTCGCCTTCCATGGAATAGAATGCGTCAACCTCTTCGGCTTCGGCTGCGGCGATCCATGCGGATGGGTCGGTGCCATAGTCGATGTATTCAAGACGGTCGATGTAGGGCCCACCGAAGACTTCTGTGCCCCACCACGTATGGTCGGGGTTCTTCACCAGCACGCTTTTCACGCCCACTTCGAGCGATTCCGGCAGGTAAGGGCCGGTGCCCTTGGGGTTGTCCAGCATGGTATCTGGGTCAAACCCTTCGGGTGTGATTGCGGCAGGGTAATCGGCCATGCCGGGGATCAAAGTGATGTCTGATTTTGGCAGCTTCAGCTTAACCGTGTGGTCATCGACCACTTCAATCGCGCCGTCGATGGCTTTGCCAGTCTCTTCGTCGACCAGCGTGCCGAAACGGCCCGCCATGGAGTTGCCTTCGAGCGACTTGTCGCACCAACCTTCGATGTTGCGCGCTACGTCTTGGGCGGTGAAATCGCTGCCGTCGTTCCACTTTACGCCCTTGCGAACGTTCAGCGTGTATTCGGTGGCGTCATCATTGATCTCCCAGCTTTCCAGCAGGCCGGGGGTGAAGGTGCCGTCATTTTCCCAAATCGCGAGATATTCCAGCCAGCCGCGGCTGAAGTTGGCGATCTGCGACCAGTCGTAGGTTCGCGGGTCTTTCAGAGCACGCACCTCCATTTGCATCCGCACAGTGCCGCCTTCTTTGAGGTTGGCATGGGCTGCAGCGCGCGCAGGCGCAGCCATGCCAAGCATCGCGTAGGCCGTG
This sequence comes from Sulfitobacter sp. AS92, assembly GCF_038900015.1. Taxonomy (NCBI): domain Bacteria; kingdom Pseudomonadati; phylum Pseudomonadota; class Alphaproteobacteria; order Rhodobacterales; family Roseobacteraceae; genus Sulfitobacter; species Sulfitobacter sp. AS92. The sequence continues at coordinate 583,551 of NZ_JBBMQL010000001.1, forward strand.
GCGGACGTGGCCCCGAAGGCGCTGGCAATTGCTAGAAACTCGCGCCTATTGACGGGATCTTTCTTGGCGTTCTCGGCTGAATTCAGCACGGATTGCGGCAGCGGTTTTCCGGTGCGTGTCAAAAATTTCATGATTTTCCTCTCTGTTGGCGCGGTGGCCGGGGCCGCCGCAAATCCCGATTTTTGGTCGGGCCAGGTGATGCAGTTGATCTGCGTTTATATCGCCTCTTGAGATGGGCGCGGGGTGTTAGTCTGCCGATCAGGCGTCTTGCGTCAAGTCTGTCGCGGGATGTTGGACACAAAGCTAGCGCAGGATGTCGGGCCGACAAGCGGGATATTTATGGAAAATATTGGGCAGACGAGCGGCTTACGTCAATCTGCGCGCTGCTTTAAAAAGCGCCTCAAGCCGTGCGGGATCGCCGACCTCATTTGCCAGCATCAGAACCAATCGTGCATTCAGGGAATGGCTTTCGGCTTCGCTCAGCCCTTCGTGCGCGGCCATTAAGGCCGCATAAACGCTATCGCCTTCGGTCCCGAGATTGTCATCAAGGATCATGCGGCGGCTCCTTTTGCGCGGTCAAAGGCTCGGGCGATTGCGGCCCTGTCGGGCTGATCAAAGACGGCACAAACATGGCCATCGGGGCGCAGCAGATAGAGGAACCCGCTGCCATAGCGCCGCTGCGCGTGGCCTTGGTGATCTTCAAAGCAGCGATAGCGGTCATGGGATTGGCCGATGCCGATGCGGTCAACGCCTGGAACTTCGGGGGCCGCAATCTCTCCGACTGCCAGCAGGGTGAACTGCCCATGCACTTCGCGCAGCAGGCAGCTGTCCCCCCGCGCCCCGATCAGCGGCGCGTCGATCAGTGCGCTGCCGGGGCGTAGCGGCGCGTCGCCAGCGGTTTGCAGCGGGCTGTGCGCCAGAGAGCAGGGTTGCGACAGGCGGCCTGAATTGATCAGCTTGCGCGCAAAGGGATGTTCTGAGGCAAGGGTCAGCACCTCATCGCGAAACAGCGCTTCGATGGGTGATTTTGGCGTCATAAAGTTCGTCGCACGGGCGGAGTTGCGCATGTTCTCATCCGCGCCATGGCCGCGCTCAATGTCATAGGTCTCGATCAGGCTGGGTCGTGCGTCGCCATGAACCACGGCGGCAAGCTTCCAGCCAAGGTTATCGACATCCTGCACCCCGCCATTGCCGCCCCGCGCGCCAAAGGGGCTGACTACATGCGCGCTGTCGCCGACAAAAATAACGCGGTCATGCACGAACTTCTCCAACCGTGCGCAGCGAAACTTGTAGACGCTCATCCAGTCCAGCCGGAAAGGCGCATCGCCCAGCATCTGCTTAAGGCGCGGCACGACCTTCTCTTCGGTCGCCTCGGCCTTTGGGTCGGTCTCTGACCCCAATTGAAGGTCGATGCGGTAGATATTGTCGGGCTGTTTGTGCAGCAGGGCGGATTGGCCGTTGTGGAAAGGCGGGGCGAACCAGAACCAGCGCTCGGGCGTGTCATGATCGCCGAAGGGAGAGGTTTCCATCTCCACATCAGCGATTAGGAAATGCTCGTCGAATGTCTGACCCTCAAAGGGCAGGTTCATGCGTTTGCGGGTGGCGGAGCCTGCGCCGTCGCAGGCGATGTACCAGTCGGTTTCCAGCGTATATGGCCCGTCCGGCGTCTCAACCGTCAGTTCGACGTGATCGGTGTAGCCTTTGTGGTCGGTGACCTTGTTGAGAAACCGCAGGTCGATCAGATCGGGGAAATCCTGCGCACGTTCTACAAGGTACTCTTCGACATAGTATTGCTGGAGGTTCACAAAGGCCGGGTATTTATGGCCCGGCTCTGGCAGCAGGTCGAAGTTGTAGACCTCTCGGTCGCCGTGAAACTGACGGCCCACTTTCCAAGTCACGCCTTTTTCCAGCATCCGCTCCCCGATGCCCAGACGGTCGAAAATCTCAAGCGTCCGTTTCGCCCAACAGATCGCGCGTGAACCTAGGGAGACCACGTTGTTGTCGTCCAGCACCACGGACCTCACGCCCCGCATGGCCAGGTCCACCGCCATCGACAGGCCGATGGGGCCAGCTCCGACAATCACCACTGGATGCCGCGGCTCGGGCGTGGTGAGGCCGGGCGGCGGGCTGTAGGGGAATGGGGTGTAGGCGTAGGCCATCGATGGGCTCCTTCGCACTTAGGTCGCGAGCGCACGGGCGGCAAGTATGGCCAGCAGAGTAAGCGTCGCCCAGACCAACCGCCAACGCGCTCTGTGCTGCTCAGAAGAGCGTAGCCAATGCAGCCAAGCCTGCCCCTCGTCGCGCAACCCGCCAAAAACCTGTCCACTGCGCCGTCCCGCGTCGCGGCGCTGTTCCATCACCATGGCGAAGACAAGATAGGCCCAAAAGGCCAAGGCCAGCACCAACAGCACGTTGAGGATCGCGATCAGCATGTCCATCAATCTGACAGCGCCTCCCACATCTCCTTATCGCGTGCGGCGGTCCAAATGCGCGGGGTGTCGATGTCGAGCGCTTCGTCATAGGCGCGGGCGACGTTGAAGGGCAGGCAGTGCTCATAGATCGCATAGTCGCCGAACTTGGGGTCACATTCGGCGCGCACGGCGTCCCATGCCTCTTTCAACGTGCCGCCGCGCAGGGCCACGCGGGCTGCCGGGCGGTAGGTTGAGCGGACGAAATCAGCGGTGCTGTCGATCGCCGCGTTGACCATCTCGCGGCCAATGAGCGCGTCGCCGCGACCCGGTGCGATGGCATCAAGGTCAAAGGCGCGGATGCGTTCCAGCGTGCCGGGCCAGTCGTGGAAATGCCCATCCCCGCAATAGCAGGCGGAGTGGTATTCGACGATGTCGCCGGTGAACATGACGTTTTGATCCGGCACATAGATCACCGCATCACCCGCCGTATCGGCGCGACCAAGCTGCATGATGTCGACCCGGCGTTTGCCGAGATAGACACTCATCCGCCCGTTAAAGGTGGTGGTGGGATATGTCAGGCCGGGGATGCTTTCATGGCCTTCGAACAGACGCGGGAAACGCTCGAACTCGCTGTCCCAATCCTCCTGCCCGCGTTCGGCGACCATAGCGCGGGCCTTTTCGGACATGATGATCTGCTGCGCGCCAAATGCAGACGCCCCCAACACGCGTACGGCGTGGTAGTGGGTCAGCACCACATGGCTGATCGGTTTGTCGGTGACAGAGCGGACGCATTCAATGACCTTATTCGCCAGACGCGGTGTGGCCTGCGCTTCGATGATCATCACGCTGTCGTCGCCGATGATGACGCCAGAGTTCGGATCGCCCTCGGCGGTGAAGGCGTAAAGTCCCTCTCCGACCTCGGTGAAGGAGATTTCCTTTTCGGTCATGTCGCCTTGGGATGCGAATTGCTTGGCCATGTGATGTCCTTCTGTCTTGGTTTGCCTGGCGGTCAGGGCGCGTTCATGTGTTCAGGAAAAGTCGATTGCCGGGCGAATTTTGCCGGTGCAGGTGCCAAAACCCACGCGGAAGCCGTCGCCCTGCGCGTGGCCGGTGAGGGTCAGCGTGTCGCCGTCTTCGACAAAGCTGCGGCTGCTGCCGTCTTTCAGGGTAATAGGCTCTTTGCCGCCCCACGACAGTTCCAGCAGCGACCCGCGTTGCGATTTCTCGGGGCCTGAGATGGTGCCGGAGCCGAGCAAATCGCCCGCGTTCATCGCGCATCCCGAAGAGGCGTGATGCGTCAACTGCTGGGCAGCGGAGTAGTACATCTCGCGGTAGTTCGTCCGCGCAATCTCCTCGGCCTCGCCGCCTTCGGGCTGGATCAGCACCGACAGGTCGATGTCATAGAGGCCCGGTTTCTCTTCGCGCAGGTAGGGCAGGAGTTCTTTCTCGCGCTCTGGCGTGGAGGTGCGGAACGGCTCAAGCGCGTCGCGGCTCACGATCCAAGGGGAGATCGAAGTGGCGAAGGCCTTGGCTTGGAACGGGCCAAGCGGCTGGTATTCCCACGCCTGAATATCACGCGCCGACCAGTCGTTCAGCAGGACATAACCAAATATCATCTCGTCTGCTTCTTCGACGCTGATCGGCTGGCCCATCTCAGTAGAAGTGCCGACGATCGCGCCCATTTCCAGTTCAATATCGAGCTTCTGGCAAGGGCCGAAATGCGGTGCATCGGCATCGGGCGCTTTTAGCTGGCCATTGGGCCGCGTGATCGCGGTGCCCGAGACGACGACGGTCGAGGCGCGGCCGTTGTACCCAATCGGAATGTGCAGCCAATTCGGCGGCAGGGCATTCTCTGCCCCGCGAAACATCGTGCCGACATTGGTCGCGTGGTGTTTGCCCGCGTAGAAATCGGTATATTCCGAGACCATCATGGGCATGTGCAGACGGGCATCGGCCATCGGCACCAGATGCGGCGCGACGGTGGCCTGTTCGGCGGCATCGGCGCTGAGCAGTTCAATCAGCCGCGCACGCAGGGAGGCCCATGCCGCTGGGCCAAGGTCCATCATATCGTTCCAATAAGGCACGTCAAACACAGGATCTTCGGCAAGGGTGATAAGGCCCTCTTCCTCCAAAGCGGCCATGTCGAGGATCTGATCCCCAATCGCCACACCGCAGCGCGCCTCTAGCCGATTTGTCGTAAAAACGCCGTAAGGCAGGTTGTTGAGGGGGAAATCGGTATCAGCGCTGTTGGCGCTTTCCACCCAAGAGGTCATCAGGGTCATGTCGGTCCTTTCAGGGGGCAGGCGGGTCACTTCTTGCCCGGTGTGCCGTCGAATTTCTTTTCCAAGCTTTCCCAGCAGTCGATGTAGTCATCCTGCAAAGGCGCTTCTTTGGCGGCAAATTCGGTCAGATGCTGCGGAAAGCGGGTCTCGAACATGAACGACATCGTATTGTCGAGCTTATGCGGCGCAAGCTCAGCGTTCGATGCGCCCTCAAACGCATTCCGGTCAGGCCCATGCGGCAGCATCATGTTATGCAGGGACATCCCGCCGGGGATGAATCCCTTCGGCTTGGCGTCATACTGGCCGTGGATATTGCCCATCAGCTCAGACATGATGTTCTTGTGATACCACGGCGGGCGGAAGGTATCTTCGGCCACCATCCAGCGGTCGCGGAACAGCACGAAGTCGATGTTGGCGGTGCCTTCTACGCCCGAGGGCGCGGTCAGCACGGTAAAGATCGACGGGTCGGGATGGTCAAAGAGCACCGCGCCTACGGGGCAATAGGTGTTCAGGTCGTATTTCACCGGGCAGTAGTTGCCGTGCCATGCCACCACGTCGAGCGGCGAATGCCCGATCTTTGTCTCGTGAAACTGGCCACACCATTTGATCGTCACCGTCGAAGGCGTCTCGCGGTCCTCAAAGGCCGCTACGGGGGTTTTAAAGTCACGCCGATTGGCCATGCAATTGGCCCCAATTGGGCCACGGCCGGGCAGATGGAATTTCTGGCCGTAATTCTCACAAACAAACCCCCGCGCCGGACCGTCCAGCACTTCGACACGGTAGACCAACCCACGCGGAATGATGGCGATCTCTTGGGGGGCGATGTCCATCTCGCCGAGCTCGGTGCAAAAACGTAGGGTGCCTTCCTGCGGGACAATCAACAGCTCGCTGTCGGCAGAGTAGAAATAGCTATCAACCATGCTGTCGGTAACGAGATAGATGTGGCTCGCCATCCCGACTTGAGTGTTCACATCGCCTGCGGTTGTCATGGTGCGCATGCCGGTAAGCCATGTCAGCGCGGTGTCGGAATGCGGCACGGGATCCCAGCGGTACTGGCCAAGGCTGGTCACATCCTGCGGCACATGCGGGGCGGATTTCCAATAGGGCAGGTCGATCCGCTCATACCGCGACGAATGTTTGACCGACGGGCGGATACGGTAGCACCATGTCCGCTCATTCTGATGGGACGGCGCGGTAAATGCGGTCCCGGAAAGCTGTTCGCCGTAGAGGCCGTAGTTGCATTTCTGCGGGGAGTTCATGCCCTGCGGCAACGCGCCAGGCAGGGCCTCTGTCTCAAAATCATTACCGAAACCGGGCATGTAGCCCGGATGCGTGCCCGAAGTGGTGGCCGCGGTTGTCATCGTCGATGGCTTTGAATGGTTGGTCATCTGTGCCCCCTTGCAGAATCTGTTGCAACTGTAATAGTTGTATTTGTAACTAACAAGCGGCGTGATATGGAAACTGACGAATTTCAATTGCAGCAATTCCTCCCCTATCTTCTGAACCAAGCGGCAGAGGCGTCTTCGCTGGAGTTTCAGCAGATCTATAAGGATCGCTACGGCATGCTGCGCACAGAGTGGCGGGTGCTGTTTCATCTTGGCCTCTATGGCCGCCTCACGGCGAGCGACATCGGCCAGCGCGCGCGGATGCATAAAACCAAGATCAGCCGCGCCGTGCACCGTTTGAATGAGCGCCGCTTTGTTGACCGTACCCGCAACGAGGATGACCGCCGGGTCGAGTATCTGTCGCTGACCCGGCAAGGCCAAGCGGCCTATAACGATCTGCGCGCCGTCGCACGGCGCTATGATGCGGCGTTGATGGATGCACTTGATCCCGCCGAGGCCGAGGTGCTGCGTCGGGCGCTGCTCAAGCTGTCAGAAGCAGGCCCGGGGGGCTTTACTTAAGGCTTGGAAAACGCCACCGATGGCGCATGACTGATCAAACCAAAGGCCTCCTGCTCACCTTTCTCGGGGTGATGTGCATCGTTCCCGAAGCGCTTTTCGTGCGGGTCATCGACGCGCCGATGCTGACGCTGGCGTTCTGGAAGGTGACCCTCGTGGGATTGGCGATTGGCACGGGGTTGCTTGTGGCGCAGGGCACCGCACCGTTTCGCGCTCTGCGCCGGGCCGGATGGGCCAGCGCGATCTATGTCGGCGGCGTTGCCTGTGCCGGGGTGGGTTTTGTGCTGGCGGTGCGGCTGACGTCGGTGGCGAATGTCGTATTCATTCTCGCCTCGCTCCCAGTCTTTGCCGCGATCTACAGCCGGGTCTTTCTAGGTGAGCCGATCAGCCGCCGCATGTTCCTTACCATTGCCGCAGTGCTGGCGGGGCTGGCAGTAATCGCCTTCGGGTCAGGCGAGACCGAAAACGCGTCGCGGGCGGGCGATCTTTTGGCATTAGCGATCTCTGCCATCTTCGCAGGCGCACTGACTGCGGCGCGGCACGCGCGGGCGGTATCCATGGTGCCGGCGGTTGCGCTGGCTTATCTGCTGGCGGGGCTGGTGCTGCTTCCCGTGGCGCAACCCTTGCAGATGCCCAGCTCAGAGTTGCCCCAAATGCTACTCTATGCCGTCTTTATGGCGGCCAGTGCTGGGCTCATCGCCATTGGGCCGCGCTATATTTCAAGCGCGGAAGTGGGCCTGCTGGTGCTTTTGGAATCCGTACTTGCACCGCTACTTGTCTGGGCCGTACTGGGCGAAGACCCGGGCATCTATGCGCTGATCGGCGGGGCGATTGTGCTGGGTGCGCTGTTCTTATCGAACCTCGTCGCCCTCGCTCGTCGCCGTCGCGTGGTGGCACCGCTGCCCCACCACTAACATTAAAAGTCGGCAGTCACACCCGGCAGTTCCAGCGCCTTAATCAGATCGCGAAGTTCTTGCCGCGCGGCGATGTTTGAGATGTTCAACTGCTTCACCCCGATATCCTTGAGGTCAAGCAACGTCAGACCGCGCGGGAACAGCTCGCGAAAGATCACCCGCTCATTAAATCCCGGTGCGGTGCGAAAGCCGATCCGCTTGCTAAGATTGCCAATCGCGCGTTCCATCTTTTCCTTATTCACCATCCGCTGCGCACCCAAACGGTTGCGCACCACGACCCAGTCAATCGCCGAAAGCCCGGCCTGCGCCCGCAATTGCCGCGCGTTCCAGACCATCTCGGAATAGACAGACGGCCCGGTGATCTTTTCCCCGTTGGCGTCGATATGGGCCAAAAGGTCAAAGTCGATGAAACTGTCGTTCAACGGCGTGATCAGCGTATCCGCCAGCGAATGTGCAACTTGGCTCAACCGTGTATGCGAACCGGGGCAGTCGATCAGAATGAAATCATTGTCTGGCTCCAGCTCCGCCACGGCGGCGCTCAGGCGATGATCATACATATTCTCACCGGGGCGCAGGGTGCTTGCCTCAACATCCGGTAGCTCACATAAGCCAGGGCTTGCCAGTGTCAGGCCAGACTCGCGCAAGAAATCGCGACGGTTCTCAATATAGCGGCCAAAAGTCCGTTGCCGCAGATCAAGGTCCAACCCGCTAACCTTATGCCCAAGCCGCGCCAAAGCCGTTGCCACATGCATGGAAACGGTCGATTTTCCCGCGCCGCCCTTTTCGTTACCGACGACGATGATATGCGCCATTCTGCTGTCCCTTCGCGCCCGCCGTTTCAGCAGGATATTGTTGAGCCACACTATATGTAGGGTTCTCAACTTTGGAAAGTGGCGAGGGAGCTTGTAAAGCCAGACCGTGGCAGCTCTGCCGCTTTTGGACATCAGAGTTATCTGCGCTATTTTCACTGTCAGAGGCGTAGTGTAACACCGCGTTTTGCTGCCCCAGAGGGGGGCCAGAGTAACCGTTGAAGCAAGGCCTCCCTATGGCAGATCCTACCCCCGGCACATCACGCAATCCAAAACCAAGGACCGCGCGCGGCGTGCTGCCGTCGCTGGGGGCGGTGATTGCTGAGTTCGCACTTGTGTGCCTGCTGGTGGCGCTGGTGCCGGTTACGGTTTATCTCGATACAACAGTCTTGGGCGACGGCGTCTCAGAAGAGTCGCTGACAGAGCACCTGCACAACGTGTTACTGGCTGTCGCTGTCGCGATCTTTGTGCTTGGGGCGTACCGGCATGTGGGCATGCGGGGGTATCTGACGTTGGCGGCGACGCTGTTTGCCTGCATGTTTTTGCGCGAATATGACGCTGTGTTGGACCGTATCCAACACGGTTTTTGGATTTATCCCGCGCTGTTGACGCTGACAGTGGGCTGTCTAATCGCCTGGCGCAACCGGGGGACTACCCTTCTGCCAATGTTGCATCACCTGCAAACGCGCTCGGCCACTTTTGTTTATATCGGCGTGGTGCTGCTGCTCTTCTTTTCGCGCACTTTCGGCACTGGCACCCTATGGGAAGCGGTCATGGGGGGCGCTTATGATCCACAGGTTAAAACCACCGTCCAAGAAGGCATAGAACTTCTTGCCTATCTGCTGATCGTCTACGGCGCGGTTCTCTCCCATCTACACGGTTACGGTGCCCAAGCCGCCCTACAAGAACGCCGCCTCTGACCCCAGCTGCCGATTGCGCGCTGCTCCAATCGGCACGTGACTTCCCCCCCATTTCATCCTTTTGCAAATACCGTGCACCTCGCCAGCCCAAAACGCCCTGTCCCGCTTTTATCCCAACCTAAAACGCAAAAGGCGCGACCCGCAGGGGCCGCGCCTTTGTTTTCGCAATGAGGGAAAAGGCTTAGAAGCCCAGACCTGCGTATTTGTTCTTGAACTTCGACACGCGGCCGCCGGTGTCCATGATCCGGCCTGTGCTGCCGGTCCATGCGGGGTGCACGGAGGGGTCGATGTCGAGCGACAGTTGGTCGCCTTCTTTGCCCCAAGTCGATTTCATTTCCACAACAGTGCCGTCGGTCATTTTGACGTTGATGATGTGGTATTCTGGATGTGTATCGGCTTTCATCGACCTGTCCTTTAAGCTTTCGCGCCCGAGAGCGGCTTGTAGTGGGCGTTTTCGACAATACGTGCGGATTTACCGCGACGGCTGCGCAGGTAGTACAGTTTGGCGCGACGAACGCGGCCACGGCGTACTACTGTGATGCTGTCGATGTTGGTCGAATGCAGCGGGAACACACGCTCCACGCCTTCGCCAAAGGAAATCTTGCGCACGGTGAAAGACCCGGCAATGCCGCGGCCGTTTTTGCGCGAAATGCAGACGCCTTCGTAGTTCTGCACACGGGTGCGGGTACCTTCGGTGACTTTAAAGCCAACACGAATGGTATCACCGGCACGGAAGTCGGGGATCTCTTTCCCCAGTTCGGCGACTTGTTCCGCCTCGATCTCTGCGATCAGGTTCATCTGACCTATCTCCTATGATGTTCGCGGTATTCCACGAAATTATGTTGCGACCCAGAGCTTCGGGTTCTGCCGGGCAGCGCCGTGATCATTTCGGATCGCAGGGCCCCCGCCGGAGGTATCGTCGTCATTGCTTTATTCGCTTGCGCCTAAACGCAAAGCACCGGAGCCGCCAAAGCTGCTCCGGATGAGGGGGGTATAGGGGCAAGGGGCTGCGGGATCAAGGGGGCTGTTGATGCCCTTGATCCCGCCAAACTCTAGGCCAGCGCAATCACGCCCAAGACGACAAGCAGGAACAGCACCAGCACGATCCCGATAAGCACCTTTGCCCCGGTCAGGGCCGCACCGGAAACCCGGCCAAATCCCAGAAGTGCCGCCACAGCTGCGACAATGAGCAGAATTAGAATAATCTCTAGCATGTGTTGTCTCCCTCCAATGTGAGAGATCAACGCCGCGCTGAGAGCGGCAGTTCCTCAAGGCACGGGCGCTTAGCCCTTATCTTGATGTTTGGCCCACATGTCGGGGCGGCGCGTGCGGGTAAGTTCCTCGGCCTGCGCTTGTCGCCATTTGGCGATCTCGCCGTGGTTGCCTGACATCAACACAGGGGGGATTTCGCGCCCTTCCCATTCGGCGGGCCGGGTGTATTGCGGATGCTCCAGCAGTCCCGAAGCATGGCTTTCTTCCTCAATGCTTTCAGCATTGCCCAGTACGCCGGGCAGCAGACGTACCGTCGCGTCGAGCATCGCCTGCGCCGCCAGTTCCCCGCCGGTCATCACAAAATCACCCAATGAGACTTCTGTGATGCCGAATTGTTCAATCACCCGTTCATCCACACCCTCAAAGCGCCCACACAGCAAGGTGACCCCGGCGCAATCTGCCAGATCCCGCGCCATCGCTTGATCAAACCGCTGCCCACGCGGGGACATGTACAGGACAGGCCAGCGCCCATGCGCATGGCTCTGCGCTTCGGCCAGTGCGGGGCCGACCACATCGGCGCGCATCACCATGCCCGCGCCACCGCCCGCAGGCGTGTCATCGACGTTGCGGTGTTTGCCAATGCCGAATTCGCGCAGATCATGGGTGTGTAACTGCCAGCGCCCGTCTTGCAGCGCCTTGCCGGTCAGGCTGGCCCCCAGCACGCCGGGGAAGAGATCGGGAAATAGCGTCACGACCCGCGCCTGCCAAACGTCCGCATAATCGGGCGCGTCCTGCATCAGGGTGCGGGGCTTCAGGCTGGGCCGGACGCTTTGGCGACCATGGGAGCGGGTGGGTTTCATGCGGTTCCTGCCTGTTCGAGGATGGCGGTCTTGGCGCGGCGGCGCGCCTCAGGGTCATCGGCGTGTTGGCGGTTGGCGTCAAGCATAGCTTGCAGCACTTCGGCCGGGGGCCGAACATTGATGGGCGGCGATTGCACGAGCGTTTTCACGACATTCGCCGGCAGATCACAGAGATCAACAAGCGGGGTCGCAGGGCCGAGCGGCAGATCGTGGCAGTTTTCCAACCTGACGTGCTGCACGCGGCAGGGCAAGCGGGCGGCGATCTCGGACGCCATGGCATCTAAGTGCGCTGCAGATGCGTAGCGGGCGGAGAAAGACTTAAGGTCCAGCGTCATCGAAGAAGAGCTGACATGCTCCCAATAGGCAGAGCGTATCCAGCTCTCAGGCGCGCGGGTGGAAAGATGGACGATAATCTCGGCGTCTGGAAAGCGGCGGTGCACGGTCTGCCACATCGTAAAGATCAGCTCAGGTGCGGCGCTGTAATCGGCCAGATCGCCCCGGCCCGGCATGTGCCCGGCCAATTCCTCAGCCGACAATATGAGCGTGCGGCGCGGCATCCGTGGCAGCGCCCCCAGCACTGCGTCAAAGCGGTGCTCGACCTTCAAAAGGGTGATCGGATCGCGCCATGTCGAATAGCCGCGCGTTGCATGCAGCAGGTCTTTCAAATGCCAGCGCAGGCGCAGGGCGACATGAGGTTTTAGCGCCGCTCGGTTGGCCCGCAGCGTGGCTTGGATGCTGCTGGTGCCGGTCTTGTGAAAGCCGGGATGCAAGATGATCCGGCGCGGCATTATCCAAGCCCGCGATCAGCCATCCGCCGCATCCGGCAACACACCGAGCGGCGGGTCCGCGACAATGCGGCCAGAGGCCAGATCGACGGTTGGTACAGCGGCTTTGGTGAAGGGCAGGAAAGTTGTGGCAGAAGTGCCTGCCAGTTGCAGTTCCAGCAGATCATCAGCGCCGTGATTCTGCACCGTTTTGACCCGGCCCAACAGCGTGCCACCAGTGTCATAAACCTCAAGCCCGATCAGATCGGCGTGGTAGAACTCATCATCCGGCAGGTTCGGCAGTTGATCCCGCGCTGCGAACAGCAACAGGCCGCGCATCTCGTCGGCTTCTTCTTTCGTCGTGATCTCAGCGATGCGGGCGGCGAAACCGTTTTTGACCTGATGCAGTAGGGCAAGGTTGAAGGTCCGGCTGCCGTCTTCGGTGTAAAGCGGGCGGTAGGTCTCGATATCTTCGGGTGCTGCGCAATAGCTCTTCACGCGCACTTCGCCGCGTACGCCGTAGGCACCGGCGATGGCACCGACGCAGATCAGGTCTTGGTCACTCATTGCAACAACTCCGAATTCACACAGATCGTCCCGGTCCATTCCCCGGCACCGGTTTTGCATTCGTCCTGCATTAACTGCCGATCATAGCGGATGCCAAGGACAAAGCCGAGCACCAGCACGGCCAGAAGGAACAGTAATTTTCTCATTAACGGGTCTCGATCTTCAGGCTTGGGGCGCGGCTCTCCCAGCCCTTGGTTTCCAGTTCCGGTGTTAGGCTGTTGTCCTGCGGCCATCCCATGCAGAGATAGCCCACCAGCGACCAGTCTTTCGGCACGTCAAGATCACGGTTCAGCCGCACAGGGTCAAGCACCGAGACCCAGCCCAATCCAAGGCCGTGGGCACGGGCAGTGAGCCACATCAGGCTGATCGCGCCGACCACGGAATAGCGGCGCATTTCTGGCATGGTTCCGGCACCAAGGCCGCTGCCCTTGTCGGTGCTGTCATCGCAGTAGATCGCCAATTGCTCCGGCGCATCGCTCATGCCCGAAAGCTTGAGCCCGGCATAGAGCGCGGCCTTCTCACCGTCATATCCGGCAAGGGCGCGGGCATTGGCTGTTTGGAAATTCTCAAGCGCGGCTTGGCGCGCGGTGTCGGACGTTACGCGGATGATCCGCCACGGTTCCGACAGGCCCACAGAGGGGGCGAGGGAAAAGCTGTCGAGGCAGGTTTGCACCAGCGCCTCGTCCAGCGGGTCTGTGCGAAAGCGGCGCACATCGCGCCGCCACCGCATCAGGTCGTGCAGCCCGGCACGGAAGTCTTCAGAGAATTCATCCATGCCGGGCGCTCGCAGCTTATTCTGCGGAAGCTTCTTCGGCAGGTGCGTTGGCAGCTTCAGCAGCGGCAGCGGCTTTGTCGGCCTTCTCCTGCACGCGTTCCTGAGCTTTCTTGCCCGGTGTGCCCTTCTTGGGGTTGTTACGCTCGGTCTTTTCGCGGACGCCAGCGGCTTCCAGCATGCGTGTCACACGCTCGGTCGGCTGGGCACCTTTGGCGATCCATGCTTCGATCTTTTCAACGTCCATCTTTACGCGCTCTTCGCTGTCTTTCGGCAGCAGCGGGTTGTATGTGCCCAGCTTCTCGATGAAGCGGCCATCGCGTGGCATGCGGCTGTCGGCTGCAACGATACGGTAGAAGGGGCGCTTTTTGGAGCCGCCGCGGGCGAGACGAATTTTCATAGCCATGGTGAGTAGTCCTTTGAGTTGGTGTGCAGGGTGGGGGTGACCCCCGGCCTTACGTTTGGTGGCTTTTATGGTGCTGAATGACTTCAGCGATGATGAAGTTCAGGAACTTCTTGGCGAATTCGGGGTCGAGGTCGGCCTCTTTCGCCAAATCTTCGAGCCGTGCGATCTGGGCCGCTTCGCGGGCCGGATCGGACGGGGGAAGGTCGTGTGTGGCCTTGAGTTTCCCCACGGCCTGTGTGTGTTTGAACCGCTCGCCTAAGGTATAGACGAGGATCGCGTCGAGCCGGTCGATCGAGGCGCGGTGCCCTTTCAACAGCTCGGCGGCGCGGTTGGCGATATCTGTGGTGGTGTCGGTCATTTCTTTTTCCCGAAACCGCTGAGCCCGCCGGGCAGGCCCATGCCGCCGCCGCCCATGCCGCCCAGACCGCCGGGCAGCTTGCCGCCCATCTGCTTGGCCGCCGCTTCGAGCGCCTTTGGGTCCATCTGGCTGGGGTCCATGCCGCCGGGCATGCCGCCCTTGCCCATCATGCCCTTCATCGCTTGCTTGAGCATGCCGCCTTTGCCCATTTTGCCCATCTTCTTCATCATGTCGGACATCTGGCGGTGCATCTTCATCAGCTTGTTGAGGTCGGAAACCTCCATGCCGGCACCGCGTGCGATACGCTTTTTGCGGCTGGCTTGCAGCAGGGCAGGGTTGGCACGCTCTTTCTTGGTCATGGACTGGATCAAGGCGATCTGCTGCTTGAGGATCTTGTCATCAAAACCGGCGTCTTCGACCTGCTTGGCCATTTTGCCCATGCCGGGCATCATGCCCATCATGCCCTGCATGCCGCCCATCTTGATCATCTGCTCAAGCTGCATCTTCAGGTCGTTCATGTTGAACTGACCCTTGGCCATGCGCTTCATCATCTTCTCGGCCTGTTCGGCCTCGATGGTTTCTTGGGCCTTCTCAACCAGCGCGACGATGTCGCCCATGCCAAGGATGCGGCCCGCGATGCGCTCAGGCTCGAAAGTCTCAAGCGCGTCCATCTTTTCGCCAAGACCGACGAATTTAATCGGCTTGCCGGTCACGGCACGCATCGAGAGCGCCGCACCGCCACGGCCATCGCCGTCCATCCGGGTCAGAACGACACCGGTGATGCCGATACGCTCGTCAAAGTTCTCGGCGGTGTGCACGGCGTCTTGGCCAGTCAGGCCGTCGACCACGAGCAATGTTTCACGTGGATTGGCGACGTCACGCACGGCTTTGACCTGTTGCATCAACTCTTCGTCGATGGACAGGCGGCCCGCAGTGTCGAGCATATAGACGTCATAGCCGCCCAAGCCCGCCTGCGTCTTGGCGCGTTTGGCGATCTGCACCGGGGTCTCGCCCTTGACGATCGGCAGTGTGTCGACGCCGATTTGCACGCCAAGGATCGCCAGCTGTTCCATCGCCGCCGGGCGGTTCACGTCGAGCGAGGCCATCAGCACGCGCTTGCCGTCACGCTCCTTCAAGCGCTTGGCCAGTTTCGCGGTGGTGGTGGTTTTACCGCCACCCTGAAGGCCGACCATCAGGATCGGCGCGGGCGGGCTGTCGATCTTGAGTGCGCCGGGCTCCCCTTCGCCTTTCAGCGTGTCGATCAGCGCGTCATGGACGATCTTCACGACCTGCTGGCCGGGCGTGACCGATTTGGTCACCGCTTGGCCGGTGGCCTTGTCCTGCACCGCTTTGACAAAATCACGCGCCACGGGCAGCGAAACGTCAGCCTCCAGCAGGGCGACGCGGACTTCGCGCAGGGCGGTTTTGACGTCTTCGTCGCTGAGCGCGCCTTGTTTGGTCAGGCGGTCAAAGACACCAGAGAGCCGTTCGCTGAGATTTTCAAACATGGGCACAGGGCCTTTCGGGTCGGTTGCACTTGCCCTTACTTAAGGACGCGCGCGAAAATGCACAAATGCCCCAGTGGGCGCAACGCGCTGACTGGGGGCGATCCCGACGCCATGTCGGGACCGGAAGGCAATGCTTCCGGAGATTGAGGGGCGTTTACGCGCTGGCGCGGCGCGTGTCAAGCCGGGCAGGGCGGGCGGCATAGCACCGCCATGCGAAAGCCGCGCCCCGGTGACGGGACGCGGCTGTTTCTGAGGGGAAGGCTGCTTAGGCCGCGTCGCGCAGCGCGTCGATCTGGGCATTGGCGCGGGCGATGGTGCCTTCGGCGTCTCCGGCCAATTGGTCCGCTGCGACGAAGGTCACATCGGTGATGCCCAAGAAACCCAGCACGAAGCGCAGGTAGCCGCTGGCGAAATCGGCGGCGGAATCGATTCCGGTACCGCCTGAGGCGAAGGCGACGATCACGCGCTTGTTTTCCAGCAAGCCCACGGGGCCTTCTGCAGTGTAGTTAAAGGTCACGCCGACGCGGGCGATCAGGTCAATCCACGCTTTCAAAGACGCGGGGATGGTGAAGTTGTAGATCGGCGCGCTGATGACGATTGTATCGGCGGCTTGGACTTCGGCAACCAGTGTGTCGGAGAGGGCGAGGGCGTCTTGATCCAAGGTGCTGCGCTCGTCGGCGGGTTTCACGCGGGCGCTGGCCCATGTGGAATCGATCAGCGGCAGGGGCTCGGTGGCTATGTCGCGGGTAACAACGTCACTGTCGCCGAGGGTGGAGATGATGCGGTCCGTCAGTTTGCGGGTGACAGAGTTTTCGCGGTTCACGGAGGTTTCGATGCGCAGGGTGGCCATGATGCTGGTCCTTGTTCCAATGGTAAATCTGATGACATGGAATTGGGCATTGTGCTCGCGAACGCAACTGCCAGAATGAATGTGACCATGTTCGTAAATGCACAGGTCGGGACGGCAGGGTGAGTGAATGGACAATTGGGACGAGATCAGAACCGCATTTCAGGTTGCGCAATTGGGGACGGTAAGCGGCGCGGCAGAGGTGCTAGGCGTGCACCATGCTACCGTTATCCGCCATATCGATGCTTTGGAGGGGCGGCTCGGCGTCAAACTGTTTCAACGTCATGCGCGCGGTTATACCGCGACCGAGGCGGGCGAAGACCTTTTGCGGGTGGCGCGGGCTACGGATGATCAGTTCAGCCAATTGGCCGGGCGGATCAAAGGTCGGGGCAGCGATGTCTCGGGCGAATTGGTCATTACCTCGCTTGATTTTTTGGCGCCACGGCTGGCCCCGCTGCTGACCGAGTTTCAGCGTCAGAATCCTGAGTTGGTGGTGCGTTATCTTATCGGGGATCGTCTGTTCCGATTGGAATACGGAGAGGCGCATGTGGCAGTCCGCGCAGGCGCCGCGCCAGACCAGCCCGACAATGTGGTGCAGCCCTATTCGCAGCTTTCGGTGGGGGCCTATGCCAGCCGGGACTATGTGGCGCAATACGGCATCCCGCAGGGGCCGGAGGATTACCCAAAGCACCGTTTCATCGCGGCAGACAACCGCGACAGCCGCGCGCCCTATCACCAATGGCTTTGGGCCAATGTGCCCGAGGAAAGCATCACTTGGCGCAGTTCCAGTGGTGCCGCGATGGAAGCAGCATTGCGGGCCGGGGCAGGGATCGGCGGTCTGCCCGCCGCGATGGGGCGCGCAGACCCTGAGCTTGTCGAAATCCACGCGCCGCGCGCCGATTGGGGCAGCGCGCTTTGGTTGGTGACCCATGTTGATTTGCACCGCACCAGCAAGGTGCAGGCGGTGCTGCGCTTTCTAAAGGAACATGCCGAGGAAGCGGTCTCATGTCCCGACTGAGCGTTTCGGCACAGGGCCATTTGGCGATGCTGTGCTTCTCGGCGCTGGTGGCTGGGTCATTCTCGCTCGGGGCGCAGGTCGCGAATGAGATCACGCCGACGGCGTTGAATACAGTGCGGTTTGGTTTGGCGACGTTGCTGGTTGGCGTGCTGGCATGGGGGCGGGGCGATATCAGCCGCGCGGGATTTGCCGCGCCTTGGCGATACTTTGTGCTGGCGGCGCTCTTTACCCTGTATTTCGTGCTGATGTTCGAGGGGCTTAAAACCGCACCACCGGTTGCTGCGGCGGCGGTCTTTACGCTCGTCCCGGTGATGGCGGCGGGGTTTGCGTGGCTGCTGATGCGGCAGGTCATGACGCCGCGCATGGCGCTGGCGCTGGCGATTGGTGGGGCCGGGGCGCTTTGGGTGACCTTTCGCGGTGACCTCGCGGCGCTTTTGTCGTTCGATATTGGACGCGGGGAGGCGATCTATTTTGTCGGCTGCATCAGTCACGCAGTCTATACACCTATGGTGCGGCGGTTGAACCGAGGCGAAAGCGCGGTGATGTTCACTTTTGGCACGTTACTGGCGGGCACGGTGTTACTGGCGCTCTACGGTTGGCAAGATATCCGCGCGACGAACTGGAGCGCCCTGCGCCCCTTGGTTTGGATCACTATTCTATACGTTGCGGTCTTTGCCACGGCTGCCACGGTGGTCTTGCTGCAATTCGCGGCGTTGCGGCTGCCGTCGGCCAAGGTGATGGCCTATACCTACCTCACGCCAAGCTGGGTAATCCTGTGGGAATTAGGCTTTGGCAATGCGCTTCCGGGCAGGATGGTTTGGGGAGGCGTCCTGATGACGATTCTGGCGCTTTACCTGCTGCTACGCGAAGATAGAGCGGAAAAATCACAAAAATTCAAAAAGTTGTGGACTTGATGGAACCAGAGTGCTCAATCCTGCGTTGGGGCGTGAAATCATAGTGAAGGACACAACCATGCGTAGTATTATTTACCTGATCGGGTTGATCGTAGTGGTATTGGCTATTTTGCGTTTTGCATTCGGCGTCATCTGACCGTCGATTGATCCTCCCCTTGTCTTATTTACCTCGTGGCAAGGGGGGATCACTCTACTCTGACCCTGAGCGCGCTACGCCTTCGCCCGCATCAGGCAATTCGATTTCTAGAAATCGCTCGAAGGCATCAAGGTTCACCGGCTCGAATTGCCCGAACCCTTGCATCCAAACCGACGCATTTCGCAGCGCATCCGGTTCCAGCTTGCACCATTTCACCCGCCCACGTTTTTCCTGACTGATGAGTCTGGCTGCCGTCAGCACGCCTAGGTGTTTTGAGATTGCCGCAAGCGACATTTCAAAAGGCTCGGCCACATCCGTCACGGCCATATCGTCCTCTAGCAGCATCGCTAGGATGGCGCGGCGGGTTGGGTCGGCAAGGGCGGCAAATACCTGATCTAGGTCCTGGGTCATGCACCTGCATAGCGCGGAGCGCGGGCGTGGGAAAGCGAGCATGACGCTAACTTAACCATTGGGTTGAATAAGGCTGGGGCGCACTTTTACTGGGATTTCGCCGAGATGTTTCAACCCTTAAAGGCACGGTATAAATTTAAGTCTCTGAAATATCAGCATTATTCGCATGTCCGAACGCAGTTGACTCTAACCCGCCCTAACATTAGCACCGCAGCAGATATTCCGATGGGGATTTTGGTGTGACCAGCCCGGACCAACGGCAGCAGATCGAGCAGCTTGAGGCCAAACTGGCGGCTGCGAAACAACGCGGCGCACCCACGCCCCGAGCGGATGAGCATTACTCTCAGGCCAATATGGCGTGGCGGATGGTGATCGAACTTGTGGCCGGTCTTGGGATCGGTTTCGGCATCGGATACGGGCTTGATGTGCTGTTTGGCACGCTGCCCATCTTCATGGTGCTCTTTGTAATGCTGGGCCTTGCGGCGGGGGTGAAGACGATGCTCCGCACCGCTAAGGAAATCCAGGACAAACAACAGGCCGAATTGGCCGAACAGGATACGCCCCATTCGGGCAAGGACGAGGGAGCCTGAAATGGCAACAGAGATACAAGGCGCTGAAACAGGCGGTCTGGAATTCCACCCGATGGACCAGTTCATCGTATCGCCACTCTTTGGCGATGGCGCTTCCGTTGCTTGGTACACCATCACCAATGCCACCTTCTGGATGGCGCTGGCGGTTCTCGCGACTTTCGCTCTGCTGGTGCTGGGCAGCGCACGCCGCTCTGTCGTGCCGGGCCGGATGCAATCGGTTGCCGAGTTGGCCTATGGCTTCATCTACAAGATGGTCGAGGACATCTGCGGCAAAGAAGGACTGAAGTTCTTCCCCTATATCATGACCCTGTTCATGTTCATCGTGATGGCCAACTTCCTCGGCCTGATCCCCACGGCCTTCACGCCCACTGCGCATTTCTCGGTGACTGTGGTGCTGGCGCTGGCAGTGTTCATTACCGTAACCGTAGTCGGCTTTGTCAAAAACGGCGCGGCGTTCCTGAGCCTTTTCTGGGTGTCGTCGGCACCTCTGGCCCTGCGCCCGGTGCTGGCGATCATCGAATTGATCAGCTACTTCGTACGTCCCGTTAGCCACTCCATTCGTCTGGCGGGTAACGTCATGGCGGGCCACGCGGTTATCAAAGTTTTCGCCGGTTTCGCTGCCATCGCAGTGATCTCTCCGGTGTCGGTGCTCGCGATTACCGCGATGTACGGTCTCGAAGTGCTGGTGGCCTTTATCCAGGCCTATGTCTTTACCATCCTGACATGCGTGTACCTCAAGGACGCGCTGCACCCCGCACACTAACAACCCCAACAACGGCGGAATATTTCGCCAAAGTTTTAACTTCCAATCGTAAGGAGATACCCCCATGGAAGGTCAACTCGCACATATCGGCGCAGGCATTGCAGGTCTCGGCACGGGCATCGCAGCCCTGGGTGTCGGCAACGTTGCCGCCAACTTCCTGTCCGGCGCACTGCGCAACCCATCGGCAGCCGCAAGCCAGACAGCGACCCTGTTCATCGGCATCGCGTTTGCAGAAGCTCTGGGGATCTTCTCGTTCCTCGTCGCTCTGCTGCTGATGTTCGCCGTCTAAGCTTCCGGAACTGCATTCCTTACGAGCGGGCAGGCGCGCATTGCCGTGTCTGCCCGACTGTAACGGCAAAGTTTCCAAGGAGAAGCCACGATGGCAACTGAAACAACCAGCGACGGGCTGGCCGACGCGACCGGCATTGTGACCCATGCCGCCGAAACGCCGGGCATGCCGCAGCTGAACTTTGATCACTGGGGCAACCAGATTTTCTGGCTGATCCTGGCACTTATCGCGACCTACCTGATCCTGTCACGCGTGGCTCTGCCCCGTATCGGTGCGGTTTTGGCTGAACGCCAAGGGACCATCACCAATGACATCGCTGCCGCTGAAGACCTGAAGGTCAAGGCGCAGGAAGCCGAAGCCGCCTATGACCAAGCCCTGATCGACGCCCGTGCCGAGGCACAGCGGATCGTGGCCCAAGCCAAAGCGGACATGCAGGCTGATCTGGATATCGAAATGGCCAAGGCCGATGCCGAGATTGCCGCTCAGGTGGCAGAATCGGAAAAAGCCATTGCCGAAATTCGTGCGAGCGCCATGGTCAACGTACAAGCCGTTGCCAAGGATACCGCAGAAGCTCTCGTCGCCGCTTTGGGTGGCACGGCAGATGCAACCACTGTTGATGCCGCCGCTGATGCGCGGATGAAAGGATAAGCCATGACCAAATCCATGCGCCTAACACTTTCGACCCTGCTCGCCGGTCTTGCGGCATCGCCAGCGCTCGCCGCCACGGGGCCGTTCTTCTCGCTGCGCAACACCGATTTCATCGTGTTGCTGGCCTTCTTGCTCTTCATCGGCATCCTGATCTACTTCAAGGTTCCGACGCTGCTGATCGGCATGCTCGACAAACGTGCCGATGGCATCAAGACCGAGCTGGAGGAAGCCCGCGCCCTGCGTGAAGAAGCGCAAACTCTGCTGGCCTCTTACGAGCGTAAGCATAAAGAGGTGCAGGACCAAGCGGACCGCATCGTGTCTTCCGCCAAGGAAGATGCCCGTCTTGCTGCCGAACAGGCGCGGGCGGATATGGCCAAGTCGCTTGATCGTCGCATGGCTGCCGCGAAAGACCAGATCAGCTCGGCTGAGGCCGCTGCTGTGAAGGAAGTTCGAGACCAAGCTGTGACCATCGCTGTCGCCGCTGCCCGCGACGTGATCGCCAAACAGATGACCGCTGCACAGGGCAACAAGCTGATCGACGACGGCATCGCCCAAGTCGAAGCCAAGCTGCACTAAGCCGCGTCACATTGAATTTAGAAAGCCCCGGTTTTGCCGGGGCTTTTTCTTTTGCGTTAGGCTTTTGTTAATTCGGCCACTGCAGGCTGAGGCCATGCGCTTGTTACTCACCCTCGCAATATCGGTCGGCCTTTCGGCCTGTACGGCCCCCAGCCGGGATTTTCGGGGTTTACCGGCCCAACGTATAACGGTGGACGGCTCGGTTTTTGATGTGCGTATTCGCGGGGAGCGTGCGGAGGCGGTGCGCGTGAACACGCAATACGCCCCCCGCTTTGGCCCAATCCGGGAGAGGGCCGGACGCGCGATGGCACAAGCGAGCGGCTGTCAGGTGAAAGAGGTGCTGGGCGATCAAGCGCTGGCGCTTGGTGTGTTGGACTGCGATTAGCACCTCCCGCGCAGGATTGGGCACCTCGGTTGGTTCGCGGAAGGATGATCCCACCACTGGCGACAATATATTGTGGATAACCGCTCATCGCCCCCCTTCCCTTGGGGCTTTTGATTGACTCGGACCCTCCCAAAACGGCAAGTTCGCCGCTCAGGTAAGAATCAATCACGGCAGGGCTAACTTGCGCTTTTCCAAACTCAGACTGACCGGCTTCAAAAGCTTCGTGGACCCCACAGACCTCGTCATTTCAGACGGGCTGACCGGGGTCGTGGGGCCAAACGGCTGCGGTAAATCCAACCTGCTCGAAGCGCTGCGGTGGGTCATGGGCGAAAACCGCCCGACCGCGATGCGTGGCGGTGGCATGGAAGATGTGATCTTTGCCGGGGCCGCCTCGCGCCCTGCGCGCAACTTTGCCGAAGTCTCGTTGCACCTTGATAACAGTGACCGGTTGGTGCCTGCGGGCTTTAACGAGCAGGACGCGCTAGAGATTGTGCGCCGCATTACCCGCGATGTAGGCAGCGCCTATAAGGTGAACGGCAAAGATGTGCGCGCCCGCGATGTGCAGATGCTCTTTGCCGATGCGTCGACGGGCGCTCATAGCCCGGCGCTGGTGCGGCAGGGGCAAATTGCTGAGCTCATTAACGCCAAACCCAAAAGCCGTCGCCGTATTTTGGAAGAAGCCGCCGGGATTTCCGGTCTTTACCAGCGGCGCCATGAGGCAGAGCTCAAGCTGAACGGCGCGGAGCAGAACCTCGCCCGCGTTGATGATGTGATCGAACAGTTGGCTTCGCAACTGGCGACGCTGGCCCGACAAGCGCGGCAAGCCGCGCGGTACCGCGAGGTTGGCGAGGCGCTGCGCCGGGCCGAGGGGTTGCTGCTGTATCGACGTTGGCGCGAGGCAGATGAAGCCCGAGGCACCGCAGAAGGCGAATTGCGTGCCCGCGTTACGTCGGCAGCCGAGGCCGAGGCGCAGGTGCGCCGGGTGGCCAAAGCACGCGAGGAAGCGGAAACCGTTTTGCCCGCGTTGCGCGAAGAAGAGGCGATCTCTGCCGCTGTGCTGCAACGCCTTGCTACACAGCGCGATACGCTGACCGATCAAGAGGCGCGCGCTGCCGCATTGATTGAGACCCTGACTGGCCGCATCACGCAGCTAGCGCGCGATATTGACCGCGAAGGTGGGTTGAACCGCGATGCCGAGGAAACGATCGAACGCCTCGAATTGGAGGCGCAGGAACTGGCCGCGGCGGGCGAGGGGCATGACAGCGCGCTTGATGCAGCTGCTGAGGCTGCGCGTGAAGCGGCTGAGGTGCTTCAGGCCCGCGAAGGGGATCTGAGCCAACACACAGAGGACGTCGCCCGTCTGGCCGCGCGTCATAGCTCGGCGGAGCGTCTGCTTCAGGACAGCCGCAAAACGCTGGAGAAGTCAGAGGCCGAAGCCCGCAAGGCCCGCGATGCCGTGGCGCAAAGCCAAGCGACGCTCGATAAAGCAGGCGTGGATTTTACCGAGGCGCAGCAGGCCGAAGCCGCCGCTGTCACTGCCGCTGCCGCTGCCGATGCCGCCCTTTTGGCTGCAGAAGAAACACGCGCTGACACCCAATCGCGCGAAGCCGACGCCCGCGCGGAACGGTCTGAGGCCGAAGGCGAAACCAATGCCCTGCGGGCAGAGGCCGGGGCACTGGCGAAGCTGGTGGAGCGCGACACGGCGGAGGGTGGGCAAATCCTCGACCGGTTGCAGGTTGAACACGGGTTCGAAAAAGCACTCGGCGCGGCCTTGGCCGACGATCTGCGTGCCCCTGAAGTTGATGCGGATGGTCCGTCCGGCTGGTCGGTACTGCCCGGGTATCTGGAGGCGCAACCCCTGCCTGAGGGGGTGACGCCGCTGACGCAGCATGTCTCGGTCCCTGAGGTGCTTGAACGCCGCATGAGCCAGATCGGGCTGGTCGATCCGGACGCGGGTACGCGGCTTCAGGCGCAGTTGTTGCCAGGGCAGCGGCTGGTCTCGCCCGAGGGCGATCTGTGGCGGTGGGACGGCTTTCGCGCCTGGGCTGAGGACGCGCCTTCGGCTGCAGCGCTGCGTTTGCAACAGTTGAACCGATTGGAAGTGTTGAAGCAAGCGCTGGAGCAAGCAAGCCAGCGCGCCGATGGCGCACGGGCTGCGCATGAAACATTGCAACGCCAATTGGCCGAGCAGGCAGACGCGGATAAACGCGCCCGCGAAGCGCGGCGCGACGCGGACCGTCTGGTTGCGGATGCTGGCCGCGCGCTGAGCCGGGCGGAAGCGGATCGAAACCTTGCCGAGAGCCGACTGGAATCCATTGGGCTTGCGGTAAAGCGCCACGAAGAGGCTGCGATAGCCGCCCGCGCGGAGGTCCAGGAGGCCGAGCGCACGCGCGAGGGGCTGGACGACCTTACAGCGGCGCGCGCGCAGGTTGAGGACATTCGCATGACGGTCGAAGCGTCGCGGATCACCATGATGTCGCGTCGCTCGGCTCATGATGAACTGCGCCGCGAAGGCGAAGCGCGCACCCGCCGCGCGCAGGACGTGACGAAAGAAGTCAGCAATTGGCGGCATCGCTTGGAAACGGCGGGCAAACGGACTGCTGAACTGATCGAGCGCAAGACCGCGTCCGAGGTCGAGTTGGCCGAAGCCAGCGCCGCGCCTGCAGAGATCGCGGCCAAACGTGAAGAATTGACTGGTGCGATCGCCGCTGCCGAAGCGCGTCGGGCTCTTGCGATGGAAACGTTGTCTACTGCAGAATCGGCATTGAAGGCAGCGACAGATGCCGAACGGGATGCTGAACGGCAGGCCTCTGACGCACGCGAAGCCCGCGCGCGGGCCGAAGCCCGCAGTGACGCCGCCCGCGAGACCGTCTCGCACGCCGCCGAGCGCATTCAGGACGAACGGCAAGTCACACCTGACGCGCTGCGCGCTGCGCTCAATATCGAAGCAGACAAGATACCGCGCGCCGAAACCTTGGAAGAGGACGTGAACCGCTACAAACGCCAGCGAGATTCCTTGGGAGCGGTGAATCTGCGCGCTGAGGATGACGCCAAGGAGGTTCGCGAGGAGCACGACGCGCTGTTGACCGAAAAGGCCGATCTGGAAGAGGCGATCAAGACATTCCGCAGTGGCATTGCCGGTCTTAACCGCGAAGGGCGGGAACGGCTGCTGACGGCCTTTGAGCAGGTGAACGCGAACTTCTCTATGTTGTTCACCCATCTCTTTGGCGGCGGCGAAGCGAACCTGGTGATGGTCGAAAGCGATGACCCGTTGGAAGCCGGGCTCGAGATCATGTGCCAGCCGCCGGGCAAAAAGCTCAGCACGTTGAGCCTGCTTTCAGGCGGGGAGCAAACCCTGACCGCAATGGCGCTGATCTTTGCCGTGTTCTTGGCCAACCCGGCACCGATTTGTGTGTTGGATGAGGTCGACGCGCCGCTTGATGACGCAAATGTGACCAGGTTCTGCGACCTGCTAGACGAGATGTGCCGTCAAACCGATACGCGATTCCTAATCATCACACACCACGCGGTGACGATGGCGCGGATGGATCGGCTCTTTGGGGTCACCATGGGGGAGCAGGGCGTGAGCCAATTGGTCTCTGTTGACTTGAAGAAAGCGGAAACGCTGGTGGCGTGATGCCGCGATGCTGGCGCTCGATGGCGCTGCGCTTGCGGTGCGCATCGCGCGCCGCGAAACTTGTTCCCTCCCTTAACGCGCTCGCCGCTGATCCGGGGGCGGGCGAACAGCGACAGTCAGCTTCGACGAGAGACAGTCACGCCCGAAACATCTTCAATAAACGTTAGAATACGGGCTCTTATCGCGTCATCTTTGATGGAGCCAATCGCGTTCACGATATCCAGCGCGGGGTCATTTTTGGTTTCTGGGGCGTCGTCGTCGAGCCCTTCAAAGAAATAGCCGGGGGTGACATCGAGTATCCGGGCCAACTCATGAAGGCGGCTGGCAGCGATACGATTCGAGCCGATCTCATACTTTTGGATCTGTTGGAAAGAGAGTTTCAGTTCACGTGCCACATCGGTCTGGGACTGTTTGCGAAGGGTGCGGGCCTGCTTAAGTCGCCGACCAACGTGAATGTCTACAGGATGGGACATGGTATGATACCTCAGGTTGAGTTTCATATATTCGTTACGCGCAATGTGTTGAGGATCAATTGCCTAGATCTGGCCTATTTGCGTTAACCAATTTACCTAAGATGGATTCATTATGTTGCCTTATGGGGTGATACATGTACCATCCCTCGCCTATGAACCAGCATATGTCCGATATTGAGCCGGTCGACACCGTGCCCCAGACCTCGCAAAAGGAGCCCGCGCCGGCCCTATTGTTTGAGATGATGCGATCATTCGTGACCTTAGCAAGCACCTTGAACCTGAGCCATGCAGTCGCCCAGATGACGAGCACGCGGCAAACGGTTCGGCGGCACATCCAGCAATTGGAAGACACAATGGGCGCGCCGCTCTTCTCTATTGAGAATCGGCGCTATTCCCTGACCAAGGCGGGCGAAGAGGCGTTGCCAGAAGCACGCGATATCCTGGACCGCGGTAAGCTGTGGCTGGGGGGGAAGACCCGCCATGTCGATGGGATGCTGCGCCTGTCCTATGAAGAGCCGAACGGCTGGTGCTTCCACCAGAAACAACAGCCGCTATCGCTTATCTGGGATGGTGGATCACCGATGTTGCAGGCCGCTCTTGAGGCTTGGACGCAAAGCCGGGGAGAGTTGGAAAGCGAAGCCTTCCGCGCCATGCGTCCCTATGTGCTCGTCTATCGCGACTCGCCAAACGGATGGATTTGCACCGAGGTTGGCGAAAAATCGTTTTATACCCAGTGGTGGGGGTGGAGTAACGCGCGGAGCAGCATCGGGCGGCCGCTCAAGCTGTTTCCCGGCGGGCCTGAATTCGAAAATATGCTGAACTTTCCCTTTCGCGAGGTAGAGGCCACCAATGGTGTGCGACTGGATGAGGTGGTCACGCAGATCCCACGCGAGGAGGGGGGACACCCGGTGCCATTGGCCTACAAACGTCTGCTGATGGCCGGGCGCTATCCAGACAAAAGCTTTGCGCTGATTGCTGCTGTTGACCGATCGACATCCGTGAATATCGAAGGGGTCGATGATGCTTTCCTGCAGGAGATGCCGTTGGATGCGAAGGTGACATTCACAGGATAGGCTGTGAAGAACGTCAGACGTGCAAAAGGGCCGCCCATCAAGGCGGCCCTTTCTGTATCGGCTATGTCAAAAAGCCTTAGCTGATCGCTGCCGCTTTCACATCATCGTCGATGTAGGGCAGGTACTGCTCAAAGTTGTCCGAAAACATCTTGACCAGTTTGGCTGCCTGACGGTCATAGGATTCCGGATCATCCCATGTGCGACGCGGGTCGAGCAGGATGTCGGCGACGCCGTTCACCTCGATAGGGACATCAAAGCCAAAGTTCGGATCTTTGCGGAACTCGGCATCTGCAAGACGCCCTTCAAGCGCGGCAGACAAGAGCGCGCGGGTCGCCTTGATCGGCATCCGCGAACCGGTGCCATAGGCCCCGCCAGTCCAGCCGGTGTTGACTAGCCAACAGGTAGCACCATGCTGGGCGATCTTTTCGCGCAGCAGATTGCCGTAGACTTCGGGCCGGCGCGGCATGAAAGGGGCGCCGAAACAGGTGGAAAACGTGGGCTCAGGCTCGGTCACGCCACGCTCGGTCCCTGCCACTTTGGAGGTGAAGCCCGACAGGAAGTGATACATTGCCTGCGCCGGGCTGAGCCGTGCGATCGGAGGGAGCACACCAAAGGCATCGCAGGTCAGCATGATGATATTCTTGGGGTGGCCGCCGACGGCTTTTTCGCTCGCGTTAGAGATATAGTGCAGCGGGTAGGCTGCACGCATGTTCGCGGTGAGCGAGTCGTCGTCGAAGTCCAGCTCGAACGTGTCGGGATCGAAGACCATATTCTCGATCACGGTGCCGAATTTGGAGGTCGTCGCGTAGATTTCCGGCTCGGCTTCGGCGTTAAGGTTAATAGTCTTGGCATAGCAACCCCCTTCGAAATTGAAGGTGCCATTGTCGGACCAGCCGTGTTCATCATCACCGATGAGCGTGCGTTCGGGGTCGGCCGACAGCGTGGTCTTACCGGTGCCCGACAGGCCAAAGAAAACAGCCGTATCAACCGGGTTACCGTTGGCATGGTTGGCCGAGCAGTGCATCGGCATGATGCCTTTCTCGGGCAGCAGATAGTTCAACAGGGTAAAGACCGATTTCTTGTTCTCGCCCGCGTATTCGGTGCCGCCGATGAGGATCATCTTGCGGTCGAAATTCATCGCGATCACGGTCTCGCTGCGACAATTGTGCTTGGCAGGGTCCGCCTGGAAACTGGGGCAATTGATGACGGTGAAGTCTGCGGTGAACTCTTGCAGCGCTTCGGCATCAGGGCGGCGCAGCATGGTACGGATGAACAGCCCATGCCATGCCAGTTCCGTGACCATGCGCACATTGATCGCGTGTTTGGGATCGGCGCCGCCAACGAGGTCTTGGACGAAGTAGTCCTTGCCCTGCATATGGGCGATCATGTCTTGATACAGCGCGTCGAAACCCTCGGCCGACATTTCGGCGTTGTTTTCCCACCAGATGCTATCGGCCACGCTGTCGGTTTTAACGACGTGTTTGTCCTTGGGCGACCGGCCTGTGAACTTGCCCGTGGTAACAAGGAACGCGCCGCCCTTGCCGAGCTTGCCTTCATCGCGTTTGAGCGCAGCTTCGACCAGCGCAGGCTCGGTCAGGTTGTAATAGACATCGCCAAGCCCGCTGATCTGTTGATCTTCGAGGCTGAACTGCGGGTTTACCCGTCCAAATGTCATATGATGTCTCCTGTGGTAGCGCGTAAGCAGCGCAGAACGTGTCCGAGCGGGCGCAATTGCCCTGGGCATCGGGGCCTTGAGAGCCTCTTAACACGGGCGTTTTCAGGTTGAACAGGCAGGTTTGCCATAGTTAGCGCCATCATCTGAAACTTTGTTTCTAAGCGCTCGAATCCTGGCAAAATGCGGTGGCTGCCGGGCGGGCTTTGGCTGATGCGACCGAAGTTAAAGTGCGGCAATTTAGTCATTCCTAACCAAATTATGACCCAATTGGTGCATCACGAAGGCACGATTCGCACTTAAGGATTGATTCGATCTGTTATATTGGGGATCACTGGCTCCAAAAATAAGAACGAATTGAGCAGCATAAGGAAGCAGGCAATGTCAAAGATTGCATTGGTAGACGATGACAGGAACATCCTGACATCCGTTTCGATGACTCTTGAAGCTGAAGGCTTCGAAGTAGAAACCTACAACGACGGCCAGGCCGCGTTGGACGCATTCAACAAGAAACTGCCGGATATGGCCGTGCTGGACATCAAGATGCCCCGCATGGACGGCATGGACCTGCTGCAACGTCTGCGTCAGAAAACCGCGATGCCGGTCATTTTCTTGACCTCCAAGGATGATGAGATTGACGAGGTTCTGGGCCTGCGTATGGGCGCCGACGACTACGTTAAAAAACCCTTCAGCCAGCGCTTGCTGGTCGAACGTATCCGCGCCCTTCTGCGCCGCCAAGACGCGGTGGAAACGAATGAGGTTGGCGATACTGAAGAGACCAAAGTGATGGAACGCGGCGAATTGCGGATGGATCCGCTGCGCCACGCGGTCAGCTGGAAGGGGAAAGACGTATCCCTGACCGTGACCGAATTCCTGCTGCTGCAAGCGCTCGCGCAGCGCCCCGGTTTTGTGAAGTCGCGCGACCAGTTGATGGACG
Organism: Sulfitobacter sp. AS92; assembly: GCF_038900015.1. Classification (NCBI taxonomy): domain Bacteria; kingdom Pseudomonadati; phylum Pseudomonadota; class Alphaproteobacteria; order Rhodobacterales; family Roseobacteraceae; genus Sulfitobacter; species Sulfitobacter sp. AS92. The sequence continues at coordinate 613,604 of NZ_JBBMQL010000001.1, forward strand.
TGGCCTATGACGACCAAGTCTATGTGGATGACCGCACGATCGACAGTCACATCAAACGTCTGCGGAAAAAGATGCGCAGCGCGGATGATGAATTTTCGGCGATCGAAACGCTTTATGGCATCGGCTATAGATATAACGAAGAGTAAACCCGCCAGTTAACGCGGGTCGAAAGGAAGCTTGTGCGCGACATGGCTGCTGGCAGGGATGGTGATGTAGTATTGGGGGACGATTGGGTCACCCCCGACAGTGCCGCGCCGGGTGAAATTCGGGTCAAGCGAGAACGCCGGGGGCTGTTCTCGCTGCGGGCTTCGCCGCTGACGCGCAAGATTATAACTTTCAACCTTATCGCGCTCAGCGTGTTGGTCGCGGGCATTTTGTACCTCAACTCCTCGCGTGACAGTCTGGCGCTGCAACGTGCGGCGGCGTTGGTTTCAGAAACTGAACTGATCGCCAATGTGATCGAAGCGCAGCTTCCCGTGGGCGCGCCGGTGAACCTGACCACTGGCGATGGTGTTGATGTGGTGGCCACACTTAACGGGCTGGACCTACGCGGCGGCATCGAAGTCTTCGTCTATGACCCGGCGGAAACGCTTGTTGCGCGCACAGCGGGCAGCCTCACCGTGGCCGAAGCGCTTGCAGCTTCCGAAGCTGGGGAGCGGACGCTGCTCAATGACGGGTTGAACTGGCTCTGGGACCGCGTCTCGGCCCCCTTTAATACTAATGAAGTCGCCTCTGCCCCCCCGCTCGAAGAGCAGTTGCGCAGTATTGTCGGGGCCAGTGTCACAGGAGGCACCCGCTTTGAAGGTACCCTTGATATAGAAGGCGGCACATTGTTCAGTGTGGTCACGCCAATCATGCAGGGCGACACCCCAGTCGGCGTGGTCGCCGTGGCCAGCGCCGCGGGAGAGATTGACCGTCTGGTGCGCAGCGAACGTGAGCGCGTATTGCAGATGTTTGTCATCGCGACATTGGTTTCCATCGGGCTTAGCCTTGTGCTGGCGTCGACAATCGCCAACCCACTGGCTGACCTTTCGGCGGCTGCCGAACTGGGCCGCGACAAAGACGCACGCAAGATGAACCCCGGCCGTATCCGCATCCCCGATCTGACCGCACGTCCCGATGAAATTGGTCGCCTCTCCGGTGCACTCCGCGGGATGGTATCGGCACTCTACAACCGTATTGATGGCAACGAACAATTCGCCGCCGACGTGGCACATGAGATCAAGAATCCGCTGGCATCACTGCGTTCCGCCGTGGGCACCCTAAGGTTGGTAAAACGCGATGATCAGCGGGAAAAACTGCTTGATGTCATCGAACATGACGTGCGCCGGCTTGACCGGCTGGTAAGCGATATTTCCAACGCCTCTCGGCTCGATTCAGAGCTGGTTAAAGAAGAGGAAGAACCCTTCGATCTGCTGCAAATGCTTGGCAACCTTGGCCAGTATCTGGGAGAAGATGCGAAATCTAAGGGCATCGATTTCATCACCGATCTGCCCGCCGCGCCGATCACCGTGCATGGGCTTGAGGCGCGTTTGGCACAGGTTTTTGTGAACCTCATCACCAACGCGATTTCCTTTTGCGAAGACGGCGATGCGATCCGCGTTTGGGCACGTAAACGCGCCAACCGTGTGCTGATCGTGGTCGAAGACACCGGCCCCGGCATCCCCGAGCAAGCGCTTGGCAAAATCTTCAAACGGTTCTATTCGCAACGCCCCGAAGAGCATTTCGGCAATAATTCCGGTCTTGGCCTCGCAATTTCCAAGCAGATTGTTGAGGCCCATGGCGGCGTAATTTGGGCCGAGAACATCCGCCCGACTGAGGCTGACATTACCTCAGAGCCACTCGGCGCTCGTTTTGTTGTGGGTCTGCCGACCTAAGCGGCTTGAGGCCGAGAAATGACTATCAAACCCGACAATCTGCATGCCAGTTGTGTCGCCATCGACGGGCGTGGGGTGCTGATCCTTGGCCCATCAGGAGCCGGTAAATCCGCGCTCGCGTTGCAACTGATTGCTCTCGGCGCCAAGTTGGTGGCGGATGACCGCACCGATGTAATCCGCAGTGAGGACGAGGTGATCGCGAGCGTTCCCGAAAATATTCGTGGGCTTATTGAGGCGCGGTATGTTGGAATTCTACGGCTTGAGGATCACGGTCCGGTGCCCTTGGTCCTAGTCGTTGATCTAGCCCACACCGAAATCCAGCGCCTTCCGGAGCGCCATTCACATCAGGTACAGGGTGTCACATTGCCCTGTTTTCACAAATGCGATAGCGCTCATTTCCCGGCAGCAATTCATCTGTATATATCAGGTGTGAAAGAACCGAATTGATCAGTCAAACGTCATCAACAGACCGCGCGCCCCGGCGCTTGGTCCTTGTCACCGGCCCATCGGGCGCCGGCCGCTCCTCTGCGCTCAACGTGTTGGAAGACGCAGGGTTTGAGGCAATCGACAACTTACCACTGCGACTGCTTCCAGCACTGCTGGACCGACCTGGCGATGCGCAATCAATCGCCCTTGGTATCGACCCGCGAAACCGCGATTTCTCAACCGAGGGTGTGCTTGAGTTGATGGGCCGACTTTCTGCGGAACCGGGGTGGAGCGCGGAACTGCTTTACCTAGACTGCGCGCCCGATGTGCTGCTGCAGCGCTTTTCAGAGACTCGTCGCCGCCACCCGTTGGCGCCCGCTGATCGCCCGGCCGACGGTATCGCCCGTGAGCAGGAGCTGCTGCATCCGATCCGCGCCCGTGCCGATGTGCTGATCGACACGACAACGCTCAACGTCCACGAGCTGCGTGCCGAAGTCGAGCAGTGGTTTGCCCCCGGCGGACAGCGCCATCTCACGGTGTCGGTGCAAAGCTTTTCCTATAAACGCGGCCTGCCGCGCGGCGTCGACGTAGTGCATGACTGCCGCTTCCTACGAAACCCCTATTGGGTGCCCGAACTGCGCAACGGCGACGGTCGGGATGCGGCCGTCGCGGCCCATGTGGCAGGCGATAAGCGTTACACGGACTTCGCCGGCAAAGTGCTCGATCTGAGCTTGCTGCTGCTCCCCGCCTACCGTGAAGAAGGCAAATCGCATATTTCCATCGCCTTCGGCTGCACCGGCGGGCAACACCGCTCGGTTTCTATGGCGGAAGACCACGCTTTGCGCCTTGCAGAGCAGGGCTGGCAAGTGTCAATTAGGCACCGTGAGCTAGACCGCCAGCATCGTGAAGGAAACAAGCTGTGATTGGGATCGTCATCGTCGCACATGGGGGGCTGGCGCAAGAATATCTTGCGGCGATCGAACATGTCGTGGGGTCCCAGTTCGGCGTTCGTGCCATCGCCATTGAGCCCGATCATGACCGCGCCGACAAGGAGCGTGAGATCTGCACCGCCGCCAATGAGGTGGATCAAGGCGCAGGTGTCGTGGTTGTTACCGACCTCTTCGGCGGATCGCCGTCAAATCTAAGCCTCTTGGCCTGCCGCCCGGAAAACCGTCGGATCATTTATGGCGCGAACCTGCCAATGTTGATCAAGCTCGCTAAATCGCGGCAAATGGATGTCCCCGATGCCGTGCGTGCGGCGCTCGAAGCTGGTAAGAAGTACATCGACAGCCAGAATGTCAGCGCAGGTTAGAAGGCCCCCAGACGTCATGCCCGAATTTTCTCTTAAGATCGTAAATGAAAAAGGCTTGCACGCGCGCGCCTCCGCCAAATTGGTAGAGGTGGTGGAGGCATTCGACGCCCGCGCCGAAGTCAGCAAAGATGCCATGTCGGCCTCGGGTGACAGTATCATGGGGTTGCTGATGCTTGGCGCTTCGCGGGGCACTTCAATTGACGTTCAAACCTCCGGCCCCGATGCCGAGGCCTTGGCCGACGCTTTGACTGCCCTCGTGGCGGATAAGTTCGGCGAGGGATACTAGCCGCCTGAGGCGGGAAAAAGGATCCTCCAACTGCATGGACGACGCGCAAAAGATGGCGGCCCAGAATGCCCAAAAGGCCCAGACGGGCGACGGTACGGTGACATTCACCAAATACGACCGCCGCAGCCTCTCCTATGCCTCAACCTTTGATGATCCGTGGAAAGCGCGGACCATTTCGGCAATGGAGCTTTTCACCGGAAAGCTGAAAATCCTTCGGCTGATCCGTAAGTTCGAGCAGCGCGGCACCCCCTCTGGCCAAGCCTTTTGGCGTGCCGCTCTCGATACCATGGGAATCAATCTCACCACCCCTCAGCAACAACTTGACCGCATCCCCAAAGACGGGCCGGTGGTGGTGGTCGCGAACCACCCGCATGGCATGGTCGACGGTATGATTTTTGCCGATCTTATCGGTCGTGTCCGCCCCGATTATCGGATTCTTACCCGGTCGCTGCTTACCTCGATCGACGAGGTGGCAGGCAGCTACATGATCCCGGTGCCGTTCCCTCATGATCCTGATGCGCAGCGCAAAGGCGTGGAGATGCGCGCCAAGGCCATGGCCCACCTTAAGGATGGCGGCGTGGTTGCGCTTTTCCCTTCAGGTGTGGTCGCCTCATCTGAGAGTTGGTGGGGCCCTGCGGTTGAGGCTGAATGGAACGTCTTTACCGCCAAAATGATCCGCCGCTCCGGCGCCCAGGTGGTGCCAATGCGCTTCCCCGGCCAGAACAGTCGTGCCTATCAGATCGCCAACCAGATCAGCCCAATGCTGCGCCAAGGCCTTTTGCTACATGAAATCGCACATGCCTGCGATAAGCCCCAAGGGCCAATCGTCGGCCATCCTCTCAGCCAGCAAGAGATCGACCGCTGGGCGGATGACCCGCGCGGCTTTATGGCGTGGCTGCGCGCTCACACTCTGGCGCTCACCGACTGATTTTCATCCTTTTATAAATACCCGCGGGGGAATCGCACCTTTGGTGCGATGGGGGCAGCGCCCCCAACGAGGCCGCCATTTAGCGTGTCGGCACCGGCTGTTCCCCACGGTAATCATAGAACCCGCGCTGCGTTTTGCGGCCCAGCCAACCGGCTTCGACATATTTGGTCAACAGCGGGCAGGGGCGATACTTGGTATCCGCCAACCCATCATGCAGCACGTTCATGATCGCGAGACAGGTGTCCAGGCCGATGAAATCGGCCAGCTCCAGCGGTCCCATCGGATGGTTGGCCCCCAGCTTCATTGAACTGTCGATCGACTCTACATTGCCGACCCCTTCATAGAGGGTATAGACCGCCTCGTTGATCATCGGCATGAGGATCCGGTTGACGATGAACGCGGGAAAGTCTTCGGCTGAAGCGGCGGTTTTGCCCAGCCGGTCAACCACGGCCTTGCAGGCATCATAGGTCTCGCGGTCTGTGGCGATGCCACGGATCAATTCGACCAATTGCATCACGGGCACCGGGTTCATGAAATGGAAACCCATGAATTTTTCCGGCCGGTCGGTACGGCTGGCCAATCGAGTGATGGAAATTGACGATGTGTTGGACGTGAGAATCGTCGTCGGCTTCAGGTGTGGAATGAGGTCTTCAAAGATCGCCTGTTTCACAGTCTCCCGCTCGGTGGCCGCTTCGATGACGAGGTCGGTTTGCCCCAGATCGCTCAACGTCTGCGTCGTAGTGATGCGTGCCACGGCGGCATCACGATCGGCAGCGGAGATTTTTTCGCGGCTCACTTGGCGGTCCAAATTGCCAGTGACGATTTTCATGGCCTTGGCCAGCGCATCGGCGCTGACATCGTTGAGCAGCACATCATAGCCTGCCAGCGCCATGACATGGGCAATCCCGTTGCCCATTTGCCCTGCGCCCACGATACCGATTGTCTGGATGTCCATGGCCTGTCCTTTGCTTATGTTCGGCGCACAATAGGGCGCGTGGCGGGGGTGCCGCAAGGGCAGCTGTTTGCGAAATATATCGGCAAATTTGACCGTTAAGAGAATCGCAGTTCCTGCTGTGCAATCTGGCCCTGGGTGAACAAGAAAGGTGGGTTTATGACCTATGATGCACTGGGGCCGAAGCCTCTCGATTATCTGCCATGTCGCTATGGCACCTCAAAGCTGATGTTTCGCGGCCCCCGCCGCAGGTTGGAAGAGCCCTATATTGCCTTTCTTGGCGGTACAGAAACCTATGGCAAATTCATTGAGCAGCCTTTTCCGGCGCGGGTTGAGGCAGAGATTGGTAAGACTTGCGTAAACTTTGGCTTTCCTAACGCCGGGATTGATGCTTTTGCGCATGACCCCTTCGTCGCGCAGGCCGCATCGCAGGCGGATGTAACGGTGGTACAGGTCATGGGTGCGCAGAATATGACCAATCGTTTCTATTCAGTTCATCGGCGCCGGAATGACCGCTTTGTTGGCGCTTCTTCTCTTTTGCAGACAATCTTCCGCGAAGTGGATTTTTCGGAGTTTCATTTTAATCGTCACATGCTGACTCATCTCATGCAGGTCTCGCCTGAGCGGTTTGAAGCGGTTCGCACTGAATTGCAGCAGGCATGGCTGGCGCGGATGCGGCTGATGTTGGGCCAGATACAGGGGCGAACACTGTTGCTTTGGCTGGCGGATCGACCGCCCGTGACCGCAGCCGATCAGCCGGTGGGGGAGCTTGGCTATGATCCGCTCTTCGTGACCCGTGAAATGCTGGAATCGGTGGCCCTTCATGCGACCGCCAAGGTTGAAGTCGTCTCTCCCAGAGATCCTTCAGCTGGGCCAGTCGCCGGTATGGTGGTAAGCGATCTTGAGACGCAGGCCGCGTCTGAAATGCTGGGCCCTATGGCCCATGCCAATGCCGCTGCCGCATTGGCCGATGCGCTTCAAAGCATGTGCTAAGCCGCGCGACGAAAAGCCTATACACAATGAAAAAGGCCCGCCAATACTGGCGGGCCTTTGATGTTTCACGTGAAGAGCTTTACAGCTTTTCGATCAGTTCAGGCACCGCGTCAAAGAGATCGGCGACCAGCCCGTAATCGGCAACTTGGAAGATCGGCGATTCTTCGTCTTTGTTGATCGCGACGATGATCTTGGAGTCCTTCATCCCGGCAAGGTGCTGGATCGCACCCGAAATGCCAACCGCGATATAGAGATCGGGTGCGACAACTTTACCGGTCTGACCAACCTGCCAGTCGTTCGGCGCATAGCCCGAATCGACCGCGGCGCGTGAGGCACCAACGGCGGCACCCAGTTTGTCGGCCAGCTTCTCGATCAGCGCAAAGTCTTCTTCGGAGCCAACACCACGACCACCGGAGACCACGACGCCCGCGCTTGTCAGCTCGGGGCGGTCGGATTCGGCAACCTTGTCTTCGACCCAAGTGGACAGGCCGGGATTTTCGACAGCCGAGATGGTCTCGACACTGGCGGACCCGCCTTCACCGGCGGCATCGAATGTCGATGTGCGGAAGGTAATGACCTTTTTGGCGTCGTTGGATTTTACGGTCTGGATTGCGTTACCGGCATAGATCGGGCGCTCGAACGTATCGGCATCGACCACACCGGAAGCATCGGAGATCACCATGACATCCAAGAGAGCCGCGACACGGGGCATCACGTTCTTCGCGTCGGTCGTGGCAGGTGCAACAATGTGGTCGTAGTTAGCAGCCAGCGACACGATCAGCGCGGCGGTGGCTTCGGCCAAACGGTGGCCCAGCATCGGGTCTTCGGCGACCAGCACCTTGGAAACGCCATCGATCTTGGAGGCCGCTTCGCCCGCCGCTGCAGCAGAGCTGCCTGCGGCCAGAACGGTGACTTCACCCAGTTCCTTGGCTGCGGTTACCGCCTTGGCAGTCGCGTCCATGGACAATTCGCCATCGGAAATTTCGGCAATCAGAAGAACAGCCATTACACAGCCCCCGCTTCTTTGAGTTTCGCCACAAGCTCGTCAACCGAACCGACCTTGATGCCAGCGGCACGCTCAGCAGGCTCAACGGTTTTGACGATTTCCAAGCGGTTGGAGACATCGACGCCGTAGTCTTCGGCAGTCTTTTCATCCAACGGCTTTTTCTTGGCCTTCATGATGTTCGGGAGCGAAGCATAGCGCGGCTCATTGAGGCGCAGGTCCACAGTGACGACTGTCGGCATGGTGACCTCGATGGTCTGCAGGCCGCCGTCGACTTCGCGGGTGACTTTCGCCTTGTCGCCTTCAATGGTGACCTCCGAGGCGAAGGTCGCCTGAGACCAGCCCATCAGTGCCGAAAGCATCTGGCCAGTGGCGTTCATATCGTTGTCGATCGCCTGTTTGCCGCAGAGCACGAGGCCCGGCTGTTCTTCGTCAACAATCGCTTTCAAGATTTTGGCCACGGCCAGCGGCTCGATGTCTTTATGGACATCATCAGACGCCACAACGAGGATCGCGCGGTCGGCACCCATGGCGAGCGCCGTGCGCAGTGTTTCCTGCGCTTGCTTCACACCGATGGAGACGGCGACGATTTCCTCGACCTGACCGGCTTCTTTCAGACGAATCGCCTGTTCGACGGCGATTTCGTCGAAGGGGTTCATCGACATTTTCACATTGGCGAGATCAACACCCGATCCGTCCGCTTTGACACGAACTTTCACGTTATAGTCGATCACGCGTTTGACAGGCACCAGTACCTTCATGAGCGGTCTCTCTCCTCAGTTTGTGACACGGGCTGGTTGGCCCGGTCTCCCTAATTCTCCAGACGGGTGTAACGAAGCGGATCGGATCAAAACAGGCCAAAATCGGCAGTTCAGTAGTTTTGAACGCGGCGTTTTCCCGGTTTTTCCCCCGTTAGCGCTAATTTTTCAGCGGTTCGCACCCGGCACCCAGAGCACGTCTTCCTTGCCCGCGTTGTTGGCCATACGCGCGGCGACGAAGAACCAGTCGCTGAGACGGTTCAGGTAGGTGACCGTGGCGGGGTTGATCGTGGTCTGTTCTGACAGCAGCACCGCGAGCCGTTCGGCGCGGCGTGCCACGGTCCGGCAGACATGCAGATGCGCCGCCAGCGCGCGGCCACCGGGCAAGATGAAGCTGCGCAGCGGGTCCAACTCGGCGTTCATCACGTCGATTTCGCGTTCTAGTCGGTCAACCTGTTCTTGAGTGACACGCAAGGGCGGGTACTCCGCATCGCGGTCGGCCTCCATGTCGGGGCGGCAGAGGTCAGCGCCGAGGTCGAACAAATCATTCTGGATGCGCGCTAATGCGTCGTCCGTGTCTTTGGTCGCCTCAAGACGCGCCACGCCGACAAAGCAGTTCAATTCGTCGGAAGTGCCATAGGCCTCAACCCGAGCATCGTGTTTGGCCACGCGATCACCATTGCCAAGCGCTGTAGTGCCCTTGTCGCCGGTACGGGTGTAGATTTTGTTAAGCACAACCATCAGATCGTCCCCCCTCGGAAGTATACATAGGCCAAAATCAGCAGCACGGCGATAAACTGGGCGATGATCCGCCAACGCATCAGTTTGTTGGCGTTGCGCTTGTTGAATTTGCCCCCCGTGGCAAATCCACCGAGGCCCATCATAAGCACAACGGCAACCGCCACGACGGAAAGCAGGACGATCACGAAAAACGGATCATTTGGCATGGGTTGTCCTTTCGTTGCCCCGAGATGTAGCGGCGCGGTGCAGTCGCGCAACCAAAATTAACGGCTTGTGACCCAGTCCAAGGCACGCGTCGGCAGGATACGCCGTAAAACACCGGCGATGTGAGTGGGTGTTGTGACGAAATAGCGCGGGCGGGGCCGGGGGGATTCGACGGCATGGGCCAGTTTTTCGACCACCGCTTCGGGGGGCAGCTCAAACCGGTCCTTCTTACCGCTGTCATCATAGAGCCGGGGGCGCATGGTGGCCTCATACTCCGCCGCGCGAGGGCTGTTTTTCCAGTCGATCCAACGCTCGAAGCGTGGAATTGCTTTTGTCCGCAGTTTGGAGGTGACGGGGCCGGGTTCAATCAAGATCAGTTCGACCCCGGTGCCGCGCATCTCAAGCCGGAGCGTGTCCGTCAGGCCTTCGAGCGCGAATTTCGTGGAGTTATAGGCGCCGCGCCATGGCATAGCGACCATGCCTAACACCGAAGAACACTGCACGATCCGCCCATGCTTCTGTGCACGCATCACCGGGATGACCGCGCGGGTTAGGCTGTGCCAACCAAAGAAATTGGCTTCGAAAATTTCGCGCAGTGCATCGGTGGGGAGGTCTTCGACCAAACCGGGCGTGGCATGAGCGCCGTTGTTGAATACCGCATCCAATGTGCCGCCGGTCTGTTTGAGCACATGTGCTAGGGCAGATTGGATGCTGGTCTCGTCGGCGTAATCCAACCGCGGCGCGTCAAAGCCTTCGGCGGCCAGACGGTCGCAATCTTCCTGTTGGCGGCAGGCCGCAAAGACCCGCCAACCCCGCGCGCGCATGCCATGCGCAGCAGCATAGCCGATACCGCTGGAACAGCCGGTGATAAGGATGGAACGGGTCGCAGACATGCAAAGGGCCCTTCAATTGAAAGGCCCTTCATCGCGCGATGCTATAGGATTGGCAAGTTAGCCGTTGCTGAGCAGGAAGTCAGCCATCCAACCGGATTCTGCGCCGTCTACGCTGCGGAACCGCACCCAGCCTGCGCCATTGTCTTCAACAACTTCAACAGCGTCACCTTCGCCCAGCTTGCCGACGACACCGAAATCGGTACCGGGACCACCGCGAACATTGACGCGTGTGCCGTTCACCTTGCGAATGTCAGTCTGCGTGGTGCTTACATAAGTTGCGCTGTTATCGTTGGAATTGATCAGGCTCGGAACAACTACAGGCGCATTTGCAGTTGTGACCGAATAGGATGCGTTTTGAACCATCGGCGTAGTGTTAACCACTTTGGCCTTCACAACTTTAGCACCGGCGCGGTCGTCCGACGTAGCAACGGCCTTTTGCACCATCGAGTTGTTGGCCTGAGGCAGGTCGCTCAAAGTAGTGAGGTTCAGCGCTACACGGGTTGCGACGGCCTCAGGCGCTTGCGCTTTTCGTGCAAAGGGGGTTGCTGAGGTTTCCGACTTGCGTGCTGCATTGGCGACAGCAGCGGTAACCAAGCTGGAGGAAGGTGTCGCGGCATTTGCGCTGGCGATTAGGCCCGAACCTGTGGCTTCAGCGCTCGCCATCTGTGGGCCAGCAGGTACAAAATCTGCCCCGCCGCTCATCTCATAGAAAGCCCAGCCCATGAAACCAAATGTCAAAAAGATGAAACGTTTCATTGTGCTGTTCCCTGTCCTTGTAAAAACCATGTCTCTGTTGAGAGACCAACGCGGAACTTCGCGAATGGTTCAAATCCAATTGGCAAGAATTCGCATAGAGAAAAAGTATTGCTACTTTCTGACTTGAAACCGTGACAACGGCGAATTTCTCTGGCCGATTCTGAACAATCTGTCGCTTGCCCGCCCTGCCGCGGTTGGCTAAAAGACCCGTCATGTCAGACACAACCACACCCCCAGAACTTGATCCGAATGACCTGTCCGAGCCGCTGCGCCGCGCCTTGGGTGAGCGGTATCTGACCTATGCGCTGTCCACGATCATGCACCGTGCCTTGCCGGATGCGCGCGACGGATTGAAACCAGTCCACCGCCGCATTCTTTTTGCCATGCGCGAGCTGCGTCTGTCCTCAACGGGTGGCTTTCGTAAATCGGCAAAGATTTCGGGCGATGTCATGGGGAACTATCACCCGCATGGCGATGCCGCGATTTATGATGCGATGGCGCGTTTGGCGCAGGACTTCAACGTCCGTTATCCGCTGGTCGACGGTCAGGGTAACTTTGGCAACATCGACGGCGATAATCCCGCTGCCTCGCGCTATACCGAAGCGCGGATGACAGCGGTCGCTGAGGCGATGCTGGAGGGGCTGAATGAAAACGCTGTCGATTATCGTGAAAATTATGACGGCACACTGACCGAACCTGTCGTGCTGCCCGCGCAGTTCCCCAACCTTCTGGCCAACGGCTCGTCGGGGATTGCTGTCGGCATGGCCACCAACATCCCGCCGCATAACATTGCCGAACTTTGCGACGCTTGCATTCACCTGATCAAGACCCCCGATGCGCGTGATGAGACACTGCTGAATTATGTGCCCGGCCCTGACTTCCCCACCGGGGGCGTGATTGTCGAGCCGCCTGAGAATATCGCCAATGCCTACCGGACGGGTCGCGGCTCGTTCCGTTTGCGCTGCCGTTGGGAGGTCGAAGACCTTGGCCGCGGTGCGTGGCAGATTGTCGTGACCGAAATCCCCTATCAGGTTCAGAAATCCAAGCTGATCGAAAAGATCGCCGAACTGATTCAAGCCAAGAAGATACCGATCCTCGCCGATGTGCGCGACGAATCTGCCGAAGACGTGCGGATGATCATCGAGCCACGCTCGAAAAACGTCGATCCCGCGGTGCTGATGGGGATGCTGTTCCGCAACTCCGATTTGGAAGTGCGGTTCTCGCTCAATATGAACGTGCTGATTGATGGGCAGACGCCTAAGGTTTGTTCGTTGAAAGAAGTGCTGCGCGCCTTCCTTGATCACCGGCGCGAGGTGCTTCAGCGTCGTTCGCGGCACCGGATGGACAAGATCGACCATCGGCTTGAGGTGTTGCAGGGCCTGATTACGGCCTTCCTGAACCTCGACCGGGTGATCGAGATCATCCGCTATGACGATGACCCCAAAGCCGCCTTGATGTATGAGGACTGGAGCCGGGTGCATCAAGACACGCTGGCCCGCGCGATGGATGAAGCTGCCTATATCTCGCCGCTCGCGGGTGTCGATGTGTCCAAGCTGGCGGTGATTGCCGACGCTGAAGCGCAGGCAACTGGTGTGCTGACTGAGAGCGGTGACACCCGCGCCGTGCCGCACAGCTATGCGGGCCGGGAAAACGGTCTTTCGGATGTGCAGGCCGAAGCGATTCTTAACATGCGTCTGCGGTCTTTGCGGCGGTTGGAAGAAGATGCGCTGGTGAAAGAGCGTGACACATTGATGTCGGAACGCGCGGGGCTAGAAGACCTGCTCGACAATGAAGACCTGCAATGGACCACCATCGCCGACCAACTGCGCGCGACGAAAAAGCAGTTTGGCAAGGACTGGGTGATTGACGGGGTCAAACGCGGCCAACGTCTCAGTACCTTTGAGACGGCGGGCGAGGTTGAGGACGTCCCGATCGAAGCAATGATCGACCGCGAGCCGATCACGGTGGTCTGCTCGCAGATGGGCTGGATTCGCGCCATGACGGGTCATATCGACCTGAACCGCGAGTTGAAGTTCAAGGATGGCGACGGCCCGCGTTTTATCTTCCATGCTGAGACGACGGACCGCTTGCTGGTCTTTGGCTCGAACGGTCGTTTCTACACCGTTTCCGCCGCCAACCTGCCCGGTGGGCGGGGCATGGGGGAGCCGCTGCGGTTGATGGTCGATTTGCCCAACGAGGTGCAGATCGTGTCGCTGTTTATTCATCAGCCGGGGCGCAAGCTGCTGGTGGCGTCCTCCGCTGGCGATGGTTTCGTCGTGCCCGAAGATGAAGTCGTGGCGCAGACCCGCAGCGGCAAGCAGGTGTTGAACGTGCGCGGCGAAGGTGTCGCGGCGCTCGTCTGTCATCCTGTGTCAGGTGATAGCGTGGCGACCGTGGGCGAGAACCGCAAAGTGCTGGTCTTTGGTCTTGATGAGCTGCCCGAAATGGGGCGCGGCAAGGGCGTGCGGTTGCAGAAATACAAAGATGGCGGGCTGTCGGATGCCACCACCTTTACGCGCGACGCGGGCCTAAGCTGGCAAGACCCCGCGGGGCGCACGCGCACCGAGGTCGATCTGGCCGAATGGACCGGCAAACGCGCGAGTTCCGGTCGCATGGCGCCGCGTGGCTTCCCGCGCGACAATAAATTCAACTGATCCCGCTGGCCCCGCTTTGCAGTGGGGTCAGTTCAGCGGCTCTGCCGTCATCCACACGCCGCCTTCGGGCCGCAGGGTCAGGATCATCACCGGCTTTGGGTCTTTGCCGGGTACGGGGGTGAACTTGAACCGCCCGAGCAGCGTGGCCAAGATGATCACCGCCTCTTGCAGCGCGAAACTGGCCCCGATGCAAATGCGCGGTCCATCGCCAAAGGGCAGATAGGCATAGCGGTCAATCGCCTTACGGTCTGCAAATCGTTCGGGGCGGAAGGCGTCGGGATCGTCCCAGAGCAATTCATTGCGGCCGAGCGCGTAGATCGGGATGATCACGGTGTCGCCGGGTCGAATTTCGCGGTCGCAGAGCGTGTCGTGCTTTTGTGCGGTGCGCGAGATGATCCCGGCAGCGGGGTAGAGACGTAGCGCCTCATCGACGATCATGCGCACCAACGGCAGGTCATCTACGTCTTCACCAGTGCAGGGCCGATCGCCGAGGACCGATTGCACCTCAGCGCGGGCGCGGACCTGCATCTGTTGATCGAACCCCATGAGGTACATCGACCACGCCAGCGTCAGTGCCGTTGTCTCATGCCCCGCGACGATGAAGGTTAAGAGATTGTCGCGCAGCTCGGCGGTGTTCATCTGGCGCTTGGTCTTGGGGTCAACGCCTTCGAGCAGCAAATCCAGAAGGTCGGGCGTGCCCTTATGGCCGCGCGCGACGCGGGCCTCGATGGCACTGTCGGCCATGGCCTTCATCTGTTTGAGCGCTTGGCCGGACATCATCCGCCCCGGACGCGGCAGCCAATCGGGAAGGCCCAAGATGTCGAACAGGCTAATCTTGCCAGCTTCGGCGATATAATCGTCAATCGCCCCATGCACCTTGTCGCGGTCAAAGGTGCCATCGCCGGAAAAGGTCACATCACCGATCACGTCAAAGGTGGTGGTGACCATCTCCTCCAGCATATTGACCGCGCGCGGCCCTGCGGCCGCAATCCGGTCAGCGGCGCGGGCGGCGGCATCTGTCATCACGGGGGCGAGGTTGCGCACATTGCGCTGCGAAAACACCGGGGCCGCCGCGCGGCGTTGCCAGCGCCAGTGCGCGCCTTCCGCAATGAAGAGAGAGTCGCCAATGGCCGGGCGCAGCAGGTTCTTGGTTACATCTGATTTGGGGTAGTCCTCTAGCCGATCTAATAAGACGTGCCGTATCGCATCCGGGTCCATCACCATATGCCAGCGTTTGCCGGTCTTGCCCGACACCATGGGCTGCGTGGTGGCGATCTTGGGAATGATGCTCAGCACGTTGCGCCGGGCCATTTGAAGGCTACCAAACAGACCAACGGGTTCGGTGACAAGGGGCACGTGCACGGGCAGGGGGGGCGGCTGGGTCATGATGATGTCCTCACTCCTTACCAAGATAGGGCAGGGCGACACGGACGCAACTGCGGCAAATGATTGCGCCGCCTTTGGCCATCAGCTACCCCTTTGCCAATATTAACGCCCCGAGGGATGTGCCGATGATCCGTGTTCTTGCCGTGCTGATGACTGTTGCGACGCTGGCTGCCTGCAATGGCGCATCCGATTTAGGCGACGCGCCGACCCCGCTCGGCGATTTTAACCTGCACCACAATATAGTCGTGGCCCCCAAGGCGCAAAAAGGCCCGCTGAGCCGTGAGGTCAGCAAGGATGAACTAGCCGCTGCCGTTCAGGCCGCCACCGCCGAGCGGTTTGACCGCTATGATGGGGATCGGTTCTATCATTTCGGGATTAGCGTCGAAGGCTATGTGTTGGCCCAGCCAGGCATCCCACTGGTCTTTGCGCCCAAATCCATTCTGATCCTTAATCTGACCGTTTGGGACGACGCCAAGAACAAAAAACTGAACTCCGAGCCACATCAGATCACTGTGTTCGAATCCTTCGATCAAGGGCCAGTCGTCGGGTCGGGCTATACAAAATCTGCCGAAGAGCAGCTAAAGAACCTCAGCCAGAATGCGGCCAAGTCGATTGAGAACTACCTTGTGAAGCAAAACCGCGAGCAGGGCTGGTTCAACGGCGGTGTGGCAGTGGCTTCGGCCTCTGAGCCAGAGGACAAATAACCTTAGCCTCGGCGCCGGAGATCGTTCGAGGATCAGGGAGGGCAAGCTTTAAGTGACCCCAAGGTGCAAGTCCCGCTTGATTTTACCGCCCAGACCCAATACATCGCCCGCCAGATAGGGTTCGGGTCCCCGTTGGGTCCCCTCAAATAAAAGGGCGCCACCATGGCAAAGGCAAAGTTTGAACGTAACAAGCCACACGTCAACATCGGCACAATCGGCCACGTTGACCACGGTAAAACCACGCTGACCGCGGCGATCACCAAATACTTCGGTGACTTCCAAGCGTATGACCAGATCGACGGCGCGCCCGAAGAAAAGGCACGTGGCATCACCAT